>CAYVTZ010000001.1:0-158046 GCA_964454685.1 uncultured Christensenellaceae bacterium
CCTGCGACCTCTTGAACCCCATTCAAGCACGCTACCAAACTGCGCTACACCCAGACAAATTAACACTTAAATAGTATATCACATCTTTAAGCATTTGCAATAGTTTTCTAGTGTGGTTGGCAAAAAATTTGACTTTACGCTTTTATACAGGTGGTTTTAGTGATACCCTGCAACAAAAACCACCTGTATGCAAATTGTCTAAATCTCCGCCTCATCCTCCGCAAATGTTGCGCCGGTCATGTGCCTCATTTGGCTCATTGTATGCGAAACTGCAAGAGACAGTTTCTTTGCGTAGGCATATTCGGCCGCCGATTCCTCACGCTCAGTGATATACCGCCAAAAGCTTTGCGCCTCCGCTGCCATTAGATCATCTTTGGCAACGCTGCCAAAAATTTCCTCGATGGTCCCATCCTTCCAGTGTATGCGCATTTTTGCAAGGTGCCAAATCTCATCAATTACGATCGTTCCCAAATCCCCCAGGATCTCAGACCCAATTCGACCTTGCCCGATCTTTGAACTGCTGATGCCGACACTGATGTCCTCATATTGGTAAATCGCATTGATAAACCCGTCAATCCCATTCTCTAAAATGCCAGCGACCGCATGAATTTTTTGCGGTGTACCAAACAGATCGATCGCCGGATATACACAATAAATGCCCATATCCATCAAGCAGCCTGCTGCAAAATCCGGATTGAAAATATTGGGGTTTTCACCATTACGAAAACTCTCATATTTTGAGGAAAGCTGGGAGTAATCAAAACGTGCCGCAGAGATATTGCCAATACGCTGCATGGCATCTCGCAGTAATTTGCGCTGTGGCTGATGCAGCATCATAATCGCTTCCATGTACACGACATCGTTCGCCTCTGCCAACTTTTGCAGTTCAAACAACTGTTCGGGGGTAACGGTAATGGGCTTTTCGCAGATCACGTGTTTGCCGTTTTCCAAAAAAAGCCTTGATTGCTCGTAATGTAAGCTGTTGGGGCTTGCAATGTACACTGCTTCCACATCGCTTGCCGCCAAGTCTGCCAGGTTGTCGTAGGCATCCACGCCCTCATATTGTTTCGCAAATGCCTCTGCTTTGTCCATGCTGCGGGAATACACCGCCCTCAGCTCTAGCCCCTCCACCTGCATCGCCCCACGGATAAACGCCTCCGTGATCCAGCCAGTGCCGACCGTCGCGTAAGAGATCGTGCTGCTACTAATTTCTTCCGGTTCTGTAACAAAAATCTGTCGCATACATTTCCCCTCGTTTCTATTGGGTGATCCTGCTCAGCCTTCTTTGCCGCAGCAGTTTTTGTACTTTTTACCGCTTCCGCATGGGCAAGGCGCATTGCGCCCTACCGTCTTTTCCGCGCGTACCGGTACCTGTGCCTCGCCACGATTTGCGCTTGCGCCGCGCGTGGCAGGCTGGCCGATGGGGTTGCCGTCTGCGTCAATGTTTTCCCGAATGCTGGATTCGTTGATTTGACGCTGTGCCACTTTACTTTCCACACGAATGTGGAACAGCATATACATCGTTTCTTCGCGGATGGATTCGATCATTGTCTCAAACATGTCGAAGCCTTCCATACGATATTCATTGATCGGATCACGCTGACCCAGCGCACGAAGACCAATGCCGCGCCGGAATTGATCCATTGCGTCGATATGATCCATCCACTTATTGTCCACCACGTGCAGCAATACCATGCGTTCCGCATCGCGTAGGCTGTAACCGGAAGTGGACAGTTCTTCGTCCTTGGCGGCGTAAGCCTGCTGTACTAAATTTTCCGCCTTTTTGAAAAAATCATCTCGATCAACGGTTTCCTGCTCGGAAAGTGTATAATCCGGCAGCGCAACGCCAAACACACGATCAAAGTACGCACGCAACTCCACCCAGTTCCACTCCTCGGAATATTGACCTTTGGGACAATAGACATCCAGTGCATCCGTAATAACACCATGCATCATGTCTTGAATGTTTTGCGTTACGTCATTGCCCATCAACACCTGTCTGCGCTGACCATAGATTACCTCACGCTGCTTGTTCATGACGTCGTCATAGTCCAAAACGTGCTTTCTAAGATTGTAGTTGTTTCCCTCAATGCGCTTTTGTGCATTTTCGATCTGCTTGGTCAGCATACCAATTTCCAGCGGAATATCGTCATCGCGGGAAAGCCGATCCATAATCATCTGCACACGCTCGCCGCCAAACAACCGCATGAGGTCATCCTCCAGCGCAATAAAGAACTTGGAAGAGCCGGGGTCGCCCTGACGGCCGCTTCGGCCGCGCAACTGGTTGTCGATACGACGCGACTCGTGCCGTTCGGTACCAATGATATACAAGCCGCCCAGCGAAACTACTTCCTGATGTTCTGCATCCGTATCTTTTTTGTGTTTGGCAAGTAACTCGGCGTAGAGCTTACGCGCCTCCAGAACCTGCTCGTCTGTTGTTGCAGCATGAGACACCGCCTGCTCGATCAGTTCGTCCTCCATGCCGCTTGCCCGCATCTCATTGCGCGCCATATAGTCCGCGTTGCCGCCTAAGAGAATGTCCGTACCACGTCCTGCCATGTTGGTGGCAATGGTAACAGCATTTTTCTTGCCTGCCTGCGCAATGATCTGCGCTTCACGCATATGGTTTTTCGCATTCAAGACCTCATGCTTCACGCCGCGGCGCACAAGCATTTCGGACACCTGCTCACTGTCTGCGACCGAAACGGTACCCACCAGCACCGGCTGCCCCGCCTCATGTATCTTGATGATCTCCTCCACCACAGCCTTAAATTTACCCAGCTTCGTGGAATAAATCACATCGTTGCCGTCCTTACGGATATTAGGCATGTGCGTAGGAATCTCTACCACCTGCAAATTGTAAATGCCGATGAACTCCTGTTCCTCAGTTTTTGCAGTACCCGTCATACCCGCAAGCTTTTTGTACATACGGAAGTAATTTTGGAAAGTGACGGTTGCCAGCGTTTTAGATTCACGCTCCACCTTCACGCCTTCCTTTGCCTCGATTGCCTGATGCAGTCCGTCGGAGTAACGGCGCCCAACCATCAAACGGCCGGTAAACTCGTCAACGATGACGACTTCGCCATCCTGCACCACATATTCACGATCCCGTACAAACAATACATGCGCTTTGAGTGCCTGATTGATGTGATGCACCAGCTCCGTGTTTTCGATATCCGTCAGCCGCTCCACACCAAAGTGCTTTTCTGCGGCAGCGGTTCCTTCCTCATTGAGATTAACCGCCTTCATCTTCTCGTCCAGGTCATATTGCTCTGCTTTAAGCTTGCGCACAAACTGATCTGCCTGACGGTACATATCCGTGCCCTTATCCCCTTGCCCGGAAATGATCAGCGGCGTGCGTGCCTCGTCGATCAAGATGCTGTCCACCTCGTCTACGATGGCATACGCCAGTTCGCGCTGCACCAAATCCTCTTTGCGCACTACCATGTTGTCACGCAGATAATCGAATCCCAATTCGTTGTTGGTGGAATAAATGATGTCGCAGGCGTACGCCTTCTGCTTTTGCGCACGATCCATTTCGCGCGTCACCAGACCAACTGTATATCCCAAATAGCGGAACACCTTACCCATCCATTCACTGTCACGCTTGGCAAGGTACTCATTGACGGTGACAATGTGTACGCCCCGCCCCGGAATCGCGTTCAAAACCGCAGGCAAAGTTGCCACCAACGTTTTACCTTCACCGGTGCGCATTTCTGCAATGTTGCCCTGATGCAGTACGATGCCGCCTAAAATCTGCACATAAAAATGTCGCAGTCCCAGCACACGCCAACTTGCCTCGCGCACCTGAGCGAACACCTCCGGCAACAGATCGTCCATCGTCTCGCCATTTTCAAAGCGCTGTTTGAACTGAGCGGTCTGCCCAACCAACTCCGCATCACTCATCGCCTCAAATTTGGGTGCAAGCGCCTCTACCTTGTCTGCCAGCTTTTTAACCGGGCGCAATGCCGAGTTTGAAAAAAATCCCATAGTCTATCCTTCTCTTTCGCATGTTGCACGACGCATGAAATATGCCGTACGCCTTATCCATCGCGCAAATACGCCATGATAAGATTCCATGTTCTATTTTAACAAACTTGATTTGTGAAGTAAACCGAATACACAAAATATTCAAATCTGTTTACAAGAAATTCGCATTTCGGATTGTACTTTAACCGGTGCTGTGCTATGATAGAGTCAAGTAAAAGAGGGTTCAATCATGGACAAAAGTGTTTTCCAATTTTTTAAAAATTCAAAGGAATGGCGTTTTAAGACAGCAAATTGATTGTATCAATGAGATAGCCAAAGTTTCGCCCGCAAGGGCGGATTGAAATATTCCTTACGGAAAGGCGGACAGGACTATGAAGATTAAAATTTCCGGAAAAAACATGGAAGTCTCCCAATACCTGCGGGATACGGTAGACAAAAAAGCCTCCAAAATGGAGCGTTACTTTAAACCCGAAACCGAAATGCATGTGACGCTTTCCATTCAAAAAGCGCGCAACATTGCGGAGATTACATTGGCGATGGACGGTGTCGTGCTACGCGCAGAGGAAGCAACGGGCGATATGTATTCTTCCATCGAAGTTGCTTTGCGCAAGCTGGAACGCCAGATTCGCAAGCATCGTACCAAGCTGGAAAAGCGGTTGCACGAGCAAGCGTATGTACAGGATGTGGTGTTTGACCAAGGCGGTACAGACTTTGCGGATGAAGAAGAGCCGCAAATCGTCAAAACCAAAAAATTTGCCGTACGTCCGATGGAAGTGGAAGACGCGTCCATCCAAATGGAGATGTTGGGGCACGATTTCTTTGTATATCGCAACCCGCACACCAGCGAAATCAACATCATGTACAAAAGAGCAGACGGCGACCTTGGCGTGATCGAGCCGTTGTAAGCGTTTCATCCATAAAATCATCGAACCAGCCTCACGGCTGGTTTTTTATTTCTTTTGCGTGAGCGATTCCTGCATAGAGCCTGCATCTGTGGGATGAGAAGCGACCTCCAACAAGCACGGCTTTGCGGTTTAGCAAGCAAACGAGCCAAAAAGGCAAGCTGCGACCCGATAACGGTGGAAGTCCTAATACAAGCATGGAACACGCTTAAGCAGGACGGTTTCAGCTTGCAGGTCTGCCTCCTACCCTCTTTACATTACGCCCGACCATACATTACAATAATAGAGGAATACAAAACAGTGGAGGACGCCATGCTTTTTTTTGACCATACGCCGCGCACCGTTGTCATAAGCGATATTCATTTGGGCATTGAGGATGCCTACGCGCAGATCGTGCACAATCGCCCCCTGCTGTGCGCTTTTCTGCGTGACCTCGCGGATACGCCCTGCGTCGAGCGGCTGGTCATCGCCGGAGATTTCATGGATGAATGGGTCTTGCCTTGCAACTACCCATCATATGTGGACAGTGCGCAGTTTTTCCGTCAAGTCGCGGCGCACAACGCAGACGTGATGGATGCGTTGCGCTATGTTATCGCGCGCAAGCCGGTCATTTATCTGCCCGGCAATCATGATATGCTGCTCACCGCACAAACACTTGCGGAACTGTTGCCCGGCATCGAGCAAGCGCGGGACGCGTTCGGATTGGGTCGCTATTGGATGGATGGCGTCGTCATAGAGCACGGACATCGCTACGATGCTTATTGCGCACCTGATCCGGTTTCGCGCTCAGGGCGCGGGTTGTTGCCGCCGGAGTATTTCGGCTCGCGGCTGGGTATCACCTCGCGCTTGCAGGGCTTGGCGCATTGCGAAGGCACGCCGCCTGTTTTACCGGCTCCCGATCCACACGACAAAAAGAAGTTCGCCGCATATTTGTACGAACGCCGGTGGGCAGATACGCTGTATTATTTTGTCGTGCAAGAAGCATTTGACCAGCCATTGCTTACGGTACACATGGATGGTTTTGACGGCGCGTATGCGCTATCGGATTTGGCGCCACGTTATTTTTCCTGTCAGCAGACAGATCGCACACTGTATGCAGGCTTTGCGCAAAACTGGGAGGAGCGTCAGCGCCGCAATCACGTGCACGTGTACACCCCATTCATTGAAGCAGCAACCCTGCTGGAGACGCATGCCGCAGTATATGGTCAGCACACAAAACAGTATTTTGAATGCGATGACCGAATCGACATGGTCGTGTTTGGTCACTCTCACATGGCTGGCGTACAACAGGAAAAAGGCAAGCTCTGTTTGAACAGCGGAACATGGATCGACCACTCGTTGTTCGGACCAACCGCAACCTTCGTTGTCATTGAAAATCGGCATACCGGCAGCGTCTACCAATATCTTAGTCCCGGAAATGTGCAGCGGATCGGCTGATCTTCCTGTCCAACACAGCCTGAGCACATGTCTCAAGGCTCGATCGTACCAACCCCGCATCGCAACAAAGCAATCCGCTTCAAAGCGCCCTTCCGCTTGGTCATCGTGTCCGCTCTCCTGTCGTCTGTTCAGCTTGATCAATCGTAATTCTGCAGCGCGTTATTTTCCCGTAGATGCCTGACAAAGCTCTTTGCGATATCGCACATCCCGCTGCTCCATGTGCCGCATTTCGCCCACCACAAGGAACACAGCCAAAATCGCCGCGGCCGCGTCCGCAATGGGACCTGCATACATCACGCCGTCGATGCCCCAAATCGCAGGGAAAATGACAATCAGCGGAAGCAAAAATATAATCTGGCGCGTCAGCGAAAGCAAGATGCCCCGCGTCGCCTTGCCAATGGAAGTAAAGAAGTTCGCCGTAAGCGGCTGTATGCCATTGATGAAGGTCAACATCATAAAGATGCGGAAATATCGTTCAGCAAATTCAAAATAGTCCTCGCTCCCCTGCCCGAATATGCTGATAATCTGCCGCGGGAAAATCTGAAAGCAAAGGAACGCCACCGTAGAGACAATCAGTATGATAAAAGCGGCTTTGCGATATGTCTGCTTCACCCGTTTATAATTTCGCGCACCGTAATTAAATCCGTTAATAGGCTGGCATCCCTGCGTGATGCCCAAAATAAAGGCCATCAGCACAATGTTCACCTTTGTGATTACGCCGACGCAAGCAAGCGGAATCTCGCTGCCATAGTGTGACAGCGCGCCGTAGTAGGTCAGCGTATTATTCATAACAATTTGCACAGCCGTCATGGCAAGCTGGTTGAAGCAAGATGCAGCGCCCAGCGAGCAGATTAGTTTTGTGTTTTGCGCCGTAGGCTTGAAAAATCTGCGTTCCAGCCTGACCGTCTTAAACTTGCGAAAATAAGCGATCGCTATCATCGCGGATACAAGCTGTCCCAACACGGTTGCAATGGCGGCGCCCGCCATGCCCATCCCAAAGCCAAAAATGAAGATGGGGTCTAAAATGGTGTTGATGATTGCGCCACTCAACATGCACATCATAGAATAGATCGGACTGCCGTCCGCGCGAATCAGTTGACACCCACCCGAGGTTAAAATCAGCAGTGGTATGCCCAGTGTCGTGATAGACGTATATGTCTGCGCATAAGGTAATACGCTCTGCGTCGCACCAAATGCAGTCAGCATCGGGTTCAAAAATACGATTACCCCCACCGCAAGCGTCACACCGAAAATAACCATCAGAGAAAGCCCCGCGCCCGCAATGCGCGCTGCTTTTTCTTTATTGCCTGCACCCATCTCTAAATTAAAGTTGGAGGCGCTGCCAATGCCTAAGAGCAACGCAATAGACGTAGTGATGGTGGTCAATGGAAACGCGACGTTGGTGGCGGCGTTGCCAAGCATTCCCACACCTTGCCCAATAAAAATCTGGTCAACAATATTATAAAGTGCACTGACTAAAAAGCTGATGATGGAAGGAACGGCATATCGCGCAATCAACTTCCCGATCGGCTGGGTTGCAAGTGGATTCTTTGTCTGCTCCATTTGGTTTCCTTTCTGAATGCGTTGATCTAGCCAAACATTGGGAAAATCTCCCCCCGCATCCTTTTCCCTTTCCTTGACATTTTAGTACATGCGTGCTAAAATGTCAACCGTAGCAAGCAAAAAAATGGAGGTTGGGATGAAAGCGGATATAAAATGTGAAATTCTGCAAGCGGCACGTGCACTGTTTCGGGAGCGAGGATATCTGGAAGTCACCATGCGTGATGTTGCGGAAAAGCTGGGCATCAGCGTGGGAAATCTGACCTATCATTTTAAAAAAAAGGAAGACCTGATCGAGGCAGTGGTGCTGGAGCGACACAAAGCACACAAGCCGTTTGCGCAGGTGCAAACCATCGCGGAATTAGATGCGTTATTTTGGCGATTGACCGAGCACCAAAGCAGCAATCAGTATTACTTTCGCAACTACGCACAGCTTGCGCAGATGTGTCCGCGCGTGGCGCAGATTCAACTATCCATCATGCGGGAAATCTATGCCGCTTATGATATCGCGTTTCAGAATTTACGCAAAGCAGGACTGATGCAGCCGGAGCTGTTTGCAGGGCAGACACGGGGTATGATCCAAGTGCTGATGACCGCTTCGTGCTACGCGATTGCTCACTTCGCACGGTGGGAGGACATGCCATACGATCCCCGCGCCAGTTTGTGGGCAGTGGCGTTACCCGCGCTCACAGAACGTGGGCGGAAAATCTTTGAACGGGAAGTCGCGCCGCTCGGCAACAACGCTTAGAATTCCTAGCAGACGCCCGTCCCCCGATTTCATACGTTTGAAACCGACCAGGGCGCTGTAGCTTTCCGTTTTCCCTTTGCCACTCGCTTCCCTGCATTCCCCTGCGGCGGTTTTTCACGATCATTTCTCGCCAGCAAAATCATACTTTTAAAATATGGATCTGCTTTTCCTTTCCAATCGCGCAAATGCAGCAGGGTGATCCGAAAAGGTGTCATGCGACCGGGCGTTCTATTGGTTTTCATTATCGCATGCGTGCTGTGCGCCATTTCATAAGATTCCTTTTATTTTGCGGTATGTGAAAAGGAAGCCAGCTGCTTGCCGGCTTCCTTCATCCCATCTAAAATCAATTCTTAGAAATCAACTGTTTCCCAAGCGATTCTGCAGCACGGCTTACTTGCCCACTGTCTGCTGCGCGATTCCTTTCATGCCGCAAATTGCCCAGCCATGCTGCGTAACTGTAACAATAGAGCCACAATACGGGCACTTGGTCGTTGCGTTGATATCCAGCGGTGCACCACAGTTCGGACAGTTGACTGCATGCTTCTCACCCGCCTGCTCGGTCATCTCACCCGTGGTACGGCACAGATCCCACTCATACGTCATAAACTTCTCTGCCGTCTTGCTACCGGATACCAAATTGCCTGTTGCGTCATCCAGCGTGTAATCTATAATGCGCGTGCGCAATTCCGCAATGATGTGATCCAGTCCTTCCTTTTGGAAGAATCCTCGCAGATTCACGCCCAACACCGTTATATTCTCGATATAGTTGGTCTTTTTCTGCTGACGGAACACCTCTAGTTGATGCTCAAATTGATTATACAGCGCATCCGTAAAGTAAGGCCGCAGTTCTTCAATTTGCTTGTCCTGCCACCCATTCTGCATCTGCACATACCAGTTGCCCAGTTTCTCCTGCAAAGCCGCCGCGTCAAAGTGTGCATCCACCTGCGTATATTCTTCCATAGGCCGCAGCATCGCCGCGCTGGTACGCTGTGCACCCGCAGGCTGTGCGCCGCCCTTCTTGCTTTTTGCAACGCCGACTAAAATGCTAATCAAGAACACTGCGCCCACCAATGCAATACCAATCCAAATGCCTGTATCATCATCCCCGCCCGAGCTGCCACCGGAGGAACCACCATAATAATACGTGTTGTTGTTGTATGACGATCCGGTATCAAAATCGCTGCCGGAGCTGTATCCGCCACCGCCTCCGCCGCCGTAATCGCTGGAGCCGCTGAACCCGCCGAAATCCGCACCTGCGGTAACGGGAATCATCAGCAGGCAAATGCAGAGTACTGCTGCAAGCAATAAATGTAACCTTCGCTTCATGTCTGTTCCTTCACCCCTCGGCAGTACGAAACTGCCGCCTCTCTTCAAAAAAATACCAAAATTGAACTAACTCTATTAAATCAGAATTTCCTTCTCCGGTCAACCGGCAAAACATTCGTTTTCGCCTTGCAAAAGAGAGCATATTCTGCCCCTATTCTGACCAAAACGCCTATTCGCAATATAACGTTTCATCGAGCTTCCCACCGCACCATGCAGTAATCGCATTCTGACACGAGTCTTTTCAAACCTTCATTTTGTTCTTGCTCAATCAAATAATTTGGCGTAGGCTGCCTCGTCTGTCACCACGCCGATCTCCACATCAAATTGCCTCACCTCGCCGGGAGCAATCATGATGAGGTCGCCTGCCTCACGCGCCTTAACGCGTCCTTCCGGCAATGCTGTCGTTGGCTCAATGCCCACCACATAGTCGCCCTCGCCGACCATTTTCCATTCCACGCAATGTTTGAGCTGGCTCTTGTCCATCTTCACATAAACACCCAAATCCAGCTTCGGATTGAAAATACCCGCATAAGTTTGATTGCCTTTGATGGCTGGCAAATTGTAATAGAAGCACTGCTCGGCATATTGGTGTGTAGGCTCTTCCATTTGTAGCGCAGTCGATTCCACGCCCGCCGCATCCCGCGCGCGCATCGTATAACCCTGCGGCACTACAATTTTGGAATGCTCACTCACCACAGGATATCCAAAGTTGCAGTGGTACAGCATCATCAAAGGTTGCGCCTCAAATCCACAATTTTCCACGCGATCACGGATCACAATTTTGCTCTCACCCATTTTTGCCACAATCTCACGCGTCATCACAAGGTTTTCGGCAAACACTTTGCCCTCCTGTACCTTACCGCGAATGCGAATCACATATTCATCGCCTTCCCATTCCTTGTATACCGAAACATCCGCTGCCGGCGTGTTGTTCATTCTGCCATGCAAGCCCAGCGGCTCGCCATTGTCCTCACAAGGCGCACCCGCATAAGTCATGCCGCAGGTGGTTAGTAACCCCACAAAGAAATTGCGCAAAAAGCTCAATCCATCCTTCTCAAAAAAGGCAGGAGAAGCAAGCCCCGGCTTACCAATGTGCGCAATCGGCATCCCGCAAAACTCTGCCCACGCAATGTCCATGCCACGCGAGGGCACCACGGTAAAAGTCAGTCCGCTGCCCGTCTTAACGTCTATGACTCGCACACCTTCCGCCTTGCCATTGGTCAACACGCTCTCCCGCGCATCCGCAATCTGCGACATATCGCCTACGTACTTATTGGTAATTCCTTTTTTGACCTCTTTCCCGTAAAGCATTGCTCGATTCTCCTTATTTCATAAAAATACCGCCCAGCCGACTGCAAGCCGTTGGGCGGAGAAGTTTATAGTTACCGTCAATATCGGCTGTTGCCGGAGCTGTATCCTTCTTTTTCCCAAATGCGGAACCATTCATGCAGCCGAGCGAGGAATTCCTCGTTGGTCTGTGTGCGCACCATCATGGAAATCAGTTGCTCGGTCACCTCTGCGGTATTGCCACCGGAGGAAAGCGCTTTGCGCAATGCCCAGGTGCCTTCCAGCTCCTTTTGAGAAAGCAGCAGGTCTTCGCGTCGCGTGCCGGATTTGGCAAGATCCACGGCAGGGAAAATGCGCTTCTCGGACAACTTGCGATCCAAATGGATTTCCATGTTACCCGTTCCCTTAAATTCTTCATAAATGATTTCGTCCATGCGCGAACCGGTCTCCACCAGCGCCGTCGCAATAATGGTCAACGATCCTCCGCCTTCAATGTTGCGTGCCGCGCCAAAAAACCGTTTGGGCTTGTACAGCGATGCCGGATCCAAGCCACCGGAAAGTGTCCTTCCGGAGGGCGGCACCACCAGATTGTGCGCACGGCCCAGACGTGTCAAGCTGTCCAGCAGGATCACGACGTCTTTCCCATGCTCCACCAGACGCTTTGCGCGCTCAATCACCATGTCCGCCACGCGCGCGTGGTTTTCCGGACGCTCGTCAAAGGTGGAGTAGACTACCTCGCCCGCAATGGAGCGCTGCATATCCGTCACTTCCTCCGGACGCTCGTCAATCAACAATACAATCAGCTCCACACCCGGGTAATTGTTTGTAATGCTGTTTGCAATCTTTTTCAGCAGTATGGTTTTACCCGCTTTGGGCGGTGCCACAATCAATCCGCGCTGCCCTTTACCAATGGGGCAAATCAGGTCGATCATCCGAATTGCCAGATCACGCGAGGCACGGATGTTCTCCAGCGTAAAGCGCTCCTCCGGATAAATGGGCGTCAGTTCTTCAAACGGGCGACGGCGCATACACGCTTCCACCGTTTCGTCATTGACGGTTTCAATATAAAGCAACGCCAGCAGCCGCTCCCCGTCCTTGGTCGGTCGCGTCTTTCCACAGACCTTATCTCCCGTCTTCAGGTTGAATTTCCGAATCTGCGCCTGCGATACATAAACGTCTTTAGAGCCGGGCAGATAATTCTCACTGCGCAGGAATCCATATCCATCCGTGTGAATTTCCAAAATGCCTACCGCCTCTTTGCATTCACCGGTATTGAGTATCTCGTTCACCGCATCGTTATTGGGCACATACTCAATAATTCTTCTGCGTCCGGACCCGCCGTCCTCAGTGTCGGCTTGCTCCCCCTGCTCATACTCCTGTATTTCAATCAGATTCTCCGGCTCGTCAGCAATTTCTTGCTGCTCCGGCATCACTTCCGCAACAGGCGGTCTGCTCTTGGGACGCTCTTTGCGTACAATCGCGGTCCCAAAAAGATCCTCGTCCTTGGGACGTTCCCGCTCCTCTCGCTCCTTGGTACCCTTTTCCTCTAACTGAATCAGGATCTCCAGCAGTTCTGCCTTCTTATACTTGGTGGGTGATTTCACCCCAGCGATTTTTGCAATCTCGCGCAAATCAGCCAAGCTTTTGGTTTCCAGTAAACTTGTGTCCACAGAACATTCTCCTTAGTCTATCACAAAAAATTAAAAACAAAACAAGACAATCCCCGCTTTAATCAAACCTAAACCTTTTAGGTATCTTATCTCTTCCGTTTTTTGCATGGGTAAAAATAAAATTTGTTTTACGGTCGTACAATAAATAAACAACGCATTCCGTATTTTCATTATGCCGAAAAAAGATGGGTTTGTCAACCGTCTAACGGAAAAATGTTACATTCTTTTAACATTTTGGTTTTCCCGGCATCCAATCAGGAAAAACCGACCGCCCCTCCCCTCCCAAAAGCAGGAGCAGCCCGCGAGAGTCAACCGACGTAATCCGCACTGTTATCCGCATGTAGCGGTCAGAGACACCCTCTTTCTATATAAAGAACAGATCCGCCGACGGGTATACGGGTTCAGAGGTCAGATTGATTCCCATGCGACGAATGATCGCTTCGTCCAACTGCTGCATCATGTAGGTGGAGTGCATTTCGCAACCCGCAAGCTGCGTCATACAGCGCATCGCCACTTCGGCAGTTGGGTTCATGCCGGCACTGATGGACAGCGCCATCAAAACATCTTCAATCCCTAAAATAGGGTCTGCTTCTTTTAATACCACATTTTTCATCTTTAAAACAGGTTCTATTACCATCGGCGCAATTAATTTAATTTCGTCTGCCAGCCCCGCCATCTCTTTGGCAGCGTTAAGCAGCATGCTGGATGCCGCATTCATAAGGTTTGTGGTCTTGCCCGTCACGATTTTGCCGCCCGGCAGCATGATCGCAGCCGCACTCGTACTTTCGCGCTGCTCCTTTTGCAAGGCCGCTTCCACCACCGGACGATTCTGCGCGTCCAGTTCCAGTTGTTTCATCAGCATCAGATTCTTTTGCAGCGCTTTTTTTTCCACCAGCCCTTTTTTATAGTTGCACTGAGCGCTGTAATAACGGCGGATCACTTCCTGCCGCGCCGCATCTTTGCAAAACTCATCATCCACAATGGCATATCCGGCCATATTCACGCCCATATCCGTCGGCGAGCAATAAAAGTCATCCCCCATAATCTTAGTTAAAATCGTTTTAACGATGGGGAATGCGTCGATATCGCGGTTGTAGTTAACCGCAGTCTTACCATACGCTTCCAAATGGAACGGGTCAATCATGTTTACATCGTTGAGGTCGGAGGTTGCCGCCTCATACGCCATATTGACAGGGTGCTTGAGCGGCAGATTCCAAATCGGGAACGTCTCAAACTTCGCATACCCTGCACGGTTCCCCAAGCAGTATTCATGATAAAGCTGCGATAGGCAGGTCGCCAGTTTCCCGCTACCCGGACCCGGCGCCGTCACCACCACCAGTGGCTTCGTCGTTTCAATATACGGGTTGCTACCGTATCCCTCGTCGCTTACGATCAGCTCCACCTCCGTCGGGTACCCCTTGGTGTGTCGATGAATATATGTTTTCACGCCACGCCGCTCCAGCTTTTGCTGAAAGACGTCCGCGCTGTATTGCCCGGTATATTGTGTGATCACCACGCTGCCCACCAGCAGACCCATGCTGCGCAAGCTGTCAATCAGGCGCATCACATCCAAATCATAACTGATACCCAGATCCGCACGGATTTTGTTTTTTTCGATATCTCCCGCGTTGATGCAAAAGATAATCTCCGCCTGATCCTTCAAGCCCTGCAACAGCTTTGCCTTGCCGTTGACGTCGAACCCCGGCAGTACTCGCGCCGCGTGGAAATCGTCAAACAGCTTGCCGCCAAACTCCAAATACAGCTTGCCTTGAAATTGATCGATGCGTTCCAAAATTTTTTCCGTCTGTTTTTTGATATATAACCCGTTGTCGAACCCTGTTTTCATTTTATAACCTCAATCATTCGTTTCCATACAATAAAATTCCATGTCAAAATACGCGCACTGCGCGCGCTTCGCTGCCCATCAGCAGCCCATCACCACAATGCGATTGCGCTTTTTTAAATTATCCGCTGTGATTTCAAAGGTGCACCCCATGCGAGAAATGTCATATTCTCTGTTTTGCGCCCGCGCCAGAAAATCGTGATTTGCCGCAATGTCAAGCTTCAGCCCATCCACCAGATAGTGCATCGGAATGGTGATGTTGGGCTTGATGGTGTCCATAATATCCAAAGCGCCCTTCGCGTCTACGGTATAAACGCCCCCCACCGGAATCATCAAAATATCCACTTTCCCAAATGCCTCCAGTGCTTCCGGCGAAGGCATGATGCCCACATCACCCAGATGCAGCAGCCTCATCCCCTCTGCCTCAATCAAATACGCAACCACCGCGCCACGATCCGCGCCCTCGCGCTCGTCATGCCAGATAGGAATGCCCGTAATTTTGATACCGTCTTGTACCAACGCGCCCTTTTTTTCAACAACAACCGTCGTTTTCGGCAACGATTTCAGATACGTTTGATTTTTATGGTCAAAATGATCATGCGTCAACAGCACGATGTCTGCAGGTCTTTCCAGCACCGGCAGCCCGATTTCATCTCCAAACACATCAATCACGATTGTCTTACCGCTTTGCAGCGTGATATAAAAGCACGAATGCCCAATCCATTCTATTGTCATTTGTTTGCCCTCCTTCGGTTCGCTCAGTTTCTTACTTTATAATTGATATTTAACTTGTTCACTGCCTGTTGATCTCCAATGCGGATCACATACTCAAGATCGATGCTTCCATTTTGATTGGTAAGCACACTTTCGATCTGCGTTGGTAGCACAGACATCTGCATCATACCATAAGGCGTTTCATAGGCCGCCTCAAACGTATGGTTTTTGAGAAACACGAACTCCGTATCCAGCATTCCTTTGCGGCGCATGCTCACACGCTCCCCCTCCACATGAAGGCGCGTTGTGGTGTTTTCCATCCCTGAAAGCTCACTTTCATCGTATTCGATGGTATAGCTGCCGTTGTCCTCACAAGTCAGCGTGCCCTCGGTAAAAAGTTCCATCGAGCTATCTTCATCCCCAAGATGGCTACCGCGCACATTTACAAAAATGTCATATTGATTCATATCGCTTCTCCAAAATTTAATCGGAGTCATTATAACACAAAATTGACTCCTCTTACTATCATTTTTGCAAAAAAATCATTTTTTTAAAAAATTATCCTTGCACAGCGCAAAATGGTGTGTTATGATGACGATAGAAAAAATGCCCATCATTTAAAAATCCCCTGAATCAATTTAATTTATTTGGGAGGAACATTTAAAACAGGTACTTTTTCCCAAATAATTTTTATCGGAGGATAATATGGCAGACAGAAATTTGACGTGCAAAGACTGCGGAAGCGAATTCGTTTTCACAGAGGGTGAGCAGGCTTTTTACAAGGAAAAAGGATTTGAAAACGATCCGGTTAGATGCCCGGCTTGCAGAAAATCCAGAAAGCAGCAGAGAGGCAGCTTCAGAAGAGATTACGATAACTAAGCCGATTGGCATAGTTTCGCAATACTGAGCGAAGCACAAACGAGTTTTGACCTTAGCGTCAAGACTCGTTTTTTATTCCCTGTTTTTACGCCTCGTCTATCTGCTTTACATCGCATCGCGGGCGCAGCGTCTTGATTTTAAAAAGAAAGAAGTAATATTTCAGCACCAAAATCACCGCTACACAAATGCGCCCCGCTATGTTTTGCATCAGCACAAAGGCGAGTCCCAACATCACACTTGCCAGCAATAGAATGGCAATTTTAGTAGAGCGCTTCATCGCGCGCTCCCGCACAAAACTTTCCAAATGCTTTTGATATAGCTTGGTAGACAAAAACCACGTGCTAAAACGTTCCGATCCCTTTGCGAAGCACACCGATGCCGCTAACAGAAAAGGTACCGTCGGCAAAACAGGCACAATCACGCCCACCGCGCCCAGCGCAACACAAACAAATCCAATTACCAGCAACACAGCTCTCATTTGTGCGCTCCCTCACCTACAAAGCTACCTTCACTGCTTTGTTACTCAGCAGTCTTGATCAAGTCCATGAAAGGTGTCATCATACTCTGTCAGCCCAATCTACTCGTTTCTTGTCCAACATAATTTTTAGGGCGGGATAGCCCCCGCCCTAAAAAAACCAAAGATTCCAAATTTGTTTTTTGTGATTATGCCGCCGCAATTTTCACAGCAGTCGGAAGGTCTTCCTGGTTCTTGATATCTCCGGTGTAGGTAATCGTCACCTTGGTACCGATCGCCGCACCGTCCGGCAGTCCGGATAAATCTGTCTCATCTGTTTTGATGAAGCTAGCTGTCGAACCATCTTCCAGATCAATCGTGTAAACATTCATCGTGCTACCTTCATTGATGGTGCCCGTCACTGTCTGCGTCTGCGCCTGTTGCGAGCATGCCGCAAAAACCGCGCATGCCAGCAATGCTGCAATCATCACTGTCAAAATCCGTTTCATATCGTTGTCCTCCTGTTATGCAGGGCGTCTGCCCGTCGTGGAAGTGGAGCGTTGCCTCATTTCCCACCTAAAGTATACGCTTGTGCCCCCTGTATTGCAAGCCACGGGAAATGAACAATTTTTGAAGTTTTGCGCGTTTTGAGCGCACTGCAAAAGCAAAAATCGCAATAAATGGCTTGCCACTTCATCTTCCAAGCATTATAATCAGTAGATATAATAGATCAAAGGAATGGGAAGCGACTCATGCAGAAAAAAAACATCGTGTCTCTGCTTGCAAAAACAGCCATGATGATTGCCCTTACACTGCTGCTGCAATTCGTTGCCGGCAGCATTTCAGGCGGCAACCAGCTTTTGGTTGGAAGCGTAGTCAATTTCGGGTTGCTCCTGTCCGTAATGCTGTGTGGAATCACAGGCGGCATCGCTGTGGGGCTGTTGACGCCGCTGGTCGGGCTGGCGTTCGGGCTGCTTGCCAATCCCCTATTCTATCCCTTTGTCGCAGGTTCCAATGCCATTCTGATTCTGCTGGTGTGGCTGGTCACACGCACGTTCCGCACACCTCGCCGCCGCAATCTCATTGCTGCGCTGTCCGTGGGGTGTATCGCAAAATATCTCAGTATGACACTCTCTGCCGCCATACTGATGCCGTTGTTTCTGCAAAACGCAAAGCAGCTTGCCGTTTTGGCACAGGCATGGGGCATTTTACAGCTCTTTACTGCAATCATCGGCAGCATCCTTGCATTTCTGGTTGCATACAAAATGCGCAACATCACGCTAGGGGATGACCATTATCTCATACAACCGCCGTTCCGGCAAGCATTCTGCGCCAAAGATGCGCAGCATCACAAAAAAAGAAACGAGGGAAATTCATGACCAAAACGTTCAAACAAAAGTCAATCGCTCTATTGGTAGCGGTGTTTTTACTGGTTGGTGTGCTGCTGCCGTTGGGCACTGCGCAGGCCGCAGATACCACACGTCCCCAAGTTGGCTCTATCCAGATATTGACCAATTCCCCCACCCAAAAAACATCCTTCCCCGTGCGCGTCACGGGCGTTTCGGATGCTACGGGCATTCGCTCGGTCATGCTGCGTGTCAAGCTTGGCAAAACAGTCAAATCATTTCCAATGAAGCAACGTGCCGATCAGGTTTGGCAGGTCACATTTGATGCGCGCGCATTCGGTTATCGAGCAGGCACCTATCAAATGGATGTCAAAGTCACCGCCAACAGCGGCAGGCAGTCACGCGCTCCCAAAACCAGTGTCGTAATCAAAGACGCACCCGCCCCCGCCATCGGTCAGCTCAACCTCTATCAGAAGTCTCCCACAGACAGCAGATTTCGTATGCGCGCCATTGGCGTATCCGCAGCAGCAGGCATCAAATCCGTACAGTTCCGTGTGCAAAACAGTCGTGGCAAAAAGTTCATCAATGCCAAACGCATGAGTAATGCCGGCATTTACGATGCCAACTTCGACATCTCATGGTTCGGTGGTATGACCGGCACCTATACAATCGATGTCAAGGTCACCGATCGGCGTGGAAGGGTCACCTATTCCCCCAAGCAAAAAGTCACGCTGCGCAATCCCAACGAGCCCACGCTGGACAAATTCACTGCGCAGATTACTTCCAATCCAACAGAGCAGACTTCTTTCACGGTAACCGCATCCGGTCTGCGTAGCACAGTTGGCTTTGCCAAGGTTTCCTTCCGCGTTTATGACAAATACCGCGGCACTTCCAGCGCCAAATATTTCCCCGCCAAACGCACCGGCGCCGATCAATATCAAGGCAAGTTCGACCTCGCCATGATGGGTGGGCAGTCCGGACGCTATATCTTCTCAGTTGCGGCAACGGACAAGCGCGGTCAAACCGTTCACTTCCCGCAGACCCTGACAGTGCAAGTTGATAAACCGGTCGTTCCCATCGGCTCGTATGCCATCATGGGCAATGCAGAGGCTACTGTCGCGCAAATGAAACGTTTCTTTATCGCCAATGCGCGCAGCTATCGTGGCCCGGTCTCCAGTTATATTACTGCCACAGGTGGGTTTGACTCCGAAGGATTTCCGGTGTACTATACTCAGCGCTCCACTCCCGGTGAAGCTGCCAACTATGATGATGTCATCAATAATCCCCGCTTGGATTTAGAGCGCTTGATCCGCGTTTATATGGAAGAGGGTGCCGCAGAGGGCGTGAAGCCGGAAGTCGCCTTTGCGCAAATGTGTCTGGAAACCGGGTTCCTGCGTTTTGGCGGTGACGTTATCCCGCCGCAGTGCAACTTTGCGGGCATCGGCACCACAGGCGGCGGCGTACAGGGCGCATATTTCAGCTCTGTTCGCATGGGCGTGCGCGCGCAAATACAGCATCTCAAGGCATACGCCAGCACCGCTCCGCTCAATCTTCCCTTGATTGACCCGCGTTTTCACCTCGTGACGCGCGGCTGTGCTCCTACCGTGGAGGGATTAGCGGGCAAATGGGCAGTCCCCGGTTTGACCTACACCGCAACCATGCTCAATTACCTTGCACAAATCAAGTCTTAAACAGACTGCCAATCACCACACATCCGCGTACAAAAATACCGCGCAGCTTGGCAAATGACTACATCAGCCTCGTCGCGCGGTATTTTTATATTTTGTCGTAAAAGCGTAATTGTGTGTCCCTGCACCATCTGATATCCGGGCATCTTTGTCTGTCCCAGTCTCCCACTCTGCGCATGCTCAAGCTGTGTGTTCCATCAGCGAATGCCATCACGCCGCCATTTTCAAGCCTTGTGCTTGCTCCCGCACGCCTTCTTGCAATCTGCGCATCCGCCGCAGCATCCCTTCTTTTTCTTCATGACCACCACAGCCATGATCACCGCAAAAAGAGCGATTGCTACAATGATCACATCCCATATGTTCATCTTAGATTCCTCCCATTACCAGTTGCGCCAATGTGTACACCACGAAGGATACACCCCACGCAATCAGCAGTTGAAATGCAATCATACCCAGCGTCGCTTTGCCGCTCCACTCTCGCTTCAGCGCCGCCACCGCAGCCACGCATGGCGTGTACAACAGTGTGAAGGTCAGAAAGCTCAATGCCGCTGCAGGTGTGAAAATCTGCCCCAGCGCAACGGGCAGGGTTGCCGCATTTGCACCCGTAAGCACCATGAAAGTGCTCACTACCGCCTCTTTTGCGGAGAAGCCCGTCAGCAGAGCCGTTGAAGCTTGCCAGTTTCCAAATCCCAGCGGCGCAAAGATCGGGCTGATGGCGTTCCCAATGTTCGCCAGAATGCTTTGCGACGCATCGTCCACCATGTTCCAGCGCAGATCAAAGCTTTGCAGCAACCAAATGATGATGGACGCAAGAAAGATAATGGTAAAGGCGCGTTGCAGAAAATCTCGTGCGCGCTCCCACAGCAGCTGCATCACATTCTTGATCGCCGGCAACCGATAGCTGGGCAATTCCAGCAAAAATGGAGACGCCGTACCACGAAACACCGTTTTGCGCGCAATCAGCGCACACAGAATGCCCACACCAATGCCCCCCACATACAGCAGCATCATCACAATGGCTGCATGCTGCGGAAAAAACGCCGCCGAAATCAGCGCGTACACCGGGAGCTTTGCGCTGCAACTCATGAACGGAATCAACAGCAATGTCATCTTCTTATCACGGCTGCTGGTCAAGGTGCGCGTCGATAAAAACGCGGGAACACTGCATCCGAAGCCAATCAGCATCGGAACAAAACTCTTGCCCGAAAGCCCGATCTTACGCAGCGGTTTATCCATGACAAACGCAATGCGCGCCATATATCCGCTGTCCTCCAGCAAGGAAAGAAATAAAAACAGGATTACGATGATAGGTAAAAAGCCCAATACGCCTCCCACACCACCAAATACACCATCCACAACAAAGCTTTGCACCACAACATTGACGCCCGCCGCTTCCATGCTCTGTTGCACCAAACCGCCCAGTGATTCAATACCACCTGCCAGCAAATCGCTGAGCGGATTTCCCAACACATCGAATGTCAGAAAGAAAATAAGCAGCATAATCCCCAAAAAAATCGGGATTGCGGTATATTTTCCCGTCAAAAGGCGATCGATGCGCGTGGAACGCAATGCCTGCTTATTCTCGTGCGCCTTGATGACGGCAGCGTGGCAAACATGTTCAATGAACTGATATCGCATGTCTGCCAGCGCAGCATACCGGTCGGTTTTCAGTTCCGTTTCCATTTCCTGAATGCTGTGTTGTGCCAGGTCCAATTCGTTCGCACTCAGCGCAAGCTCCTCTTGTACCGAAGCATCGCCCTCGATCAGCTTGGTTGCCGCATAACGCAGCGGCAGTCCCGCCTGCTCTGCATGGTCTTCAATTTGATGCACCAAACTGTGGATACAGCGATGCATCGCCCCCGCACAAAAATCGGTACGCTTGGGTTTTCGCTTTTTGTGTACCGTTTCCATCGCCACGCGCACCAGCTCGTCCACACCATCCCCGCGCGATGCGCTGATGGGCACCACCGGAACCCCCAATTCCTTCGCCATCTTTTCCAGATCGACCATACCGCCATTTGTGGTAAATTCGTCCATCATATTCAGTGCGATCACCGTTGGGATCTCCATTTCCAAAAGCTGCAAGCTCAGATAAAGATTGCGCTCCAGGTTGGTTGCATCCACAATGTTGATGATGCCGTCCGGCTGCTCCCGAATCAGGAAATCCCGTGTCACGATCTCCTCGCCTGTGTACGGGCTAAGCGAGTAAATGCCCGGCAAATCTACCACAAGCGCATTTTTTTGCCCCTTAATCTCGCCTGTTTTTTTCTCGATAGTCACACCGGGAAAGTTCCCCACGCGTTGCCGCGCGCCCGTCAGTTGATTGAACAACGTTGTCTTTCCACAATTTTGGTTACCCGCCAAAGCAAAAATCATTCTTCCACCTCAATCATCTGTGCGTCATCCTTGCGCAGCGTCAATGTATATCCCCGCAGCATCAACTCCATCGGGTCGCCCATGGGCGCCACCTTGCGCACGTGGATCTGCGTTCCCGGGGTGATGCCCATATCCAGCAACCGGCAGCGCAGCATTCCTTCGCCACGCACCGCAAAAACTCGTGCCGTTTCACCAATTTCTAATTGATTTAGTGTTCGCATTGCGTTCCCTCCCAAATAGTTAGTCTATCCTAACCGTTAGTTAGTTTATCATAACCACAGGGCTCTGTCAAGCATAAATCCCCCTGGATTGACAGATTTTTTTTGTTCGTCTATACTAATGTTATGATTGAAATGCAATCGCTCTGTGGTTGCGCAACGAGGGGTCTCATGAAAATTCTGGAATCGGCTGAAAATTATCTGGAAACCATTTATTTGCTGCAAAAGCAAATGGGAGAGGTGCGCGCCATTGATATCGCACGGCACCTTGGCTTTTCCAAGCCCAGCGTCAGCACTGCGCTCAAATCACTGCGTGAAAACGATCTGGTCACAGTCAGCGATTCGGGATTTCTCGCCCTTACAGATGCAGGTTTAACACTTGCGCTTGCCATTTACGATCGTCACGAAACCTTACGCCGCTTTTTCTGCTCGATTGGCGTGGATGCGCAGACAGCGCATGAGGATGCCTGCAAAATCGAGCATAACCTCAGCCCGCAAACCTTTGAAAAACTAAAATCATTCATAGCAAAGCAAGAAATTTAACGCATGAACAGCCATATCGTCTGCTTGCAGCTTTTGGGGTTCTACTTCGGTTGTCAATCAAAGCGTTCCATGCGCCGCTCCATCCATCGCTCCAGTACGGCGCATTGTTGCGGTGTGTGAAACCAGTGTTCGCCGTCCTCCATCACATCCAACTCCCCGCGATAGCGACGCGCAAATGCCTCCACCACGCATCGCTGCGTCAGATGATCCTTGCCCGCATATAAAATTGATGTCGGCGTATCCCATTGCACAATCCGGTTTTCCCTCGCATACAGGAAATATTTCCACGAAAGCGTTTCTCCAAATTCCGTCACGATCTCCTGCCTGCGCTCCAATTCTTCTTGCGTCACGCATGCCCAGCCCATCATCGTTTGAATCAGCGCCTCCATATCCAAAATCGGCGAAATCATCAGACACTGTTCCAGTTCCTCTTCCGCAAAAGCCAGCAAACTGAACCACGCCCCAATGCTGTTTACGCATAGTGCAATCTGCTGCCAGTTCTCTTTCAGATATGCCATCACAGCGTGCAGCTCCGGCACCACATGCCACGGGTCAAAGCCCGCCTCCGCCTTGCGCGCGCCATGCTCGGGCAAGTCTATGCTCAACACCTGCCACCTGTGCGCCGCCGCAATGTACGCAAATCGCTTCGCTTCTTCCTTACATCCGCACTTCCCGTGCACATACAAGAATACGCGATCGCTCTGTGCTCCCCAGAGAATCGCCCCGTGGCAAATCTCCTGTATTTCCTGCGTCTGCATACTATGCCCTTTCACAACTCTTTCGGATTCTCCGCGGGCTACTTCACCACGATGATGCCGCATTCCCCGCCGGTCAGGCACTCACCGCCACCCTCGGCAACCAAATAGGTGTCCTCAAGCCCAACGATTCCCAAGCCCGCTACCGTATACTTCGGCTCCACGGCAATCGTCATACCCGCTTCCAGCGGCGCATCAAACCCTCTGGCAATCACCGGATGCTCGTCCACTTGCAAGCCTGTTCCATGACCTAAAAAGCGTACAGTCTCGCCAGCCGGCCCCATAAAGCAGTCCAACTCAATGCCTTCCGGCAAATCGTTCATGATGTCCGCATAGATTTGCGAAGGAATCCCCCCCGGCACCAGTCTGCGCGCAATCTCCCTTTGAATCTGCAAGCATGCCGCATGCTTTCTTTCCGCTTCTTTCGGCAGTTCCTCCCCGAAAAAGTAAACCTGCGTCCGATCCGTGTGATATCCCATGAATCCAAATCCGGTATCCACAAACACCAAATCGCCACGCTTCAATTTGCGTTGCATATCCCCGAAAAACGGTACCGCCGGATTGTCTCCGCGCATACCGCCCGGTCCATTAAAAGAAGATGGATACGCGCAGTTCTCACCAAACCCAAGTTGTCCGCCAATCACTTCACACTGGAACATGCCAAAGCGTGTGCTGCCCATATATCCATACCGCTGCATTGCCAAAAACAGCTCCGCATGAAAGTCCGCTTCGCTCATGCCCTCGCGCAACAGCTTGTGTACCTCCTGATTCAGCACCGCCGCCTGTCGCTTGCCCGCCTCGCGCATCACTTCCAGCTCAAAGGCAGACTTCACGGCACGCACCGCCATAATGTGCGGCTCCAGCGCATCAACCCTTTGCATGGTAAAAACTTTTTGCAGCCGCTGCAACATAGCATAAGGCACCGTCTCTGTCTCCAGCAGCGTATTTCCCAAATTCGCATCCAACGGTATGTCTTTATAGCTGCGCATCATGAAAATATCTTCCAGCGGGCTCTCTGCCTGCGCGCGCGCAAAGCTCTTGCGGACGTAATACTGCAATGCACCGTCCTTGCGCAAAATCAGCAATCCGTCCTGCATGGATCCGGTCAAATAATATACGCTCAATTTATTGACGATCAAGGCAGTATCCCAGCCCGCCGCATTTACATTCAGGCGCTGCACCAGCCGCTCACGCCGCGCATTCAATTCCTCTTTGTTTGCCAAATAATTTGTCATCGTTATCCTCCCGATTCTTCATTCAAAATTTCCCAACAGAACGATTATATCAAAAATTTCGCTTTTGTGGAAATTTTGTGGTAAAATAATGCCGGCGGAGCAGTTGCTTTGTTTTGCGGTTGCACCGCAAGTAAATTTTAAAATATCTGAGAGTATAACCAGATTAAGGAGATTGACTTTGAAATTAGGATTCAAGCGGCTGTTATTCCTTCTTCCGTTCCTCGTGGCGGCGGCAGTATTTTTGTTGCTGACCTACTATCGGTGAGGCTGATGAAGAAGTTGCTTTTGATTTTTGGCGCATTCCTGCTATGCGCCGCGCTATACGGATGCGCCCCCTCCGCACAAAGCTTGGAGACCTTTGCAATGGACACCATCTGCACACAGCTTGTCTATGCGCCGGACAGGGATGTCCTTGTGCAAAACGAGCGCATTCTGCAATCTCTGGAAAACGAACTTGCCAAAACGAGAGAGCAAAGCGAAATTTACGCGCTCAATCACGCGCAGGGCGATGATGTGCGCCTCTCCGACAGCACCGCCGGGCTTTTGACATACGCCAAATCCGCCGCGCAGACCACCGGCGGCGCATTCAACCCTACGCTGGGGCTGGTTATGGATGCGTGGGGCTTTTCCGCCACACCGCATGTTCCCGACCCTGCCGTTCTATCGGACCTGCTTGTGCAAAGCGACTATGAAGAGATTACGGTCAGTGGCCAAACTGCCAACATCGGCGCAACCAATCTGGATTTGGGCGGCATCGCAAAAGGATATGCACTGGATCGCATTGCGACCAATCTGGAAGATCAAAAGATTGAAAGCGCACTTATTTCGCTGGGAGGCTCCATCTATGCCAAAGGAAAAAAACCGGATGGCAGCGCCTATCTCATCGGCTTGCGCGATCCGGCAGGTACTGCAAACGATTATTTTGCAACACTTATGGTGGATGGTAATTTCATTTCCACTTCCGGCATTTACGAACGAGGCTTCACACAGGATGGAACATATTACCATCATATCATAGACCCGAAAACCGGATATCCTGTACAAAATAACCTTCTGTCCGTCAGCGTGGTGTGCGCATCCGGTATAGATTCAGACATCTATTCAACTGCGCTGTTTGTAATGGGCTTGAAGGATGGTCTGATCTTTGCCGAGGCCGCAGGTCTCGATGCTGTTTTCGTCACGAACGAAAAAAAGGTGTACACAACCGATCACTTTGCAAAGTCATTCGGGTTTACCATCACCAACGAGGCATACCGCCATGAAAACGCGTGATCTTCCCTTTTCCCGCAGCGATATTCTGTTCACCATAATACTAATCGCAGCCATCTTGCTGCTATGGTTGTTTACCTTGCAACGCGCCGATGGAGATTCTGTCGTTATACGGCATAATGGTGCGCAAATCACCACACTTCCACTGTCAGAGAATGCACAGTATCCTGTTTCGGGCACCTATCAGGCGGTGATCGTCGTCCAAGACGGGGCGGTTTACATCACACAGTCCACCTGCCCCAACAAGCAATGCCAGCGCATGGGGCACATCAGCCACAGCGGCGAGACTTTGGTCTGCGCGCCCAATGCGCTCAGTGTCACCATCACAGGCGGAGAGGAGCGTGAAATTGATGCGCTTGCCGGTTAGCCGCACACAAAAACTGATCGTCGCAGCGGTGCTGTGCGCGGTTGCACTCAGCCTTTCGTTGCTCGACCAAGCGGTATCTTCGCTCATTCCCGTCTTGCCCGGATTCAAAATCGGGCTTGCCAATATCGTCACGCTATTCGCGCTTTATGCAATGGGGCTGCCCTACGCCGCGCTGATTTGTCTCGCGCGCAGTCTGCTTACCGCCGTGTTTGGCGGCAATTTGACAATGCTGCTTTTCTCTTTGACGGGCGGGCTTGTCAGCATGTTTGCCATGTGGCTGTGCATGCGCCATCTTTCCGTGGTCAAATGCAGCGTGACCGGCGGTGTGGTGCACAATCTTTGCCAGTTGCTTGTCGCGCTGCTTGTCACCGGCACACCGCAAGTTGTCGTCTATCTTCCCCCGCTTGCCATAAGCGGCGCTATCTGCGGCTTTTTTATGGGGGTCTTATGCACCTTGCTTCTGCGCCGTTTGCCACTTTTTCATCCGCAAAAAACACCAAAGGAGCAAAAAACATGAAAGAAGCAATGCAGTTCTCCAGCAAAGAGGCCTTTCGCGCATGGCTGCAAAAAAACTGTCACTCTTGCGAGGGTGTTTGGTTGCTGTTTGGTAAATCGGACGGACCGGTCACGCTGACCGCACACGAAGCGTTGGAGGAAGCGCTCTGTTTCGGCTGGATCGACGGCAAAATGCAACGCATCAACAACAGCTGTTATCGGAAATATTTTGCGCAGCGCCGCCCAAACAGTAAATGGTCGGAAAAGAACAAGACCCTTGTCGATCAGTTGCAGCAGCAAGGGCGCATGACTGATCACGGCAAGGCAAAAATTAAGGAAGCAAAAAGCAACGGCCAGTGGAACGCTCCGTCACAGACCGTAACGGACGATCAGATCGAGGCGCTCTCCCGCTTGCTGGAAGGGCATGAGCCCGCGTACACCAATTTTCAGTCTATGCCGCCCTCCGTCAGGAAAACCTACGCCCGCGCTTATTGGGACGCCAAAACAGACGCCGGACGCGAAAAACGTTTTTCTTGGATGCTGGAACGGTTGAATCAGAATTTAAAACCAATGTGATCGTTGTCCCGCCTTTGCTAATCTGCAGTGGCAGCTCGGCATGTTCTGCGTAGGACGCTGGATAATGGACAGTTTTCCCTCTTGGATCATGGTTCCCAAACGGCGCACTCCCTCACATCCCTACCGCCTGATACACCGTAAAGATAATGAAGTCCGCGCCGTTCACATCGCTCACCACAATCGTATCGACCGGCACCAACTGCTTTTTGTAATTCTGCTGTAAAAACGCATTCATCCCATTCTGTGTGCCGTCCGATGCAATAAAATACGCATTCTCCTGCGTTGCCAGCGCCTTGGCAAAGTCCGTTTCCATGCCCCATGCCGCCAGCCGCTGCGCATCCATGGGAGAGCGCACCAGCCAGCCTCCCGCAAAACCGTTATTGGAAAACGCAATATCCGTTTCCGCGGCATACGCGCCATAATTTGACAATACGCCCGCACTGCAATAATATTTATTCTGCGCATTTGCGTCGCAATATGCGTTCACCGTCTCCCGCACATTTGCACGACTGCCAAAAAAAGCGCTCTCAATTCCAATCGCTCCCGCTGTTCTTTGCGATGAGCTCACCCCGGCCGCCACCAGCAGCACACAGCATGCCACGGCCGCAACGCGCAGGATTGCCCGCTCGATGCTGCCGCGTTCCTTGCGCCAAAAATCTCCCGTACACACCGTCCCGATGCTGATGGATGCCGACAGCAGCAGCACACTGACGGAAACCCGCTCCACCACTCTGCCCTGCATCAGCGTATAAGCAATCAGCGCAAATAGCATCCCGTGGCATATCGCAAACCAGGAAAGCCGCTTGAGGTCACGCACACATGCCAAAGCTCCCAGCGCAAACAGTAAAATGACAATACGCGTCAAACCGTCTAAAAAATTCCCATCAAAAAACATGCTTGTTATAGGCGCGGCAGGCGTATCCGGTAGCTCCTCGGTCAGCGCTTGCAGGCTTTGCGTGTTGATCATATCCCCGACTTCAGTGGTGTAGTCCATCAAACACAGATATTCAGCCTCTCCAATGCCCGCACGATCGTATGCGTACTTGTAAATCGCATAATCCGGCACACCCTTATAATCGTACAGTTGGGAGCGCGCCTTGCTGTATGCCCGATAGTCCTCATATCCACGGTAAAAAACCTTCTCCACAAGAAAAATGCCCGCACAGCCCACCGCCACCGCCAAAATCAGCGGCAGCATGCGCCGCAGATACGCTTTCTTCCCGCGTATGCAAAACACCACAAACGCCGCAAAAATACACGCCCCTGCCATCAGGAATATTTCAGCGCGCCAGCAAAAGCATAGTAACAAAAACGCCGTGATTACCACCGTGTCCGCCACCGCCTGCCCCCGCGTCCGCTCCGTACGCATCGTTACAAACCACACTAGGGCGCAGACGCCGCACAGCGCCGCCGCAACGGTAAACTGAAGCAAATATAGGTTTTTGTACACCAATACCAGCAAAAGTGCATAAACGACTCCATTAACGACCAGCATCATCCAGTTCTTTGCACATAGCAGCAATCGGATCAAAACCGCACACAGCGCCGCCGCCATCGAAACACACAAAAAAACCGTATACCACGGTATCGTCGCAGTCAGGGTGTATAGCCCCGCAATCAAAGCACCCAACGCATATTGAATGAACACCAAATGCCCGTCCGGCATTCCCGAATACGCGCCCGATGCAATGTCCCGCATGAAGAGATCGTCATTAAACTGAAACAGTTGCTGTCCATCCCGCAAAACCAAAAAGAAAAAAACCGCCTGAAACCCGATGGCAGCTAAAATCACAATCCATTTTGCGCGTTTTGATTCAAACATTCTTAAAAACCCTTTGCATATCCTTTTTGTAATGCACTATCGCCTGCGCCGCCTGCGTATGCGGCTAAGTCGGTGGTAAATCGCATAAATCAAGAAGACCGCCACCGCACAAATGCCCGCCACCGTCAAAATCGTTGCAATATTAATCCCGATCACCGTTTCAAATTTCGCAATCATCGTGGTATCCGAGTCCAAATTCAGGGAATACTTTTCATCCTTGCTCTGTGGCTCCCCTGAATTGCTGGAGGTAAACCACCCCACAAAACGATATTCCTCGTTGGGCACCGCCGTCAAATTCACAATATTACCTGCCGGATATTGCCCACCGCCCGTCACAAAGCCACCCTCTTCCGGTTGCGCAAGCACGGTCATGGTCTTGTACGGTGCAAATTTGGCAATCACCTCGGTTGGCTGCTCGATGGAAAAAGAATACACCGGCTCGCTGCTGAGCAGCTTGCCGGACGCCTCGCGGTCAAACCAACCGACAAAGGTATACCCTGTCGCAGGCAGCGCCTGCAACGTCACCTGCTCGGTCGGCTGATACATACCGTTGCCGCTTTGCAGTACGGTTCCTGCGGCATCCGGCTGAATGTATGCCAAAACGGTATACATCTTTTCAAACTTCGCCACAAAAGAAACGTTCTGTTCGGCGGTATACAAATACTCCGCGTCCGTACTTACGGGCGTGCTCAAGGCTGTTTTATTAAACCAACCCACAAAGGAATAATCCTGCGCCGGAACCGCTTGCAGCAAAGCCGATGTGCCGGCCGCGTATGTTCCCGCTCCCGTCACCTCACCCGTACCTTCCACATCCACGGATAGTTCCACGGTGTAGCCAACGGGCGCGCTGGTGGGTTCCTCCTCCGCACGCGCCATGCTGCCCATGCAAAGGATCAGCATGATTGCGGCAACAAGTGCCGCAATCCTTCGTTTATCTCTCATTTAAAATCAATATCCACACGTTTTTTCCCCACATAATGGATTGCGATTGTGCTGGGACCTGAATGTGCGCCAATCACCGGGCCGATATAGTTGATGTGGACTTCCGCAATCTGCGGGAAGCGTTCTAAAATAATCTGCTTCACCCATTCCGCATCCTCCGGCGCATCACCGTGGCCTATATATACAATCGCCCCGTCCGGATTCTCAAAGTCGTTCTGCATCCGCTCAATCATGTCCATCAGTGATTTCTTGCGTCCGCGAATCTTTTCAATCGGGATGATCTTCCCTTCATTGTTAAATGCCAACACCGGTTTGATGTTGAGCATGGTTCCTAAAAATGCGCTCACGCGCGAGACACGTCCGCCCCGCCGCAAATGCTCCAGACTGTCCACTGCAAACCAGTGGATGATCTTCCACTTCAATGCCTCAGCATACTTTGCTGTTTCCTCCAGGCTTGCGCCCGCCTTGGCGTAGTTGTCCACCATGTGTACAAACAGTCCGTAGCCGCGCGCCGCACTCAAAGAATCCACAATGATGACACTGCGCTCCGGAAAACGTTCCTTTAACATCGGCAGCGTCAGCAACGCATTGTTGTAAGATCCTGAAAGTCCGGAAGAAAACTCCAAATGTAAAATATCTTTACCCGCCTCTAAAATAGGTGTAAAAAACTCCAAATACCGATCCGTGTTCACCATAGATGTTGTGGGCATGGAGCCTGCGCGCATTTTTTCATAATAATCGTGCGTCGGGATAGAAATTCCTTGGTCATCCAAATACTCTTTCCCATCCATGAAGAATGTATAGGGCAGCACTTTGATGCCCCGTTCATCCACTAGGCTAGTAGGCAGATCTGCAGTTGAGCTACACGTGATGACATATTTTTCCATATCCTTCTCCTGTCCGCATACACTGGGAATTGATGTATGCAAGAATCATTTGTATCAACTCCGTCGCAAAAAACAAATTGTTTGGTTCCGCCATGTGTGCCAAGCAGCACGTTCATGCTGTTTCGTCCCGTGTGCGCCCCAATAAAACCGTTTTTTGAGAATCTTATCCAAAGAAGTTGTACCAGCTGTATTTTATCACAAAAACGCGTTCAAAAGCAACCCTTACAACAAAAACGCCAAAAATGCAAAATATATAATCGTAAAATTTCATAAGTTACCGCTTGTCTTTTTTTCATATTTATATTAGAATACAAATGAAATACTATTGTTTCGGCGCTTTGCACAGAGGCAACGCGGCCGTTTCACGCATGAAGGAGAAGAAAATAATGCAACTTTCCAAAAAAGCACTTGCAATTTCGCCGTCCTTGACGCTCAAGGTCACGGCAATGGCAAAGGACATGAAGGCTAAGGGGCTGGATGTCGTCGGCTTCGGTGCCGGCGAGCCGGACTTTGATACCCCCGCGCACATCAAAGCGGCAGCGGTGGAAGCGCTGGATAAAGGCATGACCAAATATACGCCGGAGGCGGGTACGCTGGATTTACGCAAGGCGGTCTGCGCGTCTTTAGAGCAAAAATATGGTGTGCACTATGAGCCCACGCAGGTTGTGGTCTCTAACGGCGCAAAGCACTCGCTGTTCAATACATGCCAGGCAATTTTAAACCCCGGCGACGAGGTCATCATTTTGGCGCCATACTGGCTCACTTATCCCGAGCTGGTCAAAATGGCGGATGGCGTTCCCGTCTACGTGCAAACATTGGAAAGCAACGGATTCGAGCCGAAGTTAGAGGATATCGAGGCGGCGGTTACTGCAAAAACCAAGGCAATCATCGTCAACAATCCTTCCAACCCCTGCGGCTGCATCTATTCCGAGGAAACGATGCGCGGTATCGCGCAAATCGCGCAGAAACACGACTTCTTCATCATCTCGGACGAAATCTATGCCGATCTTGTCTATGGCGACCATGTGCACGTCAGTATGCCTGCACTCTCGGAGGATGCTTACCAACGCACCATTCTGGTCAATGGTCTTTCCAAGACCTATTCCATGACAGGGTGGCGCATCGGTTACACCGCCAGTTCGCCGGAGCTTGCCAAGGTCATGAGCAGCTTCCAAAGCCATGCCACCTCCAACGCATGCAGCATCGCGCAGCACGCCGGTGTCGAGGCACTGCTCGGCTCTCAGGACGAAATCAACGCCATGCGCGATGAGTTTGATAAGCGCCGCCTGCGTATGGTAGAGCGCATCAACCAGATCGATGGTCTGCACTGCAACGCACCGGAAGGCGCGTTTTACGTGATGATGAACGTCTCCCGCCTGTTTGGCAGGAAAGTGGACGGCCGCGAGATCAAAGGCTCCTTGGACTTCACGGAATTACTGCTGGAAAAGCAGCTTACCGCTGTCATCCCGGGCGCAGCATTCGGCGCGGACGACTTCGTACGCCTTTCCTACGCCATTTCGATGGCAAACATCGAAAAAGGTCTGGATCGCATCGCCACGTTCGTCGCAGATTTGGAAGCATAAAAAATACCGCTTGCGGTCAGCGTTTTGTGTGATCGCAAGCATTTTCCAATCGGTCTTTGCGTTCCGTAATTTAACCTGTGCCATCCGGTTACAGATTCAAGCGCACAGACCGTATCAAGCAAGAGGTATTACAATGTCAAACAACCGTTACGAAAGAACACACCTGTTACAGGAAAACGACTACGATTATGTCTTGCAGGATGTCGCGCAGCCCAACCTGTTTAAGCACATTTTTGATTACGATGAGGTGCCGAAAATCACCTTCAACCATCGCACGGTGCCCATGCACTTTCCGGAAGAAATCTGGATCACCGACACCACCTTCCGAGATGGTCAGCAAGCGCGTACCCCCTTCTCCGTGCAGGAGGTGGTGGACTTATATAAGTTGCTGCACAAGCTGAGCGGCCCAAAAGGGGTCATTCGCCAGAGCGAATTTTTTGTGTATACCGAAAAGGATCGCAAGGCACTGGAAGAATGTATGGCGCTTGGTTATGGTTTTCCGGAAATTACAACATGGATTCGCGCCACAAAAGGCGATTTTGAGTTGGTCAAAAATCTTGGCATCAAGGAAACCGGTATTTTGGTCTCCTGCTCGGATTACCACATCTTCAACAAGATGAACCTGACTCGTGCACAGGCACTGGACAAATATCTTGGCGTGGTCAAGGACGCGCTTGCCATGGGCATTCGTCCGCGCTGCCACTTTGAGGACATTACCCGCGCAGATTTTTATGGCTTTGTCGTTCCTTTCGCGCGCGCATTGCACGATCTCAGCGAGGAAAGCGGCATTCCCATCAAAATCCGCATGTGCGACACCTTAGGGTTGGGCGTGACCTATCCGGGCGCTTCCCTGCCGCGCAGTGTGCAGGGCATCGTGTATGGTTTGCGGTTCTATGCGCACTTCCCGTCCTATCTGCTGGAATGGCACGGGCATAACGATTTTTATAAGGTGGTATGCAACGCGTCTACCGCATGGTTGTATGGCGCATCCTCCGTCAACTGCTCTATTTTGGGCATTGGGGAGCGCACAGGCAACTGCCCTATCGAGGCAATGGCGCTGGAATATGCACAGCTTAAAGGCACCGCCGACGGTATGGATCTTTCCGCCATCACCGAAATCGCAGAGTATTTCGAGAAAAAGCTGCACTTTGAGATTGACCCCACCAAGCCCTTTGTGGGTCGGAATTTCAATTCCACCCGCGCGGGCATCCATGCGGATGGTCTGCTCAAAGACGAGCAGATTTACAACATCTTCAACACGGATAAGATTCTCGGACGTCCCGTCACGGTGGTCATCGGCGAACACAGCGGACTTGCAGGCATCGCTCACTGGATTAATGCACACTTTGGGCTGGAAGAGTCCAATCGTATCGACAAGAAAACAGAGCTTGTGCAAAAGCTCAAGGACGAGGTAGACCGCCAGTATGCGGAAGGCAGAACCACCTCTTTTGGCGATAACGAGCTGGAAAAAATCATCAAAGATATTGACTACAAGGCCTATGCGGCATTCTGCCACCATGCAGATAGTCTCGAAAAGCTGTAAGAAAGACCAAAACGCAAAAGAGGCAGCAACACAAATGCGGCCTCTTTTCTTTTATCCTTTATTTTCGAACGGAGCATTCCCATCGCGCTCGGCAGCCGGTTACATCTTCGCACCACACGCACTGCGCCTCATGCAGTTTGGAGCCGGTCAATGTCTGCCCTCAAAGCAATCGCACAGCCAAGCCCAAGCCTTTTTCTTGCAAAAGCACGACCCTCCACACAGACTTGCACACCGGCTGCAAATCCAATTCGCGTTGCCGGCAGGGCGATCATTTACCCGCCAAATCATCGCAATAGTTTTTTAAATCATGTTTCACGTTGTCGGGCAGTTGATTGTATTTCACGCCGTCCACCGCGCCTTGCAGCGCATAGAGATGCACAAGGCACACGTTAGAGTAACGCAGCTTCAGACGAAAAAAAGCCTCTTTGCTCCCAATGCGGGTCAGCTCTTCTGCCGAATCAATATTCACCGACTTCAGCTTTTGTTGCATCTCTTTTCCAATGTTTTGCATGGTGTTGAGTTCTTTCACCTTTTTGTACCCTCTTACATCACAATTCTCTTTTTTCGCTCACTGCAACGCAAATGTAAGCTTTACGGGGTTGTGGTCGCTGTATGCAAACCCCGTGTCAATATGCTCTGCTGTTGCCTGCACATTATCCGAAACGATGAATCCATCCAGAATCGCGGTATAGTTCACCCCCGGCTGATACGGAATATCGCAACTGCGGCAGGTCGGCGTTGTGGGAGCGTTCTTCGCCTGCACAATGTGCATCCCCGGCGCAATCTCCTCCGCACCGATCACATTCACCCACTCCGGCACCTTTTGCTGGCTGGGGAAGTTTGCGGTCTTGCCCGTGAGCTCCTGGTTGAAGTCCCCGCCCACAATCACATAGTTGCCTTTTTGGAATTCCTCTGTCATCAACTGGTTCAGCATCTGCAACTGCTGTTTGCGCAATGTCCCCCCCTCGTCGTAAGCCGACATGTGGTTATTCATGAGCACCAGTTCTTTCCCGTTGGAGACCGGGATGCGCACCTGCGCAATGCAGCGATCCAGCTCAAAGAATTTTTCAAAAAAAGCGGTCGAAACCGGATAGCTGATGCGCTTTGCATCATCGATTTTGTGCTTGGACAAAGAAAGTAGTCCCGCCTGTACACTGCCATGCGGTTCATTCACAGGCAATATCATGTACGGCGCATGAAAGTTCAACGCAAAAACGCTTGCATACTCCGGGAATTGGGATTCATAAAACGCTTTCTGATCATAGTAGAAACTGCGCGTCGCATGCTCGTCCACTTCCTGCATCAGCACAAAGTCCACATCCTGCTCGCGGATCACACCTGCGGAGCCTTGTATATTACGCATCATGCTATCTTCGCTGGCGGCACGCCCGTGCACTCCCGAAACCGGCGTGCCATCCTCCATAACGCCCTTGTCCATAAAAAACGTATAGGATGGGTCGTAAGCGCCAAAACCCACGTTATAGGTCAGCGCAGTATATTCTGCGCCAGTGTCCAGCCCCGCACTCTGATTATTTTTGATCTCCAGCGGCAGATTATCCTCAATGCGGTAGTATGTCGCCTGCATATAGATCACGTACGCCGCCAAAGCAGCCGCAATCGCCAGCAGTACGATCCCCACAATTTTTAGAATGCGATTTAATGTCCGGTTCATGGTTCTTACCTCCCTCTCACACATACCTTTTTTGCCATAAAACCACTTCTGTTTTTCTGAACCGACAATCCCCCACCGGAATGGTGCCCGATGCACCCTGCATTTATTTCTATCATACTGCGAAAACAATGTAAGCGCAACCGCCAATCCCGCACATAGATTTTTTTGCGCTCATACCATACAACTATGCCGAAACTCTTGAACCCTTACCCGCATCAGTGGTATACTAGTTCCAATGTTTCAAAAAAAGGCGTCAGCATTTGCAGGCTGGTCAAACAAGACGGGTGTCAAGCAGCAAACCTGCCCGCGCCGGAAAATGGCACGGCGCATAACGCCGCAGGGGAATGCGGCAGCCTAAAGGAAAAAGCGCGAATGCGCGGAGGTATAAAATGAACAAAGAACTCTCGAAAGAAATCCTGAACATATTGGAAGAAAACGCCAAAACCACACCGCAGGAGATCGCCATGATGCTGGGCGCGGATGAGGCGCAGGTGCAGAGCGAAATCGCACGGCTGGAAGAAGAGAATGTGCTGGTCAAATATTGCGCGCTCGTCAACCGCGAAGGCTGGGATGATGACTGCGCAGAGGCGCTGATCGAGGTCAAGGTCACGCCACAGCGCGATTATGGCTACGATGATATGGCGCGCCGCATCTATCGCTTTTCCGAGGTGCAGGCAGTCTATCTGATGGCAGGCCCTTACGACCTTGCCGTGCGCATCAAAAGCTCCAGCATGAAGGATATCTCCAAGTTTGTGTTCGAAAAGCTCGCCGTCATTGATGGTGTCACCAGCACGGTGACCTTGTTCATCATGCGCAAATATAAGGAGCAGGGCGTCATCCTGGTGGAGCAGGAATGCGACGACAGATTGGTGGTAACGGCGTGAGAGACTTTATTGCAAAAACGGTAGCGGAAACCCCGCCGTCCGGTATTCGCAAATTTTTCGATATCGCAAGCGAAATGAAGGATGTCATCTCGCTTTCGGTGGGCGAGCCGGATTTTGTGGCACCATGGAATGTGCGTGAGAGCGCCATCTATTCCCTCGAACGCGGCTTAACGCATTACACCTCCAATCATGGCACATTGGGTCTGCGCGATCAAATCGCCAGATATCTCAAGCAGCGTTATGGCTTGAGCTACAATGCCAAGCAGCACATGCTGGTTACGGTCGGCGCAAGCGAGGCGCTGGATCTTGCGTTTCGCGCAATTATAGATCCGGGCGACGAAGTCCTTGTGCCCGCGCCTTCTTACGTTTCCTACATGCCGGGCGTTAAATTTGCGGGCGGTATTCCCGTCTGCATCAATACGCGCGAAGAGGATTGCTTCATTCTTACGCCGGAGGCAATCGAGGCGGCGATCACACCCAAAACCAAGGCAATCGTCATTCCCTATCCCAATAATCCCACCGGCGCGATCATGACGCGCGATCAGCTTGCGGCAATCATCCAAATCATCGTGCGCAACGATCTGTTCGTCATTTCAGATGAGATCTATTCCGAATTGACCTATGATGGCGAGCACTGCTCCATTGCCGGCTTTGCGGATATTTTTCCGCGTTGCGTCGTCATCAACGGCTTTTCAAAATCCTTTGCCATGACGGGTTTTCGTCTCGGCTTTGCGGCCGGACCGGAGGATGTCATCGCAGCAATGGTCAAAATCCATCAATATTCCATGCTCTGTGCCCCCACTATGAGCCAATGCGCCGGAGAGGAAGCCCTCAAGTCCGAGCTTGCAAACGGATTTGCGCAAGTCACAAAAATGACTGCCGAGTACAATCGCCGCAGGCGCTTTGTGCATAGTAGCTTCAACCAAATTGGTCTGTCTTGCTTCGAGCCAAAGGGCGCGTTTTACGCATTCCCCAACATCACCTCCACCGGTCTTTCCAGCGAGGAGTTCTGCCTTTCGTTAATCAAGGAAAAGAACGTGGCATGTGTGCCCGGCACTGCGTTTGGCGAGGCAGGCGAAGGCTATATCCGTTGCTCGTATGCCGCATCAATGGAAAACATCAAAGAGGCAATGCACCGCATCGCAGAATTTGTGGAATCATGTCGGAAATAACGCCAAACATCAAATGTATCGTTACGGATGTGGACGGCACACTGTTGTCCCATCCGGGCGCAAGCATCTCTGAACGTGATCAAGCCGCGCTTGCGGCGGCACAGCAGCGCGGCATCATCGTCACCATTGCCACAGGACGCATCTTTGCCGTGGTCGAACGTATGGCGCAGTCGCTTGGTGTCATCGCGCCTCTCATCACTTGCAATGGCGCGGACATCCGCGATGCACAGCGTTCCTATTTTCTCGATCATATCCCGCAAGACGTCGTGCGCGACCTCATTTTATTCCCCACACACGGCGATATCCTGCGCTATTTGTTCAGCAACAATCAAATTTTCTGCACACAACAGGACTATTCCGAAGGTCTGTTTGAAAAGTGGCGCAGATCTTCCGTCACCTATCCCGTTGTGGTCTGCGATTCACAAGAGGAAATGCTGCAACGCGTACAGTCTCAGACGCAAAAGGCACTGATGTGGGCGCGTAACCCGCAGGCAGACCCTTTGCTTGTAAAAATCACTCAGCAGTTCGAACACCGTTGCACCATCGCCTGCGGCGAAACATTCAACCGTGAGTTTACCGGCCTGTCCGTTACCAAAGGAGTCGCGCTGGAACATCTTGCGCAGATATTAGACATTGAGCCACAAAATATCCTCGCAATCGGCGATGGAGAAAACGACGCAGATATGCTGGAGACCGCCGGAATCGGTGTCGCAATGGCAAATGCACTGCCCAAGACGCTTGCAGCAGCGGACTATGTCACGGACTCTTGCAAAAACAGCGGCGTGGCGCAAGCCATTGAGCGGTTTATTCTGTCCTCTTCCGTTTATTAATATCACATATCCCAAAAATAGCACAGGGAGCATTTTATGGCAATAGTATCCATTCAACATTGTAACAATTATGAATACGACAGTGTAAAGGTAGCCGTCACGCAATGTATTGATTTGCTGGGCGGCGCGCAAACCTTTTTTCATAGTGGGCAAACCGTACTCATCAAGCCCAATCTCTTGCGCAAAGAAGAATCGAAAAATTGTGTTACCACGCATCCTATGGTTGTGCGCGTCGTGTGCGAAATCATTGCAGAATGTGGCGCCAGCGCCATCATCGCAGATAGTCCGGGCGGCGTCTTTTCCAAGTCTTTGCTGGAATCTCAGTACCAGCAGACAGGTTTTGCCGATGCTGCGGCGCAATCCGGCGCACACCTCAATTTTAACACGTCCGCGCGCAATGTTGCGATAAACGGCGAAGTCGTCGCCAACGCGCAGTTTCTTGAGGCAGTGCTGGATGCAGATGTCGTCGTTAATCTGCCCAAGCTCAAAACACATGGCTTTACCGCCATGTCCGCCGCCGTCAAAAACCTGTTTGGCTGTGTCCCGGGGCTGGTCAAGGCAGAATACCACATGCTTTACCCCGCACCCTCCACCTTCTCCAATGCGTTGGTTGACCTTGCAGAAAAAATCAAGCCCGCGCTTAATCTTGTGGACGCCGTGTGGGCACTGGAAGGTCAAGGACCGGGCACCAGCGGCAAGCCAAAGCGGGTGGGAATGCTGCTGGCAAGCGCCGATATGCACAGTCTGGATCAAGCCTGCGCTTCCGTGATCGGGCTGGAAAAAGTGTACACCTTAGAGCACGCAAAACGTCGCGGCCTTGATATCACACCACAGCTTGTCGGCGACGACCTACTGATCCCCGATGCGTATCAGCATGCTCTGATCAACGGCGGGCTGCAACTTCCAAAATTTCTGCGCAAGCTGCTGGAGCGGCATTATCGTTTATATCCCGTCATCAAAGCATCTCGCTGCATCGTGTGTCAGGAATGTGTGCGCGGCTGCCCCGCAAAGGCAATGCAAGTTGCGGATAAAGCGGTGCACATCAATTATAAATCGTGTATCAGTTGTTTTTGTTGTCAGGAGCTTTGCCCGGAAAAGGCAATCGAGCTGCTGCGGCGCAAACAATTAAAAAAGAAGGAGAATCCATTATGACAACTGCAAAAATCGATCCCGGCGTGTGCGGACTGGTCACCAGCGTAAGCGCGCAAAGCGAAGACGGCATGGAGGTCAAGCTGATTGTAAAATCCGGCTGCGAGCCCATCCGCAATATGTTCAAGGAATTGGGCGACACCTTTAATGCGTTCGAGTTATGCCTCGTCAAGCCCGGCGAAAACTGCCTCTATGAATATGCCCAGCAAAATTTCCCGGCTCACGCCTCCTGCCCCAGCATTGCGGGCATTTTAAAGGCAATCGAAGTGGAATGCAGCCTTGCTTTACCCAAAAATGTAGCCATCGAAATTACCAAAGAATAAGCAAACCCACTCGATCAGCAAAAAATAGTTGACACAATAGAAAGGTACCTGTATAATAAAATTACAGAAGGTACCTTTTTATTCGAGAAGCAAACAAGACCACGCCCAAACACAGGAGGCAAACAATGGAACAAAATACCTTATTGGAAAAATTCATGCAGGCATTCGGTGTGCTGCATCGGTATCAACATAAGAACGCAATGGAGTCAGGACATTCCGGCCACATCCATCGTGGTCAGGGGCGCATGCTCGCCATGCTGAAAATGAAGCCGGGCATCACCCGTAACGAACTCTCTTATCTGATGGATATGCGCCCGCAGTCAGTGGGCGAGCTGCTCGCAAAGCTCGAGCATCAAGGCTTTCTCCTGCGTACCCCTTCCTCAGAAGATCGGCGCGCCGTGGATATCACACTAACGGAAAAAGGTGAAGAAGCCGCTGCGCAGACCGAGCAGCAGCGTCAGGAATTTGTAAATGTACTCAATTTTCTAAGCGACGACGAACAAGCACAGTTGGATCACATCCTCACGCGCATCATTACAGAGTTACAGCCGTCCTTGGAGGATTCCGAAATCCCCGGCTTTGGTTATGGGTTCAGACCGGTGCACGATCGGCATCACGCGCACGATGCTCGGCACCATCACGGTCCCCACCACGCGCATGGGCCACATCACGGACCGGATCATCCGCATAGCTGCCGCGGCAACTGCGGCGATCACGAACATCACACTGCGCCGCCGGACGCCCCTTCCAAGCCTTGATCAGGAATTGCGAAAACCCATTCTCATAAAGGCACCAAAAAAGCGGCTCATATGAAATGAGCCGCTTTTTTTACTTTACGCAGCAAACCTTCCACTCCTCACGCCTTGGCCCAGCCGTTACGACCCGATTGCTTCACAGCGTAAAGCGCGTGGTCTGCCGCGTTCAAGATGCTTTCCGGACGAGTGTCAGCGCTTATCGTTTCATTGTGATATCCGATGGACAACGTAAGCTTACCACCACAGGATGATTTTTCGTGCTCGATGTTCTTTTCGGCAACCCCTTCCATCACTTTGCACACATATTCCGCCATTTGCTCATCTGTTGCATTCACGCACAAACAGACAAATTCATCGCCGCCATACCTACCCACATAGATATTCGGGCTTGCAGCCTCCGTCAGCACATGCGCCACTTCCATCAAAACCTTATCCCCTTTAAAATGCCCATAGAAATCATTGTACTGCTTGAAATAATCCACATCCAGCATCACATAACCCAAAGATGTCAGTTCTTCGCTCTGCATTGTTTTGGTGGTCAATTTGTTAAGATATCTGCGATTATACAGCCCCGTCAAACCATCCAGCTGCGTCAGGCGTTCCAGCTCCAAATTCTCATCGCGCATCTTTTGGCGCTTCCATTTGATCCGAACAATTTCAATCTGCGAAACCATGCTCTGAATGCGGGTTTCATCATCCAGCAGCGTCAACTGCTTCATGATTTCGTAGTATTCTTTGATTGCCTTGCCGTACTCCTCCTGATTTCCTTCTTCCTTCCAATACTGTATTTTCAGGCTTTGGACGTGGTAACGGTTCGCAACAGAGATTTCTTTTCCTATCGTCTCCAGTACATCCATATAGCGCTTTGCTTCTGCGCGCTCACCAATGAAAAGCAAATTGCTTATCACACCCTCCAGCATGATGCTGGTAAACAGCTTATCAGGATACTCCAAAAATCCTTCATCAACAATCGTCTTCAATTTTTGTAGGCATTTCTCATTATCGCCTACAGTGGCATAATAAGATACCCACCCAATCGCAACGCGCAACCTCAGATATGCGCCCGCGTTGTCCAGCGCATCGCATTTTTCCAGCATCCTGCGCGCTTCTTCGTTTTCGCCCAGTTCTTTGGAAACGTCCGCCAGATTACACAGGCAGCTCACCAAATATCCAACATTTTCCGGCGTCACATTTGGCTCCGCCATATCGGCAGCAAGCGAAAAATAATGCCGTGCCATAATCCAATCTCCACGAAAGCCAAAGACGAGACCAATATTGTTATAATGCTTTCCCTGCATTTCTTTGTCGCCCAGCTTTTCAGCGATTTCAATCCCTTCCAGATGGTAGCTCACCGCAACATGGTCGTTGTTCATTTTACAATAATATAGGCCGGCAAAGTTGCATAGCGAAACCAAAAGGTCGTCGTACCCATGTTCGCGGCACAATTCCTCCGCACGAATCAAGTGATACATGCAGCTGCCATAATCCCCCATTGCCAAAAAGCTATCCAGCAAATACACATGCGCAAACGCACAGTTATAAATATCCTGATTCGGCTCTGCAATGCCCAGCAGTTCCTTGCACAGCCTGTTTTCCTCTTCGATATCGGTATATCGAACTTGTAGGATGCGCTCCATCAGCTCCATTTTTTTTAACTGTCCATTTTTTCTGGTTGTGTTATCCATCTGCGCTCACCTGCTTTTCGGTTACCGCGTTGCGTCCTGCCTTTTTACTTTCATAAAGGGCACGATCCGCCATCTCCATAATCATCACAGAATCTTCCTGCCGCTTCCCAACCGCAAAACCGATCGAGAGTGTAATGATGCTGCTGCAAGGAGATTTCTCATGCTTGATTGCCTTTTGGTTCAAGCATTCCCGAACCGATTCAATGTATTGCATTACGGTTTCTCTGCTGACATCCGTGCACACGCACACAAATTCATCCCCGCCGTACCGGCAAGGGCGGATCCCCTCTATTTGGTGATCGCGCAGGCAGGCAGCAACCTCAATCAAAACTTGATCCCCCTCAGAATGCTTATAGAAATCGTTGTATTCTTTGAAATAGTCAACATCCAGCATGATCACCGTAAGCGTACCCGCCTCAGGCTCCTGCGCATATTGAAGCATGGTGCTGTCAAAATACCCGCGATTGAAGATGCCCGTCAACGCGTCTGTGGTCGAAGTGCGTGCCAAATCGTCGTTTTCGTCCTTCAACTTTTCCGTAGACTTCTTTAGCTTTCGCAGATATATCATCGCCTTCATTGCATCCGTGATCGCCTTGTCCGTCTCACTTTTAATTTCCTGCATCTTGGTGTAAAATCTCTCGTATGCAGCATGATGCTGGCTTTCATCTTCGTACTTCAGGCAATATTGCATGCGCTTTTTTTCAAGAATGCGTCTCTGATCAATTCCATCCGTGTCGCTGGAGCTCTCCATAAAATCCAAAAACTTCTTCGCGTATGCCTTGTGCCCGATGTCCATCATCGCCTCAAAAAAAGAGGTGTAGTTTTCAAAAGCAAGCATGCGATCGGCTTCCACAATTTCCAAATTGGCGAGGACTTCCTCCATCCACTTCATGCACTGTTCCCGATCGCCCAATTTTGCATAGTATAGGCACATATTGCTTCTGCGCAAACGCTCAATGTCTTTGGGTTCTGCGTCCACCCGCTTGTATTCGTCCATATAAGCCCAGGCTTGCTCCATCTTGCCTAGATAAATGAAGGTTTCCACAATATTGCTAATCAGCATCGCCCGCATCGGCGAAGTTTCCAGCTTTTCCTGTCTCTTATATGCCTCTAAATAAAACTCCAGCGCTTTCTCCGCACCATTGTGCCGCTGAAAAGAAAATGCAATATTGTTAAGGATCATGCACTCCGAAAGCATGTCTCCCAGATTTTGCGCCACAGAATCGGCATACAGATAATACTGTATCGAGCTTTGGTCGTCCCCTTTATGCTCGTAATAGATACCCAGCCAGCTATATATTTTGAGCCGGACTTCATCATTTTCATCAACTTCGCTGTCCTCGCACATTGCAAGTGCCTTTAGCAAGTGCTCCCCGGCAGCGTCGACTTCATTCATCGCAATGTAATAGTCACCCAAAAATGTGTGCGCAAAAATCTGCCCGTAGGTATCCTCAAGCTTTTCTGCACACGCCAACAACTCGTCGCATAGTCTCTTTTCCTCGTCCAGATCAGTGTATCGAACTTCAGGTATACGCGACATCAGGTGGCTTAAATCATTGTGTTTCTGTTTGTTCATAACTCTGCCTTTTCCAGAATCCCGTCGATATAACCACATTATACCACTTTAGGCACAAATCTAAAAGCTTCATTTTGTTATGACTCCGATGCAATCTTGAGATGGCATGCCAGATAGTGACCCTGCTTTTCCTGTTTGAGTTCAGGCGCGCATCGCGCACACTGCTCCATCGCCCGGGGGCACCTTGCATAAAAAGAGCACCCGCCTTCCTGTACGCGGTCGGCTCTTTCCACCCCTTCCATACTTTCCAATGCAACTTTAGATGGTTCCGGCACCAGCGCTGTACTCAGCAGCAGCTTGGTATACGGGTGTAATGGCTCTGTATAAAGCTCCTCCGCCTCCGCCAGTTCTACCAGGCAGCCATCGTACAATACCGCAATACGATCCGAAATGTACCGTACCATGTTCAAATCGTGCGCAATGAAAACATACGTAAGATTCAGGCTTTCTTTTAGATCAATCAAAAGGTTCATCACTTGACTTTGGATCGACATATCCAGTGCCGAGATGGGCTCGTCACACAAAATCAGTTCCGGTTGCAACGCCAGCGCGCGCGCAATGCCAATCCTTTGCCGCTGCCCTCCGGAAAACTCGTGCGGATAACGGTTTGCCGCATCAGCCGGCAGCCCAACCATCTCCAACAGTTCATGCACCCTCTCGTGCCTGCCCGGCACATCCAACCGACCTTGAATTTCCAAATTCTCTGCAATAATGGCCTCCACTGTCATGCGCGGATCCAGCGATGAATAGGTATCTTGGAAAATCATCTGCACGTTCTCCGCATATTTCAGTCGCGCCTCATGTTGGTTCAGGTTCACCTTGCTGCCACGATATCGTATCTCACCTGAAGTTGGTTCGTAAATCCCCATCACAATGCGGGCAAGCGTAGACTTCCCACAGCCCGATTCCCCCACAATGCCCAGCGTCTCGCCCGGATAAACCACAAGGCTCACCTCGCTTAGCGCGCGCAACTTGCGCTTTCTGCCCAAGGAAAACACTTTTGAAATATTGTCTATTTCCAGCAATGGTTCCACTTTACTCATCCCCTCTCCTTAAAATCGGGATGCAGCCGCCAACAGCAAGCCTGATGTCCCTCGCTCACGTCAAATTGTTCCGGTTGCTTGGCGCACACGCGCATCGCCTGCATGCAACGCGGCATAAACGCGCAACCCGCCGGTGGCGCATACAGGTCGGGCGGTGTGCCGGAGATCGAAAACAGTCTGCCCGATTCGCCCGGCGCAGGGATACTTTTCAGTAGTCCCAGCGTGTACGGATGCGCCGCATGTTTGAATATATCTTCCACACTGCCCTCCTCCACGATTTTGCCTGCATACATCACAGCAACGCGCGATGCAAGTGCCGCCACCACGCCCAAGTCGTGTGTAATCAAGAGGATCGCTGCCCCTGTCTCTATGCTCACTTGCTTGAGCAACAGCAAAATCTGAAATTGCGTTGTTACATCCAGCGCAGTCGTCGGCTCATCTGCAATCAGCAACCGCGGCTTTCTCGCTATTGCCATCGCAATCATGGCACGCTGCCGCATTCCGCCGGAGAACTGGTGTGGGTATTGCTCCGCTCGTTTTTCTGCCTCTGGTATTTGCACCAATTTCAACAAACGCACGGCCTCCGCTTTGCAGGCAGTGCCCGAAAGTTCTCCACTGCGCAGTAGCGCTTCCGTCACTTGCTTGCCCACCTTCATGGTTGGATTAAGACATGTCATAGGGTCTTGAAACACCACACCGGCCAGCTTGCTGCGAATCCGCTGCATCTGCTTTTCAGACGCAGCAAGGATATCTTCTCCCGCAAGCGCCAGACAGTCGGCGGAAACATGTGAATACTCCGGCGGGTTGAGCGCCAGCACGGATTGTGCCGTTACACTTTTGCCGCAACCGCTTTCGCCCACTAGCGCAACAATTTCACCACTGCGAACCGTAAGCGACATCCCACGCACCGCATGCACTTGTCCGGCATACGCGTCAAAGGTCACGTTTAAGTTTTCTATTTTTAAAACGTCGCTCATAAATCACAGTTCTCCTCACCTTGGGGTTCAACGCATCCTGCAATCTGTCCCCCAATATGTTGAATGCCAGCATCAAAAGACAGATAAACAACGCCGGCACAATCAGCTGGTATGGATACATCTGAAATTTTGTCAAGCCTTCACTCACCATCGTACCCAGGGAAGGATACGGTGGTGGAACTCCCATGCCCAGCATGGATAAAAACGCCTCGGTAAAAATAACGTTGGGGATGTCCAGCGTGATATTGACCACGATGACCCCCATCATATTGGGCATCAAATGACGAGCAATGATTCGCCCGGTGCTTCCCCCCATTGCGCGCGCCGCCAAAATAAATTCCTGCTCCCGAAGCGACATCACCTGTCCTCTGACCAGTCTTGCTGTCACCGTCCATCCGACCATAGAGTACGCGAGTATCATGGTGCCCACGCCCTGCGGCAAAACCGCCATCAAAAGCAGCACCACGATCAGATAAGGAATACCGCTGATGACCTCCAGCACACGCATCATCAGGTTGTCCACACCGCCGCCAACATAGCCGGATATTCCACCGTAAATCACGCCCACGGCGCAATCAATCAATGCCACCACCGAGGCAATCAATAAAGAAACGCGCGCACCATACCAAACCCGGACAAAAATATCGCGCCCCAAATGATCTGTACCAAACACATGCGGGAACCCCGTGTTAGGATCCAGACTCATAAAAGGCTTATTTGCAAACGCAACATTTTGCGAAGCATAGTCAAACGGCCAAAAAAACGGTATGATGATCGCGCCCAGCACAATCACCACCAACACCCAGAAAAACACGATGGCCGACTTACTGCTCTTTAATTTCAGAAGCACTTCCCGCCAAAAGCTCATGGCTGGACGCGTAATTGGTTTATCCCGCTGATCCTGATTAAAAACCGGCTCAAACAGCTCCGGCTGCACGTTGTTTTCTTTCACCGGTCTACCTCCTATCCAGCTGTATACGCGGATCCAGCACACTGTTTATGATGTCTACTGCCAAATTACACAACACCAAAAACACGCCAAAGAACAGCGTTGTCCCGATGATCACCGGATAGTCATTTGATCGTATGGAGTCCACAAAATATTTGCCCAGTCCTGGGATGGAAAAAACGTTTTCTATGGCAAAGGCTCCTGTAAACATGATAGCCACCAACGGTCCCAGCACCGTGATAACAGGCATTACAGCATTCCTTACGCCATGGTGCAGCACCACCTGCGTGCGGCTCAATCCCTTCACCCGCGCCGTACGAATATAATCTTGATTCATGACATCAATCAGGCTGGAGCGCATCAAACGACTGATGGTGGCAACCGCTCCAAACGCCAGCGCAAAAGCCGGCAGTATTTTACTGTTTTCTGCATTCCACCCCACCACAGCAAACACATGTACACCTGTTGCCTGATAAAGCGCGGTCCCCAAAAAATACTGCAATAGCGCGCCCAGGACGAAGGAAGGGATCGATACCCCAATCAGCGCTAAAATCATCGCTCCGGAATCCCACGCGCTGCCCTGCTTTACCGCCGCCAGTATTCCCAGTCCAAATCCAATGATAAGTGCAAAAATAAGCGCCCGTACCCCCAATTCCAAGGATACGGGAAACGCTTTGGCTATAATATCCGTAACGGCACGTCCTGAAGTTAAAGAGTTCCCCAGATCACCCTGCACAACATTAGAAAGATAGATGCCATATTGTTCTATGACCGGCTTGTCCAAGCCGTATTTTTGGGTCAGGGAAGCTATCACCGCCGGTTTCACATTCTTGCCGCCCGTAAAAGGGGTTCCCGGCAGCAGATGCATCAATACGAACGTAACGGTAATCAGCACAAAAACTGTGAGTGCGGCGTAAGCCAAACGCCGCCCAATATATTTAACCTTATCAGACACCCCTATGTCCTCCGATTTACTTTAGGGTGCGGAATCCGCACCCTTTTTGATGTTAGGATATTTTTGCTCCGCTGGTCAGGCTAAACAGTTGGAACGGCGAACGCACCATTCCCGTCAGTTTGTCAGACACTGCATAGGTTGTACAAGTAAAATACATCGGACCGATTGTCATATCGTCAAGCAGCATTTTCTCTGCCTGAATCATCATATCTTGGCGCGCCGCCGCATCGGTTTCCACCTTTGCTTGCTCAATCAGCTGATCGAATTGCGGATTCGCGTAATTCAAATAATTGTTTGCGTTGCCTGTCGTAAAAATCTGTAAAAACGCCATTGCGTCGTTCACATCAGCACCAAAGGCTTCCACGCTCATTTCAAAGTCACCCGCCATCTTCGCTTCATACAGCGCTTTTAAGGGCAACACGCGAATCTCCACATTGAGACCCAGATTCTCTTTCCATTGCTGCTGCAAATAAGCAGCCTGATCCTGCTGGTAAGTGGAGTCGTAGACAGACAACGCCAATGTCAGATTCTCCGCCGTCATATTCAGTTCGCTCAACGCCTGCTCTAAGTATCCTTTCGCCGCTTCCGGATCGTACGCAAACAAGCTGCCGCGCGCCTCCGCGTAAGGTTTACCGTCCACCCCGCCAATCACACCGGGCACCAACCCGTCCGCCGCTTCCGACCCGTCCGCAATCACATTGTCCAGCAGGCTCTGCATGTCCACCGCGTACGCAAGCGCCTTACGCAAATTGGCATTGGCAAGCAATTCATTTTTCTGATTGAAGCCGATGAAGTAAGAGCCGCCATCAAAATATTTGTGAATCGATGCTTCCGACTGGCTTTTGATTTGTTCAATCTGATCGCTGTACAGATTTGTCATATCCAGCTCGCTCGCCATAAACACATTAAGCCGGGCATTGCTGTCGCTGATCATCGCCAACCGCACCTTGGGAATATTGATTTGATCTGCGTTGTAGTAATCCTCTGATTTTTCCAACATGATATGATCGTCATGTACCCAGTCTGCAATCCGATAAGGCCCATTCGTGACGATTTTGTCCGCGTCCATGGCATATTTATCGGCGCCGATTTCTTCGAACGCCTTTTGGTTGACCGGCATGTATGCAGGCAGTGTCAGGTAAAACAAACCATCCGTCATGGGACGCGCCCACTCAATTTCAAATGTATAGTCGTCAATCACTTTCAAGCCAACCTGCGACGCATCCGCAGCTCCGTCATAGTATTCCTGGCCACCTTTAATGTTTTCATAAAGGAAATACGCTCCCACCGCGCCGTTTGCAGGATCCAACTGCCACATGATCGGGTAATAGAAGTCGTTTGCCGTCACCGGATCGCCGTTAGACCATTTTCCGTCCTGCCGCAGTTTGAAGGTGTAGACCGTTTTATCGTCGCTGATCTCCCAGCTTTCCGCCATGTCTGCAATCGGCATGTCGTTCGCGTCCAGCCTGGTCAATCCAGACATCGTGTGCTGCAAAATGCTCATGGATATCTGATCCGCAACCATCATAGAATTTACGTTCACAGGCTCCATGGTTACGTCAATGACAACCGTGTCTGCCTCAGGCGTACCCGGAAAAACGCCTGTAGGAGACGTCTGTGCATCTGAGCCATCTTGCGCTGTCTCTCCCTGCTGCTCCTGCGATGCAGCACTTTGCTGCGCCCCCGCATTTTGCCCCTGTGTTGGCGCACACGCCACCAGCCCCAGTACCATGACACCCGCGAACACGAGCGCCATAATCTTTTTCCGTAACATAATCAGTCCGCCTTTCCGCAATATGTTTTCGTTCAGGAAATCTGCTTCATACTTAACGTTGCCGACGCAAATCCCTGCTGACAGAAATCCCTGATATTAAAAGTAGCATATTTCCATCCTTTTTGCAATCCAAATACTGCACCTTGCAGGGTTTTCTTTCGCATTTCGTATTGTTTTTTGCCTATTCACACAAAAACACCCCCCAATCATGAGATTCGGGAACAAGTGCAAGCTCAAACGAGACCAAACATGCCTTATGGGAATGTCCTATCACCGTGTTCGGCATTTTTAAAAACAACAAGAGAGAGGATATACTTCGTGAAAACGATCTGAAATATATCCTCTACAGCATGCGCATTGTGCAAATACATATAGCAAATTCGTTTGACTGTGTCCGAATACCGATGTATTGCGTTTTTTAACTCCGTGCCAGATTTCACTGCAACCTCTTAGTGACGGTTTCCCTGATGCGATGAGGAATTGTGGCTTCCACTCTTATGTCCGTCAGCATCGTTATGCCCTTTGTAGTTTTTTCCATTGTGGCTGTGGCTGCCTGTTTTTGTGCAATTCTTAACGGAGCATACGCCTTTGGCATGCCCATGTCCATCGCCGCTGTAATGTCCGCTGTACGTCGTTCCGTTATGCTTGTGGCTGGCAGTTTTCGAGCAACCGCTCACACTGCACACCGTCGTTTTCGTCGCGCTTGCACGCGTGCCGCGATGTCCGCCCGAATGACTTCCCGCAAGCGCCGTTGTGCTCATTGCCACACACAAAGACACTGCAACCATGACAGCTACTGCTATTTTCTTCATCCTTCAACCTCCAAAAAATGTTTTCTATCTATAACACGATTGGAGATTGCTTATCCTTGCAAACAATTTGATTTTTTTAAGTGTATTGCTCTTTGGTTTCTGACTAAGATCATGTTAGGTTCGCAATTCAAAAAATAACATTCATCAATTTTTGAATATAGCCAACCAATGTTAGTTTGTCAAGTCAAATGGAGCAGAAATCGGAGATAAATGACCCGCTCACAAATAGCCATATGCTTTTTTGTTTTTTACAATCAGCATACCGGAAACAAATAACGCCAGTAGCTCTGCCAGCGGCACCGCAGCCCACACACCCGTCACACCCCAAAATCGCGGCAAGAGGAGTAGCGCAACGGATACAAATACAAAGGTGCGCAGAACAGAAATGATGGCAGACACCCTTCCACAAGACAGCGCGGTAAAGGCTGCCGAAGCAAAAATATTGAATCCGCAAAACAGAAAACTCACCGAAAAAATCAGGAATCCTTGCCTTGCAATTTCGTATACGTCTGTGCCTGCCGGCGAAAAAATACCGACCAACTGCGAGCCTAGCAACATTGAGGCAATAAAGATCACAATGGATAACACACCAATAAAAAGCAGACACATGCGAAATATTTTTTTGAGTCGCTCGCGGTTTCCGCTGCCAAAGTTGTAGCTAATTACGGGTGCTACGCCCATGGAGAATCCAATATAAAGCGCGGTCAGCAGAAATTGGGAATAGATGATGACCGTAATCGCCGCCACACCGTTTTCTCCCAGCAGCTTCATCATAATGATGTTAAACAGAAAAGTGGTGACCGCCGCTGCAATCTGGCTGACCATCTCAGAAAATCCGTTGGTGTTGCTTTCCCATATTACTTTCGCATCCCAAATAGGTTTTTGAAAGGTAAGCGCACCCTTAGACTTGGCAAAAAATACAGCACCTATCACCGTAGGGATCAAATACCCAATGCCCGTTCCCAGCGCAGCACCGGAAATGCCCGTGTCCATCAAAACCACAAAGATATAATCCAGCAGTACGTTAGCAGCGCCTGCACCCATCGACAGCGCCATACCAAATCCGGGCCTGCCCGCAGTTACGATCAAATTCTGGAACACCACTTGCATCATGGCAGCGGGAGTAAATAACAACAACATAGAAAGATACTGCTTGCAGTATGGGAAGAGCAGTTCGCTTGCGCCCAATCCCCACAGTATTGGCTCCATCAGCAAACTGCCAACAACCGCTACGACAATGCCTATCACCATCCCCGCAAACACAATCAGTGTAAAATCTTGCGAGGCGCGTTTCAGTTTGCCCTCCCCCATTTTTCGCGCAACAATAGCGCTTCCACCCGTTGCCAGCATCGCGCCCAATCCCACAATGATGTTGATGGCAGGTGTCACGATGTTAAGCGCAGATAGTGCGTTTGTGTTAACAAAGCGGGATATGATGACGGTGTCCCCGACCGTATACAGCCCCATAAAAAGCATCATGAGTATGGTTGGCAAGGCAAATTTCAACAGCGAGCGCATGCAAAAATCTCTTGCAATCAGGCTTTGCACTGCGCCGGATTCACTCAAGGCAGCCACCCTTCCAATCTTCTTTTCGCAAAACAAATTTTTGGGTGGGATAACCAAATTCCGTAAGCAATTCCGCTTCGGCAAAACCAAGCCGCTTCCATGCTTTGCGATAGCCCGTATCGGCTTTATCGCCGTCTCGGAACGTAGTAATGCTGATACGCGCATCCTGTGGTTGCTCCTGAAACAACCACTGCAGAAAAAATTTTGCAATCCCTTGCTTGGTGTATTGCGGATGAACTCCTAAGAAATCAATACTTCCTGTTTCGCGGCAAAACGCCATTGCGCCGATAAGGATGCTCGCGTCCTTGATCAGCCATGCTTGCTGTTTCTGTATGTATGTTTCAAGCTGCTTGCAATATTCGGCTTCATTCAAATAAGGAAATCCATCCACCACCAGGCGGACAAAGTCCATCCATGCGGGGATATCGCTTATTTCTGCAATCCGTATCTTTGTTTTCCAGTCAATTTCTGTGCCGGTTTTTGACGGTTGATTGTGCAAGTTGTATCTTAGCAGTAATGGGTAGAAATTCTCCGCATCTCGATATTGTTTGGGCGATTTCTTATACATCGCTTTAAAAACGGTTGTGAACGCCTGCTGGCTTTCATATCCAGCAATGAGAGAAATCTCAAGAATGGATTTTGTCGAAAACACCAACAGTTTTGCGGCCTCCGTCAGCTGCCGCCGATTGATATAATCATGCAGGCTGAGACCGATGGCATCTGTAAAAACGCGGTGCAAATGATATTTAGAATAGTGAACCGCTTTCGCCACATGTTCAAGATCCGGCTTTTCCGGCAAATGGCTTTCCACGTAGTCGATGGCAGCATTCACATTGATGATATTTGTTTGCATTACAGCAACCTCCTTTCTTTGCCGTAGTATACCAAACGCACCTTTGAAAGTTTTCATCAATCTTGCTGTATTCCGGATTGCTGTAACAGTTCAGCAAAAAACCTCATTTTTTCATCCATACGCCGGGGTTCGCTTGCGGATAGCAATGCTTCTTGCAGACGTATATTTTCAGAATCAGATTTTATGTCCTTTTGGTAATATCATGTATCGGGGGATTCTAATATGTTCCGGCTTCTTTAAGATATCGATCACTGCATCTGCAATATCTTCCGGAGCAAGAGCCGTCGAAATGCCCAGCAATTCTTTTGGTTTAATTTTCCAGTCACGGTGCAAATTCGTTTCCACCAGCCCCGGCTCTATGCAGGTAATCTTGATATCTGTATCGGAAAGTTCCATCCTAAGCGACTCCGCCAATGCTTCCAGTGCAAAGTTGCAACCGGCATATGCGCCGGAATTTTCACGCGTTTTTGTCCCCATTACGCTAGAGGTAATGATGATATGCCCTCTCCCCACTTTTTTAAAATGCTTTAGAAACGTGTATATCAGCCGAAACGACATTTCCACCTTTAAGCGAACCATGGTGCACATTTTTTCTATATCAATATCCTCAATGCAGTTTGATTCTATGGTTCCGGCATTCACACACAGCAAATCGCATTTACCCCACTGAGCAAGCACTTCGTCCAGCAGCCGTTTTGCCGTGCTGGACTCCAGTAGATCCAAATCGCTTAAAATGAGCCTTTCGGACTGCACAAAATAGTTTTGAACCGTTCTCGCATTTGCCAAGACACCATAATTTTCGTTGAACAAGGCTTTGCAGATTGCATACCCAATACCGCTGCTTGCTCCTGTTACCACCGCTACGTTTTCATTCATTTGAACTTTCTCCACTCTGAATCTTTTCTGCCCGGCCTAGCTAGGCGACTCGCCCAACCCCACCAAGGTCTGTTTCTCGCAGCACCTGGCGAAACATAATCTACAAACGCCGTCACTACAAGCTGCGTCATCTTTTTCGCAATCTGTTGCTCCTCCACTTTACTTCGCAAACCGATTCGCCGGGTTCGTGTGACCCTCTTTTCCGTTGTCATTTAGAGTACCGGCTTGGCCGGGGCTTTTATTTTGCATAGACAATAAACTAAACAAAAGCCGCAATATTGGTACGGCTTTTGTGGAAGGTACTACAGCAATCTTGCCACCAAGTTTACGCTAAGAAGCAATATGCCTCAGCGCCAATCAATTTGATGCAACATATTATAACCGAATCAGCAGGGGTGTTCCCCAAGCCCACAACCGTGGGCTTTTTAATGGAGCTGTTGGCGGGAATTGAACCCGCGACCTCATCCTTACCAAGGATGTGCTCTACCCCTGAGCCACAACAGCATCATGCGCACATTCACATCACGCGTAAACTATTATATGATATTTCTCGCCTGATTTCAATACTTTTTTTCCGATTCCAACTTCACTGCAAATCGCAAGTTTAATTGCACAAGATTTTAACCAGTAGCCTAAAGGTTAAGCAGCGGCCGTTTAAACACATCCCAACGCTACCGCTTACGGCTGTGCACGTGAACAATTTCAATGCATCCAAGAACGCCTTTCTTTTACCACCGTTCCTAGTTTTTACATATTCACCTCTCCGCACCCGCCTCCAAAGCAGCTTGCAACGCAATTTTCACATCACTTGCGCTCGAAAGCATAAGGTGTTTTTTGATTCCACACACTACGCCCAAATAAGATAGACACGGCAATCCCCCTCATGTTACAATCTATGCAAACCCTGTGAGATTTCGCTTATCGAAATCCAGCAAAGTTCAGGTGAGATCTTATTTTTAACATCAGGAGGATTACAAGATGCAGCTTCCAAATTGGTTATTGAAAACTGACGGCAAAACGGTTCTGCGCGTCGCCGGTGTGCTGTTCCTTATCATGGGCGCTTTGGATGTGTGGGGGGTAGTCACCACTTATACGCTAGGACTGGATCTGTCGAGCATATATGTTTCGCTACCGCCCTTTCTCAGTTTCGCTACCAAGCTCATTGAAATCATCATGCCCATCGCGGAGCTCACCGCGGGCGTTCTCGCATTTTATTATGCTAAGCATCAGGAAAAATACGGTTTAGCCATCCTAACAGCCATGATCATGATCGGTCTGGGTGCTATTTCAGCAAATCTGGTGCAAGGTTTTTTGGAAAAGATCATCATGTACATCTTCGTTTTACTGCCATACATCTATTATTTGGGTGCTCTCAAGCATCAGGGCGTGTATCAGCGTGAGGAACGACAAGCCTATCAAGCTGAGATTGAAAAATACCGTACCTTATACGAACAGGAAAAGGCAAAAAACGATGCGTCGGCAAACTAAAGCCACACTGCTCTTAAAAATTTAGATTCGCTTTGCGCGCCTGTGCGCACAAATCCCGCGTTTTTAAAAGGTATTGTTTGCCGTCCTTTACAAAATGTGTGCCACATTGGCGGAACTCAAAATGCACTTGTGCACGTGCACATTGTTCCCGTATCCCAAGCACCCATTCAAAATCTAATCTGCGCGCACTGCGGTCGGATTCGCCGCCTACCACCACCAGCTCCACCCCCGATAAATATTGCGCGAGATTGATCGCGCCAATCAGCGGCTGGCAAATAATGTTTTTATGCCGAATCGGCAACTGCGCAAACACGCTCAACTTCTGATCGGCCATTTCTTGATTTTCCACCGTGCACCCCACCGTCACATTTTCGTATCCCGTACCCCAGTCGGGTGGGACGCACTGCATAAATCGCTCGATACGCTTGGTCAAAAAAAGAAAATGTAAATCGCTGCGCTCTTGCATCATTGCCCAGCACTCCGGACGCCATTCGTCTGCTTCTTCAATCAAAAAATCCGAAGAAAAGCAAAGATACACCGTCTGCCCCGTTTTCATTTTGTAACTTCCGGCAGCGTCCTTTTTGATGGGCGCATCAAATTGCGCCGCCCGCACAATGTTGCTTGTATCAACACCTCTTTTTGCATCCCCCTTGTGAATATAGCAATACTTACAGCCATCGCTGCACTTTCGGCAGCCTCGCCACGGATTCCACATTGCCATTCTCTCACCCCTCAATCGTGCATTTTTTCCATTATATCACACACGGTCGCGCGAGCAAATATGCACGTCCTCATTCCCCCCGAACCATATTCATGCGCCTTGCCTCGCCGTCTGTTTTGCAGTATAATAGTAACAGTTGAATCAGCGCATGATTTTTACGAATCAAAATGTGCCTCGCAATCGTAAGCATTGCAAGATTCACTTAAAAATCCAACCAAAACAGGAGACTTCAGATGATTTATACGTTGACGCTCAATCCCGCCATTGACAAAATACTCTATGTAGATTTTTTTCAGAAAAATATTACCACTCGCATCAACAAGGTTGTTGATTCCATCGGCGGAAAGGGTACGCACGTATCCATCAATTTGCGCCAAATGGGCGATGCAAACAGTGCCGTCATGATCACACACGGCAGCGCCGGACGCATTGTGGAGCAAATGATGCGCGACTTCGGCGTAGACGTACTCTCGTTGCACCGTGATTCCGGCATGACGCGCACCAATTATTTGCTTAGCGAATCGCGCGGCGATAATACGCTCATCACAGAAAAAGGCGCGCCGCTCTCCGAGCAGGATATCACAGATATCATTGCGCTCATGAATGCACATTTGAAAGATGGGGACATTCTTGTGATTGCAGGCGATGCCTCTAATCATCCCGATCTTACAGTATATCAAACCATCATCGCCGGCATACGACCTCGCGTCAAATATTTTCTCGATACCAGCGGCGGCTATCTGCGTCAAACCATGCACAGCGGCGTGTTTGCCATCAAACCGAATCTAGACGAACTCTCTATGATTTGTGAACGCCCCATCGAGGAAGAACAGAGCGCTATCGTGACTGCAATGCAGGAATTGGAATCTTATCAAATCCCCCTCATTGCCGTATCGCTCGGTGGTGACGGTTCCATCGTGAAGTATGAAGATACCTTTTTCCGTGTCCACCCACCCATGGCAAATGTGCAAAACACGGTCGGTTGCGGCGATTGCTACATGGCCGGGCTGGTGCACGGCTTTGCAGCCGGATTGCCGATTGAGGATGTACTGCGGTATGCCACCGCGACCTCAGCGGCAAAGGCAGAGTGCGAGCTTTCCGTGGGCTTTGATCCCCGGCGCGCGCAGGAGCTTGCGTTGCAGGTTCAGATTCAAAAAATTTAACAGAGTATCCTTGTAGCAGGCAACCGCCTCATCCAACGCAGGCAGTTGTCTGTTTTTTTTCTTCATCACTTCTGCCGTGTTTCGCTTTGCTGCACTTCGCAGCCTGTTTCGGAGGTTTCTTTGCTCCAAATGGCGAAACCAATACCCCATCTCAACAGTCAGGAACAATACAAACAAGAGCCGGATTCTACTTCCGGCTCCCTCTGTGTCAATTTATGGTTCCCGCTCACCCCGCCGATGCAGCCAATCCCTCGGCAATTGCCGCATCGTTGGCGATCAGCTCTGCCGTCTTTGCATCAAATTCCTTCTGTGTTGCCACACGCACACCCGTCATCTGGTGCTTCGCATCGCGCACAGCATACACATCAATCTCTCCGGCATTTTTATCAGCTTGATATGCGGTAATCGAGCCCGTGCCCATGCCTTCACTGTTATACACCATATTGTCATCTTCGAAATAGCGAACCTGCTTACCATTGTAATACATACGGTACGTCTTTGCATCGTAGGTCACACCAAAGGCAACATAAGGCTTGTAAATGCTGGAATCAGACTTGCCCGATACTTCCGTGGAGACACCGGCCTCACTTCTAGCGTAGCGGTATCCCTCTTCGGAAGCATCGATCAGCTTATGCTCCGCCACGGCCGTTTCTATCGCCTTGTACTCCTCAGCAACAGCCTCCATCGCCTTTCCCTCCTTAGCCGCAACCTCCGTCGCCACATCCTCTGTGACAGTCACCTCGCCGGAATTGCCACCCGCGAACAGCTCACGCGAATAGGTTCTTGCGTCAAACACCACCTGCGGATCGGGCTTCATACCGATGATCGTTCCCGCCGGACGCACCGTAGCATCCTCGATTTTTTGGTCTAAAAGCGTCCGAACCGTATGCACGTCCACAACACCTTTGGGGGTAAAGTGCGTTGCACCTTCCCAGTTCTCACTTGACGGTACGTTGTCATCAAAAAACCACCGCACCAGCTGTCCTTCATAGTAAAGCTCATCCTTCTGCGCGTCGTACGTCACACCAAACGGCTCACATTTCTCGTACACTTCCAGGCTCTTTGCCGAAGTTTGCCTTGCAGTAAGGTCCCAGCTTGTAATAGTCCCCGTTGCCGCATCCTGCGTGACCGCCACGTCCTCCGCCGCGCTCGCAATCGTCTGATTCGTGTCATACATCGTGGAATATATCCCCTGCACATAGCGCACGCCGCGCTTCATCTGCTCTAGTTGTTCCTCCCACAGCGCATACACCGCATCCACATCTCCCTGTGTCCATTCCTGAACTTCACCATTCAGGCTGCCCCGATAAAAATATTTCACTTCCTGCGCCATCAGTGCGTCCATCTGCGCTTTCTGATCTTTCATCCACACTTCAAATTCATCAATGTCCCAATATAGCACCTGATCGGATGCGTCCGGATTCATCGCAAGATATTCCGCCTCCGTCATAAAGGTATCCTCCGGATATTTGGCGAAAATGCCTGCCACAACCCCTTGATTGTCCTCTTTTCCTGTCTTTGCGGATGTGGCAAATGCAGTTGTCATCCCCATCACCAGCACCACCGCCACGATGATTGCTATCACCGATGTTTTCTTGTATTTCATAATCGCGTTTATCCTTTCTACCACAGCGCGTCTGCTGAAATGGCTAACCAGCGGCGCAAAGCTCGTTTGCTCCTTTTGTCTGCCCAACAGCGTCAGCGCATAGGACGAAACAGATTCCTGCCCAAACAGGCGAATCACACGCTCATCACACGAAAGCTCCAAATCCCGATTTCCTATTACCATCATCACCCACACCAGCGGGTTAAACCAGTGCACGCACAGCGCCGCCGCCAGCAACATTTTCCACAGCGTGTCCCACCGCCGGATATGCACCCACTCATGCGCCAAAATATAGGATAGTGATTGCTCATCTGCCCAGTTTGTGTGCTTGGGCAGCAGAATCACCGGACGCAGTATACCATAGGTCAACGGCGACGCAATGCGGTCAGAAACGCGTATCTGCACGCGTCTGCGCAACGGATGCGCCTTCAGCCATGCAAGCGCCTGCGCATTGTCTGCGGGCAGCGAGGTCTTAAATTCCCGATAGCAGCGCACATAACTCACAATAAAAAATATTGTTATTGCTGCCGCGCCAATCATCCATGCCAGTAGCAGTGGGGAAATCGGCAATACCGTTTGCTCAACGGTTGCGCTCCCCGCTTCCACCGTCGTCATCCCCGCCTCCAGCGCCGCCAAATTGTATCGCGCTTCCGTTGGCGGCAGTATCTCGGTCTGCGGTGCCTGCATCAGGTTTTGCTCTATGGGCGCAGCGTGTTGCGCCGCTGGCATAACTGTACTTGGGAATAGGGTATATAAACTAAAATTTGAGGAAATGGAAAACGGAATCAGCAATCGGCACACCGCCACCAGCCACAACACCAGAAAAGTCGCCTTGGGCAAAGAATTCTTGCCCAGCGCACGAACCCCGATAATCGCCGCAATCAATACGGCTGCTTGTAAGCTCATAGTCAGCAGCGTCATGTCTATCACCCGCGTTGTTCAATCATTTGTGTCAAACGTTTCATCGTTTCGTCCGAGATATGTTTCCGATCCAGCAAGGATGCAAACAGTAGGTCAGTGGAGCCGTCAAACATCTTGTCAATCAGCTCATCCACTTCCTGCTCCTGCGCTTCTCCTTTGCTGATGAGGGCGTGGCAGATGAAGTTTGGTTCCCTGCGTTCCACCGCGCCCTTGTCTAAAAGCTTTTTGATGACCGTATAGGTCGTGTTACGGTTCCAGCCCGTCTGTTCCTTTAAAAGTTTGGCAAGCTGACCAGCAGTCAAATCGCCCTCCTTCCACAATGCTTCCATTATTTTCAATTCAGAATCGAATAATTTGATTTCCATGGTTTCGTCTCCTTGACTATTGCAATAGTTGTGCACAACTCAATACTATCACAGTAGTCACTCTATGTCAATGACTATTTTAGCAATCTGCTCAAATCACCGAATTCTTTCAAATTTAATAATTCCGACCAGCAAAGCTTGCCTCGATGGCATAAAGCGGTGTGCAATTTGCCTTTCTTGTATCAAAAGCTTTCTTCCTCACCTACATAGCCGTGGGTTTTCCTCATGCTCAACCGCAAAAAAGCACCCTGCTTGTCCAGCTGAGTGCCTTTGCTTGTCTTTTGTTCGTTCTTTGTTTTATCTGCCCTTATCTTTATGCTGCAACAGCACGGCGATAATAATAATCGCGCCCTTCACCGCATTCACCAGATAAACGTCCATGCCCATAATCGTCAGAATGTTGTTGATGATACCCATGATTAGGATACCAAACAGCGTGCCGATCATGTTGCCCTTGCCGCCTTCCATTGCGATCCCGCCAACCACTGCCATCGCAATGGCGTTCAGCTCGTATCCATTACCGGAGGAAGATGAGTTCATGGAGTTCATGCGCGAACCTTCCATCACGGCCGCGATCGCAACCGAGATACCCAGCAGCACAAAGGCCATGATCTTCACCAAGTCGGTGTTGATACCCGAAAGCCGTGTCGCTTGCTCGTTGGAGCCCACCGCATAAATTCTGCGTCCCAAAACGGTATATTTGGAAATGTAGAAGTATGCAACAAACACCACAAGGAAAATGACAATCATCAGCGGGAATGCACCGCCCAGCTCCGTATTGGAGATCAGTTTAAAGGAATCCACCTTGCCCGTCACACCGCCGGAGGACATGGCAAAAATAGAGAGCGATCGGTACACGTATTGCAAGCCTAGTGTCACGATGAAGGATGGCACACGCCCCTTCGTCACGATAAACCCTGCGCCAAAGGATAGCGCGCAGCTAAACAGGATTGCAATGATAATCGCCAGCACAATGCTGCCCGTCGCATTCAGCACCGCAAACATCAAAAGCCCGACAATGACCAGTTGTGATCCAACCGAAAGATCGATATTGCCGGATATAATGACAAATGCCATACCAAATGCAATAATGCCGATTACCGAGTTGTTACGCAGAATATTGATAAAGTTCTGCGCATCCCAGAATTTTGTCGGATCGCCGTATTTGATTGTAACGGCAACCACCGCGCCCACAATGACGCCGATTGTAATCAGTACAATGCTGTACTCACGCGTCAGCTTGTGCCAAATTGAATTATGATTTTTAACCTTTTCCATCAGACCGCTCCTTCTTTTGCAATTTCACCGCCGGTGGATAAAATCATGATGGCTTCTTCCGTCATTTCTGACCGATCCAGTTCTCCCCTCAGCTCACCATGATACATCACCAATACGCGGTCACATATCTTCAAAACTTCCTGCGATTCGCCCGACGTGATGATGATTCCCATGCCGGAGCGTGCCAATTCCATAATAATATGGTATATCTCATTCTTTGCGCCCACATCCACGCCCTGCGTCGGATTGGACAAAATCATGATTTCCGGATGCGCTGCAATCCACTTTGCCAACACAACCTTTTGTTGGTTTCCGCCCGAAAGGCTGACAATCAAATTGTCCAAATCCGCAACCTTGATGTTCAGCTTTTCCTTATATTCTTCCGCCAGCTTGCGTTCCTTCGCCCGCTTAAGCGCCAATCCAGTTCGATATTTCTCCAGCGTGACAATGGTCATGTTGTCCACCACAGAAAGATCCTTGATGATTGCATTCTCCTTACGATTGGAGGGCAGCATCCCGATCCCCAGCTTTTTCGCTTTTGTCGGATGGTTGTAACGAACCGCCTTGCCATCCTTTAAAATATTCCCGCCTTTCAGCGGCAAATTACCAAACAGCGCGCGTACCAGTTCATCCTTGCCATCGCCCAGCAGTCCGGTGATTCCCAAAATCTCGCCGGCATGCAGCTCAAAGCTAACGTCCTTCACGCGCGTATCCACCGAAATATTTTTCGCTTCAAATATAACGTCTCCAATGTCATGCGGCTCAAAGACGTCCACATCCAAAACGTTTTTTCCGACCATCATGCGGGCGATATCTACCTGCCCGACTTTCTGATCCCCCGTCGCGGTAAAGTCCAGCGTTCCGGCATTTTCACCGTTACGCAGCACCGTAGCGCTGTCACAAAACTCCACAACTTCACCCAGCTTGTGCGAAATGAAAATGATGGAAGCCCCCTGCGTCTGCGTTAACTTTTTCATCACGCTAAACACATTTTCCACTTCTTTTTGCGTCAAAGACGTGGTCGGCTCATCCATTATAATCAGCTTCGCATCCATCAGCACCGCACGTGCAATCTCTACAATCTGCTTGTAGGACGCTTGCAAATCACGCACCATCGCTCTGGGATCAATCTTCACGTGCATCCGCTCAAACACCTGCCGTGTTTGCTCGATCATGGCTTTCGCATCGATTTTTCCCAGTTTTGATTTGAGTTCGCGGCCCAAAAACAGGTTTTCATACACGGTTAAGTCGTTGACAACGTTCAGTTCCTGATGCACAAACGCAATGCCCTTTTCCTGCGCTGCGGCAGCACTGGGAATGCTCACATTGTCCTTGCCCAGCAGGGAAATCTCCCCACTGTCCTTATCAATCACGCCGCCTAAAATATTCATCAAGGTCGTCTTGCCCGCGCCATTTTCGCCTAGCAGCGCGTGGATTTCCTGCGGTTTGACCACAAAGTCAACCTCTTTGAGTACTTGGACGCCACTGAAAGATTTATTGATTTTACTCATCTTCAAGGCATATTCCATTACTGTATCCCTCATATCTTACTGATTTTGTGATGACTTCCATGCTTTGCAACAAGCAAATCATATCATGATTAACATCAAATGTCAGCAGCAATCTCTATGTTTTTCTCTCAAAAACCACTGCTGAAACGATTAAAAAAACAAATCTTTTCAATCCGCAAAAAATTACTTACCAAAAACAAGTCCATAATCAGTTTTAATTCAGATAAAAAAAGATTGTGTGGGCAAATCTACCCGGTTTCATCAGTCATTTTTTTTGCACACCCGACTGTTGTCGGGTGTGCAAACTTCAAGTGTTCAACTATTGATTAATAAGGTGCCTCTTCGGTAATACCGTAGGATTTCAGATAATCTTCATAGTTGGTGCGGTCAACATTCTGCGGGGGGATGATCAGGCGGTTTTCAGCGTCAACGCCCGGATCCTCACCTTTGATGATTTTGTCAACCAGCTTGATCGCATCAGCGATCATGTAAGGCGGATATGTCTGAGAAGAAACCCAGATATTCTCATATTCCGGCTCGGTCATCATCTTGAAGTAAGATTTGTCTCCGCCACCACCCGTGATCACTTTGATGTCATCGCGGCCGGCTTCTTTGATCGCCTGCAGGATACCCTTGGACATTTCATCGTCTGTGGAGTAGATCGCATCGATTTCAGGCTGAGAGTTCAGGATGTCTGCCATTACGGGAAGCACGGTTTCCGGAGCGCCGTTATCGGAAGCCCACTCGCCGATCACTTCAATCTTGTCGTTCTTATCGAACACAGATTTCGCACCGTTCACACGTTCGGTGAAGATGCTGCCGTAGTTGGGGATGTTCATGATGGCAACTTTGCCGCCTTCAGCGCCAAGTTTGTCAACGATGTACTGTCCGCCCAACACGCCCATTTCATAGTTGTTACCAGCAACGTAGTAGTCCGGCTTCACGTCGCCAAGCTGACGGTCAAAGTTCACCAGCGTGATCCCTGCGTCCATTACCTTCTGCGCCGCAACTGCAAGCTCGTCGTTATCCGGGAAGAGCACGATGTATTTGCAGCCCTGCTGGATCAGCTCATCAATTTTGTTCGCCTGGTCATTTACGTTCTCAGATGCAACCAGCATATAGTTGAGGCCGAGTTCGTCAGCGGTGTTCTTTGCAGACCACTGCACAGCGCCAACCCAACCGGTCGGGTTGTTCGGTACCGAGATACCTACCAGCGGAGCTTCGCCGTCTGCCGCAGCAGCAGGTTCTTCCGCCGGAGCTTCCGAAGCCGGAGCCTCAGATGCCGGAGCTTCGCTTGCCGGAGCTTCCGATGCCGGAGCTTCCGATGCCGGTGCAGCAGCCGGAGCCGCGCAACCAAACAACAAGCCAACCGTCAGCAACATGCTGAGCACGATTACCAATGTTTTTTTCATTTTGTTTCCTCCTGTAACATGGTTTAATTTATCTCAAGCGGTTTCCCGCGCCGAGAACTTTTCGCCCCTTCAGGGATCATTTTCCGAAGGATCGTACAATTTCCAGTGCCGATGCCGTGTTGATGCCAAAGCGTTCCACTCCCATCGCCACCAGCTCGTCAAACTCCGCTCTGGTACGGATGCCACCCGCGGCCTTCACCTTCAGGTCACGACCTAAAATGGATTTGATTTTGCGGATGCGCTCAATGTTAGCATCGCCGGGCACCCAGCCCGTTCCTGTCTTGAGGAAGTTTGCACCACTCTTCACTACAATTTCACAAGCACGCTCAATTTCGTCCTCCGTTAGACAATTCAGCTCAATGATGACCTTGGTCAGCGCATCGCCGGATACGGCAATCACTTGTTTCAGCTCGTCCAATACATAATCGTACTCCCGATTTTTGAACTTGCCTACGTTCATCACGATGTCCATTTCCTGCACACCGTCCTCCACCAGCAACTTCGCTTCCGTCAGCTTGGTCTCGGTTCTGTGTGCACCGCCGGGGAATCCCACAGGCGCGCCGACATACACCTCCGGTGCGTCTTTAAGCATCTCGGAAAGTGTCTTGACCCAGCAAGGCAGCGCATGTACATTGATAAAGTTGTAAGCCTTTGCGTATTCCACAACCTCTTCAATGTCCTTCAGCGAATGGTGTGTTCTGACTGCGCTGATGTCGATCATTCTTGCTGCTTCTAATTGGTTCATAGCGTACTCCTCTATCTTACAATACTTTGTATGTCTCATGTAAAAAGCTTTACATATTGTTTATATTTCAGCCAATTTCTGAAACGCGCACCTTACGCTCTTCTTCATCCGATTTGAGCGCCGCTTCCAGCACTTGAATGATACGCGCGCCATCCTCCATGTTCGGGGTCATGGTTGTTCCTTTTTGCATTGCATCGAGGAAATCAGCCATCGCGTTGGCAAACGTGTGTTCATAGCCAATCACGTGCCCCACCGGCCACCAGTTGCCTGCATAAGGATGCGTAGGGTTTGTCACCATAATGGTACGGAAGCCCTGCTCGTCCTCGCAATCTTCCAAATTGTTGTACTGCAATTCATTCATGCGTTCAAAATTCCAGATCAAACTGCCCTTAGACCCATACACTTCAAAATAATGATAATTCTTTCTGCCCCCCGCAAAACGCGAGGAATCAATGGTGCCCAGCACGCCGTTTTCAAATTCCACGATCATGCAACTGGCATCGTCTACTTCCACTTTGCCCATCTCGCCCGTGTTGCTTTTTCCAGCCGTAAAAGTCGCCGCACCTCTGCCCGGAATGGGACGCTCTGTAATGAATGTTTTCTGCACCGCAGAAACCTTCTCCACTTCCCCGACTAAATACCGCGCAAGATCGACCGCATGCGAGCTCAAGTCCCACAACGGGCCGCCCGCCGCCAAGTCTTTCTTAAAATGCCACGTAAGCGGAAATTCGGGATCCATAATCCAGTCCTGCAAATACGATCCGCGCCATTCATAAATTCTACCCAGTTTGCCTTCCTCGATCATCTTTTTTGCAAAGCTGACCGCCGGAACACGACGATAGTTATGATTCAAATAATTAAGCACGCCAGCCTGCTTGACGGCAGTCGCCATCTCCGCAGCCTCGGCATAGCTAAGTGCCGCAGGCTTCTCGCAAAAAATCGCTTTGCCTGCCTTTGCCGCTTCCACCACCATTTCCTTGTGTACCTTGGTGGGTGCTACAATATCGATGATATCAATGTCATCTCGCGCAATCACTTCACGCCAGTCGTACGCTGTTTCCTCGTATCCCCAGCGCTGTGCAAACGCTTCCGTATCTTCTTTATCCGTACCGAATGCAACCTTGAGCACCGGCTCAAACGGCACATCAAAGAATTTTGCAACCTTCATCCAGCCGTTCGAGTGTGCCTTTCCCATAAAGCCCGTTCCGAGCATCGCAACATTTACTTTTTTCATTCTACGTTCTCCTGTCTGTCGTTAAGGTTACTCGCCTACTGGATGTTCGCAACCATCGCCTTCATGCTCTTCACGCTTTCAATGACCGCTTCCTTCTCACGCCCGCGCCAGTCAAAGTGCGGATGGTCGATCTCTACGGCAAGAAACCCTTTGAAGTCTGCCTTATCCAAAATATTGATTAAGGTTTGATTGTCGATGAGGCCCTGTCCCACCGGCACACCGGAAAAGAAGAACCAGTCCGTCGGCTTCGCTTCCTTCGTGTTCACCTGTAAATCCTTGAGGTGCACGGCAAAAGTGTGTTTCGCCAGTTTTTCCATGCCCGCCACCGGATCATCCAGCAAGCGCAGGAAATTGCCTGTGTCAAAGTTTACGCCAAAGTTGGGGGAGCCTACGCTGTCCACCAGTTCCAAAATCTCGTCCGCCGTGAAGTCGATGTGGTTTTCCACTGCCATCTTCACGTCATAGTCTTCCGCAATTTTGATCGCTTCTTGAAATTGCGTTTTCAAGCGTGCAATCTGCTCCTTATGGTTTTCATGCCGGAAGGAGAACGAGGAACCCGTCACACGCATCACGTCCGCGCCAATCGTCTTTGCCGCTGGAATCAACCGTTTCATTTCCGCAAATGCGTCCGCATTCAGCCCGCGTTCCAAACCATCGGGATGCCCCCACGCCCAAACGCGGTCAAATCCGTATTCATCCAACTGTGCCTTCAATTCCTCCAGATAAGATTGTTCAAAGCTCTCCAAAAAGCACGTTTCCAGCGAAACGCCATCGATGTCCAGCTCATTTGCAAATGTCAGAAATTCCGTCATCGTCATGTTTTTTTCGGGCTTGTCCTGATCATGATACACCTCACCGAAAAAACGATGAAAACAATAGCTATCAATTCCTACTTTCATTTGTATACTCCTCCGTTCTTATGTCCGTAGCACGTTGTCTGTTTTACAGCACCGTCGGTTTCAAGCCAAACACTTTTGCCATCTGCAATAGTTCCGTTTTCCAATTACCGGAAAGCACAATCGCATGGTGAGAGCTCAAGCCTTCCATGACCGCATGGCCATCATTATAGCGCAGCAATGCGCCGTTTCTGCAATCGCTGCCCGGATACTGTACATAATCCTCGATTTCCGCCTCGATAATCGTAATGCTCTTGAAGTCGGAACCGATCTTGGCAAGCGTTGTCGGCCCCAGCGGCAGACGGCAGTCCACCACAACAGCGTTCTCGTCCACAATTTCCAGCGCCTTGGGGCGCAGCGTCCATTCGGTGCAAAATTGTCTTGCGACCAATCCAAAATATCCACAATGCACAATCAGCGCATGGTTGTCCGGGTCTTTGATGTCCGGGAATTGATCAATCTTCTCGTGCGCCAGCGCGGCCATCCCCACAAGGAACGGATATACGTTGCTCATCATGAAGGGTGACTGCAACGATTTATAGATCATATAGTTGCTCAGCAGCGTCAGCGTATCTCCCTCGCAGGCAAAAATGATGCCGTCGCGCTCAAATAGCATGTTCCATGCCAGGCACGGGGTCGTGTCCGCATAAAAGCTCTCATTGAGACAGTTACAGCCGATGCCCACCACATTGCCTTCTTTTTCACATTCGGCTTTTGCTGCAACATACAGCTTCACCGCAGATAAAAATGCTTTCTCGCTCAAGTCGTCGGATTTTTTGATGTCCCAGTCCGCACATGCAGCGCGCGCCACATCATCCGGCACTGCCTTAGCATCCTCGGCAAGCTGCTTCCAGCTTTTATAAACCAGCTTCATGCCGAATGCGTCCGCCATTTTTTGTGTGCATTCCTGCTCCCACCAGTAGAAGCGTTTGAAAATATACGCCTGCATTCCCTCGCCGGGGGAATCTTGAAACATCAGGAACTTCACGCCCTGCTCCAGTTGATTCTTGGTCGCAATGGAGCGAATGACCACTTTTGCCAGCGCAATGGTGTAAGGCGAAAAAACATTCATGCCCTTCTCACGCAGATAGCTGACAATCTCCCAGTCCCACATTTCAACCGTGCCAAAGCGTGAGGTCAGCACGACAAACGGCAAATCAATCGCCTGTAACTTGTCGGCTTCCTGAAACGCCGCGCCGATCAGCTGCGGGAATACCACGGCTTCTGCCTCCGCCGGCAACGCATCTCCCACGCAAGTCGGTTGCAAAAATTCTGCAACGTCACCATACATTTCCTTCAGCCGATTCAGTTGCTCATCAAATTCCTGTCGTTCCCGTTCATTCGCTGCCGCAAAATAGAGTGGTGCTAAAATTGCTTTCATAAGACTTTTTCCTCCAAAAAACTAAAAAACTTTCCTTCTGCCATTGTCCTACTGTGGATGCCGTTACTCGAGCTCGATGTATGGTTGCTGTTTTCTATCACTTAAAATCGTTTGGTTTCGATTGATGTTACTTTTTGTATTGTAACACAGCGTTTATATACTTGTCAATATCCCATAACATAAGGAAACACAAGGAAATTCCTATCTTTTTTGTTTGCTTTCACTTTCTATTTATTTGCGACTTTCTTGCACACTGTCCGGGCGCACCTTCAACCATTCTTATTTTTCATCATTTCGCAAAATTTGCGGTATAGTTGTTCCCCCTGCGTTCGGTTTTGCGGCTCGTATGTTCTCAGCTCCACCGAATCGCGCACAATGCTTCTGCCGTGCTGCAAATCACGAATCAGTCCACGTCCCAGCCACTGCATCAAAATATTCCCAATCGCCGTCGCGTCCGATGGGCCTGCCACAATGGTCTTACCCATAACGTCAGCTGCCAATCGGTTCAGGCACTCGTTCTTGCCGCCGCCGCCCAAAATATACAATACATCATAGCTGCGTTTGGTCATGTGTTCAATTTGCTCCGCCACATATCGATATTTGCATGCCAAACTTTGCAAAATCACGCGCACGATCTCGATATCGCCGCTGATGACATAACCATTTCTTGCACACACGCGCACAATCGCTGACGGCATGTCCTTCGGTTCAAAGAATTCCGCATCATCCGGATCAACCAGCGCGTCCACCATACCCAGTTTCTCCGCCTGCTGTGCCAGCTCTGCAAAATCGTAGTTGCGTCCCTGCATGGCAAACACGCGCACACACTCTTGCAGCAACCACAACCCCATGATGTTTTTCAGATACCGAATGCGCCCGCACACACCGCCCTCGTTACCAAAGCCCGCCAGCAAACTTTCCTCGGTCAATATAGGCTGCTTGATCTCCGCACCCATCAGCGACCACGTGCCGCTGGACAAGAACAGAAATGGTTCATCTTCTGTCACCGGCGCAGCTGCTACCGCGCTTGCCGTATCATGCGAACCCGCCGTATAAATGGCGGCAGAAGGCGTTTTCAGTTCCTCGCAAACCTCTTCGCTGATGCTGCCCACCTCTGTGCCCGGTGCTACCACCGGCAAAAACAGCTTGCGGTCGATCCCGTAAGCACGCAGAATGTCCGCATCCCACTCGTTTTTGGTAATATCATATAGGTTGGTCACGCTTGCAATGGTATATTCCGTGTATTTGCGCGCACCCAGCAAATAGGACAGATAGTCCGGAACAAAAATCAGTTCGTGAGCGATGCTCAATAACTCAGGGTCCTGCTCATATTCCGCCAGCAAATGATAGCAGGTCTCAAACGGCGCAAATTGCTGCCCCGTTCTTTGGTATACTTCACGCATGGGCATCCGCTTGTCCGCCCGCTCAATCCAGCCGCGCGTGCGCATATCCCGATAGTTGCGCGGCGAACCGATCATCGTGCCATTTTGTGTCAGCAAAGCGTAATCGTTACACCATGAATCAATGGCAATCGAACGAATCGTGCCACCGTATTGGCTCTGCGCCTTCGCATATCCCTGCTTAATCTCATGCAGCATATTGAGAAAATCCCAATAAAAGCGTCCCCGCGCCGTCACAATGCGGTTGGTAAACCTGTGCACCAGTTCAAACGTGGCACGCTCCTGCTCCAGTTGCCCCATCACCAGTTTACCGCCGCTCGCGCCGAGGTCGACGGCCAAGGCTCTTGTATCTTCCATCACTTTTTCGCTCTCTCCACTGCCGCAAACACTTGATCGTGAAAAATGTTTGCCATCGCGTCGCACTCGACTCGCTCCACAATGCTGAATGCCTTGTTCATGGTCGGGCCTGCCGCCACCACACCGTGCTGCGGCAAAATACCCTGCAAGCCCATCTTGCTCGCGCGTTCCCGATTCGCTAAGAAGTATTCATAGGTGCGCTGTGCCAATTCTTCGGAATACGCCCATGCCTGCTCGATCACATCACAGTCGCCCATTTTAATGGTCGCCTCCGTCACAGAAGGGATCGGCTGGCTGAACGCCGCAAAGCACATCGTAAAATACGGATGCGCGTGGATCACCGCACCAATCTCCGGGAAGTTTTTCAGCAGCATCGTATGCATCCGGCTCTCGCGCGAGAGCTTATCCGGCCCTTCAATGATGTTACCGTCATAGTCGATAATCATCAATTCTTCCGGCGGAATGTCGCAGCGATGGTGTTCGGACATCATAGACGGCGTAATCAGCACGCGATTGTCCGCCACACGAACCGAAAGGTTTCCGCCCGCCGAGTTCGTCAGTTTCCGGCTGAACAACAGCCGCACCACTTCCAGCATTTCCAGTCTTTCCGCCATGTAAGATAATTTTAACATCGTTTCACCTTTCTATTTCAAAAAAAATTTATACTTCTATCACCTGAGACCCCGCCTTTTGCAGATCACGAACCATGGAATGCGTCCTTTTATCGTAGTTTGTGACAATCAAGCCGATGCGCTCCGTTGGGCACGCAATGAAGGAATCCGCCATGCCGATCTTGGTGTTGTCGCACAACAGAATCACTTCATTGGATTGATCCAGCACCACACGTTTCAGCTCATTGAGTTCAAACGTCGGGTTGGTGTATCCTACTTCAGGGTCTATGCCCGATGTCCCCACAAACGCTTTTTTAAAGTGCATGCGCCGCATAAAGGTAAATGCCTCCGGCGAAGTCTGGCTTTCATCCACCGCACTGATGGGGCCGCCCGCAATCATGATTTTAAACGGACTTTTCTGCACAAAAAGTTGTGCCGTGTGGATGGAGGAAGCCACCACCAGCACTTCCTTCAAATCCTGCCGCTGCAACAATTCCTGTGCAAAGGCGTTGCAGGTAGAGCCACCGCCGATATAAATGGTGTCGTAGGGCTCCACCAGCTGCGCCGCGCGATGCCCGATCTTCTTCTTGGCTTCGGCGTTTTTGAGTGTGCGCAGCTCATATTTTTCATAAGCATTGGCAATGGAAACCCCGCCGTGGAAGGAGTATAAGCGCTTTTGCAACTCCAAACATTTGATGTCACGGCGTACCGTGGAGGGCTTGATGCCCAGTGCCTCGCTGATTTCGCCAATCGCCGTAAAACTACGTTGGTTAACAAACTCGTAAATCGTCTGCTGACGTTGATTGATTAATTCCGATTTCATAACTCTTCTCTTATTAATCCCCTTCTTGCGCAGCATTGAAACCATTGCGCATATTCACCTCAGGTATGGTTCTGTGTCAGTTTTCCTTTTTCCGCGCGAACCTGCTGCAAAACCTCGGTGTAATATTTGTTGAAGGTACAGCATCCGATGCGCTCTTGACGAATCAGCAGTTCCAGACAATTATCGCAAATGGTGCAGAACTTGATGTCCTTCTCCTGTCCGTCCGCTAACTTTTTAGGTAGCAGCGGATCGGCAAAGGACTGCCTGCCCAAACCAATCATGTCCACCACACCCTGTTCTATAAAGCGCGCGCCCGCTTTGAACATTGTATTCTCCTTGGGATCAACCATCTGAAGCTGTTTGTTGCCTTTTCCCCACACGGAATAATTGGAGCCGATTAACACCGTTTCCGGCTTCAGTGCAGCCTTAAACGCCTTTTGAAACGTCGGGTGCAGGTATGCCCAGTAGGGATGATTTTTCTCTGCCTGCGTCAGCGAGATCGTGATGGACGGACTGCCCGCCGATTGCACGATATAGCTTGCGCCGCGCTCTTCCAAACCTTTGATCAGGTCGAGCGGCTCTGTCAAATCAATGATGGGGGAGTCCGGCCCTTCCGTGCCAAACCCGCCGGGGAAACCTTCCCATGCGGAAATCTTAGAACCGATGACAAAGTTTTTATCATTGACACCTTTTGCGATGCGTTCGTATAAATCAAACGCAAAGCGCCGTCTGTTTTCCCAGCTTCCGCCGTACTTCCATTTACGATTGTTAAACGGGCGTAAAATTTGCGATCCCAAATATCCGTGGCACAGCTTCATATCAATGCCGTCCGCACCCACATCATGCGCGATCTTTGCCGCAAGCACGAAATCGTCCATGATTTTGTCCACTTCCTCCTCTGTCAGCAAATCGCCGCCGTAGGTGTAGGACGGGCACACCGTCACTCTGCGAGAAAATTCAGGGTTGCTGAGCTCGCCGGAGTGCGTCAACTGAAACACAATGATAGGTTTGTCGTTGACCTCTTTCAACTTTTTCATGAAGTTGGTCAGCGCCGGCACATTCTGCTGCTGAATCAGCAGTTGATTCTTGCGCGAACGGCTCTCCTGCGTGATGGAAATGGCTTCTAAATCGATTAAGCCCCAGTCGCCTTTGTATAAATTCTCATATCTTTGATAGGTCAAATCGGTTGGATTGCCCTGCTCGTCCGCATCGGTACACTCCATTGCCTGCACAAAAAAACGATTGGTACAGGTTCGATTCCCAATTTTGATTGGTTTTAATAATGTATCTTGATAGCTCATAGTCTCCTCCTGTTTTACGCCGGAAGGCGTATTGCCCTCCGGCTGTCCGTCGCCCGTCGTATTACAAATCCTGATCTAAAATCACGCGCTCTTTGATTTTCGGAGAAACCAAAATCTTAAACAGCTTGGGATTTTCGCGCAATTCGTGCAACACCGTTTCCAGTTCTTCCAGCGGCACCACCATCGAAAGCAGCGGCATCGGATCTACCCGCTTGTGGTGCAACAGCGTGATGGCGTCGCCCCAGTCGTTGCCGATACCCGCGCAAGAGCCACTCACCTTCTTTTCGCCGAGTACAAACTCATACGGCGGCAGCTTTGCAAAGTCATCCTGCGCGCACACGCCAAACGCCTCCAGCTTTCCGCCGCGCCGCAACATCTGAAACGCCTGCTCATAGGTGCTGGAGTGTCCCACTGCCTCAATCACATAGTCCGCGCCAATCCCGCCGGTCAATTTTTTCACTTCCGCCACCGGGTCGGTAACTTCTTTGATATTGATGGTGTAGTCCACACCCATGTCCTTCGCAATTTGCAGCCGCTTTTCGCTGTCACCAACTAAAATCACAGGCGCACAGCCACGCAGCAGCGCCAGTTTGGCGTGCAACACACCCAGTCCGCAGCCAATCACCACGCAGGATGATCCAATTTTTGCATCCATGCGTTTGCTTGCCTGCAATACCGCCGTCATAGGTTCCACAAATGTCGCAGTATAGTCGTCCATCTCATCCGGAATGTGATAGATATTCTTCCACGGCGCTTTCACATATTCCGCAAACGCGCCGTCCGTGTGAATACCCAGCTGTGTGAAGGTCTGGCACAGCAGTCCATCCCCCCTGCGGCAGAAGTAGCACGTACCGCAGCACAGACAAATGTCTGCCGCCACGCGGTCGCCCACCTTCACGCCCTGCGCATTCTTGCCCACTTTCGCAACCGTGCCGTAAAATTCATGCCCTGTGATCAGCGGCAAAAATTCTTTTGCATATTTTCCTTTATAGATGCTCCAGTCCGAGCCGCAAATGCCGCAATATGCCACCTCGATCAACACTTCATCGTCGTTGATCTGCGGAATCGGGATCTCCTTGAGCACCATCTTATCGGGTGCTTCCACCACTTGTGCACGCATTGTATCTTTCATTTTGTTTCCTCCGTTTATCCTCGGAATGTTCCGTTGCCTACCCTCTGATGCTCAGTCCTTCGGGTTGTTGAAAATCTTGTCTCTTCTGCCCTCGTAGGGCGCTTTAATCAGCAGCGGCTTCAAGAAATCCACCACTTTTTCCACACCGTCGCCTACGCTCATGGTCACGTCCTCGTGCTCATAGCTGAGTACATAGTCGTAGCCCACCATCGCCAGCTCGGTGATGACCTTTTTCCACGGCACACTGCCCCAGCCCGGAATGCGGAAGCGGAAGGAACGATCAATGCGCTGCCAATCTCCCTGCATCAGAATACCGCCGTACGGCAGGTTGTGCTCAACAATCTCGCCATCTTTTGCATGCACATGGAAAATACGATCGCCCAGCGCATCAATGAAATGCTCCACGCGCAGTCCCAAATAAATGAGGTTTGCAGGGTCAAGGTTAAAGCCCAGGCACGGGTGGTTGTCCACCAGCTCGATCGCGCGCTTTGCCGTGTGAATATCATAAATCATGTTGTTTGGGTGTGGCTCCACCGCAAACTTCACGCCATATTCTTTGAACTTGTCCAAGATCGGCATAAAGTAACGCACAAAGTCCTCTTCCATCTGTCCCCAGCCTTGCGGGCACGGGAAGGGAAAATACCGCCCCCAGTTGGTCACACCGGTAAACCCGTTGACCACAGGCACTTCCAGCGCATTTGCCGTTTGCGCGGTCTTAATGAGGCTTTCCGTTCCGTATTTAATTTTTTCTTCTTTGGTGCCTTTGTAAATGCTGTCCGTATCTTCCGTCCACGGCCCTAAAATCAACAAAGAATCCGCATGATTGGATAGACCGGAAATGGTCACACCGTATCCTTCCAGCATCTTGCGCAGCGCCTGCGCGTTCGAGCCTTTTAGGATTTCATCACAATCAAGCTGCCCGTTATCAATATAAGCGGGAATCTCCATCATTTCATAACCATGCGCCTGCATGATCTTCGCAACTTCCTCCAGCGATAAATGCGCGTAATTTGCTGCAAAAAAACCAAGTTTCATAGCTACCTCCTATTTTGTTTTCCTTCGCGTTTCGTTCCAGAATTTAAACAATTTACTTCTATACAAATATTGTAACACGCTCTAAATTTTTGTCAACATTCCAAAAATATTTTTTCAATTTTTCGTAATTTTATCTCTTATTCTATTAAAATGGAATTAAATATTAAAAATTATTTTCAGTTTCCACCAAAAGTAGCGCAATGTTGGGTTGCGCTATTTTTACCAGTCTATTCAAGTATTGCTTAAATAGAATCAAAAACCGTTTTTGCGCTTTAGCGCAGTGCCAAAGCGCTCTGCGGATTTTCCACCATCATGATCCGAACCATATCCTCACCAATTCCACGTTGCAACATCAGTGAGCGGAACGTACTCAATAAATAGTCCAAACCCGTATCACCGCCGTAGGAGAACAAGCGCTGCGCTGTGGTATCCAGCGACAGCAGCAGCTTTTGCGCCCAACCGCTCTGCAACATCGTTTCAATCAGTGTTAATTCCGTTTCATTATCATGATATTTCAAGCGATGAATGGTATCATATTCCAAAAACGCACCCGCCGCCGCGACCTCTTTATGATATCCCACGTCCAGCCGCGCACGATCCAAATGACACGCAATCAATCTCTCAGCCGCGAGCCCATACTGCTCCATCAGCCGCAACAGTTCCAAAGCGTCCGTGTCCGGCTCAAAGTGTGCCAAAATGGCAACCCCCGTCTGCGCTGCCGCCTGCACCGCCGCATGAAACAACTTGGTATAAACCTCGTTTGCAAACACACCGCCCGCATCCACCGCCACTTTAATGATGCCCGCGCGCGCCGAAAGTACGCGCTTGCCGTCGCAGAGCGATGATTGCATGCCCTGCTGTATCTCATTCCGATACAGCCGCGCCAATTCATCTTCACTGTATTGAAGCAAAGATTCATCATCAAAAAAGCAAATCTTGTGAAATCCGGTGGAAGCAACGAGATGCACACCTGTCGCTTGCGCCGCCCGCTCCATGCGTTCCGCCATGCGTCCGCATCCCAGTGGCTGTGCATCCACCAATGCGTTGCCACCGGCATGCGCATAACGCGTCAGTTCCTGCACCGATGCCTCTTCATCATTCAGGCACAGTGCCGGACTAACCGCAAACGATTTCCCTTTTTCCAAAAACAAATGCTCATGACATTGGCACCACCCCAACTCAGTCGCAGGGATGTCGCCAAGGACGGTACGAATATTCATGTTATTCCTCAATCCAGTAGAGCTGCCTTAAACAATCAAAAACACATCGACTCCGTTGCAGGCACTTGCAAAAGCAGCATCAAATCCATCATTTGTCCAACTATTTGCAAGTGCGCAACCATAGATGCCTCATGCACTGCGCTCCGCCGCTATTTTCACATTCATACTTCATGAGAACGTCGGGCAGCAGCCATTGCTTTCTTACAGGCAGAGCTTAATCGACCACTTGAAATCCTTACGCGTTTGCGGGCTGTCTAGCCGCTTTCACCGCTGCAACCAACTCTTTGCCGATGCGCACGATGCTGTCATAATCGCCCGTTTTCGCACCCGCCGTCAGGTCTCCGCCTGCGCCAACTGCAACCGCGCCCGCTTTAATCCATTCTGCCGCGTTACCCGCATTCACGCCGCCTGTCGGCATCACTTCCGCCTGCGGCAACGGCCCTTTGATGGCTTTGATGATCGCCGGTCCAAAGAGGTTTCCGGGGAATACCTTCACGATGTCCGCGCCCGCTTCCATGCACTCCACCACTTCTTTGATGGTCATAGCGCCCGGCATGCAAGCGATTTGATACCGCATGCACAGCTTCACCGTCTCCACGTTCAAGCAGGGACTGACTACATAATGCGCACCCGCCAAAATCGCCGCACGCGCTGTTTCCGGGTCAAGCACCGTGCCAGCGCCAACCAGCACTTCTTCCGGACTGTATTTTTTAGAAACCTTCTCAATCAAATTCAGCGCACCGGGTACCGTAAAGGTGATTTCAATGCCCACAATCCCCGCCTGAATGCAGGCGTCGATGATCTTCATCGCCTGTTCTTCATTGTCGCCACGCACGACGGCGATCACGCCGCTTTCCTTCAATCTTCTCAAAACTTCCGCTTTTTTCATTATTTCACCTCATTTTTCTACTTTTACACAGAATTTACCATGGCTGGATCAAAAGCAATGCAGCACGCATCACTCCATGTTTACGCAAGACGCCTCGCCCTGCTCCACTCATGGCATTACATCGCTGCGCAATAACCAAGCGCACTCACACTGCTTCTCTCAAACGCCGGCATGTCCGGACGGCCTCATTTGTTCAGTATGCACTTGCATTCCTGCCCACTCAGCACCGCAATACAGTTCTCCACTGCCATCGTACCCATGCCCTCTACCGCTTCTGCGGTATGCGCTCCGGTATGCGGCGTGAAAATCACGCGTGGCAATCCCTTTAAGGGAGAGTCAATCAACGGTTCCTGCTCAAACGCATCCAGTCCAAGCCCACTTAGCTTGCCACTCTTGACTGCCTGCGCCGCCGCTTCTTCGTCAATCAATCCACCGCGCGCCGTGTTGATGATGGCAGCGCCGCTCTTCATGCTGGCAATCATCTGCGCATCAATCATATGCTTGGTTTGATCGTTGAGCGGCACGTGCAGCGAAACAAAATCGCTCGTACGCAGCACTTCCGCAAGCTCCATCTTGCCGATGCCGTGCGCCGTTGCAAATGCCTCGTCAAAATAAGGGTCGTATGCGTTCACCGCCATGTCAAACGCACGCGCGCGCACTGCAAGGTTCTTGCCGATTGCGCCCATACCTACAATGCCCAGCGTCTTGCCTTTCAGCTCAATGCCTTCACTACGAGGCCACTCGCCTTGCTGCACCGCATCGTGCAGCTGCGGGATATTACGCGCCACATTCACCATCAGCGCAAACGCCAGCTCCGCCACCGCAACCGAGTTGGTGCCCGGCGTGTTGGTCACTACTACGCCTTTTTTGGTGCAGGCAGGAATATCCACACGGTCTACACCCGCACCGTAGCGCGAAATCACCTTCACGCTGTCCGGCATCGCCTCAATCACATCCGCCGTAATGTAGTCCACCCCGGCAATATAACCATCCACGCCCTGTAACATGGCAACCAATTCCCCGCCCTTGAGCGGCTTGCCTGTCTCGTTGTATATCACCTCGTCCGCAAACGCTTCAATGCGCGCCTTCGCCGCTGCATTTACCGGTTTCAGAAAAGAGGTAGGTGTCACTAAAATTTTCATGTTATTCTCCATTTTTCGCAAATTATGATTTTGCAGCCACCAAACGCAAACACGCTGCCGTCATATCGCGCAAACCCCGCCTTTTCCCGGCAAGGTTGCGCGCGTTTTCAGACAGCTAGTTCGTATTATTTGCCCCACTTCGGATTGGGCACGCACTCCGGCTTTCCATTTTTTTCCACCACCAGATTACGATATCCTTTGGTTTCGATGGTGCCATAATCGTGCCCCGCGTCGCCGCGGAAGACAAAGAAGGTGCGCAGCGGCGTAGTCCCCGTGTTGATGGTGCGATGTGCGTAACGCTTGGGAACATATACCACTTCGCCCGGCTTGAGCGGCTGTGCAGACCAATCTCCTTCCGGATTCTCCAGCAACATGAAGCCCTCGCCTTCCAGCGTATAGTAAACCTCTGCCGTTTCCAAAATGGTGTGGAAGTGACCTTTGGTCATGTAATATTCATCTCCCACTTTGCCGGGATATGTGATGGAAATGCCGAACGCCAAGTCTCCGGCGTCCTCCGGCGCGCCCATTTCGTGAAACTCATAAACCAGAGCGTCTTCTTTTGCTACCGCCGCATCAAACGCCGCATCGTCAGCAAACATACCCTTCATTTGGCTCAAATACCGCTTGGTTGTCTCTTTCTTTTTGGACATCCCCGAAGCGAGATCAAAGTCGATCGTATAGCCCTGCGCCCAGTTGTACGCCGGATTTCCCTGTTTGTTTCCTGTACTCATTTTGTTTCCTCCTGTCAAAAAATCACCTTTGTTTTATCTGCTCTCATGTTTTCCCAAACGCGCAATCCACTGCTCACCGGCATCACCGCTTCGCAACGCTGCATTATCTTTGCAGCGCCAACAACGATGGAAGCCGTTTCCCAAAAGAGAAACGGCGTTTACGCATTTGCCGACGCTACCGGTTTAGCGGAACTTTGCCGCAATCTTGTCCATTTCGCCAATGCGTTCGTTCATATCCTTGATGTCAAACACTTCCGCAATCACCTGTGTCCAGCCGTGGATGAAGTAGATCCAGCCATCCTCCACCGTCAGATTGCTTTGCGCCTTCTGCTCCAATGCCTGATGCATGAAGCGCAAATCGCCGCGGTAATTAATTTCCCAGACCAATGCGTTTTTGGGGAATTTCGCTGCATCGGTCAGCGGGCTGCCCGGACGATCCTTGCCCAGTCCCGTCGCGTTGATGATGAGCGAGCCTTCGTTCATTTTATGCAGCACATCATCGTTCTGCCCCGGCTCCGGTGTCAGGTAATATTCGCAAACCGTCTGCCCCTTGGTGTTGAGCAGTGTTTCGTTAATGTGCTTCAATTCATCCAGACGTGGTTTGCTGCGGTTTGCCACCACAATTTTGCTCGGGTAGTTGCCTGCAAAATCATCCCGCAGAAAGTAAGAACACATGGAAATCGCGCTGCCGCCCGCTCCCATAATGAATACTCCGGCATCGGGATGCTCTGCCCAATAGTTCTTCGGCACAAAGTTTTCCAGCGCCAACCCGCACGTGATAGGGTCTTTCGCGTGTCCGCACAGCTTTTCTCCGCGCTTGGAAATCGAGGAAAGCTCCCCAAACATCTGTGCATACGGATCAAGGTATTCAAACAGATGCTTCGCCGCCTTATACAAATCCAGCTTGTGCGTCGTCACCAGCGCCCCCAGCGAAAGCGGATCGTTTTTGATGAACTCCACGCATTCGATATACTCCTTGTCCTCGGCATGGATGGGAAGGTCAATGCCCTTCATTACCGCGTCCTTGAGCCCCAGTGCCTGCGCCCATTCCGGAAATACTTTCATGATGGAGGAGCTTCCCGTCGTCACCCCGATGAAATACATGGTCGGTTGCGTTGCCGCTTCGTACTTTGCCATTGTCAATTCTCCTTTTAAATTTTTGATCCGAACGCCCAAGGCGATTCGTAAAATAGTTCTGATTCATCTCCCGCCCGCCGGACTACGATTGCAAAGCAGAATATCGGCGGAATGGGAAAGTCCTTTAATCGAACACCACCACGTTCTTAACGCCCTTTGCCGCCTTCGCATTTTCAAAGGCCTGCATCACATCCGCAATGGCAAAACGCCCCGTCACCATGTTGTCCACCGGCAGCAACCCCGCAGATACAAACTCCAGCGTCTTGCGGAACTGCGCAGTTGATGAGCGCGTTGATCCCGTTAAAATCAGTTCTTTATAGTGTACGAGGTTGGTGTCGATGGCAACCGGCTGTTTATCCGCCGGAATGCCGCCAAAAAAGTTCACGCGGCCGCCATAGTTCATCAACGGCAGCATCGCGCTTTGCACCTGCGGCACCGGATTCGCCGTAATCGCCACATCCAGCCCGCGCCCATGCGTCTGTTCCATCACATAATCTTTGAGCGCATCGCCGTGGTAGGTCAGAACCCCCGGCACAATTTTCTGCGCATCAATCAATCTCTGTTCGGAAATGTCGTGCATCATCACCTTCGCTGCTCCTGCCATTTTCAGCAGCATCGCATGGAATAGCCCGATCGGGCCCGCACCCACCACCAGTGCAAATTCGCCCGGCTGTACGTTGCACTTCAAAAAGCCATTGTACGCACAGGAAAGAGGCTCGTTAAGCGCAGCCGCAGCCGGCGTCACACCCTCCGGCAACAGCATCAAGTTCCCCTGACGGATCGCCTTCTCCGGTACCACCATATATTCTGCAAACGCGCCGTCCATATTGATGCCAAACGCCTGATAAGTGTCGCACAAATGCGGCGCGCCGCTCACACAGCGGTCGCAAATGCCGCAGCCGATGTTCGGCGCAATGGCAACCTGCATCCCCTCTTGGTAAAATTCAACGCACTTGCCCACCTTGGCAATGGTGCCCGCCGCTTCGTGCCCCAACACCAGCGGGTGCGTCTCGTCCACATTCTTATATCCGTTCTGCCACATGCGAATGTCTGTGCCGCATACTGCCGCCGCATCCAGCTTGAGTAAAATCTCCTGATCGTTGATTTCCGGCACAGGCACTTCCGTCAGCCTGATGTCATTTTTTCCATATAGTTTGAGTGCTAACATACTATTTCCCCTTTTCCGCATCAACCTGCGCAATCACCATCGCGTTCGCTTCTTCCACCACCTTGACTGCCATTAATCCGTCGCGGCCCGTCACGCAGGGTGTCTTGCCGTTGCGCACACAGTCAATGAAGTGCACATCCTCCGTTAAATAAGCGTCTTTGAACAGGTTCATCCAGCTTTTTACAAAAGCGCGCTGCATGCCGCCCTCCGCCGTCACCGTCTGTACGCCGTTACCCTCTTGACGCATCACACGGATCACGCCTTTGGTTCCCAGCACTTCCACCTGCGCATCATAGCCGTATTTCACATATGCCGCGCCATCAATGGCATACTGCACACCGTTTTCAAATTTGCCGGACAGTACCACGTTATCATAATAATACGGAAAATCCGCGGAAACCTCTTTGCTGCGATAGTTTCCTGCGCTCACGTGCATCGTGTCAAAATCGCTGCCGACCAACCAACGGACGCAGTCGATATCATGGCTGTTCAGTTCCGCCAGAATGCCGTTGGACTTTTTAATGTCGTACATCCATTCGCGCGGCTGGCTGGGGCCGCGTGTGCAGGAACGCACATACACCACATCACCGATCTCACCCGCGTCAATCTGCCGCTTGGCTTCCATAAAGCTTTCGTCATGCCGACGCATGAATCCGATTTGCAACGCAACCCCCGCTTCATCACAGGCGTCGATCATCTCTTGGCACTCTGCCACATCCATCGCCATCGGTTTCTCACAAAAAATGTGTTTCCCTGCGCGCGCGCAGTCCACCACAATCCCCTTATGCAAATTGGTAGGCGAAACGACCACCACCGCATGTACATCGGGGTCAGACAACACCGCCTTATAATCGGTGTAATATTTCGTAATGCCCAATTCCTGCGCTGCGCTTTTCGCCACTTCCTCCACAGCATCCACCACGGCCTCCATGTGCGCACCCGCAACCTTGTTCTTAAAATTGTTCGCATGGATCATGCCCGCACGTCCCGCGCCAATCAAACAAACGCCAACTTCTTTCATTCATTACTCCTTATCCGCCGCAATCCTCTCACGCTCATGATGTTTTGTTTGATTGCAGCATTTTCGTTTGTCATCATTATACAATCGTTTATTGTTGATTTCAAGTGTTTTTTGTTGCTTTTCGTCTGCCTACGCAAATCTTTTCCTTAAATTTCACGACTGCATTCGTTCCATCGGTGCAGCGCCAATCCTTAGCGCTTCTTTTGAAAAAACATACTAATCGCGCCCTTCCAAGCACTCAAACAGCACCTGTTCTGTGCGCCTAACGGTGCATCCTTCGATCGGAATCCGTACAGAAAACGCTCCACCCTTTTGACAAGAGCCCAAATCCCTTCGCGCGCTATTTACCCGCCTTGCACAGTTCCACCAGCACGCCTACTCCGCGCACCTTCTCCAAAAAGTCCGCATCCGCAGCATCGTCCGTGATCAGCACATCCATCTGCTCCGTGTCTGCAAATCGCACGAAAGAAACACGATCCAGTTTGGTGCTGTCCGCCAGCAAAATCACTTCGTCTCCCATCCGCGCAATACGTTCCTTTACATTCGCCGTATCAATATCCGGCGTGGTGATGCCACGCTTGACGCTTACGCCGTTCGCAGCCATAAAGACGCGATCCACACTCAAATCCGCAATCGCCTCAATGGCCTTCTGTCCAATGGTGCAGTGAAAATTACGCCGGATTTCTCCCCCTGCAAAAATGATTTTCACAGCAGAGTTCTGTTCCAGAAATGCGGCAATCTGCAAATCGTTGGTCACCACATTCAAGTTCTGAAACTCGGTCAGTAGCTTGGCAAATTCAAACGTCGTTGTTCCCGTGTCGATCGCAATGGTGTCCCCTTCATTCACATACGCCACGGCAATCTGCGCAATGGCGCGCTTTGCCGCAATGTTTTCCACCTCTTTTTGGTATGCGTTATGCTCGAAATTGATGCGCTTGTTGGAAATCGCGCCGCCATGCGTGCGCTTCAACAATCCACTCTCCTCCAAATCACGCAAATCGTTGCGAATGGTCGCCGGGGAGACAGAAAAAGTCTCGCACAGTTCCGCAACCGTCGTCTTATCGCTCGCATTTACAATTTGCAGAATGCGATCGCGGCGCTCCTCCGCAAAAAAGCTTTCCTCTTGTTTCTTACTCAATGCCATATACCCCACTTTTGTATACACTTTCCAGCGCACGGATTACGTTGCGATATTCCATCGCAAACGGACGGTATATCGCGTGTTTGTTTTCATCCGGCGCAAACCGGCGGTTCTCCTGCATTGCCTGCGCAAGCGGCTTGGTGCAATCTTCAAAAATGCCCACCGCAGTTCCCGCCACCGCGGCATCTCCCACCAGCGCCGTTTCACCCATGGCAAAGGTGGAAACGGGAATCCCCAAAATATCCGCCTTAATCTGGCTGAACAGCGCGCTCTTTGCACCGCCGCCCAAACTGTACAACCGCTCAAAGGAAACATCAGGAAACAGCTTTTTCAATACGTCATAATAGTATGCGTATTCATATCCGATTCCTTCCAGCACCGCGCGATACAAATGCCCCCGCGTATGCTTCCAATCCAAGCCCACAAAGCTTCCCTTCACATAAGGATTCTGCGGCAATACGCGCCCGGCAAAGTGCGGTACAAAAATCACGCCCTCACTGCCCGCGTCAACGCGCTGCGCCTCGGCTTGCAATTCATCATAGCTTGCCGCCGGATTTCCCGTAAAATTGTCACGGAACCAGCGCACACACATGCCGCCGCCGTTGATGTACGCCAGCGGAAACCATGTTCCGTCAATGGGCGAGCGCATCATGGTCATGGTTTCAAATTCCGTGTCCGGCTGATATGCGTCCACCACGCAACACAGCACGGAAGCAGTACCCGCAATGTCCTGCACCATACCACGCTGTACCATGCCGCTGCCAAAGACCGAGGAAGCCGTGTCCCCCATCCCGGCAACCACAGGCGTTCCCTCCGCCATGCCGCTCTGCTGCGCAAACTGCTTGCACACCTTGCCCACGATCTCAAAGGGCGACGCAATGCGCGCCATCTTGTCTTTCGCAATGTCGAAGGTCGCCAGCAGCTCATCCGACCATTGTTTGTTTAGGTTGTCGCCAAAACCGGAATATTGCAGACAGGTATAGTCAAAATACGCCTCGTCGCCGGAAAGCCCGCACATCTGCATTGTCACAAAACCGTGCGGTAGCACAAACTTATAAATTTTGTCGTATGCCTCGCGCTGTTCTTCTTTCCACCAAAGGATCTTGGGGCCGTGCGTGTAGGTGATGGGTCCGCCCGTAATTTCCGTCACACGCTTCCCCGCCCGTTCACGCATCTGCTTCATTTGCTTATTGCAACGGGTATCCAGCCACGAATCGTAATAGGTAGCGGCGTTACCCTGCTTGTCTACGCCCATGATGCCCGCCATCTGCCCATCCACACACGCCGCAGCAATCTGCTTGGCATCAATGCCCGCCTTCTCGATCGCTTGACGAATCGTGCGCGCGACCGAACCAATGATGTCGTCCGCCTCCTGCCACACCACACCCGGTTTGGGGCTGATGAGGTTGGATGCCTCAAATCCATCCGCAACCAAGTTCATCTGCGCATCAAATAAAATCACCTTCGTACCCTGCGTGCCAATATCTACACCCAAAAGATATGCTGCCATTGTTTTCCTCCTATCAGCGAATCGCGTCATTTCTATCTCATTTTACTTTGGAATCTGCGTTTGCCGTTTGAACGGCCGTCTGCTCCAACAGGCGGTCACAAAACCCTTATCCCCCATCAGAAGAATGTTACGGTTTTGTCTTTTCCCCGTTGTCAGTTTCTTTTGTTTGTTATTATATTATATCTTTCCGCAAATTTCAACACGCATTTCGTTCCTTTTTTCATTATCGTTTTGTTATTTTTTCCTGACAAAACGCGTCCGCTATCTATGCAGCGTTCTTTTATTTCCTTTAACAAAGCCATTTTTACCGATTTCGCATTGCCAATCGCTCTTTTTCTCATTTTTTGTTTGATTCGCAAGTGCAAATCTATTATAATGATCTTATACGTTTGGTACGATCCAAAAAAACATCTGCGCCACAAGACAGCGCACTTACAGATTTTCTATTATTTCATTCACATAAGGGGAACACTATGAAACAACATTTGATTGCATATGATTTTGGAACAGGCGGCATCAAAGCGTCACTGTACCGCGCGGACGGACAGGCGCTCTGCTTCACATTTGAAGCGTATCCCACGCATTACCCGCACGTCGGCTGGCACGAGCAAAAACCCGCAGACTGGTGGAATGCCATCTGCATCAGCACACAAAAGCTGCTCGCGCAGTCTCCCGTCAGTGCCGACGATATTCAGGCATTGGCAATCTCGGGGCATAGCCTCGGCGTGGTTCCGCTGGACGAAACGGATCAACTGTTGCGCGAATCCGTTCCCATTTGGTCGGATATGCGCGCGCACGACGAGGCAGAAGCATTTCTCTCCGGTTATGGACGCGATCGCTGGTACCTCAAAACAGGCAACGGCTTCACAGAATCCATGTATTCTGCCTTCAAGTTGATGTGGTATCAAAACCACGAGCCGGAAATGTTCTCGCGCATCGCTTGTGTGCTGGGCACCAAGGACTATATCAATTTCCTGCTCACCGGAGCAAAAGCAACCGATCATTCGTATGCTTCCGGCAGCGGATTTTACGATCTAAAAGCGCGCGCGTTCGATCACGACCTCATGGCGCAAATGAAATTACCCGCTGAAATTTTCCCGCCTATCTTGGAATCCACCGACATCGTCGGCACATTAACAGAACAGGCTTCTCGCGCCATCGGGCTTCCGGCAGGCATCGAAGTCGCCTGCGGCGGTGTGGACAATTCCTGCATGGCGCTGGGTGCACGGGGTATCGCGGAAGGGCGGGTGTATACCTCGCTCGGCTCCTCCTCTTGGATTGCCGTCACCAGCAGCGAACCCGTGCTGGACGCGCAAATGTCTCCCTTTGTGTTCGCTCACATCATTCCGGGGATGTACGCCTCCGCCACCTCCATCTTTGCGGCCGGCTCCTCTTTTCAGTGGGTGCGCAACGAATTGTGTAAGGATATCCTGCAAAACGAATCCAAGCCCTACGATAAAATGAACGAGCTTGCGGCGGCTTCCCCCGTCGGCGCGCATAAATTGTTGTTCAACCCCAGCCTTGCGGGCGGCGCGGGCGCTGACAAAACCCCCAACGTGCGCGGCGCGTTCGTGGGGCTGGATCTCAAACACACACAAGGCGACCTGATTCGTGCCTCTATGGAGGGCATCGCGTTTGCGTTGCGAATTGCGCTGGATAATCTCAAGAAAATGACTGCGTTGACAAACGAAATGCTATTTGTGGGCGGCGGCACCAATAGTCCGCTGTGGATGCAGATTTTTGCCGATATCTACGGTATGGACATTCTGCGCACCAACATCGGTCAGGATGCCGGTTCGCTTGGCGCAGCGGCAATCGCGGCAGTGGGGTGCGGCATGTGGCAGGACTTCTCGCGCATCGACGATATTCACGAGCTTGCCAGCAAAAACGCACCCGATCCGCAAAACAAGGCAAAATACGATCTCCTGTTGCCCGTATATCGCAAGGCAACGGATGCACTCTCGGACATTGGCGATCTGATGTTCGATCTTCCTCTGTAACATAAGGAGTACACACATGATTACGCAAACATTAGCAAAGCAAACGCCGGATGGCGACATCTTCTGGTTTGATTTCACCAATCTAAGCGGTATGCGCCTGCGCCTGACCAATTACGGCGCCACCATCACCTCCATCATCGTGCCGGATCAGCACGGCAACATGGCAGACGTCGCTTTGGGGCTGGATTCCATTGACGATTATCTGGCAGGGCATCCCTCGCTGGGCAGCACCATCGGGCGCTATGCCAACCGCATCGGTAAAGGACGCTTCACCTTGAATGGCAAGGACTATCAGCTCGCCTGCAACAACGGCGAAAATCATTTGCATGGTGGTCCCACAGGCTATGGCAAACGCATTTGGAATGCGCAAGTCCAAAACGAATCGCTCGTATTGCAGTATCACAGCGCAGACGGCGAGGAGCATTACCCCGGCAATCTCGATGTCACCTTCACCGTCACACTCACCGAGGATAACGCGATCGATTTGCAGTATCATGCCGTTTGCGACCAAGATACCATCATTAATATGACCAATCATAGTTACTTTAACCTAAGCGCAGACGCGCTTGAAGTCAACGATCACGTGCTTTGGGTGGATGCCGCGCGTTTCACACCCGTAGACAGCGGCTTGATTCCCACAGGTGAAATCGCGGATATTACAGGCACTGCGCTGGATTTTCGCACCCAGCAGCGCGTAGGCAACCGCCAAAGCGATGCCCTGCTTGCATACGGCGGCGGCTACGACAATAATTTGGTTTTCGACTCCGCCACCTACCAACTTCGCGCCACGCTGCGCGATCCCGCCTCGGGTCGGCGGCTTGACTTCTACACCGATCAACCCGCTGTGCAGCTTTACACCGGTCAAAATTCGCACGGCGAACGCATCCGTAAGAATGGCCGCAGCTATGGCAAGTACTGCGGGCTGTGTCTGGAAGCGCAGAACTTTCCCGATGCGCCCAACCACACAAATTTCCCTTCACCGGTGCTTCGCGCAGGCGACGCCTACACCCAGCATACCCGCTATGTATTCTCATTAGACTAGAAAATATACAAAAGGCGCAGTTTCAAAGCTGCGCCTTTCCAGTTGCTTGCATCCTCGCCATTGCGCTTCGTTACAGCGCCAGGAATCCACACAATCCATTAATTCAATGTTGTTTCTGATCACTGTTCATAAATCCCCCTATGACATTTCTTTTACTTTTTAATCAACTTATCCAAACTGACACCCAAGGCAACAGAAATCCTATAAAATGTCTCTACAGAGAAGTTATACCGAGCTTTTTCACTCTCAATCTGCCGAATAAAATCATGCGATAACTCGACACACTCCGCCAGCTGCGCAGATGTCATGTTTCTCATCTTTCTATATTTCTTAATGTTTCTTCTTATGGTGTCATAGATTTCACTGTCAAATTCACATCTTCTCATAATATTAGTTATCACCTAACAAAATTATAGCAGGAATAACTGATTTGGTATATTAGGTATTACATAACAAAATAGTTGCGCATGTGATGCCCACATGTTACACTAACATTAAACACAAGTCAGTTATCACAGCACATTTGTACTCGATTAATTTCAAGAAAAAGCGGAGGGAATTTCATCATGAAAAAACGTATTACATCACTGCTCATTGTGTTGGTTTTTGCCGTTACAATGATTCTGCCGAATGTGGCGTTTGCACAAAGTGCAGACCCATCGGCAAACCCACCGGTAACGGAGCAATCAACCGCACTCCCAGAGCAACCAAGTGCGGAAGTATCAACCGAGCCGACGGTTTTACCCAGCGAGGAACCCACGGTTGAACCAACTGCCCAGCCAACTGTTTTGCCCAGCGAAGAGCCGACCATCGAACCGACGGTTGAGCCGACGGTTGAGCCGCCTGTCGAGCCTACAACGGAGCCAACAGCGGAACCCATAGTTGAGCCTACGGACGTGCCCACAGCCGAGCCGAGCGCGCAACCCAGTGCGCAGCCAACGGCGGCACCGAGTGTATCCCCTTCGCCCGACGCAATGCCCGATGATATGCCGATGCAGCCATTGGTGGGAAATTATAATGCCTCTGACGTTGCCGCAATCCAAGCGTTTTTGGTGCAAGCAGACGCACAGGGTGAGACCAACGCGCAAAAATTGGGATATATAGTGGATGCTCCTGGCACATGGTTCAATATTGCATGGGATATGGATGGGCGAATCACAGAAATATTTTGGAGAAACATATCCGGGAGAAACATACAACTGGTGGGTAATTTGGATTTGCGCGCTTGTGCGGCATTGACCAGCTTGAATATCGACGGGGTATGGGATTCGATAAATGCATTACAAAGCATAGACGTAAGTGGTCTCACAGCATTGACCGAGTTGCAGTGTTGGGGCAATAGATTGAACAGCCTAAATGTCAGCGGTTGCACGGCGTTGACTGATTTGGATTGTAGAGATAATCAGCTCACCAGCCTAAATGTAAGCAGCAACACGGCGTTGACTGACTTGTGGTGCAGTGATAATCAGCTCACCAGCCTAAATGTAAGCAGCAACACGGCGTTGACTGATTTGTGGTGCAGTGATAATCAGCTCACCAGCCTAAATGCAAGCAGCAACACGGCGTTGACTGATTTGGATTGCAGTAATAATCAGCTCACCAGCCTAAATGTAAGCAGCAACATGGCGTTGATTGATTTGGATTGCAGTAATAATCAGCTCACCAACCTCGATGTGAGCAATAACACAGCATTAACTTCTCTGTCCTGCGAAAGCAATCCGCTTGTTGATCTGGATCTCAGTAAAAATACCGCCCTAAATCGCTTGAGTTGCGGGAATCATGCCTTCTCGCAATTAATGTGGAATCAAGATCTGAGATTTTTGGATTGCAGTAAAATGACAAGAATTAGTGGTCAGTTTTTGGGGAAACCCGTAAACTATATTGCAGAAAATGACGAAGGATTTCTTTCGATTGGAGCACCGGTACTGAGTCTGTACTTAACGGCTCGGCCCAAGTCGGGGTATGAATTTGTTGGTTTCTATGATGAGGCAGGAAACCTGATATCAAATGAACCGAGTCTTTTTTTGAAAGAATCTTACGTCATCGGTGGGTTTTATCATAGATACGCTGTTGCAAAATTCGCAAGAATTGGCTCTGTGCAATCTATTTCCCTCAACAAATCCGCCACCACCCTTACGGTAGGCGCGAGCGAAACACTGACGGCAACCGTCGCCCCTGCGAATGCCACCAACAAAGCGGTCGCATGGTCAAGCAGCAATCCGGCGGTGGCAAGCGTAACAAATGGCACTGTGAAAGCAAACGCACCCGGTACGGCAACCATCACCGTCACCACAGCAGACGGCAACAAGACGGCGGGTTGCGTCGTAACCGTAAAGGCCGCAACTGTGCCCGTCACAGGCGTATCCCTCAACAAATCCGCCACCACCCTTACGGTGGGCGCGAGCGAAACACTGACGGCAACTGTCGCTCCTGCAAGCGCCACCAATAAGGCGGTCACATGGTCAAGCAGCAATCCGGCGGTGGCAAGCGTGGCAAACGGCACTGTGACGGCAAATGCGCCCGGTACAGCAACCATCACCGTCGCCACGGCTGACGGCAACAAGACGGCGGGTTGCACCGTTACGATAACGCAGCCTGTCACAAAACTGATGATCTCCCCTTCCAAATCAACCATTGGTAAGGGACGTAGCCTTGCGCTTTCCTTGGATGTGTTGCCCGCCAACGCCAGCAATCAAAAGGTGACGTGGTCAAGCAGCAATCCCAAAATAGCAAAAGTGGACAGCAAAGGCGTGGTCAAGGGGCTTGCGAAAGGCAAGGTCACCATCACGGCAACGGCGCAGGATGGCAGCGGCAAAGTTGCCAAATGTACCATTGCAGTCAATCCGTCACTTAGACCCATCACGGGAATGAAGCTTAACGCGAAAACCTTCAAAACCTATGTGGGAAAAACCGCAACGCTCAAGGCAACGGTCGCGCCCGGCAATGCAACAAACCGCGCCTTAACATGGGAAAGCAGCAACGAAAATGTTGCCACAGTCAATTCCAAGGGTCGCGTTGTAGCAGTGAACAAAGGCAGTGCAATCATCACAGCGAAGGCAACGGACGGCAGCGGCAAGAAGGTTTCCTGCAAGATTACCGTCATCCAGCCCGTCAAGAAAGTCACGTTGCCCAGCCGCGCGACGGTGAAGCTCAAAAAGACGGTTACACTCAAAGCAACCGTCGCTCCTGCTAATGCCAGCAGCAAGAAGCTGGTATGGAAAAGCAGCAATCCCCAAATTGCCGCAGTCAGCAGTAAAGGCGTGGTCAAGGGCTTGAAAAAAGGCACGGTCTACATCTACGCAACCGCTGCAGACGGCAGCAAGGTGCAAGCAAGATGTAAAGTGAGTGTGAAGTAGCCAAGCAAACGCCGACCCCGAAGTCAAATGCGACATCGGGGTCTTTTTGTTTGGAAAATACTTTGCGGCTGGCGCAAACACAAAGATATTTGAAGGAATTGGGCTTCAAATGGGCAAAGAAGAAAGCTACTTGGTACTGGTACGTGGGCGAATTTCATAAATGGTGCAAGCTCCCTTCATTCTCATTTCAATGCCAACTGATTTGGTTTTTCTTTTGGTTCTTTTCTTTTTTTCCAAAAAGAAAAGAACTTCAACTTACTTACATCCAAATGCTGTATCCCTTTCGTTACGCACCAAACACCTTGCGCAGGAAAGGCAATCCATTCTTCGCAATGGCCTCCGGCGACTCCGCGAACGGTCTCCACACAGAGGCAGCCTTGGCAATTTCCTTACAGTCCGGCGTAAAGGATTCAATCAAGCAGTAATCATCATATTGCGCATCACGCAACGCATCACGAATCGCCTCCCAGTTAAAGTTGTCCTCACCCGGTGTTCCACGGTTGTTGGCGCAGGTGTGGAAATCCATAATACGCCCTTTCGCCAAACGAATCGCCGCCGGGATGTTCGCCTCCTCCACATTCATGTGGAAAGTATCCAACAAAAAGCCTACGTTGTCATATCCCACGCGTGTGATCAGCTCCATGCCCTGCTCCACCGTGTTGATGAAGTCTGTTTCAAAGCGGTTCAGCGGTTCTACCGCCAGCTTGATTCCCTTGTCTTGCGCATATTGCGCCAACAGCTTCATGTTTTCCACCGCCCAGTCCCATTGGCGATTTTTTTCGTCCTCTGTTGTCTGCCGCGCTTTGCCTACCGCAGAGTACAGCGGACCCGCAATCACCTTGCAATCGATCTTCGCAGCAAAATCCACGCAGTCCTTAATATACTGCACACCAATCTTGCGGAACTCCTCATTTTCCGAAGAAATATCCCGCGATTCCCCAAACGCACCACAAATGGTAGGCGTTTCAATGCCTGTCTCCGCCTTTGCCGCAAGGATTCCCGCCACGTCAATGGTTGAAAAATCCTCTACCGCAATTTCATAGATATCGCAGCCAAATTCCTTTGCCTTTTTAAACTGCCCCATCGCGTCAGAAAACGGCGATTGCCAAGCCAACGAATTCATTCCAAACTTCATTCTCTTTCCTCCTATGCAGTCTTTTAATCGTTTAAGTAAGATTTACCAAGAAAAACGCCTCCATATCCGATGCGCCTCTCGGTCAAAATATGTAAACCGCTTCATCCTTAATACCGGCAAAACGATCAAGCGCACCGCGCTTGGCCGGCTCCATTGTCTAATTCACTGAATCTGTATTCTATTATATAACAAACATTTGACGCACACAAGCGGAAAAAGTTCAGTCCTCATCAGACGCCGCACCCCGCCCAAAAGCCGTCAAATCAATGCTGTTGATCAAATAAGCATGCTCATCATTGGTCCAATCAATTCTGGACCCCATCGTCACCGTCGTCAAGCCATATTCCTCATTGTAAATCTGAACCGAGTGCTTTTGTTTCCCACTCTGCTTCAGCTCTGTCAGTGGACAGATTTCGCACGGCTGATCGCGGTGCATATACGCTTCATAGCAGACCCTTCCCGCACATGCGCGTTTTGTCAGCAGCTTCAACTGCTTGTTTTCATACAGGACTCGATAATTTTGCTGATCCACCACATACACAAATCCTTCGATGTTTTCCATAATAGCCGACAACATCTGATTGCTTTTCTGCTCCGCTTCTGCGGAGCGGTGCTTGGTGTAAAATGTGCCTAAGATGTGGCAGATGGTGGAAATTTCATCCAGCTCCTTGACAGAAAAATCCCGCGCGCATGCACAATCATCAAATCCGATGAATCCGCACAGTTTCTCTGCGTCCTTCAACGCAAACATCACGCTCGAGCAAACTCCCTGCTCGCGCATCAATGTCCATTGCCCGGTTTCCTCCTCACCTCGAAACACACAAATACCCGTCTCTCGAATGCTCTCCGCAATCTTCTCGCATAGCTCCGCCGGAAGCTCCCGCTCTATGGGGTTGCACTGCGGCGCACACCAATCAAACGTACTGGAAAATGTATGGTTCGCCTCGTCAAATTCAAAGATATAAGCCCGTCCGAATTCAAATTGCTCTGCTGTCATACGCAGCGCACGCCGTACAGATTCCTCCGCGTCGCTCGCACTGTACATCATGCGAAAGATGTATTCCGCTCGATTATCGTCAAATCCCTTGTGCGCGACATTTTGTACATCGATCTCCGTCCGCGCAGGGCAATAGTTGGGGTTGATGCCATCATCGTAAACCACAAACATATTCTTGCCGCGCTCCTTCGCCGTATAAAGCGCAGCATCCGCGTTTTTGTACAAAGTGTCATAATTATCGCCATGCTCCGGGCAACAGGCAATTCCGATACTGGCGGAGATATTCACCACCGCGCCGTTTTCATTGTAAACATGCTCAAACAATCGGCACACCTCGCGCGCCTTCGCCTTTAGCACATCCCGGCTCCCATAGTGCGTCAGAAAAACAAAAAACTCATCTCCGCCGATGCGCCCCACAATATCTTCCGAGCGAAACACCGCCTTCAGCTTTTTGCCCAGCTTTGTTAGAACAATGTCACCGTATAAATGCCCCAGGCGATCATTGATATCTTTAAAATTATCTAAATCAATGATCATCAGCGCAAACTTTTCATCATATTCCCGCCGCATCTTCAGCGCTTCGCGGATCAAATATTCCGTTGTCATTTTGTTGTAAAGGCTGGTCAACTGATCGCGTTGCGATTTTTGCGTCAGTTCGTCAATGCGGATGTGCTGCTTTGTGATGTCATTCATTTTGCCCACCACGCGCACCACCTCGCCCATGTGATCGGTAATATTGCGATAAAATACGTTATACCAGCGATTTTCACCCGTACGGGAAATCAAGTGCACTTCGTCGCCTAATGCGCCTTCTGGTTTGTTCTCTATCTCTTTATAAAAAAAATCAAAACTTTCAGGCGCCACTAAGCCCATTTGAATGATGGATTCCGGATAGTTGTAGATCACCTCGTCCAGCCCCATCCAGTCCGCAAAATTTTTGGAATATCGTATGGTCAGCGTGCGCACATCATAATCAAAAAAAGTGTCCTCCGTCAGCTCCGAAATCAGTTGGTTAAAACTGCGTTCCTTGCGCAATTCGTGCTCTGCGGCGTCTTTTTCGGATGCGTCGCAAACCACAAACGAAACCAGCGGCTCGCCCGTATCCTCACGGTAGAACAACCGCCCACTGAAATTGGTCAGATGATATTGTCCATCCGCATGCAAATATCTGCTTTGCAACCAAAAAGACTGATCTTCGCTCTGTTCAATCTGGCGCTTAAAGTCCGGCATCGTCACTTTCACGTCATCAGGATGAATCAATCTGATCCCTTTGTTCTCAAACTGTTGCCACATCTGTTGTCTGGAAAAGCCAACCAGATCAAGATAGGGTTGATCCGCTTCTAAAATGGTAAATTCCGCGTCGTATTTACAAATCGCAATCCCGCCGGGAAAGCGAATCACAGATAAATCTAGGGATGTAATTTCTCTGATGTACCGGTTCACATGGTCGCTCATAAAAACTCTCCCCAATGTATTGAAAAGCTCGCGGGAACATACACTCGTTTTCCGCGAGAATAAACTAGACTTAGTATATCATGTTTCATTGCTGCGCGCAACCAGTTTCCTGCGCAAATCCGCTCACGCGAGCAGCATAAAAAAGCGGCTTTCGCTCAAACAAGCCATACATATCGGCATCATTTTCAACCAAAAATTCATAGTTTCCCACGCGTTAAATATTTTTTGCAATATATTTACAAAAACTTGACATTCCTCTGCATATCTTGTATCTTTAATAGCATAAGCAACCCATCCTTTTTTGCTCCGTTATGCGCAGTCGCCATAACGCTTGTTTTATTCTAGGAGGCTCCATGATTGCAAGAACAGAACCCCTCAAGCAACTGATTCGTTTTCGTGACGATCGCCTGATTAAAGTTATTACAGGCATTCGCAAATGCGGAAAAGCAGCACTGGTTGAGCAATATCAGGAATATCTGCTCGCACAGGGCGTACAGCCGCAGCAGATCATCACCATTCCCTTTGAAGAGGAATCCAGTGCCCACCTCACAACCAACAAAAAACTTTTTGACTATATTCAGCAAAAACTGTGCCCCGATCAAATGAACTATATTTTCCTACTAGATATGCAAAAACTTTCCGTTTTTCAAAAGGCAATCGACGGATTGTATTTCAAAAAAAATTGCGATGTCTACCTCACCGCGTCACATACAAACCTGTTTGATACGCTCCCTCCGGAGCGTCGTGCGCAAATTCACATGCTGCCGCTGTCGCTGAGCGAGTATGTATCCATGCAGGAGATTGATTACGAGGCATATGCTCAAACCTGCACGCTTCCCGCCGCGCTGCACCTGCCGGATGCGTCCATACAATCAGAATACCTTCGCGCATTCTTTGATTCCGTACTGCTTCGTGGTATGCTTGTGTTGCGCAAATTCCCTGATCCGGATTTGTTGATGCACATGGTTCGCTTGCTGTACACAAGCATCGGCTCGCAGTGCTCCATCAACAAAATTGCCGGGTCTTTGACTTCCACAGGTCGCAAAATTTCGGTGCATACCGCAGAGAATTATTTGGATACTCTGACGCAAAGCCTGTTGTTTTACAAAATCAGTCGCTTCGACATCAAGAGCAAGCAACAGCTCAAGACTGGCGATAAATATTACGCCGCCGACCTTCGATTGGTTCAAGCCGCACTGGGTACACATCAGCCCTCCGCTGCTCAAATCTTAGAGAACACCGTGTTCTTAGAGCTTTTGCGACGCGGCTACACTGTCTCCATCGGCAAGGTACGTAATATGGAGGTGCACTTTGTTGCCACAAACAGCGATGGCACGGAATATTTTCAGGTCGTGCCAAGTGTTCAGGATCCCGCTGTGCTGAAAAAGGGCCTCGCTCCACTCGCGGCAGTGGGCGACCACAATCCCAAAACATTGCTAACGCTGGATTCGGAGCCTGTCATCTCACACAATGGCATCAAGCAAATCTACGCGCCGGATTGGCTCATGCGATAGCAAATTATTTCCGTGAATGCCAAAGACGGATGTTCCATTCAAGTTGAAACATCCGTCTCTTTTTTTCATATTATCATAATTTACGCATAAACAGACTTCAAATTTGCACTATTTCTGCACAACCGGAATCCATACTTCATACATTGTCTGGTTCGGATCCGGGTCAAGATAGACCTCTACGTCGGGTGCATTCGCGTACTCATATCCCGATGTCGGCAGCCATTCCGTCACAATGCGCTTTTCCAGCTCCTGTATCGATTGCCCCGTGCCGCTTCCGGAGAAAACGGCCCATGTCGCTGCAGGAACAACATATTCTTCAAAGCCGCCCTCCGCCGGCCGCTCGCTTGCCACCGCAATAAAATATCTCCATGCTTCCTGCTCGTTGCAGACGCTCACCCCCAGCACACCTTGCGGCTCACCGTCCATCAGCCCTGCCAGCCTGGGAATTATGCCCTGCATCGCCGCTTTTTGCCACATTTGCGGCACCGCAGCAAAATTTTTCTCCACCTCCTGTTCCAACGGCGCGCTTATGCCTAGAATGCGAAAGGCATCTTTCTTTTCAATCCTGTAATCCATTTCCTCTGCTCCTTTGATTGAGATTTGGAAGCTGATTTTGGGAAACGCCTTCACGCAACCGCCCTGCCGAACGCGCGACGGCGCAATTTGATGCACACTTTGAAAAGCTCGATTGAACGCAGTTGGGGAATCATAGCCATACTTTAACGCGACATCAACGATTTTATTTTCACCGTTTTGCAAGTCCACCGCCGCTTTCGACATCCGCCTGCGACGAATATACTCCGATAAGGAAACGTCCGCCATATACGCAAACATTCGCTGAAAATGATAGGTCGAACAACAGGCAATTTTTGCAAGCGCGTCATAATCAATCTCGTTCGTCAAATTTTCTTCAATATAATTGATTGCTTGGTTTAGTTGCGCACACCAGTCCATAAAATCAACTCCTTGCTGCCAGAATACCTCAAAAAAAGGCACGAATCCTCTCTTTCCATGCACCAATCAGAGAGATTGCATCGCTCCAAAAGGTGCTGTTCCACTCGCGCATATAGCAAGATTAAAGCCGCTCAATAACCTTTGTCCATGAAATATGCACACAAATCGTCAATCATCTTACGCTGCTCCTCATTTACCGGAATGCACCGCAGTCGTTCACAAAGCGCATCGGCACGGAATGTGCAGCCAACGAGTGTTTCGGGCAGCGCGGCAAGGAAGTCCGCGTCCATGCCATCCGAATAAAGCTGCGCTTGTGTAATGGCCGCATCCTTCAAAGACAGCAGCAGCTCGATGCCGCCCCAGTCAAAGCGCGTTTTGATGGTAATGTCAAATTGCGGCGATTGCCCAAATCGCCAATCCCAACTTGCATTGCGTTCCGCCAGCCGCTGCGTTTCCGCTTCCAGCTCAGGCGTAAAGTCCAACGGTTTCACTTCGCCGTATTCCGCGCAAAAACTGCGGATCAATGCCTCTTCCATCTTCTGCGGAGTCAATTCCGGCGCAAGCTCACAAAGATTGACCACGCGCGATCGCACAGATGCAATTCCCTTGGATTCGATCTTTTCCTTCGGCACCTCCAAATATTGTGCCAGCTTTTGCATGTCCGTATTGATGAGAATGGTGCCATGATGAAACGCACCATTCTTGCGGTAACAAAACGCATTTCCGGAAAACTTTCTGCCGTCTGCAAGAATGTCGTTTCGTCCCGAAAAAGCAGCATCGATGCCAAACGTCTGAACGGCATCTAAAATAACCTTCAACTGTCGATGTAAATCGTAAGCCTCACGATCCACAATAAACGAAAAATTCAGGTTGTGCATGTCATGGAATACCGCACCCCCGCCGGAGATACGGCGTGCCAGCAGTCCGCCGTCCGCATGTAATTTCTCATGCTTGCATTCTGCCCAAACGTTTTGATTTTTTCCCACAATGATGCTGTCCGTATGCGTGTATAAGTGCATCACGATCTCACCGGGCGCGATATGGTTGAGTATGGCTTCCTCCTCCGCCAGTGTAACGTGCGGATTGTTGCTGGGGCTGATTCGATAATAAACTTGCATCGTCTTTCCTCTCCATGTTACAAAAATTTAAAACTTTACGCCCTCTATTATACCTGTTTTTCATCAAAAAGTGCAACATGTCCGCAGCATTCGTGGTATAATAAGATTAGTGCCGAAACGTCATGATTTTCGGCAGACCACAGGGATCTCGCAGTATTTTGCGCGTTGTCAAGGAGAATCAAATGAAACTTTATCAGGCAGAAACACATTGTCATACGCAGGAAGTCAGCCCCTGCTCCCGCATTCCCGCAAAGTATCTTGTGGAAGGTATGGTGGAGGCAGGATACCGTTATATGTTCCTGACCGATCACTATCACAGCGGCGTTTTCGAGCACATGGAGCCCATGCGCCACATGGATTGGCAAAAGAAAATCGACCATTTTATGTCCGGTTACCTCACCGCAAAAAAATATGCGCAAGGCACAGATTTAAAGGTCATGATGGCAATGGAACTGTGTATCAAAAAACATGAGTCCGACGATATCGGCAGCGACTTTTTAGTCTATGGTATGAGCGAAGAATTTCTGCGCGATCATCCGCAGCTTTATTATTTGCAATATCAGGAGTTCTTTCAGCTTATGGATCATCATGGCTTCATGGTGTTTCAGGCACACCCCTATCGCTACAATCTGCAACCCATCGAGCCGGTTTGCTACCACGGGATCGAGGTCGTCAACACGCACCCCCGTCACGTGTCACAAAATCAAAAGGCGATCAAATTCGCGCTGGATCATGATTTATATCTCATCGCAGGCAGCGATATTCACACAGACGAGGACATCGGGCGCGGCGGCATTATGCTGCCCGGCGACATCGAATCCACGATGGATCTTGTGCAATATTATAAAGAAAACGGCTCACCGGAGCTGATTGTCACGTTCGGAGCATAATATGAAAATTGTGGACTTCGCGGGAAAACCGCTCTCTCACATGGGCATGGGCGCGCTGCGCTTTGATGTAAAAAACCGCACTCTTGCGCAAAATGCCGACCTCGTTCGCTATGCGTTTGATTGCGGTGTCAACTATTTTGATACTGCGCCACCCTATTTGGACGGTTTATCCGAGCAAATTTTAGGCATGGGTTTGCAGGGCTTGCCACGCGACCGGTTTTTTGCTTCCAGCAAAGGTTATCCGGAGGAATTAACCACCGCGAAGCAAACCATCGAAGCAATCCAGCGCTCCTTGCGAGTGATGCAGCTTGAGAAGCTGGACTTTTTCTATGTCTGGTGCATTCGCAATCTGGAGCAGTGGCAGGCTGCCACGCGTCCCGGCGGTATGGCAGATGGTCTGATTCTTGCACAGCAGCGTGGGTTGATCGATAAAACGATGGTCTCCATTCACCTGCCCGGCAATATGATTCAGGACATCATCACCGAGCGCCCCTTTGACGGCGCGCTGGTGGGCATCAATGTATTAAATTTCCCTTTTCGCATCGAAGGGCTGCGTCACTTAAAAGCGCTGGGTTATGACCTTGCCGCTATGAATCCACTGTACGGCGGCATGATTCCACGCCACGCGCAGGAACTCCCCTTCCTTTGCTACAATGGCAAAACGCCGGTGCGTAACGCGCTCGAATTTGCATTTGGTCTGCCGGAGCTTTCTGTGGTTTTGGTGGGTGTAAGCAACGAAGCCGAGCTGGACGAGGCAGTGGCTGCCTGTGAAAGCGCCCCCACAGTAGATGCGCAAGCATTGGAAACGATGCGGCAGAATTTAGGCCAGTGGATGGATGCGGCATGCACCGGATGTGGCTATTGCGATGTCTGCCCGGTAGAAATCCCCGTCCCTTCCTATATGCAGTACTACAACAATAAGCAGGTGTTTCGCTGGAGCGAAGAACGCCTGATTCCCAATTACAACGAAAAATTAGTGCACGGGTTTCTTCCCGCGCGTCCCGGCAAACCTCAAGACTGCATTTCTTGCGGCTCTTGTGAGCAAGCCTGCACCCAACACCTTGAAATTATGTCTCGCCTCACAGAAATGGCAACGTGGGAGCGATCAGATGTCACATTAAAATGGTAATGCGCGAATTGCAGCCGGCTGTCACCAGCTGTTCGTACTGCAATTCGCCGCATCAATGGCAAGCACGACCAGTAGCGCACACAGCGCATTCTGGTCATCCGGCACGTCAATGCGATACGTGTCCGTAAAATTCCAAATCATCTTTTGTGCCTGCATCATCTGCACACCGTTCAGCAACGCTTGATAGTTCCATCCCATCACGTCACCTTGCACACACCAGCCATTGAAGTCAATGTTGTATTTCGGCTTGAAGAAAGTCATCTCCCTGCTGATCATCCCAACCCTCTGGTCTCCCATGAAAAGTTCAAATTTCGGCAAAAAGGAAAGAACCTTTTCTTTGATATACGCTACTTCCATGCCCCATGCGTCGTACACCTTTAACAGGTGCCCCCACGCCATCTTCCCTTCGATCGTATAGGCAAGCATACCACTTTCATACGTGACCTCGTACGAATCAAACCACGAAAACAAGCGTTGTTTGAAAACTAAGCTAACCATGTTCCCCATTACTCCTGCTTCTTTCTCTTTTTCACGGCTTCCGTCAGCAGATACTCGATCTGTCCATTGACCGACCGAAAGTCATCCTCCGCCCAGCGGCTGATTTCTTCAAACAGCTTTTTGGATAATCGCAGCGGTATCTGCTTCTTCTTTTCGTCCATTAGTATATGCTTCCACTGTTAACAATCGGTTGCGGGTCTTTATTGCCGCACAACACCACCAGTAAGTTGCTGACCATCTGCGCACGTCGCTCCTCGTCCAGCTCCACCACATTGTTTTCAGAAAGCTTGTTGAGCGCCATCTCTACCATGCCAACAGCCCCTTCCACAATCTTTTGCCGTGCCGCAATGATGGCGGATGCCTGCTGTCGTTGCAGCATCGCCGCCGCAATCTCCGGCGCATACGCAAGGTGCGCAATGCGGGCTTCAATGATTTCCAGTCCGGCAATCTCCGCGCGCTTCTGCAATTCACGTTGCAGCTCCAAAGATACTTCCTGAGCACTGCCGCGCAAGGATTTTTCATCGCCGTCTTCGGAAATATCATACGGGTATTGCCGCGCCACTTGGCGGATGCTCGCGTCACTCTGTGTGGAAATATAGGAATAGTAATTATCCACATCCAGTACCGCTTTTGTGGGATCCACCACACGCCAGATCACGACCACTCCGATCTCGATGGGGTTGCCCTCCTTGTCGTTCACCTTCTGCTTCTCATTGTTGAGCGTCGCAGCCTTGAGCGAAACCTTCTTGCCCTGTATGCTCACAAACGGATGTATCCAGTAAAAGCCTTCCTGCGTCAGCGTGCCGTAGTATTTTCCAAACAGCGCATAAACAGCAGCTGTATTGGGGTTGATCACTTTCAGCCCTGCCATCAAAATCGGAATCCCCAAATATCCGATCAAAGCCGCAATCACCCCCATGCCCTCTTCACCCTTCCCAAAGGATGACACCATCCAAAATGTGCATGCCAAAATCCCTAGTATAAAGATAATCAGCATCAGCATCCCATTTGTCGGACGCAAGTTCTTCTCTTTCCTTTCCATCTTTGCCATAGTCCAAGTCCTCCTTTATGATATCTAAATGATATCATAAAGATTTAATTTGTCAATGATTTTTTTCATGAAATCTTATGCTGTTCCATGCAGATTTGCACTGCTTGCGCAAGGTGCCTCGCGCTGCCAAATACGCAAGTGCTCACGCCGCTTTCTGCGCTTCTAAGAGTTCCGGCCATTCAATGCTCTCCCCGCCGCTTGACATTTCCTTTCATTTGCGTCAAACTATTGTTTGTTCGGTTCACGCACCGCAACAATCAGCACAAACAGGAGATGCAATAAAATGGAAGAGCCCAATCAACTCACCCCCGATCAAATGGAAGAGGACGAACTAATGGAGGCAATCGCTCTTGGTAAAATTGAAGGTTGCTCCGCATTTCGCGCACTGGCGCAGGTCGTAAAAAAAGAGACGGAGGAATAACCCCGTCTCCTGATACGCACATCGCATGGCACAGATTGGATCGGTCGCCGCTCCCGCAACCTGCATCTGCATCCTTTTTAAGCGTACGCGCATGTTTGTGTCGCGCTCTTTTTATTTTTGCACCACGGTAAAGCGTTGCTGCACATGCAGTGCACGCTCTGCCTCATCAACCATTGCAATCGCATAATCCGCATAGCTGATGCGGCTCTGTCCACTGCTGTCAAGCAATAGAGTCTCTTCCCCTGTTTGATATCCGCCCGTTCGTTCCCCCTCCGCAGCAAAATCCGCCGCAGGAGATAGATATGTCCACTTTACATCTGTGCGCTGCCTGATTTCCTCCAACGCTGCCGCCATGTGCTGCGCCAAAGGTAAAAACATCTCCGGGAAATCCGGTGTATCCATCACCCGCATCGATTTTGCCGCATCTACGTACAGGCTGCCCGCTCCGCCCACAATCAGCAAACGATTTTCTTTCCCGCTTAATAAATCCGCCAGATAGCGCAGCGACGTCTCGTGCTGAGGTAGTGTTTCTGGCGACCACGCGCCAAACGCATCCACAATCGCTGTGTACGGTGCAAGATCGTCGTATCGCAGGTCGTATAGATCCTTGCGCAAAAGTTCTGCTCCCTCCGGCGCCTGTTGCCCTCGCACCACCGCTAAAACCTCATGTCCGCGTTCCAACGCCTCGCGCACTATGCAACGTCCTGCTTTTCCATTTGCTCCGATTACCGCCATTTTCATTTTTCTTGGTCTCCTTTGTTTGTTTTGCAGGGTTGACGTTCCCTGTCCATGCCATTACAATACATCTATACAGAATATAAGTAAAGTAAGCACAATACTGTGCGGTAGTATCCATTTAGAAACTATTGGATCAGAAAGGCAAAAAATGAACATGCTATTACCCGCATGCCCCGTGGAAACCACGCTCCTGCTCATTGGCGACAAATGGAAGGTTCTCATTCTAAGAGATTTGATGCACGGAACCAAACGCTTTGGCGAGTTGAAAAAGTCCATCGGGCAGGTCTCGCAAAAGGTTTTAACCGCTCAACTGCGCGATATGGAAGCCAAAGGTCTGCTCACCCGCAAGGTCTATGCCGAAGTGCCACCCAAAGTAGAATATACGCTGACCGAAACCGGATATAGTCTCCAGCCGGTTTTGGATGCCATGTGCGCATGGGGAGCAACATATCAAGCACAATAGCATCCGCCAAAAAATTCCGCTGCGGGCCACCTGCTTTGTGATACGTGAATGTCAGGGAACATAGTTATGTTCAACCTGCCGCTACCCTCGAAAAAAAACCTTGCGCGACTGAAGGAATATCAGCAGCAGTGCCAACGGTGCCACCAGCGCCTGCATGATCGCCATGCCCATATCGTAAAGCACCACAGGATCATCCAGTTCGCGCGTCGTAATCCTGTGGTAAATCAGCCATCCGGACAAAAAGGCGCTGCACAAAAAGCCGATCCACGCGATGTTTTTAGTCGCCGCCTTGCTTTGCGCATTCCATTGGCAGATCAATGCAATCAACGCCGCCACCAACGCCATGCTCGGAATAAACTCCGCAGCATATAGCATTCCCTGATAAAATCCCAGTACGGAAAGATTATGCAGATTCGCAAAAAGCTGACTGGCAAAATGATAGCATAGCAAAATCGCGCCCCACACAAACACACGAAACCAAACGCTCGAGCGCATCAAAACGGTTGCCGCCATCCCCGCGATGCAGGCGATCGCAAGCCCGCCATACGCATATAGGCTGTACACCATCCGATCCGGCGTCACAGGCTCTCCCGCCGTTGCCTCACCCACGTATAGCCCGAACAGCACAAAATATGCCGCACAAATCACCAACAAAACAGCCGCTCCCGCTACGGTAACCTTCACTTGTCGTTCCATCGTTTCTCCTCTCACACCTGTCGGTGCGCCGATTGATCGTTTCGTCATCCGAAAAAACGCCTGACGGCGTTTTTTCGATTTGGATGGATGAGCCGTATCGCGCGCAATGCGCGTCGCTCAAACCTTTCAGACGCGACAGATCAGGCAGAATTGCTTGATCTTCCGTGTCTTATTCTTGTTCCAGAAGCTTTTTCATCTCCGCAAAGATGCAGCTCGCCAACAGGCGCTGACCACGCGGGTTTAAGTGCAATCCATCCTCGATGGTCAAGTCTGCCGGATGGTATGCAGCATAAACCTCGCGCATGTCAACCAGTATCGCGTTTTGCTCCCGCGCAGTTCGCGCAATCATCGCGTCATATTCCCGCCGCACTTCTTCCTTGTACAGAATTTTCCATCCCGGCAGCGCTGCATTCATTTTTTCCATGCTGAAGGGCGGCAATGTCGTCAGAATCACATGGCATCCCCGCGCCTCCAAGGTCTGCAACAGGCATTGCAAGTCTCGTTTAAAATGCGCCTGCGGCGTATGTACATAGCCATATTCATCGTCTGTGATGCGCATATCATTGGTGCCGATCATCATCACCGCAATGTTAGGATCAAACGTATCTATGCTCGGATAAAAGGCGGTAAACAAATCTGTCACCTTCCAACCGGAAATAGAAAAATCTCCCCAAACAATATTCGTGTACGGACGCAAGATCTCCTGCGTGATGCAGCGATGGCTCATGCGATAGCTGGTAATCGAATCTCCCATGTACGCAATACGAAATTGCCTGTCATGGTTCACACTCACCGCGCCACGTTCCTTTAACACCATCTGCGCGTTTTCACGATTTTGTGTCGCAAATCCTTGCAAAACGTTTTCCAGCTCAGGTAGAGGAATATTATAAATACAAGACATTTTCTCTCGATCTTCATCGCATATTCCAATGTCCGTATATGCTTTGTGCAGATTAAAGCTCAAGTTGAACGCATTTTCAAACATTTGTTCTCACCCAATCCCGATCATCTCTTTCGTCATCTGCACCCATGCCGGAATGCGGTTCAAATCGCCCGCCACGTCATATACATCGCGCACAATGAACTCCACCGGCTGATGCTTGGTACAGTCCCAGGTGCGCTGCACATCCGCGCGCGCGCCATCCCAGTCACAGTCTTTTCCGCTGATATACGTCGGATTCGGTTTTCTGCAATAGACATAGTCCTTCCCCAGCGAATCCGCCACCTTCTCAAAATTATTCCAACCCGATACAGAAACAGTCCGCAGCTTGGGAATGGCCTTTTTGATCTGTTCGATGCGGTCATCCACCGGCTCACAACATCCGTACGTCACCAGTCCAAACTGATTCGCGTATTGCGCCAGATGCGGCAAAAACAGTGTGTCAAACATATCCGGCGATACCAGATTGGTCTCCTGCGATTCCACCCATGTCCAACAGTTTTGCGCCACCGGGGCAGCACCGGAATCTGCAGACGGCAGCTCGGACACATAGCCGTATCCCGAAGGGCCCGCAAACTGGTTGTCCGTGTTCAGCGCCATCACACCTTCCTCCTGCAACCAGCGCAGAAACCGCATGCGGTCGTCGCTCAAATACGCCAGCAATTCTTGCAGCGCCTCCGGATAATCGAAGGGCCAAAACATCATGTTCTCATTCCCCACAAGTTTGAATAAATCCATGGTCAATACCGGCGCATTGTTCCCGCAGAACGGGTTAAATCCCAAATCACCAAAAAAATTGTCATAGTTGCCCACACGCACCGGCAAAATGTCGCCGAATAGTTCCATTAGCGTATCTCGGAACCCCAGCGTGCGCTCCTTGTCCAAAAAGAATGTGCGCGGTTTCAGTTTTTTTAAATCTTCCGGCGTTGCAATGGGAAAATTAGACATATATCCCATCGAATCCGCCGCATGATGCTCCACAATGGGCACCCCGTAGTCCGAACGTACCACACGCCACGCAAGCTGAAAATACGGCTCCACCACGATATCGTCGCGTACAAACTCCACTTGTTTGATCGTCTGCAAAAATGCTTTTTCCACGTTGCGCAGATATTTGTTTTCGCAAAGCACCTCGGCCTCCGTCAAGAACCCCGATACAGAAAGCGTTTCAAATAAAATCATCGGCCTCTCCGGCTTCAGATCACGCAATGCCGTCCACTGCCGTTTTTTGGTCTGCATCTCTTCGTTGGCTGCAATTTGTGCATACCGCTCTGCCAGCATCCGCAGCCGCTCCCGTTCTGCCTGCGTCGGTATAATTTCAATTTTGCCGACGTCTCCCGCAGACTGTTGATTGGTATACACGCGATATTGCTCTGACATCCTGTCCTCCCGTCCTGATATCGGCTGATGCGCCGTACTTCATTGTAATCCATGAATCGTTCTTCGTTTTACTTCGGCGGCGCCTCGCTCACGCTGACCCTGCGCCATGCAGCTCCGCACACACCATCCGGCGCGCGCGGAGACATTGTTTTTTCTACACAAATTTATTGTTTTTTGAGTGCTCCACTGCGAATTACATCGATCAGCACCGCCAAAATCAGCACCGAGCCCGTAACCACCCACTGCACATACAGGTTTACGCTCAAAAGCGTCAGCCCATTTGCAATGATCTGCAAAATGATAATACCCAGCAAAGTCCCCCACATAGAGCCTTTACCACCCGCCAGCGATAGTCCGCCCAAAATGATCGCGGAAAGTGTCGTCATCTCCGTGCCGTCACCGGATTGCGGCTGCGCCGTGCCCACTTGGCAGGCCAACAGGAATCCCGCAAATCCCGCCGTAATAGAACTGAGCATATACGCCACAAATTTGACTTTCTTTGCGTCAATACCCGATAGATAGCTGGCCTTCTCGTTGCCGCCAATCATGTACACCTTGCGCCCGAAGGATGTGTATTTCAAAACCAGCAGCGCGAACACAAAGAACCCAATCGCAATCAAAACAGACACCGGAATGGTCTCGTTGAGCACACGGCCGCGGCCCATGAAAATCAGCGCCTGATCGTTAATCATCACCGGCTTGGGAACCACCAGCCACGCAATGCCACGGAAAATCTGCATGGTACCCAGCGTCGTAATGATCGGGTTGATCTTAAAGATGGAAATCAGTGTCGCGTTCGCAGCGCCCAGCAGTGCACCAATGCCCAAAGACAAGGGGATCAGCACCCACAGCGGAGCGCCCATTTGCACGCTTGCCGTTGCGCAGGCAACGCCCGCCACAGCACCTACCGCGTTTTGCGAAATATCCATGCCTCCGGTAATCATCGCAATGGTTGCGCCGGAGGCGCGAATCAGCGTAACAGCAGATGCCAACAAAATCAGCATGATGTTGTCAAACGACATAAAATACGGGGACGCAATGCTCAAAATCACGCACAGTACAATAATCGCAATAATCAAACTGAGATTGTTGCCCATGCTCCCCAATCTATCCTTTAGAGACCTTTTTTGCATGACTGCTTCATTCATATTCATGATTCTCCTCCTACCGCAACCTGTAAAATCTGTTTCTGCGTAAAGTCGCTGCGCATAAACTCTCCTCTGATTTCACCTTCTTTAAAGATCAAAATTCTGTCGGCAATCCCTACGGTTTCCGGCAGCTCAGAGGATACCATGATAATCGCAATCCCCTTGCGGCACAGCTCTTCCAGCAGCTTGTAGATCTCTACCTTCGCGCCCACGTCAATGCCGCGCGTCGGCTCATTGACAATCAGCACCTTCGGATCTTCCAGCAGCCATTTTGCGATGACCACCTTCTGCTGATTCCCGCCCGAAAGCGAATCAATCATCACATCCTGCGTCGGTGTCTTGATGTTCAATTTCCCGATCCAATCCTGAACAATTTTCTTTTCCCGTTTACGGTTGATGATGCCTCCGCTGCTCAACTCATCAATCATTGTGATGGATGTGTTGTCGCGTACAGAGTGAATCAGCACCAGCCCTTCCTTTTTGCGGTCTGCCGGCACATAAGCAATGCCATGCTTCTTCGCCTGAATCGGGTTCTTGATGGTAATCTGCTTTCCATCCAAAAACACCTCTCCTGCTGTCATCTCCTGCTTGCCAATCAGGCCTTCCACTGCTTCCGTCCGCCCTGAACCCAGCAGCCCAAACAATCCCAGAATTTCGCCCGCGCGCACCTGAAAGCTGACATTCTTGGCAAGCGAGCAAGCAAGCCCTTTCACTTCCAGCACCACATCGCCAATCGTGGTCGCTTCCTTCGGATACATGTCCGAAATCTCGCGTCCCACCATTGCTTCCACCATCTCGTCCTCGTTGGTGTCGCAGGTGTTCATCAATCCTACACGTCTGCCATCGCGCATCACTTGCACGCGGCTTGTCATCTCCATGACTTCATCCAGTTTATGTGAAATGTATAAGATAGAAACCCCTCTCGAGGCAAGATCACGGATAAACGTATACAACCGCTTGATCTCGGTTTCCGAAAGCGCGGAAGTCGGTTCATCCATCACCAACACTTTTACATCCTTTGATACCGCGCGCAGAATTTCAATCATCTGTTTTTCTGCCACAGTTAATTTTCCAACCAAAGTGAACGGATCGTAGGGTAATTCAAATTTTTGCAGCAATTCGCTAGCGCGACGCTTAAGTTGTTTATAATCCACTGTTTTCAGCGGGCCCGTCAGGGGCAAATCACCCATAAAAAGGTTTTCAGCAATGGTCATCTCATCCAAATAATTCAGTTCCTGGTATATAATTGCAATGCCCATATCCATGCGCTCTTTGGGCGTTTTATGCGGGGGCACAAGCTCGCCGTCCAAATAAATCTCGCCGTGGTCGTTGACCAGCGCACCGGACAGAATTTTCATCAAGGTAGATTTTCCGGCGCCATTTTCGCCGATCACCGCCATGATCTCGCCCGGCTTCACTTCCAGATCAACATTGTCTAGCGCAAGCACACCGGGGAATTGCTTTGTGATACCTTTCATCTGAAGTCTATATTCACTGCCCATAATGTCTCCCCTATCATTTGATTCGTATGGTTTAAAAGAGTTGCCGCCGCGCCAGTGCAGTGGCAACTCCTTTTTGGGCAGCCGCGCGTGTTCCTGCGTCGGCCGCCAACCAATCGTTGTTATTTAATCGTCCATTTGCCTACATATTCGTCGTAGCCTTTTTCGTAGTCCGCAACCATGTCGCGTGTCACAAATTCATGAACAACCGTCACTTTTTCTTCGGGGTTTGTGTTTGTTCCGGAAGCAATGTCCATTGCCAGCGGAACGATGTATTCGCCGTATCTCTCCGGATAATATCCAACCGAGCCAACCCAGCCTTCATAACCGCCCTGGTTTACCTGATCGATGTACTGTTTGGATACGTTGTGCGATGCAAAAATGCAGTCATTTTGTCTGTTCAGCGTTTCAGCCGCTGCCAGCGCGCCTTGCGAAGTCTCGTCGTTTACCGCAACTACGCCAACGCTCTTTGCATCCGGATGTGCTGTCAGCCAAGCCGTAAACTTGTCTTTGCCCTGTACAGTCGTGTCAGAGCCGCCGCCGCCAAGGTCAATCCACTCGATTTTGTCCTCTGCGATTTCTACACCGTTTGCTTTCAACCCATCGATCGCGCCGCCCATTCTCTTCTTTACTTCGTCGCCGTTTTCAGAGTTGTAGAACAGCACCAGCCAATCCAGCTTGCCGTCTTTATTCGCTTTTACATAGTCTGCAATCGCCTTGCCGCACAGCTCACCGGCCATTTGGTTGTTTGCGCCCATAAACCATGCACGGTCGCCGTTTGCGGAAATGTATTCCACATCCACGCCAATGACGCCTTTGCCGCCTTTTTCCTTCACCACGTCAACCAGGTTGCCGCCAACCTCAGCATTTACGTTGAAGTCCACAATCACGTTTGCACCCTGCATCAGCAGCGTTTCCACCTTCGGGATAATCTGCTGCGCATCAAATTCCGATACCGCATACAGCACTTTCACTCCCTTTTCGTTGGCAACATTTTTGATGCTGTTGTTCACATCACTGTGAAACTGGTTGGATTCCGTACCGGCATTCAGACCGATCACGCATTCCACCGCTTCTGCTGCGGGAGCATCAGACGCGGGAGCTTCACTTGCCGGTGCTTCCGATGCCGGAGCCTCGGACGCCGGAGCTTCACTTGCCGGTGCCTGACTTGCCGGTGCCTGCGCGGGAGTGCCGCACGCCATCAGCATGAACAGTGCCACCAAAACAACTGCCACTACTACTGTAATCTTTTTCATTGAATTTCCTCCTGTTTCGATTTCTATGTTATTACCGCACGCTTACAGCGGCAAACCAAAATCCTGCTGGGCATTGTGGCTCGCTTCGCTCCGTCGAATTTTCACTCTCAAAAAACGCAACGAAAATTCCGCCTCATCCGAGCCACTTCTGTATATTGAATTATGTATAAAAGAGTTCTGCTTCCGAAATTTAGTTCTGGTTCATGTTAACATGGCATCGATACAAAGTAAACTACTTTTCCTGCTAAATAATATACTTTTCTTGCTCACATTTGTAAAATCCGCTCAATTTTTGTACAAAAAACGCAAGATTTTATTGCGCAACGCCAAGATTTTGTTATTTATCATTTTTTTGTAATATCTATCCTCTCATACGTTTTCACTCGTTCCGCTTGAATACGCAGCAACACCTGCCAACTTTCCCGATGTAATCATCCATTCCGGTTTTCAAGCATCACGCCGCTCACGCCAATCCGATTTCCACTCTCTTCATTCTTGCTACGCGAGCATGGTTGGCGCATGGAAGTTTTGCTCTGCGTTGTGCACTTGTGTCAATCATTGCCTTATTCTAAAGCTGCAACCTTACACTATGCTGCTATGCCTTCCTCCCTCAGTCTCGCACAAGATATTGTTATATATTCACAAATCGTATCCGTCAAACCCGCTTCTCATCACCTATGATAGGTTGTTTTTGCTATTTCTGTCATTATTTCAATATTTTTTTGCTGCTGTGGTTTTGTTTTCTTTGCGCTGCATTTTTCAAAATGCAAACGATTCTTGCGCAGCATATAATAGTTTATTTTACTAAAACACAAGCCTCGCTTGTGCGCTGTTTTACCCGCATCTTGCATTTTTACTCATATTTTGCCGTATCCCACTCCGCACACGCCAAATATCCCCCGTCCACAATCAACGAGGTGGCCGTAACCCCTGCGGAGTCCTCGCACGAAAAGAAAAGGCAGGACTTCGCAATGTCATCAGGATAGAGCTGTCGTCCCAGCGGTACGCGCCGCAAACGCTCTTTGTAATGCGCCTCCGGATCCTGCTCCGCATTCAGGTGCTTGCGCAGCATCGGCGTTTCTGTGATGCCCGGGCAGATACAGTTGCAGCGAATGCCATAGCGCGCATAATCCAACCCAATGGATTTGGAAAGGCTTAACACCGCCCCCTTTGAAGTTGTATATGCCGGTGTGCAGTCCTGCCCCACAAAGCTGGAGATCGAGCCTATGTTAACCACGTAGCTGTGTTCATGCTCACTGAGATAAGGAAATGCGTACTTAAATGCCAGAAAAACGGAGCGTACATTCACATCCATTACCCGGTCCCATTGCGCCACATCGTATTCGTGCAACATTTTTACATCCACAATGCCCGCATTGTTGATCAAAATATCAATTCTGCCGTATCTCTGCACTGTCTGCTCAATGGATGCCCGAATGTCCTCCTCCGCAGTCACATCACACACGCAAAAGAACGCTTCGCCGCCCGCCTGCACGATTTCCGCAGCAATCCGCTCCCCCTCAGATTTTGTCCTGCCAATCATTGCAACCTTCGCGCCTTCTGCCGCGAACAGTCTGGCAACGCCTTCGCCAATGCCCTTGTTTGCGCCGCTGACCCATGCAACTTTCCCGTCCAGTTTTCCTGCCATCTCCACATCTCCTTTCCTGCCGGCGCATCTCCGAATCTCGCTGACTTTCTAGTTCGCTTTATGCCGGAAATGCGCCTCACGTCATATTACAGCGTTCCGCTGCACAATCTCTCTAGCTGATCCATGTAATACAAGAAGTTGTCATAGCTCACATCCGGCGGCACAGAATGATCCAGCCACGGGATATACCCGCCCTCTTCCACCAGCGGCGCCACGCGGCGCAGCTCATCGTCAATGTCCTTGCCCCCCGTAATCAGCGCGCGCTTGTTGATGCCACCCATCATCAGCAGTTCCTTGCCATATTCCTTGCGAAAATGATTCACATCCATGCCACATTGTACTTCAAAGGGCAAAATTCCGTTCACCCCCGCCTTGAGCCACAGCGGCACCAGCTTGGTCACATCCCCGTCACTGTCCACAAAAATCAGATCCACGCCCTTGGAGCGCAATAGATCCGTCACCTTGCGATAGCGCGGAACCAGATATTTGTCAAACATCTCAGGCGAAAGCAAAGGACCGTTTTTGTAGCACATGTCCTCCCAAAATACGAAATAATCAAAGTCCGTATATTCCCAAATCTTGTTGATGATGCGCGTCATGCACTCTACCTTCGCATCCAGCACTTCTTCGATGAACTCAATGTCGTCATAAAACAACATCGAAAGCTCCTCTACGCCAAACAGATTGCGCAGCGGCCCAAAAAATCCACCCTCACGATCTGCCCACATACGCAGCGGAATGCGGCGATGCTTCCACAATTTGCACTTTTGCTCCCAATTTTCGGGAAAGCGCTGTTCAAAGTTCAGCTCCCAGCGATACAGATTTTTCCGAAAATCCTCGCGCGATTTGATGGGGAAGTCCAACCAGTGCGGCATAGACGTTTCCCGTCCTTCTTTAAGCTCTTTCATCACAATGCCTTCATGATTACGAAACGTGATGGTGGTCTCATCCTCGCCCAGTTGCTCATATTCAAATCCGGGCGAAAATCCGTAATAGATGCCCACCTCGTCCTGTCTGTCACATCCAAAATAATCCCAAAAACTCAAATCTCCCGCCCCGCCATGTTCGCCGATCTGCTCCGCAAACATATTGGTGTGGCCTTCCTGCTTCCATCGTTTCCAGGTAGTCGCCCAAACGTCCAGCGGCGGCCATTTCGTCACCCGATCCACCGGCTTGTAGCGCAGTTGATTTAAAAAACGTTCTTGTTCCGTCATGCAAATTTCCTCCTTGCTGTTTCTTCTATCTCGTTCTTTGCTATTTGGTAACGTTACCATTTTCACCGTTAAAAAATCACGCCTCGAAGCGCACTTGATTTCTCAGCCTCCCGGTCTGCTGAGCCTACGATTCCGCTCTATGCCACCTCTTTGCTTCAGGCAAAAGCTTCACGCGAAATCATACAAAGTGAGATTCATCGTCTGCCAACGCCGCACGTCATGTCGTTTCGCGCAGTACCAATTCACCGTTCATCAGGCACTCTGCGGTCTCACGTTCCGGTCTCATGATACGCGCCAGCAACAGATCTACCGCGCACCTTCCGATCACACGCTGGTTTTGAGAAATCGTCGATAATCTCGGCCGGCTCCATCTGCAAAGCGGGATATCGTCAAACCCCATCAATTTCACCTGTTGCGGCACCTCTATCTTCTGTTGTTGCAAATAATCCAGTACACCCAGCGCCAGCATGTCTGTCGCCGCCAAAATCACATCCGGCTTTTGCCGCATCAGCGCCTTCGCCGCCTCAAAGCCACTCTCCATCGTGAACGCCGCCTCGCATACCAACTCCGGCAGTTCCGGCAACCCACAGTCCTTCAATCCTTGCAGATATCCTTCAAATCGTTCTGATGTAACATCGTATTTATCGCTTCCCTTCACATACGCAATGCGTTTGCATCCGCGCTTTGCAAAATGCTCCACCGCTTGACGCGTCAGTTCCAGTCCGTCCACACGTACCACATCCAATCGCTCGCCGATCAGCACGTTGTCCATCACGACCACTGCCACTTGCGATGCAATCCGCTCCAAATATGCGATGCTGTTGGGGTTGCGCCGGTAGGAAAAATAAATAATCGCCTCCGCCTTACGGCGTACCGCCTCCTGCAAATACGCCGACTCATGCTGCCCATTGCGTCCGGTTGAGCAAACAAACGTGATGTATCCCTGCTTGCTCGCCTGTTCCTCAATTCCGGCAAGAATTTCCATATATCCATAGTTGTATTGTTCCGGCAGCAGCACTGCGATGCTTTTGGTGCCGCCCTTTCGCATCGCTTGCGCAAAGCAGTTGGGCACATAATCGAGCTGCTTGATGGCGGCATTCACCCTCTCCAACGTGCTCTCCCGCACATTGCATTTTCCGCCTAATACCTTTGAAACTGTCGTTTTAGAGACCCCCGCAAGCCGCGCAACATCATAAATTGTACTCATCACTTCTCAAATCAGTATCGTCCATGCTCCAGTATGGTGTCAATCATCGCCTTGTAATTCTCCAGCTTTACATCATTCATGATGCTGTGATTGGAGCTGCAAATGTATCGTCCGCCCGGTTTCAGCTTTTCCAAATGCTCTCGCACCTCGGCGCGCACCTCATCCGGCGTGCCAATCGCCAACGGACCCGCCACATCAATGTTACCGCTGATTGTAATGCGATCTCCGTATTTTTCTTTGATGTCGTAAATGTTCATGGAATATGGTTCAATGGGGTTTACACCGTCCACCCCCAGCTCCATGATGATATCGTCAAAAATCTCAGTGATGTTCCCGCAGCTATGGAAAAGCACCGGCACTCCCGCCTGCTTGGCAAGGTTCACCATCTTTTTGTACCGCGGCAGCCACATCTCCTTGAATTTAACCGGATTCATGAATACGCCTGACCCAAACGCAATGTCGTCTCCCAAAAACAGGAATGTAATCTTGCTGTCCAACGCAATTTCAATCACCTTCATATAATAGGCAAGGCACTTGTCCATCATCACCTCAATGAACTCGGTGTCCGTGTATGCCATCGCAAAAAAGTCATCAAACCCAACCAGAAATTGATAGCAGGTCTGGAAAATGGTGCCCGTGAGGATAAATGTTCCGATTCCCGTGCCTTCAATCGCCTTATTGTAAATATCAAAATATTGCTTGCGCGGCGCAAAGTCCAACTCCCAGTCCGGCTCTACAATCTTTTCCAAGTCCGCAAAGCTCTTGATGCGACCATCGTTAACGATGTGCAATTCACCCTTTTCATCACGATATTTAAAAGGTGCCCAAAGCGCCTCAAACCCCATCACATCCTGTCCGTTGAACTCTAAAATTTCCATGTAGTCCTTAGGATCCATCGGCGGCGCAACAAATGTGCGATCCGAGGCCCCCCGCGCAGCCGCCAGCGTAGACCCTGCGTCACGTTCCAAAATCGCCTTCACCACATCTTCTTCAATCGCAACCTCAAAGTGCGGCACACGATCCGGGATCTCCCCGCGCAGCGCAGCCAGCGTTCTCTCCTTGTCCGGTTTGCGTAAACGTTCTAGCGTACTCATGTTCATTCTCCTATCCTTTTGCTTTGCGCCGCACGCGCGGCATATCATCCATCCCCATTTTTTGCTGTCACGGTCATGCGCATCCAAGCATTCTCACCGTCGCGCAGCACCCTTTTTTTCTGCTTTTTGCAATGATAAATACAACTGCCGCAACACCGTTACAGCACAATTAAAAAATAAATACGAACATCTTGTATGAACTGTCTTGATTCTGTATAATCATAGCATGGCATGTGATTGATGTAAATTACATTTCCTGCTCATTTATATACTATTCTTGCTGTCTTGAGGTGGATTATGATCGTTCATGAGGAAAATCGGGAATATAATCTGGATATCACAGAAGAGTCCTGCGGAGTGATCGCCAATTCAAGCGGTTTGTCTCGTAGCCTGCCCTTCTTTGTGTATTGTACTGGTCAAATCGGCGGAAAAAAGGACTATTATACCAAAACAAAAACGCTCAGCGGCGTACTGCTCATCTTAACTACGGCAGGCAGCGGCTCTCTGGAATACCAGGGACAAAGCTATCTACTGCAAACAGGCGACTTATTTCTGCTGGACTGCACGCAGTATCACGAATATCACACTGTCGGCAAGCACTGGACCAATTACTATATTCGCTTTGACGGTAGCGCAGCGCGCATCTATCATGATTATATTCACCGGCATGGGTTTCATATCTTCAGTTGTGAAAACTGGAAATTGATGCAAAGCCGCTTTTCCGAGGTTATTAATCTGTGTACACAATCAGGCTCCCTTGCGCCCATGCAGGTTTCCTCGCTCATCACACAGATTCTGACAGATCTCGCCGGCATGCAGCCCCATCCGGAAGAAGAACAAGATATGTCTGCCGCCGTGACCACTGCCAAACACTACATCGAAACGCATTATCACAAAAAAGTCACATTAGAGGAAATCGCTCAGGCTTGTCTGCTCAGTCCTTATCATCTTTCCCGCCTGTTCAAGGCGCAGCTGGGAGATTCCCCGCATGCGTTCCTGAATCATGTGCGCATCGAAAATGCAAAACGTTTGCTGCTCACCACACAGCTCAGCGTACAAGACATCTGCTTTCGCGTCGGTTTTTCCAACCCCAACATTCTAATCCGCTCATTCAAAAATGCCGTAGGCATGACGCCCACAGCATTTCGTTCCAAGCATTTTTTGTAATATTAACTAAATTTATCTATTATAGTTTTACTTTTATGAATATTATATGCAAAAATACCAAGCGCGAGCTGTCCTCTTGACGGCTTATGTGGATTGCCTCAGCACCAAATCCGGACGCAGAACCACGTTTTGTCTTCCCTGATACTTGCCTTGCAATCGATCAATGAGCACTTCCGTACCCATTTGCCCAATGCGATATTTCGGCTGCCGCACCGTGGTCAGCGGAACGCGTAAATAAGCCGCAAATTCGATATCATCGTATCCCGCAATGCGAATGTCTTTCGGAATGCTCATGCCCGCCTCCAAAATTGCTTCCATCGCGCCGATCGCCAGTACGTCACAGCCACAAAACAACGCATCCAAATTCACACCCTGCGCAATGATGCGCTTCATGGCGGCATACCCATCCTCCACCGTTGGCTTCGCGTCCATCACCAGGTCCGCATCAAAAGCAATGTGGTTGTCCTCCAATGCCTTACGATATCCATTCATACGCTCTGAATATGAGCTGATTTTTTTATAGATATTCAGAAATCCAATCTTAGCCGAACCCGTTTTAATCAAGTAGTCTACCATCTGATAGCTTCCATGAAAATTGTCGTTGACCACATAGTCCGCATCATCCGTCTCACTTTTGCGAATGACAAACACATAAGGAATGCCGAAGGAATCCAAAAAGGCACGATGTTTGCTGTCATTAAGCATGGATGCCGCTAAAATCAAGCCATCCACCTGCTTGTTCGCCAAAATCTGCACCGCTTCCTCTTCCTTTTGGATATTGGAATATGCGTTGCACAAGATGATGCTGTATCCATATTCCGCCGCAGACTTCTCCACGCCTTCAATTACAGGTGCAAACAGTGAAAACGAGCTGTCCGATACGATCAGCCCCAGCGTCTTGCTCACATTTGTTCTAAGGCTTTTCGCAACAGAGTTCGGGCGGTAGTTCATGCGCTTTGCAGTTTCCTTCACCCGCGCAACAGTTTCAGCGCCAATTCCCGGTTCGCCTCTCAAAGCTTTGGAAACCGCTGTGATAGAAAGATTCAGCTCCTGCGCGATACTTTTTAGTGTAACGGCTTTCTTTGGCATCCCTGCACCTCCAAATATGCTGCTCGAACACGCTGTCATTCCTTTTAGTAAAATTAATTTTATTATACTAACATCCATTTTGCGTGTCAATCACCGCGCTCATTCTCACGACGGCTGCTTTTTCTCACATCACCTTCTCCATCAGCTTTCTCAGCTGTATTCCCTCCGAAACATTATCCACCCGGTTGGCGTTTTGCCATTCCATCCAAATGTATTCCACGCCAATGAAACCGCTGTAACCCGCGTCCTGCATCAATCGCACAATCTGTGCATAGTCAATCGTATTCTCAGATAACACAGCTTGCAGCACGCCTTTCGCTGCACCGCGCGCATGAAAATGCGAAGCGTGCGGAATCAGTGGATGCACCTGCGCATCGGGAATCCCTGCAATGGCAAAATGGGTATAATCCAGCGTCAGCGTCAAGCCCTCTGTCTCCTGCACCAAGCGCAACGCCTTTTGCGGTGTGTCCGCAATCGAACCCGTGTGCGCCTCCGTGCCAAAAGTTATGCAAGCCTTATGCGCCTGCTCCACGCGCCATGCCAACTCCTCGGTTGCTCGCGCAAAGGAGTCTGTTTCCTCCGGTTCAAAGGATACGCCGGGCAGACAAGTCACATGACGGCTTCCTGCCGCTTCGGCGTACTCCAGCGTCCGCAAAAACCAATCCCGCGCCCGCGCCCGCACTGCCGCATCCGGGTGGTTGATCGCGCGCGGCTCGAAATCCACATCACATTGCAAAAAAACATCCGCAACGCAAATGCCCGCGTCCTCTGCCTTTTGGCGCAGCGTTCTGCCATTGCCCGATGCATCGCCAAATACAACCGATGGCTGCAAATGGCTTCGGTTCTCAAACAGCCCCACATCAATGCCATCAAATCCCAGCAGACCAATCAGCGTAATCGTCTTGTCATGTTCCAGCAGTGGAAAAGTAAAATCCGCGCAGGCAAAGGGATATTTCATACTCATTTTCCTCCGGCTTCCGCCTCTTTTTTACATGTGTCGCACTTCCAGCAGCAATATTCGCACGTGCAGTAACAAACGCCCTCTTCAAAGGAGAGCCGCAGTCCGCACACCGGACAAATAATGCTGCATTCTTCTTTTCTCTTCTTTTTTACCTCGCATGTTTTATGCATATTATGTGCAGTTATTCCTATATTATAGCATTGAATTAGGTCATAGTTCAAATATGAATCGGTTGTCCGGACGCAATGTGTGCAGCCTCCAAAATCGCCTCACTCATCGTGGGATGGGGATGTACGACCTTTGCCATCTCATCCACCGTCATCTCCAGCCCTAGGTACCCCACAATGCCCCAAATCATTTCTGTCACATGCGCCCCCACCATGCTCGCACCCAGCAACTGCCCGTATTTCTTTTCATATATCAGCTTCACGAAGCCCGCTTCCTCGCCATACGCAATCGCCTTACCGTTCGCAGACAGCGGGAACACCGCCACACCCACATCCATTCCGCATTTTTCAGCCTGCGCCTCCGTCAGTCCCGCACTCGCCACCTCCGGCACGCAATAGGTGCATTTGGGAATATCTCTGTACGCAATGGGCTGTATGCGCCTCCCGCAAATGTGATCCACCGCGCGCATTGCCTGCGCGCTTGCTGTGTGCGCCAGAGCCAGTTTGCCCGTCACATCGCCGATCGCATAAATACCAGTAACATTGGTGCACATCGCCTCATCCACTTTGATATATCCGCGCTCATCCAGCGCCACACCTGCTTGTTCCAACCCCAACCCTTTCGTATTCGGGCGAATGCCTGCCGCCGCCAATAAGTGCGTCGCTTCTATTCTCGTGCGCCTCCCGCCGCATTCCAATTCCACTTCTATCCTCTTTCCGCTGTGTTTCACCTGCATAAGTCTTGCACCGGTCAACACCTCAATGCCCTGCATTTCCTTTTGTACCAACGCAGAGACCTCCGCCTCCTCGTTGGGCAGAATGCGTTCCATCATCTCAATCAAAGTTACCTTGGTTCCATAAGCGGCAAATACAGTCGCAAACTCGACGCCAATGGCGCCACCACCCACAATCACAATGCTTTCGGGTGCCTGCGTCAGCGCAAGCGCTCCCTTCGCGTCCAATATGTTGGGCTGCGTATCATCCAGCATGGGCAACTTGGTAAAGGTTCCGCCCGTCGCAACAATCACATTGCTGCATTGCAGCACCTCGCCCGACCCCGTCAGTTCCAGTGTGTTTTTCCCGGTAAGCCGCGCCGTATCACGATATACCATGATGTTGTTTTTCTTCATCAAATACTCGATGCCACGCACCAGCTTTTCGCTCACTGCGCGGCTGCGCGCGTGGGCCTTTGCATAATCAGCCGAAACGCCTTCCACCGAAAAGCCGAATTTATCGCCCTGCGTTAGTCCGCGAATCATCTCCGCATTGCGCAGCAACGATTTTGTAGGGATACACCCCCAGTTCAGGCAAACCCCGCCCAATCGTTCCCGCTCCACAATCGCCGTTTTCTTTCCGGCAAGCGCCGCCTTGATTGCCGCGACATATCCTCCCGGCCCGCCGCCGATCACGATCACATCATACATTTGTTTTTCCTCTTTTCAGGGCGCACCCTGTCTTAGCCCCTTGTTCCTACTGCGCCGCATCCTCAATCAGATCAGCAGCTCCGGCATCTCCACAAATTCCTTTATCGTGCGCAAAAAACGTGCCGCCGGAGCGCCGTCTACCATACGGTGGTCAAACACCAGCGTCATCTTAAAGGTTGTGGTCAGCCTGGGCGCACCGTTTTCGTCGGGTACAAACTCCTGCTTGAGCGCTCCCACGCCCAAAATGCAGCATTGCGGCGGATTGATGATGGGCGCAAATTCTTCCACTCCAAACATCCCGAGATTGGTGATGGTGAAGGTGCCGCCGCTCATCGCCTCCGCACCAAGCACACCTGCTTGTGCATCCGCTGCAAGTTCACTCAAATCCACCGCAACCGCATTCAACGGCTTTTGGTCTGCGTGGCGTACCACCGGCACCAGCAATCCGCGCGGCGTATCCACCGCTACACCAATGTTTACATTCCGCTTTACCAGTAAATTGTCGCCTTCTAAAATCGTGTTGATATCGCGGTGTAGTGTCAATGCCTTCGCCGCTATCTTCACCAAAATCGCGTCCATGCTGATTTTGATTCCCTTTTGTTTATATTTCTCGCGCAATGCCAGCAGCGCCGTTGCATCCGCCGTGGTCACCAATCCCACACACGGTTTTTCCAGTGTGCTTTGCGTCATACGCGCCGCAATCGTCTTGCGCATTCCGCTCATGGGGATGACTTCCAGATTCTCGCTTTGCCCGATATGCAAGCTACCGCCCGCCGCAAGGAACGCCATCACATCCGATTTCACCACACGACCACCCGCAGCCGCAGGCGAGATGGCGCGATAATCTATACCATTTTCCTTTGCGATCTTCCGTGCCAACGGAGAAATACGCACCCGCGCACCCGTTATTGGCGCAATCGGCGCAGCCGTGTGTGTCACTGTTGTAGCTGCCGCCACAGGGGTTGCCGTCACAGGGGTTGCCGCCTTTGCCGGTGCCGGCGCAACCTGCGCAGCAGCCGCCTCGCCGTCATACGTTTCCCCCTCGTCAATCAGCACGAGGATATCCGTATAGCATGGCACGTTCTCGCCTTCCTGCACCAGCAGCGCCGCCACAATGCCGCCCTGCGTGGCGTAGATCTCCTGCGTAGATTTGTCTGTCTCTGCCTCGATGATTGCGTCTCCCTCCGCCACCACATCGCCGGGCTTCACCAGCCACTTTGCAACGACCGCTTCCGTCATGTTCACGCCTATTTTAGGCAAAGCCATTTTTCTTGCCATAATACTTCACCCTCACTATCTGTTGTCCAAAACCTTGTGTACCGCGTCCTTGATGGATTGTACACCGGGAATGCAAAGTTCCTCCAAACCTTTGTTGTACGGCATCGGCACATTCAGCGCACCCACGCGCACCGGCGGCGCATCCAACAGATCAAACCCGCGGTCGATGATCTCCGCCACAATGTCCCCCGCCATGCCGCCGCGCAAGTTCGCTTCCTGACATACCACCACGCGATTGGTCTTGGCAATGGAGTTCATTACCGTCTCATAATCCAGCGGAAGCAGTGAAATCAGATCGATCACTTCGCAGGAAATTCCTTCCTTTTCCAATTCAGCCGCCGCTTCCTTTGCGCGTAACGCCATCATAGAGTATGCAACAATGGTCACGTCCGACCCCTCACGCCGCAATGCCGCCTTGCCAAAAGGCACCGTGTAGTTCTCGCCTTCTGCGCCATCCGGCACTTCACCCTTCACTTGGTAGCTGCGTTTATGTTCAAAGAAAATAACAGGATTGTCGTCTCTCAGCGCCGTTTTCATCATGCCCTTCACATCGTATGGTTCAATGGGCGCCACCACTTTAAATCCCGGAACGTGGTTAAACCACGCCTCAAAGGACTGAGAATGCTGCGCCGCAATGCCGCCGCCCGCGCCAAAGGGCGCACGAATCACCAACGGCATGTGCACCTTTCCGCCAAACATATAGCGCATCTTTGCCGCCATGTTTACAAGCTGATCCATACCCAGCGTAATCCAGTCGGAATACAATACCTCCGCCACAGGGCGCAGTCCCGTCGCTGCAGCGCCGACGCATGCTCCTACAAAAGCAGGCTCCGAGATCGGCGTGTCAATCACGCGATCCTTGCCGTATAAATTCATCAAATCCAGCGTGATTCCAAATGGGCCGCCACGCACCCCGATATCGCATCCCATGATGATAACGGACGGATCAATCTTCATTTCTTCTTTAAAGGCGTCGTTCAGCGCCTGTCTTACCGTGATGATAGACATATTCTCACTTCCTCCAATCAATAGATGATCTCGCCGTCGGCATAGATGTCGTCATACAGCGTATCCAGCGGTGGCTCGGTGCACTCATTTTGCGCATAATCAATTGCGCGCGCAATCTCGTCAATCGCAGATTGCTGAATCGCGTCCACTTCCGCTTCGCTCAACAGTTTTTGCTTGATAAAATATTCTTTCATGCGCTTTACCGGTTCGTATTCCCAAAATACCTCGTCCGCTTCCAAATCTCGGTACCATTGGTCGTCCGCCACAAAGTGCCCCAGCAATCGGATATAACGCGCCTCAATCAGCGTTGGTCCACCGCCGCTTCGTGCCTTTTCCACTGCTTTTTTTACAGCGTTATACACTTCAAACACATTGAATCCGTCAATCTGTACGCCCTCAATGCCGTATCCAATCGCGCGTTTGTATAAGTCGGTCTCTTTGGAAACCCATCCCAGTTTGGTCGCAATCGCATATTGATTGTTTTCAATGAGGAAGATCGCCGGCAGATTCCATGCCGCAGCCATATTGATCGATTCGTGCCACACACCCTGATTGGTGCCGCCGTCTCCATGAAAGCAAATGGTCACGCGATCATTTTTCAGCACCTTTGCAGAAATCGCGCTGCCGATGGCAATGGGCATGCCGCTGCCTACAATGCCTGTCGCACCCAACATCCCGATATCCACATCCGCAATGTGCATCGACCCGCCCTTACCGCGATTCAGTCCTTCATATTTCCCGTGCAGCTCTGCCATCATTGCCTTCACATCCGCGCCCTTTGCGATGGTGTGTCCATGCCCGCGATGCGTCGATGTAATGAAATCCTCCCGATTCAGGTTCGCGCACGCGCCAACTGCAATCGCTTCCGCGCCCACGTAAGAATGCGCCAAGCCATAGATCTCGTTTTTCATCCATAATGTTTTCACCTGCGAGTCAAACTCGCGGATCAGGCACATCTGTCGAAACAATTTTTTTTGCTCATCCGGTGTCATGCCCTCCGGCGCTTTTAATTCCTTGAGCGCAGGCAGAGCCTGTTTCACGTATTCCTTTGTCTTTTTATCCATCTTGCTTATCCTCTCGCTTTCTGATAGAAATCGTCCGTTCGCTGGATTATCCGCGTTATGCCATCATCGTATTGTCAGCCATTCGGCTCACTGCGTATTTTCTGCCCATCTATCAGGCTGGGTAGAACGTGCGCAGCTCTTATCGGTTCCGGCTTTCAAATTCAGTCTCCTGCAATGCGTCAATTTACACTTTGCAGCCTGGCTTTCTTTTCCCGAAAGTCTCAATGCGGAGCAAAATCCCACATTGCAGCAACGCCAGCCATTTTCTTTGCGCGTGTCTTCCGCTACCCGAAACTATCTTCTGACTTCCACGCCCGCCAATGTTTCATAATGCCGAATAATCGCATTATGATCGCACTTTTCCATACCGTGTGCCTTCAATCCCTGCATAATCTCCATCACTTCCGCTGTCAGCGGAATGGGCGAATGCACCGTGTGCGCGCAATCCAAAGCATTCTGCAAATCTTTGATGTGCAACTCAATGCGGAAGCCCGGATTGAAGTTGCCATCCAACACCATCGGCATTTTTGCGTCCAGCACGGTCGATCCCGCCAGCCCGCCGCGAATCGCCTGATATACCTTTTCAGGGTCAACGCCGGCCTTCTGCGCCAGCACCATCGCTTCACTCATGGCAGAAATATTCAGCGCCACAATAATTTGATTCGCCAGCTTGGTTACATTGCCGCTTCCACTCTCGCCAACCAAGACCGCAGACGCGCCCATCACCAGCAGCATATCTTTGACTTTCTCAAATGCCGCCGCGTCGCCGCCCACCATGATGGCAAGCGTGCCCTCAATGGCCTTGGGCTCCCCGCCGGACACCGGCGCATCCAGATAGATCACGCCTTTTTGCGCACATGCAGCCGCCACTTCTTTAGAAACAATGGGCGAAATCGAGCTGTTGTCCACAATAATTGTGCCCGCCTTCGCGTTTTCCAGCACGCCACCTGCGCCTAACACCACTTCCTGTACCTGCGGCGAATTAGGTAGCATTGTTACAATCACGTCCGCCTGCGCCACCACTTCGCCAATGCAAGCCGCCGTCTGCGCGCCTGCCGCGCCCAGCTCCTCCATCGCCGTCGTTACCACGTCAAACACAATCAACTCATAACCCGCTTTGATTAGGTTTTTTGCCATGGGCTTGCCCATGATCCCCAAACCGATGAATCCCACTTTGCTCATTTGCTTTCCTCCTAAAATAAATTTTCAAAATCTCTATTCAATGTCTTCATCATCTCGACCAGTCAAACTGGCAGTTCGCGTCAGTTACCAAAAGCTTGTTGCACATAAAGCCATAAAGCTCCTAAATTAGAAGTTTAGGCCTCTCCCCAATTTGCTAAGCCAACCCGCTGTCCTCGCAAACCAGTCTTGTCGTCATTGGTGTTCTTGCCATTGCACCTCGTTGCGGATTCACAAGGGCGGGCAGCCCTTATGACGTTTGGGAGTCTGAGGGAATCCGAAACCCTCAGCGGTTTTGGTGACTTTTGCCGCCCAAAAGTCACACCTCGTAGAGTACTCTATCTTCCCACTTCGCTAACGCTGTTCAAAGCACTCTGTATACTAAGTCTACCAATCCCGCAAAATATGCTATTGCCTCTTGCAACACTTCTCTGCTTCAATCTAAGGCTTGTATACTCTCCCAGCGTAGTTGAGGGGTTTTGTCTCGCGTAAGCACACTGAAAATCCTATGTTCAAAAAAGTGCCAGAGGTAGCGAGCACACCCGCACACATCCATTCCGAATTTTGTATGCTACCGTTCCCGCGCCGGATATTCAAATGTCCCGCCCATTTCCAGCACGACCGGTTTGGGCGACGCATCCGAATGCTTGTCCGCCATGCTCTCCAAATGCTGCACAAATTCTTGCACATCGGGGTTGTCTTTGTCCGCAAAATGGCATGCAATCGCGTAATCCAGCCCCAACCATTGGCTCGCCAACGCCGCCTCATAAGGTGTCATCTCACCCGTCAAAAATTCAGGCAGGAAGTCAAAACAGTTGTCGATTGTCACATTCATCAACCCCACTTGCGGGCGATGCAGCTCCCCGATCAACTTCATGTCCGAAAACAACGCCGTGTCACTCGCGTTGTATACCCGCGTGCCGTCCGGCAGGTAGATGATGAAACCCAGCGCAAACCCGTCCATCGCCGTACCGTCCGAAAGCCGCACCGACGAGCGGTGCATGCTCACCACAGGCCGTACCGTGATGCCGCATTCGCGCACCGCAAGCCCCCACACCGTTTGAGTGATCTGCTCCTTGGGTACACCGCGATCAATCAGCAAATTCATGGTCTCACCGCCGCAAATGATTTTGCTGCCGTCACGTTGCGCAATTTTGGGTGCATCCTGCATGTGGTCAAACGCACCATGGCTCACCAAAATCAAATCAATCTTGGGCAAATCATCCGACTTGATCGGCGCCTGCGCATGGTCATCCAAATAAGGGTCAATCAGGATCGTTGTTCCATCGTCCGTCGTAATCAGGAAGGACGCAAACCCAAGGAACTGAAATTTCGCCATATTCATTGCCTCCATTTAAGTTTTTTCATGTGCTCATTCTCCACGCTGCCTTTGCTGTGCTATATTCATGCGGTATTCAGTTGCAATTTGTGCATACACGCTGTCGCGCACGCAAATTTAGTTTATCGTTAAACCTATTTTATCAATGGATTTAATGCTTGTCAATCAATATTTATATTTTATAAATAAATTTATTTTATCTAAATTGTGCGGAAGCACTCTTCTTCCCCGAATTTCAAATTTACCCCTATCGTTCCTGCGATTTTTTTGCCGCACCAATGCAAAAAAGCAGCTTGTACTCTACACGAGTACAAGCTGCTCATTGTGTACAAAATTACGCAAGCATTAATCAGCCTGCAAAACGCCCTCATCCAACTGCTGATTCAAGTCGAAAATCTTCTCGCACATCACAGGTTCCGCCGCAAACCACGGGCACACTGTCACATCCCACTTCTTGCAAACATCCGTAGCACGCAGCTTGGCGTTGCACTCCTCATGGCTCAATTCATCCGGACACTCCAAATATATAATGCTCTGATCCTTATGATAAAAGATCGCTTCATTGGTATATCCCGCCGCACGAATCGCCTCCAGCATCTCTCTCCATGGGTTCAAATGAATGTTCACATATTCCTCGCGGCACTCCGGTTTCACTTCAATCACACACAAATATTTCTTCATATCGCTGTTCCTTTCCTTTTTTGTCCTTCTATGCTTGATCGCCCAATGACTAGGCCAACCAACACGCAATCATTCAGGTCGCTTGCGCCGTCAGGCAACGGTGTTGACCAGTTCGCCAATCCCCTCGATGACCACCTTGATCTCATCCCCACTTTGCATGGGGCCTATGCCACCCGGCGTACCTGTCGTGATGATGTCCCCCGGATATAACGTCATAAACCCGCTGATATACGCGATCAGCGTGTCTGTGTCAAAAATAAAGTCTGCCGTCGTATCCTCCTGCACGACCTTGCCGTTGAGGATCGCTTGCAATCGCAGCCGGTTGGGGTCAATCTCTGTTTCAATCCACGGACCAAATGGTGCAAATGTATCAAAACCCTTACATCTCGCCCATTGTTTGGACATATCCTGCAAATCTCGCGCAGTTACATCGTTCATGCACGTGTATCCAAATGCATAGGCACGCGCCTCCTGTTTGCTTACGTTTCGGCACTTCTTTCCTATTACAATCGCAAGTTCCGCCTCATAGTCCAACTGCTTGCAAACCTCCGGCTTCACAATTTTGTCTCCGGGGTGGATGATGGCGCTGGTAAATTTTGAGAAAATCAACGGTTCCTCCGCCAGCGGCATCCCAATTTCCTGCGCATGTTTTTTGTAATTCAGACCCACCGCAACGATGCTGCGCGGCTGCGATGGCGCCAGCAAGCGCACCACGTCCAGCGCCACGCACTCACCCGTCTCCACAATGCCGTCATACGGTTCGCCATCCATCGCAAACACTTGCCCTTCGCGTATCACGCCATAGCTTTCTTTCCCATTGTAACTATATCTGCAAATTTTCATCTTTCACCTTCTATTTATCATTATAATATGCAAAAACACTTACGAAATGTGAATCCTTCAACTATTCAATCATTCCTTTTTTTGATCCTCGTATGCCGAAAAATCTGCTTCAGATGGCTGATGCACACCCACATAAAACGCAAACAGCGCGTCCACCAGAAATTTCAAATCCTCCACACAGGTTTTTTTTGCAAATTCATAAGACACCGCCGCCTTGTTCGTGGAGAAAATTGCCGTGATACCCTCCTCACGCAGCGTTTCATACCCCGCGCCTACATCGCCCACCAACGCCACCACGGGTATGCCCGCCTGTTTCGCGCGTTGTGCTATGCCTACCGGCACTTTTCCCTGCTTGCTCTGCCCGTCTATTTTGCCTTCTCCCGTGATGACCAAATCCGCGCCTTGCAATTTCTCATCAAATTTGATTTCATCCAATATCAAGTCAATTCCCGCGCGCATCCGTGCCCCCAGTAATCCCACTAGGGAAAGCGCCAGACCGCCCGCTGCACCCATCCCCGCATTGTCTCGCAAATCCACTCCGGTGTGCGAGCGCATGATCTCATTGTAGTGTAAAAGATTGCGATCCAGCTCCAAAATCTGCCGTGCGTTTGCTCCTTTTTGCGGTGCATAGATGTACGCCGCACCATTTTTTCCAGCCAACGGATTTTTCACATCACAGGCAATCGTAATCTGCGCTTCCTTTGCTTCCTTCATCAGCGCTCGGTCATCAATGGATGCAATACGTCCCATCCCCGCACCGTCCAGCGAAACCTCCTGCCCCTGCGCATCTAAAAAACGTGCTCCCAGAGCAGACAGCGCGCCAATTCCACCGTCTGTGGTCGCGCTGCCGCCAATTCCCAAAATGATGCTGCGGCATCCGCGTCGCAGCGCATCCGCAATGATCTCTCCCGTGCCAAATGTCGTTGCCTGCATCGGTTTCAAATCGCCCTGCACAAGTGGCAGCCCACTTGCCGCCGCCATTTCAATGATCGCCGTGCCGTCCGGCATAATGCCGTATTGCGCACTCACGCTTTCGCGCATCGGGCCCGTTACTGTCACAGAAATACGCTCACCGCCCGCGCCCGCAAGGTAAGCGTCCACAGTACCCTCTCCGCCGTCCGCAATAGGCACTTTCAAAATCTCTGCCTGTGGTAAATGCTGTAAAATACTCTCCGCAACATATTGGCAAACCTCCATAGAGGTCATCGTCCCCTTAAAAGAATCCGGCGCAACCAAAATTTTCCTTATCATGTTCCCTCCTGTTTTCATACCGCCAAGTCATGACGCAATCTGTTCGGACACTCATGGCGCTTGGCATAATCCTGCGGGTATTGTTTACCCGAAGTACATGCCGCCGTTCACATCCACAACTGCGCCCGTCATAAAGGATGCCTCCTCCGAGCAAAGAAACACCGCCACCTGCGCAATTTCGTCGATCTTACCCAGCCGCCCAAGCGGAATTCCCTCAATCAGCCGCTGAATGCGCTCGGCAGAAAAGCTCTGTAAAATACCTGTTTCCGTGGTACCGGGAGCAATGGCGTTCACGTTGATCTGATCCGCAGCCAGCCGGGAAGCAAACCCGCGCGTTAACCCGATCACGCCCGCCTTGGTCGCTGAATACCCCAGCCCGTTTGCCAATCCGCCATTACGCCCTGCCAGCGACGCCATATTTACTATTTTACCATATTTTTGCGCGCGCATATACGGTAAAACGGCTTGTGTAGCAAAAAAAACACTTTTTAGGTTAATGTCCATCATCCGATCCCACTCCTGCTCCGTGATATCTTCGATGGGTGTCGCATGCAAAATGCCCGCATTGTTGATCAGGATGTCCACCCCGCCAAACATCTGCTCCACCTGCGAAACCATCGCGCGAATCTGGGACACCTTGCTTACATCTACGGTTATTTCCTGTGCAAGGTAGCCTTGCGCACGCAGAGCCTCCGCTCGTAACCGCGCGGCATCCGCATCCGCGTCTGCCACCACTACTCGCGCTCCGTGCCGCGCCAAAATCTCACAGCATCCAGCGCCAATTCCATTTGCTCCGCCCGTTACAATCGCAGTTTTATCAGTAAAATCCATCTTTGCACCTTCTAATTTTCATGAATTGATAGATTTAGTTTAACGTTAAACCAATGGATTGTCAATGCGTTTTTCGCGTCGCATGACGTTCCGTAATTACAGTCACGCGCAGCAAATTCCAGCTTTCCCGCAACGCGATCGCATGCAGCATATCCTTTTGCACAATACAAGTTTCGTGCATGCCGCATTGTATCCGGTCAGCACCGCTTCACACATTGTGTATTTTTCAATATTTTATATAGAATTATAATTTCTCATTGACATTATTTCATATTTTATGCAAAAATTCTCTTTCGCATCCGGACTACTGCACGCACCACTCGCCTGTGATCGTTCAGACCAGATATTGTTCCATCAGTTGCCCAATTTCACGCGCATCCAATAGCACAGGCACCGGGTATAGCGGATTCGCTTCCTTGTCCGCGTGTCGCGCCAACGCAGGTATATCCTCCCGCCGGAGCTGCTCTACGCGCTCTGGAATGCACATGCTCGCATTGAGCGCCTGAATTTTTTCCAGGAATTGCGCCGCATTTTTTTCGTCTGAGCCCGCGTCAATGCCCACCAATCCTGCCAGTTGCGCCAGCCGCGCATGCACAGCGCTGTCATAGTAGCGTAACACACCCGGCAAAAGAATCGCATTTGCCAACCCATGCGCAATGCCATACATCCCGCCAATCGCGTGCGCAATCGCGTGCACATAGCCCACGTAAGAGCGCCTGAATGCCACGCCCGCATCAAAGGATGCACGCAACATCGCCTCGCGCGCCTGCAAATTCTGCCCGTCTGCGTATGCCAAAGGCAGATTCTCAAAAATAGCGGGTATCGCCTTACGCGCATACTCCTCGGTTTGCGGTGTGTTATTGCGATTCAAATATGCCTCCACCGCGTGCGTCAACGCATCCATGCCCGTCATCGCCGTAATGTGCGCCGGCATAGAAACCGTTTGCGCCGGATCCAGCACCGCAACCATCGGGATGATGGATGGATCGTTGATCGTATACTTCGAGTGTTTGCTCTCATCGGTAATCACTGCGGATAAGGTAACCTCGCTGCCCGTGCCCGCCGTCGTAGGCACCGCAATCAACGGAGGTAGCTTCTTGCGAATTTTAAGCACACCGCCCATTTTCAGCACCGAACATTTCGGCTTTGCAATGCGCGCACCGCAAATTTTTGCACAATCCAGCGGTGATCCGCCACCATATGCCAAAATACCGTCACATCCTCCCGCATGGTATACTCGCACTGCCTCTTCCACCTGCTCTACCGTGGGATTCGGCAGCACATTACAATCAGTCACAAAGGCAATGCCCTGCTCGTTCAACGCCTGCATCAGCGGATGCAAAATATCACTGTTTCCCGCACGCGTTCCGGCAACGATCAGCACCTTTCGTATCCCCAGCTCATGCAGCAGCAGCGGCACGCGCAACAAAGCGCCTTCACCCTCCTCGATGCGCGGCATGCGCCAATCCAAAAGGTTCGCCGCCTTGCCCATAATCGCCTGTTCCACTCGATAAACCGCTTTACGCAATCCGTTCACGCTTGTTCCTCCACTCTCAAATCTTGCCTGCCAAACCCTACCGCACGCGCCGCGCGAAGCCCTCTTCTTCTTACGCTTCCGTGCAGTTTCCTGCCAAAAAAACGTCTATTCCTCCTCAAGATATCCTTGCTTTACCGCATCCTCGGTAAAGCGCATCATCGCGTCCCAAAGCTCACTTGCGCCCTCCCGCATAAATGTATTGCGCCCCAACACCATTTGCTTGGTCACGCCATGTTCCTGCCATTTTTCCCCATTCGTCACATAGTTGTGATAATTAGGCATAAAAGCATCCACCGCATTCGCAAACTTTGATTCCGACGTTTCCTTCCTGTCAAATTCATCCCAGATCGCTCGAAATTCCGCAGACTGGTCTTCCGGCAACAGTCCAAACAGCCGCTCTGCCGCAGCCTGCTCCCGTGCCTTCTGCGTACGCACTGCCTGCGCATCATATACATAGGTGTCTCCGGCATATACTTCCACCACATCGTGCAACAAAGCCATTTTCAGCACACGCGCAAGATCAATTTCCTGCTCGGCATACTCCGCAAACAACATCGCGCACACCGCCATGTGCCAACTGTGCTCCGCATCATTCTCCACGCGCGACCCGTCCATCAGCAGTGTCTGCCTTGCAATCTGCTTCATGCGGTCGATCTCACGCAAAAAGTGTAATTGCTGCTCAAAGCGCTCTCGGTTCATTTCCTCTCTCATTTCTCTACTCTATAAAAATATCGGCTAAATCCATATATTTTTTGCATTAATTAGTCAAATCTGAATGCGGAAAGACCATTACATGCAATCATCGCCTGTGCCTTACCTTGTTCCAACATTTCCCGCGTCACGCCACACGATGCCAACTGCTGATCTGTCAATTCTGCCAGATCATCGTAAAATGCGTTCACGACATCCTCGGACTCCACCGAAGGCTGCTCTCGCACCTGCGCAAGCAGTTTCTCCTGCGCCTCTACAATCTTGCCGCGGCGCGCCATTTCTTGCAGCTCCAATTGCAGTCGCGTCCCATCGGATACAACAGTCGCTTGGTTCATTGCGGTCAAATCACGCATTGACTCACGATCTATCTTGCCGGCCTTCATGCGCCAATAATCCTTTAAAATATCGTCTCCGTTCATTTTTAGGTCTCCTCCTCGCACAGCAATCTTTCTTGTTTTCATCATATCATGTTTCATCACATAAAAAAAGGGAAATGCAACTCATTTCCCTTAATGTCGCCTGTCGCGTCGTCACACAGTTGGATGCCCTGATATTCCTGCGCATTTGTCATTCAGCATCATACTGTCTCCAGCGCGCACTCCAAGTCATACAGTAAATCATCTATGTTCTCTAGCCCGACGGAAAGCCGCACGGTGCTTGGCCGTATCCCGCAATCCAGCAATTCCTGCTCGTTCATCTGCGAATGTGTGGTCGATGCCGGGTGGATCACCAGCGACTTCGCGTCCGCCACATTAGCAAGCAATGAAAAAAGCTCTAAATGCTCTACAAAACGTTTTGCAGCATCGCCGCCGCCTCTGATCTCCACCGTAAAGATAGACCCCGCGCCCCGCTCAAAATATTTCTGATACAGCGCATGATCGTTGCGCCCCTCCAGCGAAGGGTGGTTCACGCATTCCACTTTAGGATGTTTGGACAGATATTCCACCACACGCAGCGCATTTTCCACATGCCGCTCCACGCGCAGCGAAAGCGTCTCCAGCCCCTGCAAAAAGAGAAAAGAATGAAATGGACTGATGCTTGCACCGGTGTCGCGCATCAATGTCGTGCGTATTTTCACGATATACGCCATGTTGCCCGCAACCTGTGTGAATACTGCGCCATGATAATTCGGATTTGGCTGCGTCAAACCGGGAAATTTATCATTTTGTCCCCAGTCAAAGCGTCCCGAGTCCACAATCACGCCTCCCAGCGTCGTGCCGTGTCCGCCGATGAATTTAGTAGCAGAATGCACCACCACATCTGCTCCGTGCTCAATGGGGCGAAACAAGTAAGGCGTTGCGAATGTATTGTCCACAATCAGCGGAACGCCATGTCTGTGCGCCACCTCTGCCACCGCTTCCACATTAATAATAGAAGAATGCGGGTTTCCCAGCGTTTCAATAAAAACCGCCTTCGTATTTGGTTTCATCGCGTGCTCAAAGTTCTGTGCGTCCTCACCGTTCACAAATGTCGTTTCAATGCCAAAGTCTTTGAACGTGTTGGCAAATAAGTTGTATGTGCCGCCATACACCGTCTGCGCCGAAATAATATGATCGCCCGCACACGCAATGTTCTGCAACGCATATGTCACAGCCGCCGCGCCCGTTGCCGTCGCCAAAGCACCTACGCCGCCTTCCAGTGCAGCGATTCTCTGCTCAAAAACGTCGGATGTCGGGTTCGTCAGGCGCGAGTAAAGATTCCCCGGCTCCGCAAGCGCAAAACGCGCCGCAGCCTGTGCGCAGTCCTCAAAAACGTAGCTTGTCGTCTGATAAATCGGCACACAGCGCGCACCCGTCGCCGGGTCCGGTTGTTCCTGCCCCACGTGCAGTTGTAATGTCTCAAATTTGTAGTTTCGTTCCTTCATATTGTCTCCTCTTTTCGCATTCATCCTCACCGCGTGCAGCAGATGGTTGTTTTTTAATTCCTATCTTTTTTATATGATTATACGCATTTCATTGTGAATTGTCAATCCGATCTTCCATATCATCACAGGGTTACAGCCACACGCTCACCCCTCATTTAATTATTTCAATAATATATCTTAAATATTTCAAAAATTTAATAGTTTTCACAAAATATTCATAACTTTCCTGTTTACAAATCTTTTTTTTCGGTTATAATGGAATCAAGATAATTAGTTTTTTTCATGATTTTTCTTCCTTTGAAGTTGCCCGGCACTGTCCGGGCGACTTTTTTGTTTCTCAAGATCGCAGGAACACCCCCGCACAATATGTTTCAGCTCTTTTACAATTAATTCACAATTTTATGGTTTCAATTCGCGCCATTGGTATTATAGTAAGAATGAAACAACAGTTTTTTCATGAATTCCCCCCTCCAAGGAGCCGTTCGAGCAATCGAGCGGCTCTTTACTGCGCTCATTTTACCGCTGACTTCTGCAGCAAACCCGCTGCGTTGCACAATTCAGCCACCGGTTCATCACTGTTCATAGACTCTTCACTTTTCCTTCATGCAGGCTTCATACGAGCTCCCTATACTAAGACCATACGATAACACGTATGTTTTTCATAAATACTTCCCCTCTGGAACAAGTATGTTCCGAACAAAACCGCTTCCCCCTTTAGCGGTTTTGTTTTTTATTCGCCCAGGTTATGAAAAGTAATACTCATTCTTTAGGATCAACAATCCTCTGATTGCTGCCGTGTGTCCCATAGCAGCCGCGGTTTTCCTGTGGCGGCTCCTGCATTGCAATCAAGATGTCTGCCGCCGGCATGCCCGCGCGCTCTGTCCGCAGGCGCGTCATGGTGTGTATCACATCACGTTTCGCCACATTGCAGCGTCACCTCAACCGGGTCAGTCGATCCGCCTTACTCGACTTGCGGCAAAAATGATCCTCGTCTAATTCGTACAGACGCTGCATTCGATCTTCCTCCTCCAATCCAACCATGAAGCGCAGCGCGTCTCGCATCGTCTGCATGAGCGTCGTTTTATACGCCTCGGATATCCCTTATGAAATTTCGATCTTTACCGGCGGTATCCTGTTCCCCCTTCCATCAGCTCGTTTCTATCCCGTGTTTCTTCGTTCACAATTTCTTCAAGATTTCATCATCTTAAGTTCAAACGGTCATGGTATCTTATCATTGTGAAAACAACTTTTTTCATGAATAACTTCCCTACAGAAAAACCGCTCCGGAGCAACCCGGGCGGTTTTTTGCAATACAGCTTCATTTCATCTGCCACTTCACATGTCTGCGTTCATTTTGCCGCTTCCAACGCCTTTTCGTATAAAGTCGCACAATTTGCCATCGCAAAGCGCTCCTCCATGTCCTGCCGCGCGCCTTGGCCCATCTTCTCTCGCGCAGATGCGTAGGACAAATCCATCATACATTCACAGCAACGCGCTACATTGCCCGCCTTGACCAAGTACCCCGTCACACCGTTTAAAATGTATTCGCTCGCACCCACCGTGTCTGCCGACACCACAGGTACGCCGCAGGCCATCGCCTCCACTGCGCACACGCCAAATGCTTCGGCACCATTCATCTGCACCGCAATGTCCACATCCGCCCAAAACGCCGGAATTTCAGCATTTTTAATGCGTCCCGCAAAAGTCACCCGATCTGCAATGCCCAGGCTTTGCGCCTGCTGCTGCATCGCCGCCTGCAACGCGCCGTCTCCCGCAATCTTCAACACAGCATTTTTGCCGCTTTCCTTCAAATACTTTGCAAATGCCTGTAAAACGAGATCTACACCGCACCCCTCTTCCAGTAGCTTGGTAGAGCCGAAGCACAAGCTTTCCTTCTGCGTTTTCTCTGCGGGTGTAAACAGCTCTAAGTCTAGACCAAACGGCGTAACCAAGCATTCTTTCTCTTTTTTAAACAACTGTTTCACACGCGTGACCATGTTGGGCGCCGCAGCGCATACCGCCTGCGCGTTTTTGATGCTTTTTTTGACCCATCCCTTCAAACCTGTGTCCGCCTGCAAAAAGATATCCGGCCCCAAAACCGTCAGCAGCACATGTGGCAGCTTCGCCAGCGCCGCCATATATCCATATGTGGTCGCGCCAAACGCGTTCACCACATCAAAGCTTTGCCCCGCAAACATTGTCTTGATTTCCTTTGCGCATGCCTTCACGTTGTCCTGCGCCAAATACTGCACCGTAACGGTCAGTTCGCCCAGCGCATCCTTTTGCGACGGCATAGAAAATACCGTCACCTCATGCGCTTTTGCCAGTTCGTTTGCCCATTTCACCGTATGCGGCGAATTTGCGGCCGCAAGCATTGCAATCTTCATTGATTCTTTACCCCTCTGTTTCTTAGATTCGCGTTAACCGCTCAATCGCCTGTTCCGTGTTCTCTCGCGTGTTAAACGCCGTCAGTCTGAAATATCCTTCTCCCGCGCTGCCAAATCCGCTGCCCGGCGTGCCCACCACATGCGCCTGCGTCAATAGCCGGTCGAAAAACTCCCAACTGGTCATTTCATCTGGCGTTTTCAGCCAGACGTAAGGTGAATGCTCACCACCGTATGCCGCAATGCCAATCTGCGAAAGCCCCTGCTTGATGATGCGCGCATTTTCCAGATACTGCGCGATCACTTCTTGCACCTGCGCACCGCCCTCCGGCGAAAACACCGCTTCTGCGCCTTTTTGCACGATGTAAGATACCCCGTTGAACTTTGTCGTGTGACGGCGCAGCCACATGGCATTCAGGCTCACATCCTCGCCCTTGCTGTTTTTTCCCGTCAATTCCTTGGGTACCACCGTGTAAGCGCAGCGTGTCCCCGTAAAACCTGCGGTCTTGGAAAAACTGCGGAATTCGATTGCGCAGGTACGCGCTCCCTCAATTTCAAAAATACTGTGCGGGATCTCTTCGCTGGTAATAAAGCGCTCATATGCCGCGTCAAACAGGATCAGGCTTCCATTTTCGTTCGCCCAGTCCACCCATGTTTGAAGCTGTGCGCGCGTCAGAGCCGTTCCCGTCGGATTATTGGGTGAGCAAAGGTATACCACATCCACCTCACGCTGCGGCAGCGCCGCCACAAAATCATTCTCCGCCGTGGTCGGCAGATAGGTGATGTTGGTATATTTCCCCTGCGCCGTATCAAATTTCCCCGAACGCCCCGCCATCACGTTCGTGTCCACATACACCGGATACACCGGATCGGTCACCGCAATGCGCGCATCCGCACTCAAAATCTCTTGAATATTACCTGTGTCGCACTTAGAGCCGTCCGAGACGAAAATCTCATCCAGTCCCACCTGCACCCCGCGCGAGGCAAAATCTCCCTCACGAATTGCCGCACGCAGAAATTCATAGCCCTGCTCCGGACCATATCCCATAAAGGACTCCGCTCTCGACATTTCAATCGTTGCCGCCTGCATCGCTTCCACTACCGCCGGTACCAACGGGCGCGTCACATCGCCAATGCCCAGACGAATGATCTGCTTGTCCGGATGTTCCGCCGCGTATGCGCTCACCCTGCGGGCAATCTCCGAAAACAAATAGCTTCCCTGCAATCTACCATAGTTGTCATTTACTCGAAACACACTTGCTCTCCTTAAAACAATTTTACTTTATCATTTTACCATGATTCGCTTAAAACGCAAGGAGAATCCGCACCAAACGCATTCACCGCTCAAACGTTTCTGCGCATCCGAATGTTTTTCAGCGCGACACCCTCCCGCCAAACCATATTTTCGTTTACCGTTTCAAAGCCCATCTTTGTAAAAAAGGGAGCCGCAGTTAAAGAAGCGTACGTTTCCATCACCGAAACGCCTCTGCGCATGGCCTCCTCGTGCAGCACCGCAAACAGCGCCGTCGCAACTCCTGATTTTTGATAGTCCTTATGCACATACAATCGATCAATATATCCTTTTTTATCCATATCTGCAAATCCAACGATCATGCCGTTGCATAATGCAATCTCGGTGATATGTTCCAAAAAAGACGCGTTCCAGCGCTGCATATCCACACTGCCAACCCACACGCGCAGCTGTTCGCTTGTGTAATCCGCCGCGTTGATCGCATGCACCGTATCGCAAAAGAGCTGCACCAGCCCCGCACAGTCCTCTTCCTGATATGCCCGCACCTCGATGCCCGCGCGCACTGCTCTCATGCTACGCAGTTGCGCCTGACGCTCATTCATCTTGCAGAACGGGCCCCTGCCCCACTATAAAATCCCCCTCAAAATAGCGTTTGCGAATACCAGCCGCTTCCTCCATCCATGCCTCAATTCCGTTCAATTTCATTCTGCACAGATTGTACACTTTCATGTTGTGCGGATAATTTGCCCCCTTTTCAGACGGGGCAAGTAAACCACATGGAAATTGCTCGCATTCAAAGCAATATGTGACGCCCTTTTGTTCGGTACACGCCCATGTCGCGCAATCTCCTTGCGCCCAATAGCATTTTCCCTGTTCCCCTCTGCATCCCTTGCAGCCTACCTCATCCAATGCGATTGCCAGCCGCTTGGCCTCCTTGTGTCTGATTTCGTCCGTCAAGTTTTCTTCAAACCAACTGCAATTAAAACAGTCCAGCCCGCAAGGCGCAATCTTAAATTGATGTTCCATATCCTCTCCAGCTTTCAAGTTTTTTTGTTGCAAATCTAAAATTTTTTCCATTATATCACACGCATCTTGATCAAACAATCACATACCGATCATACAATTTGCGCATGTAGGTTGCCTGAATGCCCGGCGCAACGTAAGAAATCGTTAAGAGTTTGCCCTGCTCGTTCTTAAGAATTAAAGCGTACCCTATCAGTATCATTTTACTCCACAGGAGGATTTATGGATTATCTTATTGATTGGGTATCGGGATATGTTTTTACATTGCCTTTTTTCGTGCCACTGAGTATTTTCGTTTACTTCTATTATAAGCGGAAAGAAATCGCCGTACCCACAGGCTTCGTGGTCGCCTTTCAGCTTCTCATCCTTTATCTGGTCTCCGTCTCAAGCATCACAGGCACCGGCTCGGTTCAGGATGCCGTCACCAATGGCGGCATGTTGCTTCGCCCGGACGAGATCAATCTGATCCCCTTTTCGGATTGGAGTTCCTACAATGTGTTCGGTATGTTGATGAACGTCCTGCTGTTTCTCCCGCTTGGCGTCGCGTTGCCGCTGCTGTGGAAGCAAGGTACCTCCCTCGGTAAAACGGTGCTATACGGCTTCACGTTGTCCGCCCTAATCGAGTTCAGCCAACTCTTCAACCACCGTGCCACCGATGTCAACGATCTCATCATGAACACGTTGGGTACGCTCCTCGGCTATGGCATCTATGCACTTGCACTGCGCCGCGTCACCGCCCTGCAGATCAACAATTCCCAAAAGCATCAGCAAAATCACGCGCTCTATGCAATTTTGATGATATTCGCTATACTCTTCTTCGTGGGCAAACCCTTCATCCGGTTCGTCTGGTGGCAAATCTACCTCTCAAGTTAAGCTCGCTCATTCTGTCAGCAGGCTCCATCCTTCATCGTCCGCATAAATCATCTTGCGGCTCATGCCGCCATCCACAACAATGGTCTGCGCATTGACAAAGCTGTTGCGCGTATCACAAAGAAACGCGGCAGCACGGAAAATGTCCATCGGCACGCCCACCCGTCCGGAAAAGTGCTGCGCTTCGTCTGCGCCCGTGTATGCGGAGCAATAATTTTCATCGTAGTAAGCACCTGTGTCAATCCATCCCGGCGCAATCGCGTTTACCCGCACCTTACCGCTCAAGCTTGCTGCCATCGCGTGCGTTAAAGCGCTAATTCCTCCCTTGGCAGCGCTATAACTCTCCGTGTCTGCCTGTGACTGAAACGCCCGTGTGGAAGAAATATTCACCACACAAGCGTCCGGCGCAAAATGCGGCATGCAAAGCTTGGTCAGATAATACGGCGCAGTAATTCCTACGCGCAGCACTTCGTCAAAGTCCTCATATCCACAATTCGAGTGCAACCCCCGCTTGCTGATGCACGCATTGTGGATCAAAAAGTCCACCCGCCCAAAGCGCTGTGCAATCTCCGCCACAAATTGCTCCAAGGTCTCTTTTTTTGCAATATCCCCGCAAAAAAAGAAAGATTGCGGTGCAGACGCTTGCGTCCGCTTTCCTTCCGCATCGTTGCAATCCACAAACGCAACCCGCGCACCCACACGCGCAAATTCCTGCACCAAACACCGACCGATTCCCAGTGCGCCGCCGGTAATCACACAAATCTTTCCCTCAAACATTGCCGCCCTCACTTGTAATATTTTTTACTATTTTATGCAAAATCAGTTTAACTAAAATACCGCACGATCCCGTCGCAAATTCCCTGCGCCATCTTGCTTTGAAACGCGCTGTCTGTCAGCAGCTCGTCCTCTTCCACGTTGGACATATGCCCCATTTCAATGTTGATGACGGGGCGCTCACACCAGTTAAATCCTGTCTGATTGCCGTATGCCTGCACGCCCTTGTTTTTCAAGCCTGTCGCCTCACAGTAAGCTTCCAGCACAATTTCAGCCGCCTTTTCACACTTCTCCTGATATGGGTTTTCTTTTGGGATCAGCATAAAAGCACCTCGCGCAGAGGTGTCGTCAATTCCATTGCAGTGCAGCCGGACCCCCAAATTCACTTCATGATCATTGAAAAATTGGGCGCGTTCCACGTTGGAAAGGTTCACATCATTGCTCTCACGCGTCATCACCACCGTCGCTCCCTGCTCCTCCAGCAGATCACGCAGTTTCAGCCCCACATTCAGGTTCACTTTGTATTCCATGATGCCCGTGGAAACCCCCGCTGTACCGGAGGAAACCTTCGGCTTTGTCTCGTCAGAGCCGGGTGCCACCGGTTCCTGCTCATTGTTTCCCTTGCTCTGATGCCCTGGGTCCAGCCCAATCACAATGCCGCTGAGCGGCTCACTCTGCTCTGTTGGCTCCGCAGACTGAACTGGCACAAATTCAATTTCCGGCTCCGGGGTACGCATCGGCTCCGGGGTCGGCTCGACCGTCGGCTCAGGGGTCAATTCAGGCGTCGGCTCAGGGGTCGGCGCCACCACGCGGCTGGTTGCCCCTTCATCATGGCTTGTGATTTCCACCGTCTGTTCTCCTGCGCATCCGCACACCACAAACAGCGATATGATAACCCAGCATATTAATAGCTTTTTCAATTATTCACCTTTTCCTTTGCACTATTTTACTTTTCTACTTTATAATTTTACAATGTGTTGCGATAATGTGCAAAGCCTGAATACAAAAATACAAAAATTTATTTGCTTTATATAAGAGAATTCATCATGAAAATTGATATAACGGATACATCAAATAATATTGCACAGGAGGTCACATCATGAATATGCAACAGTGGGTTCAAGACACGATCGCAATGCCAAAGAAAAAAGCGATACCGGTTCTCTCTTTTCCATCAATTCAGCTTTTGGACGTTACCGTCGTAGAGCTGATTTCCAGCAGCGAAATGCAGGCAAAGGGTATGAAAATTATTGCAGACCGCTGTGATACTGCTGCATCGCTCAGCATGATGGATCTGTCCATCGAGGCGGAAGCGTTCGGCGGAAGCATTCACCTTGCGGATGACGAAGTGCCGACCGTCGTTGGCAAACTGATCGATACAATGGAAGATGCGCAGGCGCTGCAAGTACCGGCAATCGGCACAGGTCGCACCGGTCTTTATATTTCCGCGATCGAGCAGGCATGCCGGATGATCACAGATCGCCCGGTGTTTGCCGGAGTCATCGGCCCCTTCTCCCTTTCCGGGCGGCTGATGGATATGACGGAAATCATGATCAAGTGCTATACCGATCCTGATATCGTGCATACCGTGCTTCAAAAGACAACCGATTTTCTCATCGAGTATATCAAAGCATATAAGGCAGTAGGCGCAAATGGCGTCGTGGTCGCAGAGCCGGCAGCAGGTCTGCTTTCTCCCGACCTCATCAGTGAATTTTCCACGCCGTACGTCAAACAAATGCTAGCTGCAACCCGCAGCGATGATTTCGCATTTGTTTACCATAACTGCGGCAACACCATTCCGCTTGTGGAAAATATCATGACCATCGGCGCAGATGCGTATCACTTTGGCAACATGATTAAAATGGAAGAAATGATGAAGCTCGCCTCACCGGATGCGCTCATCATGGGCAATGTAGACCCCTCCAGCCAGTTCCGCATGGGAACGCCGGAGTCCATCTACGCCAAAACTACCGAAATTTTAAACGAGTGCAGTAAATATCCTAACTTTGTGATCTCTTCCGGTTGCGATGTGCCGCCAATGGCGTCATGGGATAACATCGATTCCTTCTTTCAGGCAGTCGATGACTTCTACAAAAGCAAATAACGCGCAAGCCGGACGTGCCTGTCAACCTTGTATCAACTGACAGGCTCTCCCAAGTCCGGTGTGCGCTAAATTCACTTCTTAAAGGCGACCGCACGAAGTCTCATCTGGTTTTCTGCGGTCCCTTTTCTATTTGACTTTTTTGTCTTTTTGTGTTACGGTTTTTTTAATCATATCTCCGCGTTGCTTACGCATACCATCCCAACTTATCGCACACACATCAAGGTTTCAAAAATGGAGGTATCTTTATGATTCATTTAGGGCAACACGCCGACAACGGCAGAGGCATCTGCGTGAACTTTGATTTCACGCTAAAACAGGCTGCGGAAAACAATTTGGAGCACATTGAGATCGGCACATCTTCCGGCATGTATTTTGTACAAGCACTGGGTTACGATCCTTCCGTCTCGCTGCTGGAAGACCCCATCGCCTATCGAAAAAAGGCAGAACATTACGGCATTCGATTCTCCAGCGTAGATGCGGCTTCTCCTATGTTCGAGCTGAACGGCACCATGTATGGTTTGCAATACACGACGCAGGCCATTCGCTTTGCCGATCATCTTGGCGCACACAGCGTAGATACCACGGATCGCGCGGCAGCCGAAGAAGGCTACACGCGTGAAGTTGCATGGGATTACGGCATTCGCAATTACACCGAGTTGCTCAAGTGGGCGGAAAACTATAAGGTTCGCGTAATGGTGGAAACGCACGGCGTATTCACGCAGGATGCTGACTTTATGCAACGTTTCATGCGGCACTTCGAGTCCGAGTATCTCTGCATCAATCTGGACACCGGCAACACCTTCATCGCCGGTAACGACCCACTGGAATTTTTCAAAGCAACACAAAAATATGTCAAACACATGCACATCAAGGACGTAGACCCTGTTTTAGCGGATGAAAGTATGGGCGAGGAAAACGGTATCGCTACCTCCAATGTGCCGGTCGGTGGCGGCTGCAACAGCGAAAACATCAAAAAAGTGCTGGCATATGCAAAAGAAATTGGCTGGGAAGGCGATGCTTCTCTGGAGTGCTTCGGTACAGATGAAAACATCACAAAAAGTGCGCAATGGCTGCGTACATTGCTCTGAACCTAACTGACAAAAGGCACACATCCCTGTGCTCCACATGGCGGCGTGTGCCTTTTTTTGCTCTCGTTTCCGCTATTCCCGCACCAGCACATCCACAATTTCGCCGATGTAAAGCGTATGCAAATCCCGCTCGGGATACCACTGCGCAAGCGCCTCTTCCTCCACAAAACAGTCCTCTTCCATCGGCTGCGCAAATAGTTTTTTGCAGATCAGCGTCACCTGTGCCTGCTCAAAGCACGGCGCGCCCGATGCACAATCGGCCGTCAGCCCCGATGCCGCGATCTTATCCTCATCGCGCCCCGAAACCGACCCCATGTACGCCAGCATCTTTTTGTGCTCCGCGCCAAAAAAGCTGAGGGAAAAGCATGCGGAAGCATCCACAAATTCTTTGGTGTATCGCTGCGGACGGATCACGCAGAACGCCACATTCTTGCCCCACATCACGCCCAGCCCGCCCCACGAGGCAGTCATCGCGTTCACACTTCCGTCTTCTTTGCACGCGCCAATCAGCATCCATTGCTTGCCGATCCGCTCAAATACATTGCCCGAAAACTCCTCCGGTTTGATTGATTTCATTGCATATCTCCTTTCCGGGATGCAAAAGGCAGCAGGTTTTCTTGCCCGCTGCCCTTTCTCATTTCTGTATCAAGATTATTTGATTAAATTCAGAACCTTGCTCACCACGTTTTCTTTGGTGAACCCGAACTTCTCAAACAACACTTTTGCCGGAGCCGAAGCGCCAAAATGGTCGATCGTCAGCGTGTCGCCTTCAAAGCCGGTGTATTTCGCCCAGCCAAACGGAGAAGCCGCTTCCACCACCATGCGCTTACGAATTGCGCTCGGCAGAACGCTCTCTTTGTAAGCCGCATCCTGTTCTTCAAACAGTTCCACACACGGCATGGAAACCACACGCACGCGCTTACCCTGCGCTTCCAAATCCGCAGCAGCATCCATGCACAGCGAAACTTCGCTGCCCGTCGCAATCAAGATCGCCTCCGGGTCTTTCACATCTTTGAGGATGTATCCGCCCTTGAGCGCATCCTTGCCGGAACCGGCAAGCTGTGGCAGCGGCTGACGGGAGAACGCCATCGCGGAAGGCGCATTCTTGGTCATTGCAAAACAGTAAGCAGCCGCAGTTTCGCGGTTGTCCGCCGGACGCCAGGTGTAGACACCGGGGGTCGAGCGCAGCGCCGCAAGCTGTTCGATAGGCTCGTGCGTCGCACCGTCCTCGCCTACGCCAATGGAGTCATGCGTAAACACATACGTTACAGGCAGCTCCATGAGCGAGCTCATGCGCATTGCCGCCTTCAAATAATCATAAAACACAAGGAACGTCGCGCAGTACGGCTTCACTCCGCCATGCAGCGCCATGCCGTTGCACACCGCCGCCATCGCAAATTCGCGGATACCAAAGTGGATGTTCGTACCCAAACGGTTGTCCGCCGCGTAAAAATCTTTGTCCTTCATCTGCGAAAGGTTTGCAGGCGCAAGGTCTGCGCTGCCGCCCATCAGTTGCGGAACCATCTTTGCAACACGGTTCAACACCTCCTGCGAGCTTTGACGCGTCGCCTTCGGCTCATCGTCAAATTTCCAGAAATCTTCATCAAACAAGGATGCGTCAATGGGCTTCTTGTATGCCTCATACTGCTTCGCCAGTTCGGGGAATTGCTTGCAATATTCCGCAAACATTGCGTTCCATGCGTCCTCGTTCTTCGCCAGATCCGCGCTAATCGCCGCAAAGTTTTGCTTCACTTCCTCTGGCACGGTAAACGCGTCATATGTCCAGCCAAGGTTCTGCTTCATTGCGTCGATGTTTTCCTGACCCAGCGGCGCACCGTGGCATCCCGCCGAACCCGCTTTTGCAGGGCAGCCGTAACCAATCGTGGTGTTGATGATGATAAGCGACGGCTTACCCGTCTCAGCTTTCGCCGCGGCAATCGCCTTGGAAATGCTGTCGATATCTTCGTTGCCGTCCGCAACCGTCAGCACCTGCCAGCCATATGCTTCATAACGCGCCTTCACATCCTCGCCGAATGTCACGTTGATGTTGCCTTCAATGGTAATATCGTTCTTGTCATACAAAACAATCAGCTTGCCCAGTTTCAGCGTGCCCGCCAAGGAGCTTGCCTCACCGGAAATACCTTCCTGCAAGCAACCGTCGCCGGTCAGCGCGTAGGTGTAATGATCTACCACATCAAAGTTCGGCTTGTTGAACTGCGCCGCCAAATGCGCTTCCGCCATTGCAAAACCCACTGCCATTGCAATGCCCTGACCCAGCGGACCGGAAGTCGCTTCCACACCCGGTGTCATACCAAATTCAGGATGCCCCGGCGTCTTGGATTCCCACTGACGGAAATTTTTGATATCCTCAATGCTCACACCATAATCAAACAAGTGCAGCAGCGAATACAGCAGCATCGAAGCGTGCCCCGCGCTCAGAATAAAACGGTCGCGGTTGTCCCATTTGGGGTTCTTGGGGTTGTGCTTCATGTGCTTGGTCCAAAGCGTGTACGCCATGGGGGAAGCACCCAGCGGCAAGCCCGGATGTCCGCTGTTCGCCTTTTGAATGGCCTCCGCAGCCAGAAAACGCATCGAATTGATGCTCAATTTGTCAATATTTGCCATACTATCCTCCTAAAAATTTGGTTTTACAGCGGTCAAACTTGATATGTAAGAAAATTATGTAAACCGCTTGCATACGCAATTCATATCAAAAGTCCAGCTTTTGCAAATTGCGATATTACTTTGCATTCATTATACCCGCTTTTTCGCATGGTTTCAATAACACAACTCAAACTTTTTCATAAAAATGTTAAAAATTAACATTTTGTGATAATTTCATGTGCTGAAATAAATTGTAAGATGAAAAAAACAACAGCACTCTCCTTCATCGTTGTGCGCAAGATCATTAACCTCCGGCGCTTTTGGTCTCAAAGGCACACATCGCAGACTTACCCAAGCAAAGATTTTGTCAGCACAGCTCATTTTCCGGCTGATTTCCTTACCACAGAGGCTTGCTTGTTTCTGTGGCATAACCGCACTGTGCCGTGCAACGTTGCACCCACTCAAAAAGCAGGGCAACCCAAACGGCTCGCCCTGCTTCACATCGATATTCTCTACTCTATCGTTTTTCTACACCAATAACGGCTTTTTCCCCGTTAATGTCCCATTCCTTTGTGTGCCCCTGCGCACCGCCCACCGTCAACGCAACGCCCAGCACATCCTTTTGAATCTCCGCACTGAATTTCTGCGCCACCGCGTGAATCTTCTGCGTGCCGTCAATGCTAACCGCAATTTTGTCCATCACCTCAAAGCCTGCGTCCTTGCGCATCGTCTGAATTTTGGAAACCAGCTCGCGCACAAACCCTTCTTCAATCAGCTCCGGCGTCAGCGTCGTGTCCAGCACCACCGCAAAGTCGCCGTCTGCCTGCGCTATAAAGCCCTCTTTTTGTTTTGGCTCAATCAGCAAATCTTCCAGCATAAGCGCAACTTTTTCACCATTTACTTCAAATTCATACGCTTTGCCCGATTGCACGGTCTCCACCACCGCAACGCCGTCCGCACCGGATAAGTGCTGCTGGATGCCGCCCATCAGCTTGCCGTATTTCGGGCCAACCGTTCGCATCTGCGGCTTGAGTGCATAATCAATGAATTGCTTCGCCTGCGCGCCCAGCTCCACTTGCTTTACATTCAGCTCTCCACGCACGATTTCCAATGCCCCCGCAGGCAGGTCACTGCTGCCGCTTGCATACAGCTTCGCAATGGGCTGACGGTTTTTGATGTTTGCCGTGTTGCGCGCCGCGCGTCCCGCCGCAACAATCTTCATCACATCCTCCATCTCCCAATCCAGTTTCAACGCGTTCCACTGGGCTGTCGGAAATGCGCACAGATGTACCGACGCAGGTGCTCCCGCGTCCACACTGCGCACCAGATTCTGATAGATGCTCTCTGCCATAAACGGCGCAAAGGGCGCAATCAAGCGCGACATCGTCTCCAAAACAGTGTACAGCGTCATAAACGCGTCGATCTTATCCTGCTCCATGCCTTCACCCCAAAAGCGATCACGGCAACGGCGCACATACCAGTTGGAAAGTTCGTCCACAAAATCACCCACCGCGCGCGCAGATTCCGTGATGCGGTATGTGTCCAGTTCCTTGCAAACCGTCTCCACCAAGCCGGAAAGCCGCGACAGCACCCACTTGTCCATCACATGCGTCGGCGCAAAGTTCTTGTGCTCGGTCGGGTTAAAGGAGTCGATCTCCGCATAGAGGATATAGAACGCATAGGTGTTCCATAACGTGCCCATCAGCTTGCGCTGCACCTCGCTCACCGCTTCGTCATAAAAGCGCGAGGGCAGCCACGGCGCGCTCCCCGCGTAAAAGTACCAACGCACCGCATCCGCACCCTGCTTGTCCAGCACGCTCCACGGGTCAACCACGTTGCCCTTGTGCTTGCTCATCTTCTGTCCGTCCTTGTCCTGCACATGCCCCAGCACAATGCAGTTTTCAAAAGGTGCACGGTCGAAAATCAATGTACCGATCGCCAGCAGCGTGTAGAACCATCCGCGCGTCTGATCCACAGCTTCGCTGATGAAGTTCGCCGGAAAATGCGCTTCAAATTTCTCTTTGTTTTCAAAGGGGTAGTGCCACTGCGCAAAGGGCATAGAGCCACTGTCATACCAGCAATCGATGACCTCCGGCGCACGCTTCATGCTGCCACCGCATTTGGGGCAAGCCAGCGTAATGGGATCAAGGAACGGCTTGTGCAGTTCCACATCCCCCGGCACATCCTGCTGCGCCATATCGATCAACTCCGCACGCGAACCAATTACATGAATCTCGCCGCAATCGCAGACCCACACCGGCAACGGTGTTCCCCAATAACGCTCGCGGGAGATTCCCCAGTCGATCACGTTTTCTAGGAAGTTGCCCATACGACCATCGCGGATATTCTCCGGCAGCCAGTTCACACTTGCGTTGTTTTTCAGCAGATTGTCGCGCAGCGCGGTCATTTTGATAAACCAACTGCTCCGCGCATAATAGATTAGCGGCGTGTCGCAACGCCAGCAGAAAGGGTAGCTATGCTCGTATTCCATACGCGCCACCAGCAGCCCCGCCGCCTCCAAATCCGCCATAATCAGCTTGTCCGCATCCTTAACGAACACCCCCGCCCACGGCGTGTTCTCCGGCATCGTACCATCCGGCTTCACAAGCTGCACAAACGGCAAGTCATAGCGTTTGCCCACGCGCGCGTCGTCCTCACCAAATGCAGGAGCCATATGCACGATTCCGCTGCCATCCGTCAGCGTGACAAACTCGTCACAGGTCACAAACCATGCCTTTTTGTCTGCTTCCACCAGTTGAAACAGCGGCTCATATTCCTTGTATTCCAAATCCTTGCCCATGCAGGTTTTGAGCACCGTTGTCCCCTCACCCAGCACTTTTTCCACCAGCGCCGCCGCCATATAATAGCAATCGCCGTTGCTGTCCGAAACCAAAACATATTCCTCATTCGGATTCACGCACAGAGCCACATTAGAGGGCAGTGTCCACGGCGTCGTCGTCCATGCGAGGAAGTACGCATCCTCCCCCTTCACATGAAAACGCACAAAAATGGATGTTTCTTTCACATCGTGATATCCCTGCGCCACCTCGTGCGAGGAGAGCGCCGTTCCGCAGCGCGGGCAGTACGGCACAATTTTGTGCCCCTTATACAGCAATCCTTTTTTGTGGATTTCCTTCAAAGACCACCACACCGATTCAATGTAATTGTCCTCATACGTCACATACGGATCATCCATGTCCGCCCAAAATCCCACGCGGTCAGACATCCGTTCCCATTCGCCTTTATACTTCCAAACAGATTCCTTGCATTTCTGGATAAACGGCTCTACGCCATATTCTTCAATCTGCTCCTTGCCGTCCAGCCCCAGCATTTTTTCGACTTCCAGCTCCACCGGCAGGCCGTGCGTATCCCAGCCCGCTTTGCGCAGCACGTTATACCCCTGCATGGTCTTGTATCGCGGAATCAAATCCTTGATGCAGCGCGTCAAAATGTGACCGATATGCGGCTTACCGTTTGCTGTCGGCGGCCCATCGTAAAACGTGAACTCCGGCTTGCCTTTGCTCTGCTCCACCGTCTGCTCAAAAACTTTCTGCTCTTTCCAAAACTCCAGAATCTCCAGTTCGCGTTCCTGAAATTTCAAATCCGTCGATACTTTCTTGTACATGCTTATTTGCTCCCTTCCTGCTTTTACTTTCTTTTTAGAAAAAAAGAAAGTAACAAAGAAAAATCAATTTGCCTATTTCCGCCAATCCCCGCTTCATTCACGAAAGATTGCTGTTCGCTCGTTTCCCTGACGCCTTCTCTTCCTTTTAAGAAAAAAAGAAAGTAACAAAGAAAAATCAATTTGCCTTATTTCCGCCAATCCCCGCTTCATTCGCGAAAGATTGCTGTTCGCTTGTTTCCCTGACGCCTTCTCTTTCTTTTAGAAAAAGCAAGTAACAAAGAAAAATCAATTTGCCTATTTCCGCCAATCCCCGCTTCATTCACGAAAGATTGCTGTTTGCTTGTTTCCCTACCGTCTTCTCTTTCTTTTGATTCTTCTCTTTTTTCCCAAAAAGAAAAGAACATTTCCCATTAATCCCACTAAATTAAAACAGCCGCCCCAAGCATCGCTCAGGACGGCCATATAACCGCGGTACCACCCGAATTCCGCACACACAGATGCGCGGCACTCTTGCCACTTCACGCGTAGCATACGCGATGCGTCTTGTCGCAGTGATAATTGTAACCGTGTTGCCGCAGGGCTCACACCGTCCCCCGCTCGCTCGCTGGTCTGCCGCTTACAACGTTTGTCTGCTTCGCACCGAATATTCAAACTCTAATTATTATAAGGAAAAACGCCGTGTTTGTAAAGGATTTTATACTTGTATCGTTTCAATGTAGTCCGATTGGCGAAATCTCCCTTTTCAGACGCGCCTTCTTACACCTCCACCACCTTCACGTCATTCCCGTTGCGCTCAATCACCTTCATCAAATCATCAAACGCCATCCAAACCGTCGCCGTGTTCACGCAGGGGTGCACGCCCACTTTTGCCTTACCCAGCAGTGCCTGATCGACAATCACCTCCACCGCCGCATCCACATCATTCAAAACCCCCAACGGCGAAACCGCGCCCTTCTTCAGCCCTAAATATTTCTCCAGTCGCTCGTCCGATCCAAAGCTCAGTCTGCTGCTGGGGATCAACTGTGCCAGCCGCTTCAAATCCGCACTTTTGTCTTTTTGCACCAACACCAAAAAGTGCCGTTTCCCGCTTCCATCCCGCAAAAACAGGTTTTTCGGCACCTCGCCACGGTCGCAAATATGCAAGCGCTCCATGTCCTCAATGGTGTGCACCGCCTCATGCTCCTGCACCTCAAACGCAATTCCCAATTCTTCCAGCTTGTTCAAAACCCGCTCGTGTTCCATAGGCCCTCCCTCACAAATCCATCTCATTTATATGTTTATTTTGTTGCAAAGCAATGCATTCCACGCTGTCAAAAAAGACGGTCGCAGCGTTACCCATTGCCCGCTCCCCGCCTCCGCAAACCCGTGTGTAGCAGCCTTACCAACACGCTACAATTCGTGCTCCGGCTCTTTCTTACCGATGAACGCACGGTATTCCTTCACTTTTTTCTCGTATCCTTGGTCAGACGGTTCGTAGAATACCATACCCGCCAGCTCATCCGGCAGATATTGCTGCTGCACATAGTGCCGCGGAAAGTCGTGTGGAAATTGATATTTGCCGCTCGCAGGCGCGTGTTTCGCTTTTTCGTACCCCATCTCCTGCAAATACGGCGGCACCTTCTGATTCTTGGTGTGCTTCGCCGCAGAAAACGCCTTGGAAATCGCCCGCTCCACGCTATTGCTCTTGGGCGACTCACACAAATAGATGATCGCCTGCGCAATGTTCAGCCGCGCTTCCGGCATCCCGTTAAACATCAGAGCCTGATACGCCGCCACACATTGATTGAGCACACTTGGGTTCGCCAATCCCACATCCTCCGAGGCATGCGCAATCATGCGCCGTACGGGCACGCGCGGGTCTACGCCGGCATATTCCATGCGCGCAAACCAAAATAACGCCGCGTCGCTGTCCGATCCGCGCAGCGATTTGCAAAACGCTGATAGCATGTCATAGTATTCCTGATCGTCCATACGCAGCGCCCGCTGCTGGATGGACTGCTCAGCAATTTCCAATGTGATGTGGATACACCCCTTGCGATCCGGCTTGGTCGTCAGCACCGCCAGCTCCAGCGCATTGAGCGCACTACGCACATCCCCGTTCGCCACGTCCGCCCAGTGCGCCACCGCGTCCTCGTCCAAATGTAAATCCATGTTGCCGAATCCCCGTTCCACGTCCTGCGCCGCCCGCCGTACCGCCGCCGCAATGTCCTCTTCCGTCAACGGGTAGAATTCAAACAATCTGCAACGCGAGACAATCGCGCTCGTCATCGCCGCCATCGGATTCTCCGTCGTAGACCCGATCAGTTTGATGATGCCCGCCTCCATCGCCGGAAGCACGCTATCACTCTGCGATTTCGACCACCGATGACACTCATCCAGCAGCAAAAAGCTCTCGCGCCCATACAGTTTCAGCGCGTTCTCCGCTTGATCAATCACCTCACGAACATCCTTTACCCCACTGGTGACGGCATTCAGCTTGTAAAAATCACTGCCCGTTGTCGCCGCAATGATCGCAGCCAGCGTGCTTTTTCCACAGCCCGGCGGTCCCCAAAAAATGCAGGAACCCAGCTTGTCCGCCTCAATCGCGCGGCGCAGCAGCGTTCCCTTGCCTACAATGTGCACCTGTCCCAAAAATTCGTCCATTGTGCGCGGGCGCATCCGATCCGCCAGCGGCGCTTTTTTCTTTAAATTTTCCGAAAATAAATCGGTCATATCTTTCTTCCCTTTTCCTGCTATTCCAAGCACCATGAAGCATTTCTTGTTTCCGCATTCATGTGCTTAGCGCATCTTGCAATTCTAAATTCTACATTCAAAATTCAGCATTTCCCCTTTATTATACTCCAAATCCCACTTGGTGCAAAATATTTCTTGCCGAATATTATTGATAAAACCCCCTGCTCATATTATAATGTTTTAGTAAGATTGTCCAAAAAAGAACAATCAAAACGCCGATCGGGTTGCAACTGTCATTTTCTTGGCACATCCTAACCCTCAAGAAGGTTCGTCCTTGTTGCCCAAATCGCAAAGCGGCCGGCATCGCTTGCGCATAGGAATCACGAGGCTCTCAGCTTTCTGATCGGTCTGTATCACCGGCAGAGAATCTTCGCACCCACGGGTGCGAAAAAATAAATTTGGAGGAATCACATGGAAAGAGTATACAATTTTTCGGCTGGCCCGGCGTGCTTGCCTATCGAGGTGCTCAAGCAGGCGCAGACAGAGTTTATTTCCTATGGCAGCAGCGGCATGAATGTCATGGAGATGAGCCATCGCTCCAAGGATTATGAAGCCATCATCGGCGCAGCGCAGTCCGATCTGCGTGAGTTGATGGGCATTCCGGACAATTATAGCGTACTGTTTGTGCAGGGTGGCGCTTCGCTTCAGTTTTCCATGGTTCCGCTCAACTTAATGACAACGCATCAAAAGGCGTACTATGTCAACACCGGCATGTGGTCAAAAAAGGCGATCTCCGAGGCAAAAAAGACGGGGACAGTCAATGTTGTTGCCTCCTCCGAGGACAAAACATTTTCCTATATCCCGGAGTTGAATAAAGAGATGTTTACACCGGATGCGGATTACGTGCACATCACCTCCAATAATACCATTTACGGAACGCGTTATACGGCTCTGCCGGATACAAACGGGCTTCCGATTGTGTCGGATATGTCCTCCTGCATCCTTTCCGAGGTCATGAACGTCGCGGATTACGGCATTATCTATGCAGGGGCGCAAAAGAACATCGGCCCTGCCGGTGTCACGCTGGTCATCATCCGCAACGATTTAATCGGCAAAGCAGCGGCTGGAATTCCCACCATGCTCGATTATAAAACGCATGCAGACAACGATTCCATGTACAATACGCCGCCCACCTACGCCATCTATATTGCAGGCTTGGTGTTCAAGCACCTCAAGGCAAACGGCGGCATCGCGGCAATGGAGCAGACCAACATCGAAAAAGCAAATCTGCTCTATGATTTTATCGATAACTCCGGCATGTATCAGGCGACCGTAGCAGCGCCGTTCCGCTCCCGCATGAACGTTCCCTTCATCACGGGCGACGAGGCGAAGGACGCAGCGTTTGTAACAGGCGCAAAGGCAGCCGGTCTCGTCAACCTCAAAGGACACCGCAGCGTAGGCGGCATGCGCGCCAGCATCTACAACGCAATGCCCATCGAAGGCGTGAAAGCGCTGGTCGATTTCATGAAAAAATTTGAAATGGAGAACAAATAATCATGATTAATATTAAAAAGCTCAATAAGATTTCGCCAATCATCTACGATTATCTGGATAAAGAGCAGTACAATGTCACCTCCGATCTGCCGGACAATGATTGCGAAGGTATGATCGTGCGCAGCGCAGACTGCCATAGTCTTGAGCTTTCAGGCAAGCTGCTCGCCATTGCGCGCGCAGGTGCCGGCACCAACAACATTCCGATTGATGCGTGCAGCGAAAAGGGTATCGTTGTGTTCAACACCCCCGGCGCAAATGCCAATGGCGTTAAAGAGCTGGTTTTGGGCACGATGATTTCCGCGTCGCGTAATCTGCCGGAAGCGTACGACTGGGCAAAAACACTCAAAGGGCAGGAAGATGTGCCCAAACTGGTGGAAAAGGGTAAAGGTCAGTTTGTGGGCTGCGAGCTGAAAGGCAAAACGCTGGGTGTCATCGGTCTCGGCGCAATCGGCGTTATGGTTGCAAATGTGGCTGCCGCAATCGGCATGAATGTCATCGGCTACGATCCTTATCTCTCGGTAGACCGCGCATGGACGCTGTCCACCAAGACGCACAAGGCGGAAAAGCTGGACGATCTGCTTGCGCAGTCCGATTTCATTTCCATCCATGTACCGCAAACGGAAAAAACCAAAAACTATCTCAGCACGCCGGAATTTGGCAAAATGAAAAAAGGCGTGATTCTGCTCAATTTCTCGCGGGATGGTCTGGTCAAAACTTCCTCACTGATGGATGCCATCGAGGATGGCACGGTCGCAAAATATGTGACAGACTTTCCGGACAATCATATGCTCTGCCATGAAAAGATTCTGGCAATCCCGCATCTTGGCGCTTCTACGCCGGAGAGCGAGGAGAATTGCGCGGTTATGGCAGCACAGCAGCTGCACGATTTCTTTGCCACCGGCACCATCGTCAATTCGGTGAATATGCCGGAGTGCATCGTGTCTCCTTCCGCGGCGCAGACGGTCACCATCATTCATAAAAATCTGCCCGGCATTGTGGGGCAAATTGCCAATTTGATCGCAAAGTATAATGTCAATATTGGTGATATGGCAAACAAAAGCCGCGGCGATATGGCATATACCGTTCTGAATCTGGATTCAGACATCACCGACGAGGCGATTCACGAGCTTTCGGGAATCGAAGGTGTCATCAAGGTGCGCATCATCTAAACAGTCCTGTCATCATCGTGCCCGCGCTTTATGCAGCGCTTTTGGCAGTGCAATGGCAGATCGAGTTAGGAGTCGTATGTCAGAAAAAAAGTGGGGGATCACCCTCATCATCACAAGTGCCGTGCTCGTCACAGCCATCACGCTCTTGTTCTTGTCAATCAAGACATGGACAGTCAGCGAATCCGTTCAATGGGGGCTGCGCATTTTCGCTATTGCGGCATGCGCGTTGCAGTTTTTTGTGTTTATCGCCTTTGCCAAGGCATTCAAAAAAAATCGGCAGTGGTAACCTGCCTCGCTTTCATCAAAGTCACGCGTTCCGGCGGATTTTCGCCTCATCGCGCGGCTTTTTTTGTCCGCTTGCACCCGCGTGTTCCGATCGCAAACGACGCAGCGCCTCTGTTTTTCGTTTGCGACAGCTTCTGCCGGTGCCTGATTCTCCCGTCTTTCGCTCCGCACAAACAATCTTCCCGTCGCCCAAGTCCGATATTCCTTTTTGCAGCGCCTGCTATATCTCCACTCCGCGAAAAAAATCTTCCGTTTTCCCACCATAAAAAGAACGCGATGTGCACCGCGTTCTTTTTAATATTGCCTCACTCCACGCTCTGCAACCGTGTAAACACGCCGCCGTTACCTTGCTCAAATCGCCCCGCCGCACCAAGTTCAAAGTGCAACTTGCAAATCCCGAGATCAACGAGGTCAAACACGTAATCATCCGGCACATGCGCGCTCACCACGCCCTGTTTCATCTTAACGTGCACCTTTTGCGAATTACGTGCGGTGGGCGCCTTTTGCAACGCCCACATTCCGTTTAAAAACCACTGCGGCAATTCGCCGTCCGTTTCACTTAACTGCTCGATCGCCTTCGTCTTTCTGCTCACGGCTCCCGAGATTAGCTTCTCTTTCAGAGACTTCTTCTCGCTCACATATCCTACGGAAATCACTGCAATGATTTCGTGGTCGCCGCCAATGTCATACAGCGCATCGGAGCGATCGAATGTCCCGCCGATCCAGCAGGTTCCCAGCCCCATACGCGTCGCGTCCAGCACCAGCTTTTCGCCATAATATCCCGCTTTTTCCTTGCCGTGTTCGTCTCCCCGTTCCGTCCACAGCGCCCAAACGCTGCGCACACCGGAAAACATCCCATAACTCTTCTTCATGGAGTCAAAGGAGCGGGAAGCGTCCTCCACAAACGCGATGCGCAAATTACCTTCCTGTGCATATTGCATCGCCAGCCGCGAAAGCGTCTCGCAAATCTCCGGTTCCAATTTTCTCGCATCATATTTTCTGCGCGAACAACGCACTTCAATCGCCTGTAACTCCGTCATCGCTTTCTCCTGTCCTTTCATTGCTCTGCATATACACACTGCCCCTTAAGCAGCGCTGCATTTCCCGCATCGTTATTATGCCATTTCGCTCAATTTACCGCTTGGCTCATCCAGTAAATAAAATTTATCTTGCTCCACATCATACGCATACCAGGTTTGCGGCGTGATGTCCTCCTCCCGCTCGAGGCAAACGGAATAAACCTCATAAGTTTTACCGTCCAGTTCACGTTCTTCCTCGATCATAACGACAAAATCATCCTGCCATTGCCCCGCCGCAGTCAAAATCTCCTCCAGTTGTTCCTCCGGAAACTTCTCGGCAGCCGCAACCTCAACATCGTCTGTTTGCACTTCCACCTCGCCGCCTTCAATCATCGCTTCCTCATCCGGCAAAGGTGCTTCCTGCTCTTCTCCCGATTCAATAATCACCGGCTGCACCGATGCTTGCACAGCTTCCCGCGCACATCCCATGAGGCTCAGTCCCACCGCCAGCACCACCGCCATGCACAGTATCTTTCTCATTCATTTGCCCTCTCGTCTCTTTTTTTCACTATTTTAACACACGCGCGTTTGTTTTTCACAGACCAAAGCTAATATTTACAAATTATTTAATGTTTATGCTGGAAAGCAAAGTCATTCCACTGCGCAAAAAAGGGGCGGTGCGCAATGAACAGCCTCCCGAAAAACGGACATTGAATAAAAAGGGCCTCCTATCGTAGGAT
>CAYVTZ010000002.1:0-141608 GCA_964454685.1 uncultured Christensenellaceae bacterium
ATCTTCACCAGCTTGCCAACGCCATCCTGATCCAGCTTTGCAAAGGGATCGGATTCGTAGATTTTCTTGGTGTAGTAGTCGTCAAGGAACTTGCCCGCATCGTCGCGGCTGAAGCCGAACGTCATCTGCGTCAGGTCGTTGGTGCCAAAGGAGAAGAACTCTGCTTCGGTTGCAATTTCGTCCGCAGTCAACGCAGCGCGCGGTACTTCGATCATGGTACCAACCATGTACTTGATCTTGGAGCCCTTTTCTTCCATGACTTTCTCTGCGGTCTGCACCACAAAATCCTTCACGTATTTCAGCTCTTTGATGTCACCAACCAGCGGGATCATGATTTCAGGAACGATATCATACCCATCTTCTTTGATGACTTCGATTGCAGCTTCCATCACCGCACGGGTCTGCATCACCGCGATTTCAGGGTACGTCACCGCCAAACGGCAGCCACGATGTCCCAGCATCGGGTTAAACTCGTGCAGCGAAGCAATGACGTCATTAAGCGCATCCACGCTCATAGACATTTCCTTTGCCAGCGCAGCGATATCTTCTGTCGCGGTCGGCAGGAACTCATGCAGCGGCGGATCCAGGAAGCGAATGGTAACAGGATGTCCCTTCATCGCTTTGTAGATGCCCTTGAAGTCTTCCTTCTGCATCGGCAGCAGCTTTGCCAGCGCAACTTCTCTCTGCTCTACCGTGTTCGAAACGATCATTTCGCGCATTGCCGCAATTCTGTCCTCCGCAAAGAACATGTGCTCAGTACGGCACAAGCCGATCCCTTCCGCACCAAATTCCATTGCCTGCGCAGCGTCCTTGGGAGTATCCGCATTGGTGCGAACCTTCATGGTGCGAATCGCGTCTGCCCAGCCCATTACCTTCGCAAAATCGCCGGTTACAGAAGCTTCCTGTGTCTCGATCGCTTCACCGTACACATTGCCGGTAGAACCATCCAGCGATACGAAATCGCCTTCTTTGAACACTTTGCCGTCTACCGCCATGGTTTTGGTTTTTTCATCAATTTTCACTTCACCGCAACCGGCAACACAGCATGTTCCCATGCCGCGCGCAACCACCGCTGCGTGCGAGGTCATACCGCCTCTTGCGGTCAGAATGCCCTGCGATGCGTACATTCCTTCGATATCTTCCGGAGAAGTCTCCAGTCTCGCAAGAATGACCTTCTCGCCGCCGGCAGCAGCCGCAGTCGCTTCTTCCGCTGTAAAGTACAGTTTACCGCAAGCAGCGCCCGGGGATGCCGGCAAGCCTTTTGCGATGGGTTTTGCAGCTTTCAGCGCCGCCGGAATAAATTGCGGATGCAGCAGAGAATCCAAAATTCTGGGCTCAACCTTCATCACCGCTTCTTCTTCCGTGATCATTTTCTCATCGACGAGGTCAACGGCAATTCTCAAAGCAGCCGAAGCCGTTCTCTTGCCGTTTCTGGTCTGCAGCATGTACAGCTTTCCACCTTCAATGGTAAACTCCATGTCCTGCATGTCTCTGTAATGATCTTCCAGCTTCTGCGCAATCTGCACAAACTGGTTGTACACTTCCGGCATCTGATCCTGCAACTGGGAAATCGGGTTGGGCGTTCTGATACCGGCCACAACGTCCTCACCCTGTGCATTCATCAGGTATTCACCGTACAGTTTCTTTTCGCCGGTAGAGGGGTTTCTCGTGAAGGCAACGCCTGTACCGCAGTCATCACCCATGTTGCCAAACACCATCGCCTGCACGTTAACCGCAGTACCCCAGCTTGCGGGGATGTCGTTCATACGGCGATAAACGATTGCGCGCGGGTTGTCCCAGGAACGGAACACCGCCGTCACAGATTCCAAAAGCTGCTCTTTTGCATCCTGCGGGAAATCTTTTCCCAGCTTCGCTTTGTAGATCGCTTTGTATTTTGCAACCAGCTCTTTGAGGTCGTCCGCGGTCAAATCGGTGTCCAGCTTTGCGCCTTTCGCCTCTTTCATCGCTTCCAGTTCGTGATCAAAGTTTTCTTTGTCCACACACATTACAACATCGGAGAACATCTGAATAAATCTTCTGTAACTGTCATACGCAAAGCGCACGTTTCCGGATTTTTTCGCAATGCCTTCTACCGCAATGTCATTGAGTCCAAGGTTCAAAATGGTGTCCATCATGCCCGGCATCGAAGCTCTTGCGCCGCTGCGTACGGATACGAGGAAGGGATTTTCGGGATCACCAAACTTTTTGCCCGACATTTCTTCCGTTTTCGCCATTGCATCATAAATCTGGTCGATGACTTCCTTTGCGATCACTTTGCCGTCGTCATAGTACTTCGTGCACGCTTCCGTCGTGACGATGAAGCCCTGCGGCACCGGCAGACCAAGGTTAGTCATTTCAGCAAGGTTGGCACCTTTGCCACCCAGAAGGTTTCTCATCGAAGCATCGCCTTCTTTAAAAAGATAAACGTACTTGTTAGACATATTTTACTGTCCTCCTAAAAATATTTGTTCATAAAACTACTTTTGTTTACATACCATCCAATATTATAATGGATTTATACCAAAAAAACAACAATTTTTCCAATTTTTTTGAAAATATCTGGCTAAACCATCACATTTCAGCGCCTTCGATGTGGCAATACACAAACTGTATCTCGCGCACACCCGTTTTATCACATTTTTAATCCCGCACTTCCCGTTACATTGCGTCTTTGGATTCGATCACACACAGCTTTCTTTCCCGCGCACAGCATCATGCAGCATTGTCATGGCTTGATGAAACGCATTCCGATTACGCCGTCACGCTTCTTATTTTCCACATGCTGAATCCTGCATTCATCATTTTAATCTCTTCACCATCGCAGTTCTAATCCCATCATCGCCCCAAATTGATTTTTCTTTTGGTACTTTCCTTTTTTCTAAAAAGAAAAGTACACATCATCCCTACACACACTTCATCGTCCGCAATACGATCCCCGTCTGTACCAGCACATACTGTTCAAAGAAACGAACCAAATCCCCGCTTTGTATCGTGCCTGTCTCCGGCAGTTCCCCGTCCAATAAGCATCGCGTCACCTGCAAAAACCGTTTGGATAGCCGTACGCGTTGCCCGCCGCTCGTGCATTTGCCACACACCATGCCGCCCTCTTCATAGGAAAAGACCCCCGCCTCTTCCGCTGTGCCATCGCCGCAGATCACGCAGCCGTCCAGCTGCGGCAATATGCCGAGAAAACGCACCGCATCCGCTAAAAACAGAGCCAGCGCCAGTTTACCGTCTGCCGTTTTCTGCAAGGTCAGCAACGCGCGCAACAACAAATCATAGAGCAGTTCATGCTCTGTCGTATGCTGCAACAGCTTTTCCGCCAGTTCAATCATCACGCACGCAGGCGTAAACTTCTCATAATCGGACTGGATGCCATAAAAGTCATGCACAACGCTCGCATCCGTTACAAAGAATTTGCCGCCCTTTTGATAAAATTCGTATTGCGCACAACAAAACACCTGCGAAGCGGTTGCAAACTGGCTTTTCACCTGCCGCGCGCCCCGCACCTGCGCATCAATACGTCCATTCTCGCGCGATAACAGCGTAATGATGCGGTCATATTCCTTATAATTAGTGCTGCGCAGCACGATACACGAGTCCATTTATTCTTCCACGTATCCCAAGGTGCGCAGCATCGCCGCCTTGTTGCGCCAGTCCGGCTTCACCTTCACAAACAACTGCAAAAAAACTTTTTCGCCAAAAATGCTCTCCATGTCCTCGCGCGCCGCCGTGCCGATCTTTTTCAGCATGCGCCCGCCCGCACCGATGATGATGCCTTTGTGCGAATCCTTCTCGCAATAAATCACCGCATGGATGCGCAATATTTTTTCTTCATGGCTCATCTTCTCGATCTCCACACCAATCCCGTGCGGAATCTCTTTGCCGATGCCCTTCAGCGCCTTTTCCCGAATCAGCTCCGCCGTCAGGATGCGCTCCGGTTGATCGGTAATCATGTCCTCCGGATAAAACATCGGCCCTTCGATCAAATATTGCCCCAAATGCTCCAGCAGCGGCTGCAATCCCTGTTGCTCCAACGCAGATATTTCAAACACCTCACATTCATAAGGCCGCACCTGCTCGCGCACCTCCTGCAAACGCTCCTCATCCACTGCATCAGATTTGTTGATTGCGATGATCAGCGGCGCTTCCCCCTTGCTCAATCCTTCCAGCAGCGCAGCATCCCGCTCACGCACGCCGGTTTTGGCGTCCACCAAAAACACGGCCACATCCACATCCCGCGCCACACTCTTTGCAGTCTTTACCATAAATTCGCCCAGCTTGCTGTTTGGCGTATGTAGCCCCGGCGTGTCCAAAAACACCATCTGCACCTCATCTTTGGTGAGTATGCCGACAATTTTGTTGCGTGTCGTTTGCGCTTTTTTCGATACAATGGCAATTTTATTGCCTACCAATGCGTTGATCAGCGTCGATTTCCCCACATTGGGGCTGCCCAGCAACGCGATAAATCCTGATTTCAATTCTATTCTCCTTCTTGCTTCACGGCTGCCATTTCAATCTCGCAGCCCGTTCCATTCTCCCTGTTTTTCTGACCGGGAATGCACCGTGCGCCTTCCACAAGCCGCCTCAAACCCTTCTCTAACGTCACATCAAAATCAACTGCTCGATGCCAAACACCGCCACCGTCACCACCACACCAAGCAATGCGCCGATCACAACCTCCGCAAGCTTGTGCACCTTGGTTTCCAGTCGGCTCTCCGCCACAATCAGGGCAAGCACCGCTGCAAAAGTCGTTGCAATGGGGTCGCTCGTCACAAACGCAATCGCCGTGAACAGCGAAAACGCAAATGCCGTATGTCCGCTGGGCATGCCGCCCTGCACATAGTTCCCTTCCTTTTTCATGAAGCGCGATTTGATCACCACCACCAAAATGAAGACGAGCATCAGTGCCATAAATGTTACATAAGGCTGTAAATTGTTGGACAGATATCGCAGCGAATCAAAGGAAAAGCTGTACAGCTTGCGGAAAAACACCAGATATCCTACCACAAGCGCATTCAGCGCCGCAATCAAAACGGCTCCCGCAGAAACATCTTTGACGATCTTGGCAACCTCGCTGTATTGATTGCGCACCACCAAATCCACCGCGCCTTCCAGCGCCGTGTTGAGCAGCTCGGCAAAAAACACAAAGGCGATCGCCATAGAAAGCGCAATCATCTCAAAGCGCGTGGCCTGCGTCACCAATGCCGCAATCACAACCACCACAGCCAGAACCACATGGATGCGCATGTTGCGCTCCATTTTAAAGGACTGTAAAAAACCGTGGATGGCATGGTGAAAACTATTTAATAAGGAATGGTTCCGCGGGATCTGCGGTTTTTCTTCAGGATTCATCCGGCTCTCTGTTTACTCCTATCGCCTCTAATATTTCTGCTTGTCGCGCAGTCATTTTCTGTTCGTCCTGCGCCGTAATATGGTCGTAGCCCAGCAGGTGCAGCAGCCCGTGTAGCGCCAGAAAAACGACCTCGCGCTTAAATCCGTGTCCCAGTTCACGTGCCTGCTCCTGCGCGCGCGTGGCGTTGATTGCAATGTCGCCTAAAAACAAGCGCCCATCTTCCCACTCCGCATCAATCTCGGAGAGTTCGTCGCGCAGCAAACCGTTTAAATCATAATTGGGAAAGGACAAAACATCCGTAATGCGGTCCACAGCGCGAAACTCGCGGTTGAGCGCGTGAATTTCTTCCGCGCTCACAAAGTTCAGCGATACGCTGCACGGCTGTCCCACTTCCCGCTCCGCCTCGTCAAATGCTGCCTGCACCGCGTCCAAAATCTCCTGCGGCAGCGGTGTGTCAAAGGATTCGATCTTCATGCTCTGCTCCGTGCGGTTTGATCTGCGGATACTTGATCCGGCTGTGATACACCCCGTCAAAAATGTTGATAAATGCCTCGGCAACCTCGTTCAAATCATGTCGGTTCAACGGTGCCTTGTCCAACAATCCCTCGTCATAACGGGATTTGATCAGCTTGTAAACCATTTTGCTGATGTCCTCACGCGTGGGGTTGTCCAAACTTCGCACAGCCGCCTCCACCACATCCGCCAGCATCACCAGCGCGCCTTCCTTGGTCACAGGCGGGCTTCCCTCGTAGGAAAACAGCTTGATGTCCACATCAGGATTCTCCTGATACGCTTTCGCATAAAAATATCCTACCGTGCCATTGCCGTGATGATTTTTCAAAATCTCCACGATCTCTTTGGGCATTTTATGCTTGTTGAGCAGGTTTACCCCATCGGGTATGTGCTTGCGTATGATGCTCGCGCTCTCCTCCGGTGCCAGGAGATCGTGCGGGTTTACGTTGTTGCGTTGGTTTTCCTTGAAATATAACGGATTCTCAATTTTTCCAACATCGTGGAAATATGCGCCCACACGAGCCATTAAGGAATATCCCCCCACTGCGTTGCATGCCGCTTCCGCAAGGTTCGCCACTAAAATACTGTGGTGATAGGTTCCCGGCGCCTCAATCATCAGACGCTTGGTCAACGGGTGCGTCGGGTCGGAAAGCTCCAGCAGCTTCGTCGGCGTCGTCAGATTAAACAGGCTCTCCATCAAGGGCAGCACACCAATGCTGATCATGCCGCACATCGCGCCGGATGCCATCATGATTGCGGAAGCGTACAGCATCTGCTGCACATTCGCCAGCTTCAGCATCCAGCAGATCAGCTGCAATATCACCCCCGGCACCATAGATGCAAGCCCCGCCACAAACAGCGTAGAGCGGTATTGCATGTTCTTGAGCGTGACCACCGCAAAAAAGCTGCCAATCAGCGTAATCAGCAACACCAGCAGGGATTCCAGACTCAGCAGTTCGTGTCTGCTCGTCGTCACGCTCATGCATAACAGCGATAAAAACACACTGTACACCAACGCATTTTTGGGAGACAGCAGCACCGCACCCAAAATTACGAATAGGATAATCGGGAATAAACTGGGCGAAATCAGTTGCCCGATCGCCGTGGTGATGTAAGCCATCGCCGTTAAAATGGAGAGAATCCCAATTTTCTTTGTGTTCTTCAGCAGCGGTCGATTGAACACCACCAAAAACACACTATACATCACAAACAGCATCAAAATGTACAGTGTAAACGCGAAATATGGCTTGGTTGCAGAAATATCGGCGGCAACCAACCCCAAATCTTTCAACACTTCAAATTGCTCCGCACTGATGATCTCGCCCTTGACCACAATGTTCTGCCCCGTTTTGTACATCGCGGGGATCACACCCTCTGCCGCCGCGTCACGTTCCGCCTGCGTCGCAGCCTCGTCGAAAATCATGTTGGGGATCAAGTCATTTTTTACGATGCCCCAAACCAAGTCAGCAACCGGCGCGGTCAAAGAAAGCTCGTCCGTCACAAAATTGGCAATCTTAGTCTTTTGCGCTTCCAGCTCCGTTTCGGAAATTCCCGTGTACAAATCCGTCTGTATGCGCTTCTTAATCTCATTTTGCAGTTCCAGCAGCTCTTCTTGCGTCAAAGACATTGCCGTATCCAGCTCCTGCTGTGTAAAATATTCCGGCGCAATCTCCTTGATTTTCTTCCAATCATCCTGTGTCAGCAGCGCATTCCAGTCCACTTGTGCCGGCACAAAAACGGCTGCGGTCTCCCCCGCAACCCCAAGCTGCTGCCGCTGCGATATGGCGTTGTTGTAGGCATTCATGCCATATTCGCGCACATTATTCAATGCAGAAAAATGCTCATCCAGAGATTTCAAAATCTGCTGGCTGACCGTAGAATCCTTCTTGTATACCGGTCCCACCTTTGCCTGCACTTCTTCAATCATGCGCTTGGTGGTCACCTCGTCCACCACATCGCGCGGCGCGGTGATGGTCTGGTCTGCGATCCCGCCTGAGGTAATCACATACGTCTGCGGCGCCATCGAAACAGCGGCAGTCAGCACGCACACAAAGAAGGTGGCAACCGCAAGCAATAAATTGATGAGCGACCACTTTGTAAACCGCGTGTTAGGCAATTTTATGTTGTTCATTTTCCCTCTCCGATACAGAAAACTCAGACAATGCCGCCCCGTTTTCTGTTTTCGTACTTCTCAAACGCCTTGATGATGGACTTAACCAGCGGATGCCGCACCACATCCTTGTTGGTAAGCTGCATTTGCGCCACACCTTCAACATTCTTCAAAATCTCCATGGTTTTCACCAAACCCGATGCCTTCTCGTTCGGCAGATCAATCTGCGTCACATCCCCCGTCACCACGATTTTTGAGTTTTCACCAAAGCGTGTCAAAAACATCTTCATCTGTTCCGCCGTACAGTTTTGTGCCTCGTCTAAAATGATAAACGCGTCGTTGAGCGTGCGCCCGCGCATGTATGCAAGCGGCGCCACTTCAATCACGCCTTTTTCCGAAAGCCGCGCGTACGCGTCCGACCCCATAAAATCATAGAGCGCATCATAGAGCGGTCTTAAATACGGGTCAACCTTGTTTTGCAGGTCGCCGGGCAAAAACCCCAGTTTTTCCCCCGCCTCCACGGCAGGTCTTGTTAAAATGATACGGGAAATCTGTTTGCTTTTCAGCGCAACCACCGCCATCGCCATCGCAAGGTAGGTTTTCCCCGTTCCCGCAGGGCCGATGCAAATGGTAACCGTGTGTTCCCGAATCGCGCGGATATATTCCTTCTGTCCGTATGTTTTACATTTGATCTGCTTGCCCTTAGAGGTCACCGCCACAATGTCAGACATCACTTCATTAGCCAGCGCTTTACTTCCGTCCGCCACCAGATCCAGCGCATAGTCCACCGTGTTCAGCGTTAACGTCTCGTTTTTTTCGTACATTTTCTTGAGTACGTCAACCACGGCAGCAGCCGTATTCACCTTCTCCTTGTCACCGCTGATCAGCAGACTGTTGTGTGTGCCGCGCATCGCGCAGTCTAAAATGCGCGCAATATAATTGATATTCTCGTCAATATTTCCGAAAACGGCGGACATCTGTTCCAGATCCTCAAAAACCACTTCCGCCTGATGCTCACTTACCAAAGCGTTCCCCCTAAGTTCGAGCACAACGCGCAACCTGCACGCCTTTGCCCATATTCCACTATATTCTATCATGCAAAGCCGTAAAATACCACAAAAAAAACACCACGCACATCGCGCAGAGAATAAATAAGGCATCATGCCATAAACATGATGCCTTAATTCACACATATTAGTGCTTTCTTTTTCTTGCAGCTTCCGCTTTCTTTTTTCTCTTTACACTGGGTTTTTCGTAATGCTCACGCTTTCTGATCTCAGCCAGAACGCCGGCTCTTGCACATTTCCGCTTAAAACGTCTTAATGCGCTTTCCAGTGTTTCGTTTTCGCCAACACGAATTTCAGACATCGATTTCCCCTCCTCCCGAACTCTGTTTTCAATCTCTTAAAAACGGGGAGTTTATTTCATACCTTTGTATTATAGTCAATCATCGGCTCTCTGTCAAGGATATTTCCTCATTTTTCTCCGATTCTGCAAATTTCACTCACAGCGAATCATACCGCCCGCCGCGTCCTGCATTTCGCCAATCTCACGGACGCACTGCGCCATGTCCCGTGCAATCTGCTCTTTTAACGCAGCAAGGCCGTCAAACTTGCGCTCCTCCCGAATCCATTGCACAAACCACACGGTAATTTCTTTGCCGTATAAGTCCCCGTCAAAATCAAGCAGATGCGTTTCCACCGTGGCGTTCCGCTCCCCCTCGATCGTCGGTTTCTTTCCCACATTGGTCATACCCTTGTACAACGTTCCGTCGAATTCTACCAGCGTTGCATAGACGCCGAATTTCGGCAGCAGCTTTTCCGCGGATAAGTTTGCTGTCGGAAATCCGATCGTGCGCCCGATGCGGTTCCCCTGCGTCACCCTGCCGCGTACAAAATACATACGCCCCATGCAGTCCGCCGCTTCGCGCACTTTCCCATGTTCCAGCAGTTTTCGAATGCGTGTGCTGCTCACGCGGTGTTCCTGCATCAGCACCGCCGGCACCACCGTCAATGTAAATCCCTTCACGCTCTGCATCTCTCGCAAGTACGCCACGTTGCCGCGCGCGCCCTTTCCAAAGTGGAAGTCCTCTCCCACCACCAGTTGCGCCATGCCAAACTGTTCAATCAGCAGGTCCAGAAACGCCTCCCGTTCCATCTGCTTCACCATGTCCGTAAAGGGCTGTAAATAAAACAGCTCCACACCGCATTGCGCAAACACTGCTTCTTTCTCTTGCAGTGAAAGGATGTTTTTAAACCGTAAATGGTTTGGTTTGGTGTCGAAGGTAAACACAAGGCTCACGTATTGCGGGTTCTGTGCGCGCAACAATGCCTGATGCCCCACATGCACCCCATCAAACAACCCAATCGCCACCGCTGTCTTTTGGGAAACCGGCAAGTCCGCCGCTGTCAATACTTTCATTCCCCGCTCTCCTCTTTCTGATTACCCACCGCCAGCATCGTTGCCATTTTCAGCAATCCTTCTGTTTCTTGTCCAATCCCAACAAAAACGCCTTTGCACATCACACGATAAGCGCCGCCCTCCTGCAAACGCAGCGCAGCACGTTTGGTGTCCACCGCGCTCCCGCTGATCACAATGGGAAACAAATAGTCGTCCAAACACAACTCCGGCAAAAAATCCACCGCATCATACATGGGAATCAGCACATCCTCCAGCGCCGCACGCTCCCGGTGCTCCGCCAGTTCGTCCAGCGTCACACTGTGCTCCACACGATAGCCGCAGGTCTGCGTCCGCAGCAGAAAGGAGGTATAGCCCACCGTACCCAACCGGCGGGCAATGTCCGCCAGCAGCGTCCGAATGTACGTTCCTTTCGAGCATCGTACACGCAGCATAAATCCGTCCGATTCTTCTTGTACCAGTTGAATTTCATGGATGCGCACCAAACGCGGCGGTTTTTCTACCAGCACGCCTTTGCGCGCATATTCATACAGCTTTTTCCCGTTGTGTTTGATTGCGGAAAACATAGGAGCCTGTTGACTCAATGAACCCACAAACTCCGGCAAAACCGATTCCACCTCAACACCGTGCACGCGCTTGTCGCACTGCTTCAGCACATTGCCATAGCTGTCCAACGTGTCTGTCTCCATGCCGAAGGTCAAACGCGCAAGGTATTCTTTTTCGCCGTTCATGATGTAGTCTGCAAGCTTGGTCGCTCTGCCCACACAAACAGGAAGCACACCTGCAGCACCCGGATCGAGTGTGCCTGTGTGCCCCACTTTTTTCTGATTCAAAATTCGTTTGACCGCTCCCACAACGGCGCCGGACGACATCGCCGGTGGCTTGAGTATATTGAGCACTCCGTTCATAGATAATCCTTCACACTGCGCAGCAGAATATCCATAACCTCGTGGAATTCCTCTTCCAGCTTAAACCCTGCTGCCTTCCGATGTCCGCCGCCGCCAAAGCGCGACGCCAATTCATCTACATAATGTTCGCCGTTTGCGCGCAGGCTGATTTTATAGGTGTTTTGCTTCATCTCCCGCACAAATGCGGCAATGCGCACACCCTGTATTTCTCTGGCATAGTTGACCAGCGTCTCGCAATCTTCCAGCACCGCGCCCGTTTCTTCCAAATCTTTCAGCAAAATGTATGAAACGGCAAATTGCCCCTCCTCATACAATCGAATGTGATTGATAAACCGTGCGATCAGCTTCGTTCCTTCCAATGTCCGCGAGTTGAAAATCTGCTCAGACATCTGCGTCAGCGGAAACCCCAGCTCCACCATGCGCGCCGCCTTGCGAAAGGTATTCGCCGTGGTGTTGGAATAGGTGAAATTACCGGTATCCGTCGCCATCGCCATGTAAAGCGCCATGCGCGCTGTTTCAGGCGGCTCGATCTGCAACGCGTCATACAAGCTTTCCACGATCTCACCCGTGGAAGGCGCATCCTGTACGCAGTTAATCTTTCCGTACTGATCGTTGGTCAGATGATGGTCAATGTTCACGTTAGGCAACGAGAAAAAAAGCTCTTTGTAAGCGCCCAGTCGCTCGCGCGTTGCGCAGTCTACCGCCACCACCGCATCAAATGTCATCCCCGTAGGCAGGTGCGTCTGCACCGCTTCAAACCGCTCAAACGCATATCGCTTGGGCGGCTCCGCCATCAATAAGGTAACTGCCTGCTTGCCCATTGCCCGCAGCAGAAGCGTCATAGCATAAGCGCTGCCCAGTGCGTCCCCGTCCGGATTGACATGTGTCAGCACAGCATAAGACTGATATTGCCTCAGGAAATCACATATTTCTTTCATAGGCTCACTCCCGATTCTGCTTTTTTGCGTCCTCCAAAAGCTGTGCAATTTTCAGACCATAGTCCACCGAACGATCCAGCAAAAAATGCAGCTCCGGAACGCGACGAATGGCTACCGTCTTGGCAAGCTTTGTCCGGATAAATGCCGCCCCGTGATTCAGCGCGTCAATCGTAGCATTCTTGTTTTTGTCCGTATCATAGACGCTGATGTACACCTTTGCAAATTTCAAATCCGGCGTAATTTCCACCGCAGTCACACTCGCCATGGGCGAGAGGCGATCGTCCTTAACCTCCGTCTGAATAATCTGCGCCAGTGCGCGCTTGACCTCCTCGTCGATTCGGTTGATCCGGTTTTTCGACATCGCTGTTACACCCTTTCGATTTCGCTCATTTCAAAGCATTCCACAACGTCCAATTCCTTGATGTCATTAAAATTCTCCAAGGAAAGTCCGCATTCATAGCCATGTTGCACTTCCTTCGCGTCATCCTTAAAACGCTTCAAGGAACTCAATGCCCCTTCATAGATGACAACATTATCACGCAGCAAACGTGCTTGCGCATTTCTGCGGATGAAGCCGTCTGTCACATGGCAGCCTGCAATGGTACCAATCGACGATACCTTGAAGGTCTGACGCACCTCGGCATGTCCCAAAATCTTTTCTTCAAACTCAGGCTCCAACATGCCCTTCATTGCGTTGGTGATGTCCTCAATCGCCTTGTAGATCACGCGATACAGCCGTACATCCACCTTCTCACGCTCGGATGCCGCAAGCGCCATGTTGTCCGGGCGCACATTGAATCCAATGATGATCGCATTCGCCGCCGAAGCCAGCATTACGTCTGTTTCCGTGATCGCGCCTACCCCGGAGTGAATTGCGCGCACGCGCACCTCTGCGTTGGTAAGCTTCTCCAGGGATTGCCGCACCGCTTCCACCGAGCCATGTACGTCCGCCTTGATCACAATGTTCAGATCCTTGATCTGCCCCTCTGCAATCTGGTTGAACAAATCGTCCAGAGAAACCTTGGACATCTTTTTAAGCATCTCTGCCTTCATGCGATCTTTACGCTCTTCCACCACCTGTTTGGACAGTTTGTCCGCAGGCGCTGCATGAATGATGTCGCCCGCCGCAGGCACTTCGGAAAACCCGATCACCTCAACCGGCGTCGAGGGCAAAGCCTCCTCCACCGATTTTCCCATATCGTCTGCCATCGCGCGAACGCGGCCATACGCCGTACCCGCAATGATGGTGTCGCCGGTGCGCAATGTCCCCGTCTGCACCAGCACTGTCGCCACAGGGCCTCTGCCCTTGTCCAGCTGCGCTTCCACAATGGTACCACGCGCCAAACGGTCGGGATTGGCTTTCAGTTCCTGCACTTCCGCCACCAGCAAAACCATCTCCAGCAGCTTTTCAATGCCCTCGCCGCTCTTTGCGGAAACCGGTACGACGATGGTATCGCCGCCCCATTCCTCTGCAAGCAATTCATGCTCGGTCAGTTCCTGCATGATCTTGGAGGGGTTGGAGTTCTCCTTGTCGATCTTGTTGATCGCCACGATGATCGGCACGTCCGCCGCCTTCGCGTGGTTGATTGCTTCAATGGTTTGCGGCATAATGCCGTCATCTGCCGCTACCACGATGATTACAATGTCTGTCACCTGCGCACCGCGCGCACGCATCGCCGTAAACGCCTCATGTCCGGGCGTATCGATAAACGTAATTTTTTCACCGTGCAGCTCAATTTGGTATGCACCGATATGCTGCGTGATGCCGCCCGCTTCGCCCTCGGTCACTTTTGTTTGGCGAATCTTATCCAGCAAGGAAGTCTTGCCGTGGTCAACGTGTCCCATGATCGTGACAATCGGGGGACGGGACACCAGTTGATCGGGCGTATCTTCCACTTCCTCCACCAGGATCTCTTCGGCGGATTTTTCCAGCTTTTGTTCCAGATCAATGCTGTATTCCGACGCAATCAACTGCGCCGTATCAAAGTCAATCTGCGAATTGATGTTGCACATCATACCAATCAGCAGCAACTTTTTCAAAATTTCGGAAACAGGCTTTCCGATCTTTTCCGAGAACAGCTTGACGGAAATCGTCTCCTCTGTGATAACCGCTTTTTCGATCTTCACAAACTCGATCTGCGCTTTTGGCAGCACAATCTGTTTCTTGTGCTTATATTTTTTCGAACCCTTCGGGAATTCATCCTCGTCAATGGCAAAGGAACGCTCACGGATACGGCCCGTCTTCACCGGCTTCTTTGCCTTGTTGTCGTCTTCCTTCTTTTTCTTCGCAGGGTCATGCGGCTTGTGCTTCACATCGCGCTTTACTTCGGCAGCAACTTCCTTTCCGGGCTCTGCTGCCTCGGTGCGCTTTTGCGGTGCCGGATGTTGCGTCCGCTGCTCGTCGCCCTGCCTTCTTAGGTTCTCCGGTCTTGGCTGCTGCTTCGGTGCTTCCGCCGGTCGAGTCGCAGGCTTTGCTTCTGCCGGTTTTTCTGTCTGCACCGGTGCCGCAGCGGACGCGACCTGTTGCGGCTGCGGCTCAACCACCGGCTCCGCTTCAGGTGCTTTCGCAACCGGCTTGGCTTCCTCCGCCGCAGGCTGCATCGCCGCCAGTTTTGCGGCTTCCGCTTCCTCCAGCGCTTTTTGCTTTGCATCAGCTTCCGCTTGTAAGCGCGCTTCTTCCTGCGCTGCTTGCAATTCTGCCGCTTCCTTTTCCTGACGTATTTTTTCTGCCTTCATCTTCTCAATGTCCACGATTTTCTGTTCCACTGCTTTGATACTGCGGAATTGTGTTTCCACCTGTGTCTGCATCTCCAACATGCGATTGAATATCGCCTGTGCGTTTGTCAGCAATGCCTTGTTTGTTTCCACGATCTTAATTTTACTCAAATTTTTCACCCCCGGAAATTGTGCTGAATTTGTCCCATGCAGCCTGTGCAAAACTCGGACACACGATTCCAACTACTTTGTTCTCTTTCCCCAAGCACATGCTCAGGCGTTCTACGTCATTTGTTTGAATCAGCCGTACCTTATAATATTTACAGGAATCAGCAAATTCTTTTCTGGTATTGGGCGATGCGCTGCCATCCACAACGACCAGCCGCGCCTTGCCCGATTGGATCGCCTTGCGCGTTGCAAATGCGCCAAACGCCAGTTTGCGCGCGCGTGCCGCAATGCCAAGCAGGTCATAGAATGGTCGGTTCTCATCCACGTTCATCCAGCCCCTTTTCCAGCCTGTCCAGCCAATCCGCATCCGGTGTCACGTGGAAATTTCTTCCAAATGCCCGCGTTTTGATTGCCCGCTGCACGCATGCTTTGTCGCGGCACAGATATGCGCCCCGCATCTGCATCTTGCCTTGTTCATCCACGCAGAGCGTGCCATCCGGCAGCTTCACAATGCGCAGCAATTCCTGTTTGGTGCGGCGTTGTCTGCATGCCATGCACATCCGCACGGGTATATGGCTCATACTTCCTCTTTCATCTCACCCGCATCCGCCACGGATTCTGCCGCGTTCTCTACCAATTCGTCCGCAGTTTCCTGCTCATTCTCTACCGCGGTCTCACCCTCGGCTGCCAGCGTCGCCTCAATCAAGTCCTCCTCGATCTCCTCTACGCTTTCTTCCTCGTTCAAGTCCTCAATCAGCTCAAATTCTTCGCTCATGCTCAAATCATCGGGCTGCTCGTCCTCCGCATCCGCAAACACCTTGCCAAATACTTCCTGCTCGGTCTGCGATTGACTCTTGATGTCGATCTTCCATCCGGTCAGCTTGGCGGCAAGACGCGCGTTCTGCCCCTCTTTGCCGATTGCCAGTGAAAGCTGGTAGTCCGGCACGATGACCTTCGCCGCCTTCTCATCCTCGTTGATCTGCACCATCACGACCTTAGCAGGTCTCAATGCGTTCGCAATAAACTCGATGGGGTCTGCGCTCCACGGAATCACATCAATTTTTTCGCCATTCAGCTCTTCCACCACTTTTTCGATGCGCGTGCCCTTATGGCCAACGCAAGCGCCAACCGGATCAATGTCCTTCTCGTCGCTCCACACCGCAATTTTGGTTCTTCCACCCGCCTCACGCGCGATGCTCTTGATCTGCACCACGTTTTGACGAATCTCCGGCACTTCCATCTCAAACAATCGTTTGATCAGCGATGGATGCGTTCTCGAAACCACGATCTGCGGTCCCTTGTTGGTGTTCTTCACTTCCAAAACGTAGACCTTGATGCGATCGTTGATGTTGTAGCGCTCGGAATAGACTGTCTCGCTTACAGGAATGATGCCTTCCGCGCGCCCCAGCTCAACAAAAACATTACCGCGCTCGATGCGGTGAATAATCGCAGTCAAAATTTCGTTTTCCTTTTCGGCATATTGGTCAAAGATGATGCCGCGTTCCGCCTCACGGATGCGCTGCACCACCACCTGCTTCGCCGTTTGTGCCGCAATACGCCCAAAATCGCGCGGAGTGACTTCTGTTTCCAAAACGTCGCCCACTTCCAAACGGGGGTTGACCGCTTTCGCCTCGTCCAGCGTGATTTCGTTCTCCTCGTCCTCGATTTCATCCACAACGCGCTTTACCGCAAACACTTGGATTTCACCAGTTTCAGAATCAATAAACACGCGCGCGCTCTGGTTGGTGCCAAAGTGCCGCTTGTATGCAGAAATGAGCGCGTTTTCAATCGCGTCCAGCAAAACTTCTTTTTTGATGCCCTTATCCCGTTCTAAATCGGATAGAGCCTCCATAAATTCTACGTTCATCGTGTTCCTCCCATTTTATACTGTTAGAAATCTAAGTGCAGGCACACCTTCGCCGCCTCTTTATACTCAAAGATCATTTCATTTTCGTCCGTCTCGATGGTAAAGGTCTGTTCATCGTGCGCTGTCAATACGCCGTTAAATTCCTTTTTTCCGTCAAACGGCTTATATAATTTTACATCAATGCGCTTCCCGGCGCAGCGTTCGAAATCACGCGGCGTCTTGAGCGGGCGATCCAGCCCAACCGAAGAAACACATAAACAATACGCATCGGCAATGAAGTCCTGCTCGTCCAGCACCGCCTCCACCGCGCGGCTCACCGCTTCACAGTCCTCAAGCGTCACGCCCTCCGGCTTGTCGATGGTCACGGTCAAAAGCCAGTCCTTACCCTGCTTTGCGTACTCTGTATCCACATATTCATATCCCATTTGCTGCGCAATGGGCATTGCGATTTCTTCCACCGCAGTCTTGATGTTTTTCGACATTTTGTTCCTCGCAGTTTTGCCTGACAATAGCCCCCACAATAGGAAAGAGTGGGTTTTGCCCACTCTCCTATCAACAGGATATATTCGCAATTCTTATTTTAACACAAGAATCCGCCTATTTCAAGCGTTTTTTTGCTTTTTTGATAAACTTAATTTATTCTCCGTGCCGTTCACCAGCCGCAGAATATTTTCCTTGTGGCTTAAAATCCCCATCAAGCAGATGATGACCACCGCAATGTTGCAGTAAAAGTTGCCCGGCGCCACAAAAAACGTTACCACCGCGCTCAATATAAAGCCGATGATTGAGCCAACGCTCATCATCTTGGTCAGGCAGACAATCAGCACAGCAAAGCCAAAAATAATCAGTGTCGGGATGGGCTGTATGATCAGCAGCACGCCTGTCGTCGCCGCAACACCCTTTCCACCTTTAAATTTCAGGAAGCAAGAGAAATTATGCCCGACAATGACAAAGACCGCCGCCACGTATAAGCCAATCTCGCCGCCGAACGTAAGACCGATAAATGCCGCCGCTACGCCTTTGAGGATGTCTCCGACCAATGTCAGCAATCCCAGTGCCCAACCGTAGTTACGCAGCACATTTGTAGTGCCTGCATTCCCGCTGCCTTTTTCGCGGATGTCTTCCTTCTTTACTTTTTTGGTCAAAATATAAGAAAATGATACCGAACCGATGACATACGCAATAGCGGCCAGCAGAATGTAGACCCAAATCGGATGCTCCATCTTATTCCTCCTCTCCTCGTTGTCTTACTATTATTTTAATCGGTGTACCGCTAAAGTCAAAGGTTTTTCTAAAAAAGTTCTCCAAGTATCTGCGATACGAAAAGTGCATCAGCGTCGTATCGTTGACAAACAGCACAAAAGTCGGCGGCTTTACAGCAACCTGCGTTATATAATACACTTTCAGCCTGCGCCCGTTGGTCGAGGGCGGCTCCACAGCGGAAAGCGCTTCGTGCAGGCATTCGTTGAGCACACCTGTGCTGATGCGCCGCGCGTTGTTCTCATGCGCCACACGAATCGCGTCAAACATCTTATCCACACGCTGACCCGTCTTTGCGGAGATGTATACAATCTTCACGTATGGCATAAACGCCAGATCCGCCATGATCTTTTTGTTGTATTCCTCCACCGTATAGGTGTCTTTTTCCACCGCATCCCACTTATTGACCGCGATCACGCTGGGCTTGCCTTCCGCATCCACAAATCCCGCTACCTTCACGTCTTGCTCTGTGATGCCCTCCGTCGCGTCGATCAGCGTCACCGCCACATCCGCACGCCGAATTGCTCCAAGTGAGCGAATCACACTGTATCGCTCAATGGATTTGTCCTCAATCCTGCCCTTTTTGCGCATGCCTGCCGTGTCAATGATGGTGTACTTCTCGCCGTCCCGCTCAATCAAAGAATCCACCGCGTCACGCGTCGTGCCGGGAATGTCGCTGACAATCATGCGTTCTTCTCCCAAAATGTAATTGGTCAAAGAGGATTTCCCCACGTTCGGCTTGCCGACAAAGGCAATTTTCAGCGTAGACCCATCCTCTGTCTCGTCATAATCCTTGATATATCTGTTGATCTCGTCCAGCAAATCCCCGATGCCCAATCCCTGCGATGAAGAGACCGACATCACATCCCCGATGCCCAGTTCATAAAAATCAAATACGCTCTGCTCATCTGTCTTGTTGTCTACTTTGTTGACCACCACAATCACAGGCTTGCGCGATTTTCGCAGCATGCCCGCAACTTCAAAGTCCTCGGACGTAATGCCCGTCTTTGCATCCACAAAGAACAAAATCACATCCGCAGAATCAATGGCAATTTCCGCTTGCACACGCATCTGCTTTAAAATCACATCCGACGTCGATGGATCAATGCCACCCGTATCAATCAAGGTAAACTCTTTGCCCAGCCATTCCGCGTCCGCATAAATACGGTCGCGCGTCACACCCGGCGTGTCCTCGATGATTGCGAGCTTCGTTCCCGTGATTCTGTTAAAGAACGTCGATTTCCCAACGTTCGGTCTTCCTACAATCGCCACCAGCGGCTTCGGCATTTTTTATTCCTCCGTTAATTCTTCCATTAAGTCAAATCCATCACAAGCAATCTTCTTGCAGGGCATCCCCAATGCTTCGGACAGTGCTTGGATGGAAACATCGTCCAGCATCACATCCTCCCCCTCGCGAAAGCATGCCGCGCTCAGCAGCATCACGTCACCCTGAACATTTCCTTTTAACTGCGCGATGATGTCCCGTGCCGTCAGCAGCCCGGCAACCGTCACAGTCTCACCAAAAAAGTCGTTGCGTATGGCGTATACCTCGATCTCGCAGCCGACGGTTTCCTCCACCTTGCGCATCCAGCGCCGCAAAAACGGTGCGGCATCCACACCCGTTGCAATCAAAACTCTTTGATAGCGCGGCTTGCGTGCCGACTCCAGCGCGCAAAGTAACTCGTCCTCAAACTTTGCCAGCAGCCCCACTCCATTTTCAATCTGGTCGAAGGACTCGTATTCTTCAAAGGTTGGCAAAGCCTCCTCCGCACGCAAATATAGCTCGTCCGCCCCAAACACGAAGCGCGTTCCTGTTTGCTCCAGCATCTTATCCGCAAAGGCATGGATGCACTGCAACGCCTGCCGTGCGCATGCCCGGCTCACCGGCGCGATGGGCGTCAACCCCTCACGATGCTTGGTCAAACCCACCGGCACCACCGCCACCGAGCAGATCTGCGGGTATAACCCCGCCAAATCAGTCAAAGACCGTTCCAGCACCGCTCCATCGTTCAGCCCTTCACACAGCACAATCTGCGCGTGCATTTTAATGCCTGCCTCGGCAAAACGGCGAATGATATCAAACGGGTTTACTGCAGCGCGGCTGCAAAGCATCTTCGCGCTTACGGCAGCATCCGTCGCATGCACCGAAACATACAGCGGCGCAATGCGCTGCTCGATGATGCGCGCTATCTCCTCCTCGGATAAATTCGTCAGTGTCACATAGCTCCCCATCAAAAAGGAGGTGCGCCAGTCGTCATCCTTCACATACAGCGTCTTGCGCATCCCCTTGGGCATCTGATCTACAAAACAAAACACGCATCGGTTGTTGCAGCATATTTTGTGTCCAAATCCATCCGAGTCCGTTTCCAGCCCTAAGGGCTGCCACTCCGGCTTATCAATTTCGTATTCCTGAACGGTTCCGTCCTCAAGCCGTGTGTGCAGCAAGATGTGCTTCTGTTCCTGCAAAAAAAGCAAATCCAAACAATCGCGCACAGGCTTTCCGTTGATGGAAAGCAGCTCCTCGCCTATTTCGATTTCTAATTTCTGCGCAATGCTGCCGCGCTCTATGCCCGAAACCTTCAATGTTCATACACTCCCAAGATAGTATACACGAAAAACCGCTTCCGTTCAACGCCTGTGCGCAACTTTGCACAAAAAAGGAGAACCACCGCCTCACGGCTGGCTCTCCCCTCTATCGCGCCATCGGTTTCCATTTGCCAAACAACACCGGTCAAATGGATTTTGATTCTTTTCTTCTAAGCAAAGAATATGTGCGAATCACTCACCTCAGCGCATTTCCGTCACACTTCCACGTGATGCTCGTTGCACACCAATCCCAAAGCACCGTCCAGCTTCACATGTGTGCCGCTGCGCAAAATCTGCGTGGCGCTCGTAGCCCCAACAATCACAGGAATATCCAGCGCCATTCCAACGATTGCCGCATGCGAATCCTTGCCGCCCGCCTCCGTCACAATGCCGGATGCCCGTTTGAGCAAATCTAAAATATCATTGGAAGTTTCCGGAATCACCAAAATGTCTCCCGCAGAAAATTTCTGCCACGCTTCCTTTTCGGTGTTGACTACGCAAGCCTTTCCGCTGGCACAAATGCCGTTGATGCCCTGCCCTTTGACCAGCACATCCCCCACGATGTCCACCATAATCATGTTAGTGGTGCCTTCTACGCCCAGTGGCAAGCCGGCCATAATGACCACCAAATCACCGTTCTTGACCAGTCCGCGCTCGCGTGCCGTACTCATTGCCGCCTCAAACAGTTCATATGCGTCCGTCTTTTCCTCTAATGGCATGGGCGTTACACCCCACGACATGTTCAGTTGGCGCAAAACCTGTTCATCCGGCGAGGAACCGATGATCGGGATGGACGGGCGAAATTTAGATACCATGCGCACCGTAGTTCCCGTCTTGGTCACTGCAATAATAGCGGACGCGCCCAAATCATAGGCGGTCGTGCATGCCGCATGCGAAATTGCCGTGGTCACGTCCGGCGTCGCCGTCTGCTCGTACAGCGCAAAACGCTTGCGATAATCAATGTCGCGTTCTGTGCGCCGCGCAATGCGCGCCATCGTTTTCACCGCCTCCACCGGATAGCAGCCTGCCGCCGTCTCTCCCGACAGCATGGTCGCGCTGGTACCATCGTAAATCGCGTTCGCCACGTCGGACGTTTCCGCGCGCGTGGGGCGTGGGTTGTGTATCATGCTCTCCAGCATCTGCGTCGCGGTGATCACAATTTTCCCCGCATTATACGCTTTTTTAATCAGCTTTTTTTGCAAGCTGGGCACGTCCTCTAAGGGAATTTCCACGCCCATGTCTCCGCGTGCCACCATGATGCCGTCCGAAACACGCAAAATGTCGTCAATGTTCTTCACACCTTCGGCATTCTCGATTTTAGCAATCACCTTGAGGCTTTTGCAGCGATGCTCGTCCAAAATTTTACGGATATCTAAAATATCCTGCTCCGATCGCGTAAAGCTTGCCGCAATGAAATCCAGCTCATTCTTGATGCCGAAAATGATGTCCGAACGATCCTTTTCGCTGATGTACGGCAGCGAAATCGTAAATCCGGGCACATTCACACCCTTGCGGTTGCTAAGCGCACCGCCATTTAAAACCTTGCAAATCAGCGATGTCCCGCTGATCTCTGTCACTACCAGTTCCACCAGACCATCGTCGATCAAGATACGCGCGCCCACCTGCACATCCTGATAGAGATGCTTGAAGGAAATGGAAACCTGCGTCTTATCCCCCTCGATGTCCTCTGTCACCAGAGTAAACCGGTCGTTTTCCTTTAGCACAATGCTGCCATCTTTAAATGTGCCGATCCGGATCTCCGGCCCTTTCGTGTCCAGAAGGCACGGGATATACTTACCCAGCTCCGCGCCCAGCTCACGAATGTTCTTGATGCGCTTGCCTTGCACTTCGTGATCACCATGCGAAAAGTTCAAACGCGCAACGTCCATGCCCGCTTCCAGCAGCTTGCGCATGATACTCTTGTCCTCACATGACGGACCTATGGTACAAATAATCTTTGTTCTTCTCATCTATTTCTACTCCTCAAACAATCTGCTCGATTTTCACCTGCGGCAAATACTCCGCAAACAATGCCTCGTCGCACAGCGCCGTGCCGGGCAGCGTGATAGAACCCGTTGCTGCGGCAACGCCGGTGCACAGCATTTGTGCCGCACCCTTGCCGATTGCGCTCACCATACCCGCAACCATAGAATCCCCCGCGCCCACCGTTGACTGCACATTCACGCGAAGCGGCTGTGCCACCCATGCGCCCTGTGCGTCCACAATCAGCGCACCGCGCGCACCCAGCGAAACCGCCACCACCGCGACGCCATCCTCAACCACCTTGCGGCACGCCTGCGCCACTGCCTCGATTGAGTCCTCCGGCACATCCACTACGCTGCGCAGCTCGTCTACATTCGGCTTAATGAGGTACGGATGCTGCTTCACGCCCTGCCCCAGCGCAGCACCGTCCGCATCCAAAATGCAGCACGCGCCCTTCGCGTTCAGCTTTGCGATCATACGCGCATACTGATCTTTCACGCACCCCGGCGGCAGACTGCCGGTCAAAACAACCGTGTCTCCCTCACCCGCCTGTGCATAAACCAATTCAGAAATCTCATCGATCAGGCTTTGCGCAACCACGCTGCCCGATTCGTTCAGTTCCGTCACTTCCTGCTTAGACGCATCAAAAATTTTCGTGTTCACACGCGTTTCTCCATCATCGGAAAGAAAGCGATACGCGATTCCCGCATCCTTCAAACGTTGCTCGATGATAGGCGCATCCCCGTGCGATAGCCCCAGCACCGTCACCGGGCATCCCAGCGCGCGCAGCACCACCGCCACATTGATTGCCTTGCCCGCACCATCCTGAATCACACGGTTTGGCCGGTTGGTTCCGCCCACTTCAAACGCGTCAAAATACATGGTCTTGTCCACCGTAGGGTTTAAATATACACAATAAACCATGAGTCCTCCTCTACAATCAGCAAAAATTTAAAAACACAATTACAATCTATTTTACGCGATACGGGATAATTTTTCAATAAAAAAGAAAATTTTACAAACTATTAACATATCGTCTGCATGCAAAGAGGCAGCAAATTTCTCTGCCGCCTCTCGGTCGCATTCCAGCGTTACTCCTCCGTGAAGAACCCGACTCTCCCGCACGCCGTCGCCGTCACCGACCCACCTAAATACAGTACGCCGCCCTTCGTCTTGGCTTCGTCTTCCACAGTATCCACAGATACCTTCACTTCCCCCGTCGCACCCTGCTCATACGCCCGCTGCTTTGCAAGTTGTTTTACGTAAGTGCGCGCCGCCTCCTCTGCTTCGTCCTTGTCTATGTAGCAGGATCGGAACTCCGCGCCAAACAAATCGAATCCAACCCCCACTCCGCCTTCCATGTGCTTGCGTATTTGCACCGTTGCCGTCGCCGTCACATTGCCGATGACCGCGCCTACCGCATTCGCAACCGCCGCATGGGGCGGAATCACGCATTGTGTGCCCAGCATCTTTGCCACATCCGGCAAAAAAAGATGAATGGGCGCGCCAATGCCCACCAGCTCAAAGGAAGTCTTAAGCGGCAGCGAAAGCACTTGAAAACCATCCTGCTTCTGTTCTTCATATGCTTGCTCGATCAACGCTTGCATCTGTTCGCTCTTCTGCGTATAAATCGGATGCTTCTGCTCCATCAGCACTCGCACAATGTTGCAAAACAGCCGCTTCTTCACCAAATCGTTCACGCGATCGCACAATTCCTGCACACTGCATCGCAAGTTGTCCGCCAAATATCCCGCCACCATCCGCGCTGCGTCTGCGTCAAACTGCGCATACGCTCCCGTCAGGTGCATCACATCCGTGGGCGTAAATCCGCACCGCAGCACCACGCCCTCGCGCTCCAAACGCTCGGTGTTTAGCACATACATAGAATCCTCCAGCGTCTCTGCCGCCTCCGGTAACGTAAGCGGCCCCTGCCTGAGTGCGCAGCAAAGTATACGCTCCCGCGTTGAATATTCCTCGTCCGTTCCGATTTCCTTAATCAAAACAAGGCACTCGTGCAACGGGAATCCGTGCTTTCGCCCGCCAAGCTTGCGCAGCGCACGCAAAATTTGAGGATATCGTTGTGCCGCAATGCACACCGGCAGCACGCGCCGGGTACCCAGCGTGATTTCGCCGTCACGATAAACCACCTGCGTATCGCCGCCCAGCGCAAAAGTATCAATATACACGCCCTTCACATGTGTTTTCCAGTCGCCAATTCGAATGCCCTGCGTTGCCTTGACCGGCATACCATCACGTATAATGGCGATGTCCGTCGTGGTGCCGCCCATGTCCACTACCAGGCAGTCGTCACGCTGTGCCAGATATGCGCCCCCTGTCACGCTGGAAGCGGGTCCGCACAACAATGTTTCCACCGGATGGCGCTCGGTAAAACCCTGTGACATCAGGCTTCCGTCACTGCGCACGATCACCACAGGAACGGTAATTTCCCTCTCGCTCATCGCCTTGCGGATCGATTGCAAAAAAGTCTCGATCACCGCCAGCAATCGCGCATTCAGCAGCGTGGTCGCGCTGCGTTTGAGCGAATCCAAATCCGCATACAGCTCGTGCCCGCAGATGCAAGACAGCCCAAATTCCTGCTGTAATATCTCTTTTGCCTTATTTTCCAGTACGCCACCGTTCTTCATTGCATACAGTTCCACAACACCGACGTTCATGCCGGCAAGCCTTGGCGCGACCATACGCAACGCATCCCAGTCCGGCTCGGACGGGATATTCCCGTTGAACTCGGCGCAAGAATCAAGATAAAAAATCTCGTGTGCAAATTCAATGCCGCTTTGCCGCCCGAATTCCCGCACTACTTTCTCTTCAATGCCGACTAAGACCAATCCGCTGCGTCCGCCCTTATGTTCCACACAAGCGTTGGTTGCCAGCGTTGTGGAAAGCGACAGGAATTTCGCTTGCTGCAACAGCTCATGCGGCAGCGCATCCAGCGCATTGCCAATCCCCACAGAAAGATCCTCTTTCGTAGTCAGCGCCTTCGCCGTCGCCAACACTTCCTGTCGCTCAAAATCAAAAACGGCCGCATCCGTATATGTGCCCCCCGTGTCAATGCCGATCGAAATGCTCATTTAAAACCCTCCACATTGTGTTACACGCGCATTACGCAGTATATTTTACTGCTATCACTTTCTCACGCATCCAAATAAAATTCTATGAAAATTCCACGATAAATTGAATGAATTTACCGTTTTTGGGCGAAAAGAAAGCCCCCGCACAGGGCGGAAGCTGTCTTTTGTACCCGGTTATTATACGCTCAATAACTGATTTTTCCCTGCAAGCTCCGGCACACCCGCAAGCAGCAACGATACGATTTTTTTTACGTTTTCCTGCGTATCTGCCTCAATACGCAGCGTAATGCCTTGCTCGGTCACAGATTTACGGATAAGCAGCCAGCCATATCCAAATTCGACGCGCACCCCATCCAAAAAGGACATTTCATAGTTTGCTCCAAACTGCTTGATGTGTTCCAGCAACGCGTCCTGCTCCTCATAGCGCCACGCAATGCGGATATCCGGCGTAATCACGGTCGTGGGAATACGCGCGATGATTTGCGAAAATTTTTCATTGCGCTCACTCAATATTTCGCCCATTTTCAGCGCAGCAAAAATACCGTCGTCATGCCCCAGCTCTTCAAAGAAAAAATGTCCGCTGATTTCACCCGCAAGGCAGGATTTGTTCTCTAAAAAAGTCTTTTTGATGAAAGCATGCCCGCTCCGCTCCATAATCGCCTTGGAGCCAAGCTGCTCTGCTGTCTGCTTCACGATGGAAGAAGATTTCAGGTCGTACACCACAGAGCTGACACGATCCTTCATATAAGCGCTCATAAACACGCAAAGCGAGCGTTCACTGGTCACCGTCGCACCCGTGTCATCCACGAACACCACGCGATCACCGTCACCGTCGAATGCAACGCCAAAGTCCGCCCCCGCGCGTTGCACTTCCGCCTGCAATGCGGTCAGATTTTCGTACACCGCAGGGTTTGGGTCACGCTGTGTAAACTGTCCGTCGTATTTGCAAAACAAGGGGAAAACCTCGTAGCCCATTTCGGAGAAGATGCGCGGCGCCAGAATAGAGGTTGCGCCGCCGCCTGCGTCCACCACCACACTACGCCTGCCCGCGCGGATGTTCTGCTTGATGAAATAGACATAGTCGCGCTCCACATCCAGCTCGCGCAGCGTTCCCTCGCCGGTCGTATACTCCTTGGTCTGCACCAACGTTTCAATGTTCCGGATGTCCTCCGTCGTGATGGGTTGCTCTCCAAGCGATATTTTGAACCCGTTGTACTTTGCCGGATTGTGCGATGCCGTCACCATTACGCCGCCATCCGCCGCCAAAATGTCCTTGGCAAAGTAAAACACCGGCGTCGGCTCTAGCCCCAGATCCAGCAAATTAGCGCCGCTCTCGCGCAAGCCCTTCATCAACTGTTTTTTCAACGCAGGTGTTGAGGTGCGCGCATCGCCGCATACCACAACGGTCTTTCCGTGCAGCAGCGTTCCCACTGCGCGACCGATCTCGTATGCCTCGGCGTCCATCAGTTCCTCGTTGTATACGCCGCGGATGTCACAATCTTTGTAAATGCTCATTGAATATACCCCCGTTCACGCAATTCTTGCTTGGTCTTTTCATACCCTTCTTCATATTGACCCGCTTTTGCAGAAGGATACACCACCTTCTTGATTCGCACCATACGGTCGGATGCCTCTTTGAGCGTCGCGTAGCCCGCCTGCAATGATGCCAGCAGCGCGCTGCCCATCACCGCGTCCGTCTGTTCCGGAATTTTGAGCGTCTTTGACAGAATGTCCGCACGAATTTGCAGCCATTCATCCGATTTGCATGCGCCGCCCGCCGTGAAGATTTCATCTTTGATCTGACATCCCAAGTCGGTCAGCATATCGAAGGACAAGCGCTCTGCGTATCCCACGCCTTCCATCAGCAACGTATATTTCACTCTGTCGTCCCCGCCAAAGTCGCCGAGGAAGCCTCTCGCCTGCGCATTGACAAACGGGAACCGCTCGCCATCGTCAAACAACGGGTAGCACGGCAGATTGGTCGGGGTGATCACTGGCACAGATTGATTGAACGTGTCAAACTGACTGCGATCAAAGTTGTCGTTCAGACAACGACCGCCCACATTGGACGCACCGCCCAGCAGCCAAAACCCCTGCGGGTGCAGATGCGAGTAAATCCTCCCCTGCGGGTCTACGATCAGCTTTTCCTCAATGCCCTTCATCACCAGCGTTGTGCCGATGATGGAAGCATAGTCGCCGCTTTCACTGATTCCGGCAGACAGCGCGGAAGCATATCCGTCCGTTGCGCCGGCAACCACCACAGTCTCGGTGGAAAGCCCGGTCTGCGCCGCAGCCTGCGGACAGATTTTTGCGATCTGTTCCCCCGGCAGCAAAACGCGCGGTAGTTGAGACTGCTGAATGCCCAGTGCGGCAATAAAGTCCGGCCACCGCTTCTCCACTACGTCATAGCAGGATTTCAACGCATTCGAGCAGTCCGAAACGTCATAGAGGCCCGTCAATTTGCCGATCAGAAAATCTGACTGATGCACATACCGCGTCGGCTTTTGCGCCAGATTCTCCTGCAACCATAAAATCTTAGAAAGTCCGAAGGAGGAGTTGACCTTATAGCCCAACATTTCTTCCATGGTCTTGGCATACTTCCCGATTTCTTTTGCCTGCGCATCCGCGCGACCATCGTTGTACATCAGCCCTTTTGTCATGGCATGATTGTTCCCATCCAACGCCAGCACCGTGCCGGATGTCGCATCCAGGCTCATTGCGCGGATCGCCTCCGGCTGAATGCCGTTCTGTTTCAGTTCCTGTATGCACTGCCCAATCGCCTCCGCGGCAGCATTCCACCAATCCTCCGGCTCCTGCTCCTTGTGCCCCGCAATCTCGGACAAATTCAACTTTTCAAAGGATTTGCTCGCGCCTGCGTACAAGTTGCCCTCCAAATCCGTCACCAATACGCGCGCGCCCTGCGTTCCTATGTCCAATCCCAAAACAAGTTCTTTCATTGCCATCCTCCATCTTTTTTCAGATCAGCTCGTGTGCATCACCACAGTACATTCAAAAAAGCAACCAACCCAAATACGCATGCAAGGATCAACACCCCTATCATGATCCCCTTGATCACAGATAAAGATTCCTTTGATTCCGCCGCCATCACCAGATGAATTTCCTCATCCGTCATGGGCAAACGCTCAAAGTATGCACCGTTTGCCGTCCAATATCGCTGCGCAAAAGTCTGTGCGTCCATGCTCTGCTTTTTCTCCAGAAATTCTTCCTTGGTAATTTTTTGCAAATCAAAATATTGATTTCTAATCCGGTCTGCGCGTTTTAACATCATGCTTACCTCTCTTTCAAAAAAAGCGCCTGACATCAGGTTATAAACATCAGGCGCGCTCTTGGTTAATTCAAAACTGCTTTAATGCGACGCACACCTGCCGAGCTGCTCTGCTCCTTCTTGATTTTGAAGGTTCCCAGCTCCGCCGTATTCTTTGCATGCGGACCGCCGCAAATCTCTTTGGAATATCCCGGTACGGTGTAAACCTTCACCAGTTCGCCGTATTTGGACTCAAACACGCCCATCGCGCCCTGCTCTCTGGCTTCGTCCACCGTCATTTCTTCAACTGTGATATCCAGTCCCGCCGCGATTGCCTCGTTGACGTACGCTTCCAGCTTGTCCAATTCCTCCCGCTCAATCTTGCGGTCAAAGTTGAAGTCAAAGCGCAGCCGCTCCGCCGTAATGTTGGAGCCTTTCTGCGTGATGTCCTCACTCAGCAGCTTGCGCAGCGCGGCGTTCAGCAAATGCGTCGCCGTGTGCAAACGCGCCGTCTGCTCGCTCGTATCCGCAAGACCGCCGGAAAAGCGTTGCTCCGATCCTTTCTGCGAAAGCTCCTGATGATGTTTAAATGCCTCGTCAAATCCTGCAACGTCCACTTCCAGACCGCGCTCTCCCGCCAATTCCAACGTGAACTCGATGGGGAATCCAAAGGTATCATACAAGCGAAATGCGCTCTTGCCGTCGATCTTGCCATCCTGCAAACGCTCTACCGTCTTTTCAAATTCCTTCAAGCCCTGCGCAATCGTCTTTTGGAAGCGCTCCTCTTCTTTTGCTATTTCCGTGATGATTCGATTCTGATTCTGCGCCAGTTCCGGATACGCGTGCGCATATTTATCGATGACCACCTGCGCGATCGCCGAAAGACTGTTTTCCGCGATTTCCAGCTTACCCGCAAAGCGAATGGCACGGCGCAGCAAGCGACGCAGCACATACCCTTGATCCACATTGGAGGGCGTAATCCCGCGATCATCCCCAATCATGAAGGTTGCGCAACGGATATGATCCGCCACAATGCGAAAAGCGCGGCGCTGCGCATCATCGTTGCAATCGTATTGCTTGCCGGAAAGCGACTCAATCTTTGTTATAATAGGCGCGAATACATCTGTTTCATAAACAGATGTTTTACCCTGCAAGGTTGCAATCGTGCGATCCAGCCCCATGCCGGTATCCACATTACACTGCGCAAGCGGCTCAAAGCTGCCGTCCGCCTGCTTATTGTACTGCATAAAGACATCGTTCCAGATTTCCAGATATTTTCCACAATCGCAAGCAGGACTGCACTGCTCGCAGCACGCCGGCTTTCCGGTGTCGATGAACATTTCGGTGTCCGGACCACATGGTCCCGTGATGCCCGCAGGCCCCCACCAGTTGTTTTCTTTGGGCAAAAAGAAGATATGGTCGTCCGCCACGCCCTGCGCACGCCAGTTCTCGTACGCTTCCATATCCTTAGGCGCATTCTCATCCCCGGCAAAGCAGCTAAAGTAAAGCTTTTCTTTGTCAATGCCCAGCCATTGCGAGCTGGTTAAAAATTCATAGCTCCACGCAATCGCTTCTTTTTTGAAGTAATCTCCCAACGACCAGTTACCCAGCATTTCAAAGAAGGTGCAATGCGATTCATCCCCTACTTCGTCAATGTCGCCCGTGCGAACGCATTTTTGCACATCCACCAGCCTTGTACCCGCCGGATGTTTTTCCCCCAGCAGATATGGCACCAGCGGATGCATCCCCGCGGTGGTAAAAAGCACGGTCGGGTCGTTCTCCGGAATCAGCGAAGCGCTGCGGATCACCGCGTGTCCCTTGCTCTGAAAAAAGTCCAAATACATTTGTCTGAGTTCATCACTCGTGAGATTCTTCATAAAACTACTCCTCGTTATTTAAAATTATCTGTTACAATTCGCTTCTTCATATCCATTGCAAAGTACGACAATCGCATTCGCAAGGATATCCGCCAGCCGGATCAGCGAATCCACAGCAATGGATTCATCCGCCTGATGCTCGGTGCCTTCTTCTCCGGGGAACAGCGCCCCAAACGCCACCGAATTGTCAAACGCGCGCGCGTATGTCGCGCCGCCGATCGACATGCAGTATGCCTTCTCGTCTGTAATTTCTTCGTATGCCTGCTTCAATCCCTGAATCAGCACAGAGTCCTCCGGCACATGGATCGCCCGTTTGGCAGAGCGCACCTCCACGTCAAATCCTTCAAAACTCTGTTTCACCTGCTCCAAAATTGCTTCCTGCGTCTGTTGCAAGGGATAACGGATGTCCAGCCCCGCCTCAATGGTTTCTCCGTCGCTGTGCAGATATCCCAGATTTAAAGTCAGCGCGCCGGAAAAATCCTCGCTTTGGATGCCGAGGGACTGCCCATCCAGCTGCAACCCAATCTTCTCCGCAAGCGCATAGACCATGTCACTCAAATAATTCTTTTTGAGTGGCAGCGTATTCAAAAACATAATCAAGTATGCCAGCGCGTTGATACCCTGATCCGGTCTGGAGCCGTGTGCGCTCACGCCCTCCACACTGACCTTGACCGCGCCATCCGGCATGTCCTCTACACGCACCTGCACCGGCAGCCCTTCGTTGAAGTGTACTGCCATCTGCTTCGCGGACTCCACATGCCCCACCAGCTCACATTCACCGTGCGATGGCACCACGTTCACGCGATCACCGCCAAAAATACTGCGAATGTGCAGTCCGCCTTCTATGTTCACCTCATATATTTGATGTGAAATCGCCAGGTGCAGTAACGCCTTTTCCGTATTGATGATGGGGAAACATGCGTCCGGCGAAATCGCCATCGTTGGAATTTCACCTCCGTTGTTCTTATAAAACGCAATGTCCGACCAATCGCTTTCTTCGTCGCAGCCAAAAATCAAGCGTACACGCTTGCGTAAGCTGATGCAGTTCTCCTTGATTGCCGAAAGCGCAAACAACGCTGCTATGGCAGGTCCTTTGTTGTCGATTGCCCCGCGCCCGTAAATGCGTCCATCCTTTAACGTGGCGCCAAAGGGCGGCACCGTCCATCCATCACCCGCCGGAACCACGTCCAAATGCGTCAAAACGGCAAGCATCTCGTCGCCGTCGCCATATTCCACATATCCCAAATGCGAGAAAAAGTTCACGCTGTCAAAATCCAGATGGTCGGCAAGGCTGAGCATCTTCCACAATGCGTCAAACACGCCTTTCCCGTAAGGCATGTTCCCCTGCGGCTTGTCCTTCACACTCTCGATGCTCATGACCTTCGTCAGTGCATCCAACATCTCGCCTTTTCTGGACGCCAAAGAAAAATTAATCATATCCCAATCTCCTGCACTGCGCGGGTTTTCCCGCTTCACTCCACTATCAATACAATCATCGCCCTCGGCGTTATGATCCTTGGCACATCCCCAAATCTTGTTCCCCGCGCTGACCGCTTCCACACCGCACGGCACAGAGTTGCCCGCTTGCGTAAGCAACATTGCATCCTTACAGAGGCTGTTTGCCGCTCAAGCAAACTCCACGGCATAAAAACCTCACTCTGCAACGTATTCCATCAGTAGGCATTATTATACCAAAAAAATCCATAGAGTTGTAGCCTTTTTTTCTGTTTTAAAGGATTCTGATTCCGATGCAACGAATATATTGGAGTAGAACAACACAGAAATCGAGGAATCTTATTTGCACGAAGGACATCGGGATCGCGTTCGCGCCCGTTTTATGAAGGAGGGACTATCTTCCTTCGAGGAGCATCAGGCATTAGAGTTGTTGCTGTTTTATGCCATTCCAAGGCGGGATACCAACGATCTCGCTCATCTTTTGCTGCAAAAATTCGGCAGCCTCGCAGGTCTTTTCAATGCAGAGTTGGCGGATATCGCAAACGTGGAAGGCATAGGCGTGCGCTCCGCAGCGCTCATCAAACTCGTTCCGGAGCTGACGCGCAAGTACTGGTTGTCTCAATCACAAGAGGATCAGCCCAAAGTGAGCTCTATCCTTGCCGCGGCAGAATACGCCCGCACGCTGCTGCATGGCAAAACCAGCGAGCATTTCTACGTCGTGTGTCTGGATGCGCAATACCGCGTCAAAAGCATAGATTTGCTTTCCCGGGGCACGGCTACCGAAGCGCCCGTCTATATCCGTCACATCACGGAATGCGTCATTCGCTGCGGCGCGGACAAGGTGTTTGTGACGCACAATCACCCCGGCGGCAAACCACAGCCCAGCAAGCAGGACGTCGCCACCACAATGAGCATACTGAGTGCAATGGACGCCCTCTGCATCGAATTTCTGGATCACATCATCATCGCAGAGCAGGATTTTTTCAGTTTTGCGCAAAATATACTGCAAAAACGCAACTATTCCATTGAGGATGCACGCGCTGCACAGTATTCCGGTAGCGTGATGCAATATCTGAACGATTGATGCGTTTGCCATTGTCCATTTCGGCGTTTTTCGATCATTTCTTGCACCAATCCCAGATTTTGCTGTTGCAAAACACAAAAAAACCTGTATAATGTTGATTGTATGAATATCGTGCGCTATCGCACTGATTAATCACAGGAGGGCTTTCAATGGCTGTTGAATATTTCCACATCAAGGAACGGGATTTTGACTTAGTGGAACAGTTGATTTCGCTGGAATCTGCCGAATATGATGACGGCGGTCTGGATACATTTGATTTAATCGCAATGTTGCGCCACGGTCGCGTGTATGTCGCGGTCGAATTTGACGAGATTTTGGGTTCTGTCTCTTTCATGCGTAGTTTTGAGGACAATGCAAGAGCCTTTTTGCATAACATCAATATCATTGATGCGCAGGCACACCCCAACCTCGCGGTGTCGCTCATTAAAATCGCGTTTTCTGATATGAAGGCGTCCGGTTTGGTTTCGGTCGAGGTCAATGTCGATCCTTCCAACTACCGCGCACTTAAGATTTATCGGGAACAGCTCGGCTTCGAGCCTGCGGAAGAAATTGCAGGGGAAGATCTGAATGGCGAGGAAATTCTCATTCTGCGCAAAGAGCTGTAAACCGCTTTTCATCGTTCACTTACAGGCAGTTGTACACTGCCTGTTTTTTTGTTGTGGCAAATCGAAAAAGCGGCTCGACCAAATTTGGTCAAACCGCTTCATTTTATCTAACGCGTCATGGTATTGTGATTTCAAAAATCGCTGACGGATCAGAATACTGCTTGCCGCTTGGCTGATCGCGCAGCGCAGTCACACGATACTGGATCTTCTGCCCTGTCTGCACATTGCTGTCCGCGTATTCCAATGATTGCGGATCACTGCGTTCGATTGCAATAAACGAACCGCCATCCACACTGCGCTCGATCAGATATCCCGTTGCTCCGTCCACTGCCTGAAAAGACAACGCCACTACCTTGCTGTCAGTGTATATGCCTACCAGCCCCTGCGGCGCATTCAGTTTCGGTACCGCAGAAACCTTTTTCGAGTAAGACGAGTAGATTCGTTTTCCATTGCTGATCACGTACGCACGTACCGCAAACAGATATTTCCCGCCGGTTTCAAGACCGCCAATGGTATAAGCGTTCGCATTCGTGCGCTTCACCAAACGGTATTTCGAAGTGTTCGGATCCTTGCAATAGATTTCATACGCATACGCGCCGGAAACCTTTGAGAAGGTCAAACGCACCGCATTGTAGCCAACGGATTTCGCTTCCAGATTTGCAGGCGCTCTCAACTGCGTTGCCGCGCTCACCTGCTTACCAAAAGCAGAGAAGGCTTTCGCGCTGGATTGCAAGCGCACCGCACGCACGCGCAAGTAATACTTGCTCTGCATCTTCAAGTTCTTTGCAGTGATGTTGTTGGCGTCTCTCGATAGTCCAACGCGCTTGTAGTCGCTGTCGCCTGCCGTCTTTGCCCACACTTCATATCCACTTGCGCCGTCAACCGGGTTGCATTGCAGCTGTACCGTCGAATTGCTCGTGTTTACTACTTTGATGCCGGACGGCTTATTCAGCACCGTTGCAACCGGGTTGCTGGGCTTGGAATATCCGGAGAACATCGAAATGCCCTCCTTGCGCACCGCGCGCAGTCTGTAATAATAGTTTACGCTGGTGTCCAAACTGTCGTCCACGAAGGATGCCACTTTGGATACGCCTACCATCTTATACCCTTTGGAATAGTTGGTAGAACGATAAATGCGATATTCTGTCGCGCCGGAAACCGCTCTCCAGTCCAGCTTCACGCTTTGATAGTCCACCTTTTTGATGCTCGGGACATTCGGCGTGGGAAGCTGCGGAATCACGCGAACCGTTTCACTGTTTTCGCTGTAAGATGTGATTCCTGCCGCCGTAATCTTGCCGCGCACATAGTAATAGTATTCCTGCCCGATCGCCAGACTCTTGTCCGTGTAATTGAGCTGGTTTCCTGCAAATTCAGCAATCAGGCTGTACGTTCCATACGCGCTTTCACTGCGGTATAACTGATAGCTTTGCGCACCGGCGCTGGCGCCCCACGCAAGCTTGTTCGTGTCAAAACTGGATGCTGATCCCTTCATATAGGACGGTTTCGGCAAAACCGGTCTGCCGCTTGCTGCAGAGCTTGCCGGCCCAACCGTCTTCCCATCCACGCCTAACGCACGAACCTTGTAGTAATATGTTCTTCCTGTGTCCAGATTCCGATCCATATAGGAGGTAGATGTTCCTACCCAAATCTGGTTCCAGTTTTCGCCATCTTTGCGATACACCTGATATTGTCCGGCGCCTCGCGTCTGATCCCACGAAACCTTCAGTGTCCGGTAATCCTCAGAAACCGCCTTCACGCCCGTCACTTGCTCCGGCTTCACCGGCACAGGGGTCGGGGTCGGTCCGGGTTTGGGATTGCTGCCGTGCGGATTTGCAAGCAGCTGCGCATATTCGTAGGTTGCACCGGCCGCGGTGGAAATTGTCCATGTCGTGGTAAAATCGAATCCGGCATATTTTGCCGTCTGCTTCATTTCCGGCTCGGTCAGGAAAGCCATACCCGTTGCAAGTCCGCTTCCGCCAATCAACTTGGCCGCTGCTGTGTTCAAGCAGTACAAGGATGCCATCGATACAGCGGTGCCGCTCTTGTTGTCACCCAAAATACCGCCCGCATAGGTTGCCGACGAAACGGGTCCCATGTTATAGCTTGTCTTGAAATTGCTTCCTGCCGTCACGGACTCACACAGTCCGATTAAGCCACCCGCGATTGCGGATGCGCCCGTTGCCGAAACGCCACCGTTATTATATACGTTCAGCAAGTTGAACGAACCATGCGCTTTACCGACCACGCCACCCACATAAGTGGAAGCCGAGCCGTTACCGGACACGTTCGCCGTATTAAAGCTTGTCTTGATGTCTGTTCCGCTTGCCTGCCCTGCAATACCACCCACCTGCACCGTGCTGCCGCTTGCGCTGATGCTGCCGTTTACGGAGCATTTGTCGATTGACGCTTTGTACGCGCCGCCTGCAATGCCGCCCACGCTCATCGCGCTGCCGGATGCGTTGATGGTCACGCCCACAAGGTGCAGATTCGTAACGGTTGCAATCGTCGCTGCGTTGAAATCACCCAGATATCCAAAGAAACCTACATGCCCATCCGCGGTGCCCACGATGCTAAAGTTCGAAATCTTCTTTCCGTTGCCGTCAAAATGACCGGTAAACCGCGCCGTAGCAGAGCCGATTGGCGTAAACTGCGCGCCGCCCAGCTCAATATCGTTCATCAGCTTGTAATAAGCGCTCGGCTTTGTCGCAATGAAGGACAGATGTTCGCCATTCGAAATCAAATACGGATTGGTTGCCGTACCACCACCGGGAGGCGTCACCGCCATAAGCCCTACAACGCCGCCTTGAAATTCTTCGGGCAGCGGGCTGGGGGTAGGCTCCACACTCGGCGAAACGCTCGGGCTGGGGGAAGGACTCGGCGATGCGCTTGGCGATGCACTTGGCGATACACTTGGTATTACGCTTGGCGATACGCTCGGTGATGCGCTCGGCTCCACCGACGGTTCCACGCTTGGTTCAGCCGTTGGCTCCACACTCGGCTCTACCGAAGGTTCTACGCTCGGCGCAACGCTCGGCTCTGCCGATGGTTCCGCGCTTGGCGCGAGGCTCGGTTCTACCGAAGGCACCTCACTTGGCACAACGCTTGGCGTCTCAGACGGCACCTCTGACGGTGTCGCACTTGGGTCACCCGACGCTTGTGCCGCATTTTCCGCACCCGGTTCCACTGCCATTGCAGAAAGTGGTGCCACCAGTAAGATACTTAAAACAACCATGACTGCAACCATAAATGCAGTCAACTTTTTCATTTTTCCCATTCCTGTCTCCTTTCGGAAAAAAACTTCCCGGTTCAATCACTGAGGCAAGAGGTGTTACGCCCCCTGAATCGCGCCTGTTCCATCCATTTTGTACAGCCTCATTCCCAATCGCCATTCGAAAGTCTGCCACACGTTCCGGATCGGAATTTTGCATTTCAGGTCATCGCTCACCAAGATATAATCTGACAGTGCAAGTCACGAAACCGAGGTTCTGCTCATGCAAAATCGTGTGACTGGCAATGTGGAAAATCCGGCAAGAAATAACGGGCTAACCCCCGCACCTTTAGAAACGTTTGTCCCCAATCTCAAATATAACACAAAGTTCACAGCCTTTCAACCGCGAACTTTGCATTTTCCGTATTTCTTATTGCTCGCAGAACGCAGCATCACCGCAATGCCTGTCGCCAAGCCAAATCGCTGTTTACCGCAATGCGTTCGTCACACCTCAAACTTGTAGCCCACGCCCCACACCGTTTTAATCTGCCACGGCTCCTCGTCGCTGAATTTCTCACGCAGGCGCTTGACGTGCACATCCACCGTGCGCGAATCCCCAAAGTATTCAAACCCCCAAACCTGCTCTAGCAACTGATCGCGGGTAAACACCTTGTTCGGGCGCGAAGCCAAAAAGTACAAGAGTTCAATCTCCTTGGGCGGCATCTGCAATTCGCTTCCTTTGTAAATCACCTGATAGTTTTGCATATCGATTTTCAAATTCTCGTATTCCAGCACGTCTGAACGCTCATCCTGCGTACTTCTGCGGATCACCGCCTTCACGCGCGCCAACATTTCTTTCGGATCAAAAGGCTTCACGATGTAATCATCCGCGCCCAGCTCCAACGTCAGCACCTTATCAATGGTTTCCCCTTTTGCTGTCATCATAATGATCGGTACGTTGGATTTTGCACGAATGCGCTTGATGGTTTCCACGCCATCCTGCACCGGCATCATGATATCCAGCAATACCAGGTCATACTTCTTTCCGAAGAATAAATCAACTCCAATGGCGCCGTCTGCCGCCTCCGTCACTTCATATCCTTCTTTGCGCAGGTATAGTTTTACAACCTCACGAATATTCTTATCATCATCAATCACCAGAATATTTTGCTTTGACATCTTTGTCCTCCTTCACCACCGTGGTTTTCTGACTCTCTTACATTATTATAACATTTTTTCTCGTTTTTAATCGATTTCTTTTACCGCAACGCCTCGCTTGCGCAGCAGCGCGCATGTCACCCCGCAGCCGTCAATCAAGTGTCCTGAAAAGGAACCATCGTAGATTTTGCTCACGCCGCAGCTTGGACTTTTTGATTTGAGCCAGACTTCTTCTGCTCCTTTGCTCTGCACAAAATCGCAAAATTTTTGTGCCCCCTCAAGAAACGCCTGCGTCACATCTGCGCCCGCGGCATTGCGCACCCGGGCACGTCCTTCCAGCACATCCGCACCGTCGCCCCCGCAGATTTCTGCCGGCACCCGCGGAATCGCAAGCCCTGCAAGCACCTCCGGACAAGCCGCCACGCCGACGCCGGATTCCAGCAAGTCCACTGCTTGCGTATGCATGCGCGCACTTCTGTCATATCTGCATTTTACCCCAACCAGGCATGCGCTGACAACAATCATTTTTTTCTATTTCAACGTCACCACTGTAACGCCGATGTCTCCTTCTCCGATTTTCCCCTGTCTCATACTCTGTACATGCGGGTGTGTGCGCAAATATTTTTGTACGCCCATCCGCAATACCCCTGTACCGCGTCCATGGATCACCCGCACCTCATGCAGGCCTGATAGAAAAGCATCATCCAAATATTTATCCAGCAGGAAGGTCGCCTCATCCACCGCCATGCCATGCAAATCAACCTCCATCGAAACATTGCGATTTCGGTTCAGCTGCACGCCGGACATGCGCCCCGCTGATTTTGATTTCATCTTTTTCTGCGCCGGTGTCAGCTCCGTATAGTGCATTTCCACCGTCATGATACCCGCCTGCAAGCGAACATTCCCTTTTGCGTTGGGCAATTCCAGCACCGTTGCCGGCGTCCCCGTCGCAGTAATCAGCACATCGTCCCCCACCTGCAAGTCGTCCGGTTTGCAACTGCTCCCCTTCTTCTGCACTCGCTGATAGGATTCTATTTTCTTCTGCTTCTCCTTGAGTTCTCCGCGCACCTTCTGCATCGTGCGTGTTTGCGTGGATTCGCCTTGTTTGCGCAGCTTCTTTGCCTCTGAAATCACATCTTCAACCGTGTCCTTTGCGTCTGAAATGATCTCGATCGCCTTGTCGTTTGCCTGTTCTAAAACCTTGGTGCGCTTCTCCTCCGCTTTTTGCAACATGGACTTTGCCTTCTGCTTTTCACGGTTCGCTTCTTCCTTCATCAGCCGCGCCTCATCCAGCATCTTTTGCGCGCGCCGCTGTGCCTGCTCTGCCGTCTGGATCAACGTGCTGTATTCCACATGATCTTCATTGAGATAGCTTTGTGCGCGCTCTACAATGTGCTTGGGCAACCCCAGCTTCTGCGAAATCAAAATCGCGTTAGAGCGACCCGCCACCCCCATCAGCAAACGGAATGTAGGCGTAAGCGTCGCAATGTCAAATTCCATGCTCGCGTTCTCAAATCCACGCTGCGCGTTCGCAAACGCTTTTAAGTCACTGATGTGCGTGGTTGCCACCAAATGGCACCCGCGCTCACCCAGCTCCTGCAACACCGCCTGCGCAATGGCGCTTCCCTCCTGCGGATCGGTTCCCGCGCCCAGCTCATCAAATAACACCAGCGACCGCTTGCCGGCATGCCGCAGCGCGTAGATGATGCTCTTCATATGAGCGGAAAAAGTCGACAGCGATTGCTCAATGCTCTGCTCGTCTCCGATATCTGCATAAATCCCATCAAACACTGGCAGCCGCAAAGGATACGCCGCCGGCACAAACAGCCCGCATTGCGCCATTGCCGCAAACAATCCGATGCACTTGAGAGTCACCGTTTTGCCACCCGTGTTGGGTCCTGTGATGATCAACGCCCGAATTTCTTCCGGCATGGTCACACTCACGGGCACCACCCTTTCAGGATCGATCAGCGGGTGTCTTCCTTGATTGATCTCCACCGCGCCATCCGCAGTAAACTCCGCAGGGATCGCCTTCATCGCAATGCCCAGCGAAGCCTTGGCGAATATGACATCCAGCTCGGTCAGTACCTCTAAGTCGTTGCGCAGCTCAAACTGATATCGCGCAAACAACGCTGTCAATTCTTTCAAAATGCGGGCAATTTCTTGCTGCTCCGCTCCCTGCAATTCCCGAATGCGGTTGTTGGATTCCACCACCGCCGCCGGCTCTACAAACAGTGTCGCGCCCGATGCGCTCTTTTCATGTACGATGCCGGACACCGCCCCCTTGTATTCCGCTTTGACAGGCACCACATACCGCCCGTTGCGCTGTGTGATGATATTATCTTGTAAAAACTTGGAATCCGAACGCAACATCCCCTGCAATTTTTCACGAATGCTCTCATTTTCCCGGCGAATGGCACGACGAATCCGCGAAAGCTCGGCAGATGCACCGTCTGCAATCTCATCCTCCGCCACAATGCTTTCTTCCACGCGCCGCATCAGCGTTTCATCATAAAAAAGCAACTGAGCCAGCGCGGGAATGCGCTGCGTTTCTTCATCCTTTGCCAGCGGTGCCGCCGCTTTTGCAGCCAAAAAAACACTGTTCAGCCGCAAAAGCTCTCCACTCCCCAGCGAAGCGCCCGTTTTCATGCGTTTCAGCTCTTCTTTGATCTCATAAAACGCGCGCATGGGGTTGGAAGGTCGGTGTAACAATAAGGTCTCCGCCTCCACGCTCAAGCGCATCAATTCTTGCACCTGCTCGGTGTTATCGCTGGGCACAATGCAACGTACTGCCTTTTCTCCACTCGGAGAAACCGTGTATGCCGCCAGGCGATTCAGTATTTCGTTGAATTCTAACGAATTTGGTATTTTCATAATGTTTTATTATACCATCCTATGATCGCAATGAACATCTTTTTTTCAGATTTCCCATTCATTTTGGATCCACTAGAAAAGCGCGCAGGGCATACACCCCGCGCGCTTCACAAAACCCAATCACGGGCACATTTGCTGTCCGCCCGTCACGTTAATCGCCTGACCCGTCATGTAAGAGGAATCATCGCAGCCAAGGAACACCATGCAGTTTGCAATGTCTTCATATTGGCAGCCACGGCGCATTGGCACTTGATCGATGTACTTTTGGCGCACTTCTTCTTCCGTGATGCCCTGATTTTTCGCATACTGCTTGAACAGGCTGTTCACCCACAGCGGGCTGTCCAGCATATTTCCGGGGCAAATGGCATTGATGCGAATGTTCTCCGCCGCCAGCTCCAGAGCCAGACTCTGCACCAGACCGATGCCTCCAAATTTAGAAGCCGCATAGGCGGAGTTCTTTGCGGAGCCCTTTTTGCCCGATTTGCTGTTGATCTGCACCACATTACCATAACCTTGCTTGCGGAACACGGGGATCGCCGCCTTGATGGTGTTAAAGCAGCCGCACAGATTAACGTCAATCACCAGTTTCCATTTTTGCGGATCAAATTCCTCCACCGGACCGGAAATCACGATTGCCGCGTTGCTGACCACGACGTCCACCTTGCCATATTTGTCCACAGCCGTCTGAATCAGCGCTTCGCAATCCTCGTATTTGGATACATCCACTTTAACGGCGACTGCATCCGGCAGCAATTTCGCGGTTTCGCATGCGCCTTCATAGTTCATGTCGCCGATCACCACTTTCGCGCCTTCTTCTGCGCTACGCTGTGCCAACGCCTGCCCCAGACCCTGTGCTCCACCCGTAATGACCACCACTTTGCCATCAAACTTCATACATCTTTGCATCTTTCTACCTCCTGGTTATTGGTTCATACTTGATATAAAGTCAGATAACTCGCGTGCACTGTGGGGTTTTCCCCACTTTGCCTGCGCGTTTAATATCTCGTCCAAACGATCGTGATTGATGCGCAGCTGCGAAAGCACATCTCCAATCGATTGATATTTGTTGCTGAGCAATGCCAACGAATGGTTGACCAAAAATGTCTGGTTAAAGTTTTCCACTCCGGGAATGGGATGCATCAAAATCAGCGGAATGCGCTTTGCAATCGCCTCTGATGTGGAAAGCCCGCCCGGCTTGGTCACATATACGTCACACGCGTCCAGATACTCATGCATGTTGGCAACATAGCCCAGCACATGCACATCATTGCGAAACTGCATTGCCAGCAGCTTGTTGTATAATTGCTTGTTTTTTCCGCAGATTGCAACAATCTGCAATTCTTCCGTATCGTCCACTTCTTCCAAAACCGTGGATAGCCCGGCAAATCCCATGCCGCCGGACGCCACCAGCACAGTCAGTTTATCCTGCTCCAGCCCAAGCCTTTCGCGTACCACCTCTTTGCGTTCCTTTTGCGCAAACACTCTGCGCACCGGAATGCCAAACGGCAATATTTTCTCACGCACAATGCCGCGCCGCACCAACTGCGGGATCATCAATTCATTCGGAATCACAAAATAATCCATCGCCGTATGCTCCCAAAAAGGATGCAGCGTAAAATCCGTCACGATGCCATATGTGGTAACCTTCTCTTCCAGCAATCCCGACTGTTTGAGCGCCGTCACCAAAATCGCCGTCATTACAATCGTACAGACGATCACATCCGGCTTACACTCCTGAATGTACTTGCTCATTTTAGACCGGTTTAAATCCGCGAATGCCCATGGAAAATACGACCGCATTGATGTGCTTCCGTTGTAGCGTTCCGCATCACGATAGATGTTTTCGTTCAATTTTGGCACATAGCGCCCCATTAGATTATAGCCTTTTTCCATGCCCAGCCCGACCGGTTTGCTCAGATATTTATACGTATCCAGTATCACGCAATGATGCCCTTGCGATTCCAAATCCTCACGCAATGCGTTTCCGGCAGAGTTGTGACCCTGCCCTACCGTCATACTCAAAATCAATACCTTCATAAACATCACCTCTCGCGGCAGTTCCACTGCGACTACCGTTCCTTAGAATAGCACAGATTGACTCATTTTTCAACCACCCTGCACGTGCAACGCCGCATTTTTGTTGCTTCTCCCCCTATCATGTGTTATGATGAATGGTATAAAGTTTAGGAGCAACCTTGAATGAAACAAACAATCTGCTTGACCGGCGGCGGTAGTGCCGGTCATGTAACGCCGAACCTTGCTCTGCTGGACGGCCTCGCGGCATACGACGTCCACTACATTGGAACGGCTGACGGCATCGAGCGCGAACTCGTGAAAGACATTACTTATCATACCATTCACGCCGGAAAAATGCGGCGCTATGTCAGCATCAAGAATTTTACAGATCTGTTCCAGATTCTGAAGGGCTATCGTGAAGCAAAAAAAATTCTAAAGAGTCTCAAGCCCGCTTTGGTTTTTGCCAAAGGCGGTTTTGTGTCTGTTCCCGTCGTTTGGGCGGCGGCAAAGCTTGGCATTCCTGCCATCCTGCACGAAAGCGATTATACTCCCGGGCTTGCCAATCGATTGTGCATCAAGAAGGCGCAGAAAATTTGCCTTTCCTTTGATAACGATCAGGCGCACGATTCCAAAAGCATCGTAACCGGTTCCCCCATCCGTGCAGACCTGCTGCAAGGGGATCGTCAGGCGGCACTCGCTCGTCTTGGTTTTGACGGCAGCAAACCGGTTTTGCTCATTATGGGCGGCTCGCTGGGCGCTCAGGCAGTCAACGAAGCCGTGGATGCCTGCATCGAGGAATTAACCGGTCATTTTTCTATTGTCCATTTACGCGGCAAAGGTAAACTGAATCCTGCATTGCAAGGGCATTCGGACTATGCTGCATTTGAATACATCAATGAAGGTCTCAACGACATCTACGCCGCAACAGATTTGATTCTTTCTCGCGCAGGAGCCAATGCCATCTTTGAATTTTTGGCATTGCAAAAGCCCGCGCTGTTGATCCCGCTGCCTCTTTCGGCCAGCCGCGGCGACCAAATTTTAAACGCGCAATATTTTGCCAGGCATGGTTACGCTTATGTTTTGATGCAGGAAGACCTTACGCCGCAATCTTTAACGCGGGCGCTTCAGTCTTTGCATCAAAATCGTGATGCGATCATCAAAAATATGCGCAGCAGCAAGGAAGCCGACGGCACATCCAATGTTCTGCGCGTGATTCGTGAAAGTGTGGGGGAAGCATGAATATTTCAGAGTTTGTAGAAGCATATCACACCTTATCCGCGCAAGAGCAGCGCGAAGGCGTGACAAACATCATCAACCAAAATCAGGCGCAGCTTGTTTTTCAATTCACCAAAACCGAACATGCCCGCAGTGCACTGCGCATTCTTGCAGATGCAGGCGATCGTTTGGACGCCTTCACCAAGGCAAACATTGACGGGCTGCTTTCGCTGTTGCGCGGGGAAGACCCTAAGGTTCGTATGCTTGCGGTGCAGGTGATCGGCAATAATCTCGCATCTGAAAATATAGATGCGCTCATTGATGCCATCATGCACGAGCAGACTATGTTTACCTTGCCTTCTTATTTACTTGCCATCGGCAATGCCAAAAACGAAAAGGCAAAGCGTTTTTTAGAATCCTATATCCTGCGCAGCGATATCCCCAAACACATGGAGGAGGAAAAGATGGCGCTTTCCAAAGCGCTTTCCAATTTCGTTGTACGCAGCAAAGCCAGCGTGCGCATCACAGCTAAGGATATCATTCTGTTACGCGCACCCAACACCAACGTTACTTACGCGCAGTGTACCAAACATGGCTATTCTCCCAAAAAATTCGGGAAATACATCGCACTGAGCGGGCTCAACAACTTCTATCAAATCTATAAGATGCGCGCATTTACCGATGCGTATATCTATATCGGCAAATGCCCTGTCGCAGAGTTGCAAGCATTTTTCGCAAAGCGGGAGGATGCGATCATTCAGCGAACCAACGTCGCCGGATATCGACTTGAGGTGCGCGGAGTTTCCCACGAGGAGCGCGTGGACCTCATCAAGCATTGCGTCAGCGGCATCTCCAAGATGGTAAACACTCCCTCGTCCTATTCGCTGGAAATACTCATTGAAATCGAAAACGACGAGGCGTATGTGATGCTCAATCCACTTTCAGATCCGCGTTTTTCCTACCGCAAACGTTCCATTGCAGCAAGCATCCATCCGGGCGTTGCAGCCAGTGTCTGTGCCTATGCAAGCGAATATTTTAATCCGGATGCCCGCGTTCTGGACAGCTTTTGCGGTAGCGGCACCATGCTTTTCGAGCGCGGCATTTATGCGCACCATACCTTGACCGGAACGGATATCGACACGCGCGCCATCGAGGCAGCACAGGAAAACAGCCGCTTTGCAGACGTTCACCCTCAGTTTCACCGCATTGACACACTCAAATTCACAGCAAAAAAGTATGACGAAATCATCACAAATATGCCGTTCGGGCTACGCGTGGGCAGCCATGCGCAAAACGAAAAGCTTTATCGCGCTTACTTTGCGATTTTGCCCCAGCTTGTGACGCGCGGCGGCACCGTGGTGCTGTATACGCACGAGAAATCGCTGACAGAAAAATTGCTGGGCAGCATCCAAAATCATTTCGAACTGCGTAAACGCGCGACGTTCGATGCCGGCGGTCTGTTCCCCGCGGTGTATATCTTAAAACGAAAATAACGTAAAAACCGCAGCAGATGCATCGTCTACTGCGGTTTTTTTCATACAGCCGAAATTCTTCCGCATCATAGTTCAGGCAATCATTTCCTGCCAACTCATCTATTGAAGAATCCTATCGCTTCCAGTGTGCCATCTTCCGTCAACAAAAACACCAAAGATTTTATCGAATAGTTATATTTTTCCGGATTTTCAAGGAAATCCCCATCAAAATCACTAATCGACAAATCACTCTCTTCCCGCATTTTTTTTCGATACTCCTCCAGCTCCTCACTGTCGCTCAGTTTTCCGTCAATCAAACTCCGCGAGAACTGAATTACTCTGGAGGAATCATCCTTTAAATGATGGTCATAGTATTCATTGAGCGTAATCCATTCAATCGACTTACTTTCCGGTATGATTTGCCACATCAACTCTTTCCCGTATAGCTCTTTCACGCGCGCCGCAGTGTCCCCCACTGCTAAACCCCGTTTTGTTTCAAGACTTAATTTTTCATCATCATCATCCCATTTCGTAACAAAAAATTTGTCTGTCCCTATGTCCTCTACCTTCATATTGAGTTTGCCATCTCGATAAATATCAAACTCATTTTCATTCATTATCTTGCCGCCCCCTGCCGCACATCCCCACAGAACCGGCAGAAGCAATACAACTATCAATCCTATTCCAACCAACTTCTTCATTTTTGCATCCTTTCATTCATTCAAATTTTCCGATCATGCAATATGGATGCTCTCATTTCATCAAATAATGCTCCGGCTTTGCATGATCGAAAATTTTCTTTAAATACTGTCCGGTGTAGCTGTGTTCCACCGATGCCACTTGCTGCGGCGTACCCTGCGCCACGATCTCGCCGCCTTTGTCACCGCCGTCCGGTCCAAGGTCTATGATGTAGTCCGCGCTTTTAATGACGTCCAGATTGTGCTCGATCACCAGCACCGTATTCCCTTTGTCCGCCAGTCGGTTCAGCACCTTCACCAGCTTCTTGACGTCCGCCATATGCAATCCCGTGGTCGGCTCGTCTAAAATGAACAGCGTATTACCCGTCTGGCGTTTGGCAAGGTGTGTCGCCAGCTTCACGCGCTGCGCTTCCCCGCCCGAAAGCGTGGTGGAAGGCTGCCCCAGCTTGATATAAGAAAGCCCCACATCCATCAAAACTTTCATCTTGCTCTCAATGCGCGGGATGTTCTCAAAAAAGGTATACGCCTCCTCCACCGTCATGTCCAGCACATCAAAAATATTCTTGCCTTTGTAGCGCACTTCCAGCGTTTCGCGGTTGTATCGCTGTCCCTTGCAAACCTCGCACGGCACATATACATCCGGCAAAAAGTGCATCTCGATTTTGATGATGCCGTCACCCTTGCAAGCCTCGCAGCGTCCCCCCTTTACATTGAAGGAAAAACGTCCTTTCTGGTATCCTCGCATCTTCGCATCCTGCGTCATGGTAAAGATGTCGCGAATGATGTCAAAGACTCCGGTGTATGTCGCCGGATTGGAGCGTGGCGTGCGCCCGATGGGCGATTGATCGATGTCCACGACCTTGTCCATATATTCCAGTCCTTCAATGCGCTGATGCGCGCCTGCGCGTTCCTTGGAATGATAGAAGCGCTGCATCGCTTCCTTTTTCAGGATATGGTTGACCAGCGTGCTCTTTCCACTGCCGGAAACCCCTGTCACCGCGGTAATCACTCCCGTAGGAAACGCAACGTCAATTCCTTTGAGGTTATTTTCGCTCGCGCCCACCACACGAATCCATTGCTTGGGCTTGCGCAGTTTTTTGGGAATACGAATGCACTTCTTACCGGACAGGTACTGCCCCGTCAGGCTATGCGCATCTTTCATAATCTCTTGCGGAGTGCCCTGCGACACCACTTGTCCGCCATGTGCACCTGCACCCGGACCAATGTCCACCACATAGTCTGCGCTCAGCATTGTTTCCTCGTCATGCTCCACCACAATCAACGTATTCCCCAGGTCGCGCAAATTTTTAAGCGTTTCCAGAAGCTTGCTGTTGTCCTTTTGGTGCAGACCGATGCTCGGCTCGTCCAAAATGTAAAGCACGCCCATCAATCCACTGCCAATCTGCGTCGCCAGTCGAATGCGTTGCGCCTCCCCGCCCGATAAAGTTCCCGCTGCGCGCGAAAGCGTCAAATAATCCAGCCCAACGTTCACCAGAAAGTCAAAGCGCGCATTCAGTTCCTTCACCACTCGCTCCGCGATCATGCGCTGCTTGGCATCCAGCTCTACCGTATTGATGAACTCGCGCGCCGCACGGATGGATAAGTTTGAAAGCTGCGCAATGTTCAAATCTCCGATACGCACCGCCAAAGTTTCCGGTTTGTAGCGCGTGCCTTTGCAAGTCGGGCACGGCGTCTCCACCATGTAGCTCTCAATCTCACCCTTCATGTAATCGGACGTTGTCTCTCGATATCTGCGCTCGAGATTGGGAATCACACCTTCAAATGCGGACATATATTCGCCACGCATGGTCGATCCTTCATAGTATATCTTCAGCTTTTCGCCGCCCGTGCCGTAAAGCAGAATGTTTTGCACCTTCTCCGTCAGCTTCTCGAAAGGCGTTTCTTCATCAAAACGATATTTTTTCTTGAGCGCATCCAGCACATTGGACGCGATGGAGCCTGCCGCCCCAAAGTTCCAGCCCGAAACGCGAATCGCGCCTTCGCCTAATGTTTTGCTGCGATCCGGCACAATCAAATCAGGATCAATTTTCATGATCGCGCCCAGCCCGGTGCAATCAGGACATGCGCCAAACGGACTGTTAAAGGAAAACATACGCGGCGAGATTTCTTCGATGCTCACGCCGCAATCCGCGCATGCAAAATTTTCATTCATAAGCGATTCTGCGCCCGTGTCAATATTATGGATTTCTGCCAGTCCGCCGGACATTTTCAGCGCCGTTTCCAACGAATCCGTGATGCGCTTGATGCTCTCCGGCTTCAGCACAATGCGGTCAACAACCGCCGCAATGCTATGCTTCTGCTGCTTTTCCAGCACAATCTCCTCGTCCAGCTCCCGAATTTCTCCGTCGATGCGCGCACGGGAAAACCCATCTTTTTGCAGCGCTTCCAACACCTTCTTGTGTTCGCCCTTTTTGGTTCGAATCACCGGCGCAAGAATCATCAGCTTGCTTCCCTCAGGAAATTTGAAAATCTGATCCACCATCTGATCCACGCTCTGCCGCGCAATTTTTTTACCGCATTTGGTACAATAGACCTCGCCCGCCCGCGCATAAAGCAGCCTCAAATAGTCATGGATTTCCGTTACCGTACCCACTGTCGAACGCGGATTGCGCGCGGTTGTCTTTTGGTCGATGGAGATGGCAGGGGACAGCCCTTCAATCAAGTCAACATCCGGCTTCTCCATCTGCCCCAAAAACTGCCGTGCATAAGCGGACAGCGATTCTACATACCGCCGCTGCCCTTCCGCATAAATCGTGTCAAACGCCAGCGAGGACTTTCCACTGCCGGAAAGTCCCGTTATGACGATAAATTTGTCCCGTGGGAGCGATAAATCAATGTTCTTTAAATTATGCTCTCGCGCGCCCTTTATGATTAGTTTGTCCATTCCTGCTCCTTCTGCTCCTAGAAAAATTTTCAAACACAGCAAATGCTATGTCTATTATCTTGATATACCGCACCCTCCGCAAAACATATGCCGATTACCCCTACACAAACTCGCACTCGCGCTCATTTCTTCTGCAATTCCGCAATCATATCTCTCAACTTTGCCGCCACCTCAAATTCCAGCTCGGCCGCCGCCTGCCTCATCTGCTGCGTCAGTACGTCGATGCGCATTTTGCGCTCGCCCTCCGGCAGCACCGTTTCCTCTTCCACCTTCTGCGTCAGCGCAAAGCCTTCTGATACCTCTTTGTATATGGTGGTCGGCGTAATGCCATGCTCTACATTGTATTTCTCCTGCACTGCGCGACGGCGATCCGTCTCACCTACCGCCGCCTGAATCGACTTGGTCATCTTGTCCGCATACAAAATCACGCGCCCCTGCGCATTACGCGCCGCGCGTCCTATGGTCTGTATCAGCGATGTCTCGTTGCGTAAAAAACCTTCCTTGTCCGCGTCTAAAATCGCAACCAGTTCCACTTCGGGGATGTCCAATCCCTCGCGCAGCAGATTGATACCCACCAGCACGTCAAATTCACCCAAACGCAGTCCCTTGATGATCTCAATGCGCTCCAGGGTATCAATGTCCGAGTGCATATATTTCACGCGCACCCCGACTTCGGTATAATACTCCGTCAAGCGCTCCGCCAGCTTTTTGGTCAGCGTCGTCACCAACACGCGCTTCTTGCGTCGCGCAACCTCTATAATCTCGTCCATTAGGTCGTCCAGTTGCCCTTCCGTGGGACGAATCTCTACCGCCGGATCCAGCAATCCCGTCGGACGGACAATCTGCTCCACAACCTGCCCCTGAGCCAAATCCCGCTCGTACTGCGCAGGCGTTGCGGACACATACACCGCTTGATTGATGCGCTCGTTGAACTCGTCAAATGTCAACGGACGGTTGTCAAACGCCGATGGCAGCCGAAATCCATAGTCCACCAGCATTTGCTTACGCTGCCGGTCGCCATTGAACATGGCACGCACCTGCGGCAGTGTCGCGTGCGATTCATCCACCATCAACAGAAAATCATCGGGGAAATAGTCCAGCAGCGTGTACGGCGGCTGTCCCGGTTGTCTGCCATCAAAATAGCGGGAATAGTTCTCCACGCCGGAGCAATACCCCACTTCACGCAGCATCTCCAAGTCATACAAAGTGCGCTGCATCAGGCGCTCTGCCTCCAGCAGCTTCCCTTCCTGCTTAAACGTTTCGACTTGTTTGAGCAAATCTGCTTTGATGCCCGGCAGCCGATCCAACACGCGCTGGTGTTCCATCACATAATGCGATGCCGGAAAAATCATGATATACTTCAGCAAATTCAGCTTCTTGCCCGTCAACGCATCCACTTCATAAATGTTCTCGATCTCGTCGCCAAAGTATTCCACGCGGATTGCCTTCTCATTTTGGCTGGCAGGAAACACTTCCACCACTTCACCGCGCACCCGAAACGTACCACGTGTCATGTCGGTGTCGTTGCGTGTGTAATTGATCGCCACCAGCTTTTGCAGCAGCGTTTCGCGCGGCAGATCCGCGCCCTGGCGCAACGAAACAGAAAGATTCATATAGTCTTCCGGCGCGCCAATCGAATAGATGCAGGATACACTCGCCACAACAATCACATCCCGCCGCTCCAGCAAGGCAGAAGTGGCACTATGCCGCATCTTATCAATCTCGTCATTGACGGTCGATTCTTTTTCGATGTACAAGTCACGCCCCGGCACATACGCCTCCGGCTGATAATAATCGTAATACGAGACAAAAAACTCGACGGCATTATTGGGGAAAAATTCCTTAAATTCGTTACAGAGCTGCGCCGCCAATATTTTGTTGTGCGCTAAAACAAGCGTAGGTCTGCCCGTCCGCGCAATCACGTTTGCCATGGTAAACGTCTTACCACTACCCGTAACGCCCAGCAGCACCTGCGCTTTTTTGTCCGTATCCACCCCCCGCACCAGCGCGTCAATCGCACGCGGCTGATCCCCGGAGGGCTGATATCTTGATACCAATTCAAATTGTTGCATATATCACCGATTCAAAATAAACTTCTTCTCTATTGTACCCCTTTTCTACTATTTTACAACATGAAAATGTCATTTTACGTCATATTAGAAAAAATAGATGCCGTCTTTTTTCAGCTCCAGTACAGCTCCAGTACATTTATTTAGCTTCCTCGTATTTCGGGTCGTTTGCCGCGCTAATGCCCACATTAAAAACACTGCCCCGACACAGCATCGAGGCAGTGTTACCATATCCATCACAGCCATTCAATCAGAATATATCACTAGCAGCGGATTTTTTTAGAGCGACGATACATAACAGTCAGCAAGATCAAAAGCATCGCCAAGCCTACCGCCAGCGCCAGCCAGCCATCGCCCATTGCGCCCGCAATCACATAAGCGACAAGGCTACAGCACGCCACCAGCAGCGCATAAGGAATCTGTGTGGAAACGTGTTCGATGTGATTGCAATCCGCGCCGGTAGAGGCAAGGATCGTAGTATCGGAAATCGGAGAAACATGATCGCCGCACACAGCGCCCGCCAGAATCGCAGAAACCGTAATCACCATGAGCTGACCGCCAAAGTCTCCAAAGACCGCGATCGCAATGGGAATCAAGATACCGAAGGTTCCCCACGAGGTTCCTGTTGCAAAAGCAAGCCCCAGCGCCACCAGGAAAAAGATAGGGGGCAGTATGGCATGCGCAAACTGGCTGTTGCTCACAAGTCCGCTCACAAACGCTCCCGCGTTCAAGTATCCCTCGCCGCAAACGCCCGAAAGAGTCCATGCAAACGTAAGGATGAGAATGGCAGGCACCATCGCCTTAAACCCGTTTGCTATACTGCTTGCGTATTCACTGAAAGAAATGATTTTGCGCGGCAGGTACATGAGTGCAATGAGGATTACAGTAAACAAGGAACCCAAAACAAGCGAAAGCGAAGCATTACAGTTTGCAAATGCGCTTGCTATGCTTTCCCCTTCAAAGATTCCGCCCGTGTACAGCATGAAAAAGATGCAAAGGGAAATCAGCGCAATAATGGGTATTAAAAGATCAAACACCCTGCCATGCTTTTGTCGCTTCTCCAAAGCGTCCTCCACCGCTTCCGCCGCCTTAACGCTTTCCGGCACGCGTACCTGGGCACGTTTCATCGCGCCAAAGTCAAAATTAAACGCAATGATAAAAACGATCATCACCAGCGTGAGAATCGCATAAAAGTTGAATGGAATGGTCTGTAAAAACAACGAGAAACCGTCTAAAGAACTGCTCTCCGGCAATGACGATCCCACCGCGGCGGCCCAACTGGAAATCGGGGCAATGATGCACACCGGCGCAGCGGTCGCATCAATGATATATGCCAGCTTTGCGCGCGTCACATGATAGCGATCCGTCACAGGCCGCATTACCGTACCAACCGTCAGGCAGTTGAAATAATCATCCACAAAAATCAACGCGCCCAGTCCGGCAGTTGCAGCAAGCGCACCCCTTTGACTTTTGATGGATCGAGAGGCCCATTCCCCATAGGCGCGGCTTGCGCCCGATCGCGCCAGCAGCGCAACAATCATGCCAAGCAGAACAAGGAAAATGATAATGTTTATGTTGCTTGATACGCGCTCGCCCATGATGGTAAAGGTAGTCTCCAACGCCGGAATCACCTGAAATCCGGTGAAAAAGAGCGCTCCCGAGATAATGCCGACAAACAAAGAGATGTACACTTCTTTTGTCAGCAGTGCCAAAACGATTGCAATAATCGGCGGCACCAAAGCCCACATTGTCTCTTGCACAACCTACTTCCCCCTAGAAATTATTTGATGCCTGCACCACAGCACAAAATATCGCGATGAAATGCCCCCTTCTGCTCATTGTGCGTTGGCTTTGCTGACATTATTTAAAAAGCGCTGCACGAATCTGGTCGCCGGACAATCGAAACGTTGTCCAGCCGCCCATTTCGGCAGCGCCCATATGATGATAAAAATCTATGGAAGGCTGATTCCAGTCCAAACACGACCATTCCAAACGCTCGCACCCGCGCTCTACTGCAATTTGTGCGACAGCTTGAAACAGTTGTTTGCCCATTCCCAAATTCCGCATATGCTCTTCCACAAACAAATCTTCAATGTATATTCCCGTTTTCCCAAGAAACGTAGAAAAATTTTGAAAAAACAATACGAATCCTGCCGGCTTTTCATCAAATTCGGCAATCAAAACTTCCGCTCCCTTGCGCTCGAACAAGCTCGATTCGATCACCTCGACAGTTGCAACCACTTGCTCGGACATATTTTCATAAGCCGCAAGCTTTTTAATAAACTCCAAAATCAATCCTGCGTCGGATCTTTGCGCTTCCCGTATGATTCGTTTGTGTTCCAAGATAGTACCACCTAAAAGTTTATATCATTTAGAATACCATATTCATAGGCAGGCTGCAACAATTCTATGGCATATAAATGATATTCTTCCGGTGTTCGCAGAAGCACGACTGTCCTAGTCAGTCGCTAATCCCCGTTTTAAAAAATCCAGTTTCCGCAACTTTGTTGTCAATAGCCCCGCAGCAATAATTTTCAGAGCATCGCCCAACAAAAATGGCACCACGCAGATCATCAGCGATTCAATCCATCCTGTTCCCGTGCTGATCACAAACCACGCCGTTCCCAGCGTATAACATGCCGCAATGCCTGCCGCCATGCACAGCCAGATTTGCCAAAGTTTTTTGCCAAAGCGCCCAACCAGCAAGCCAACAATCCATGCCGCCGCAATATATCCCCAGATGTATCCGCCCGTAGGCCCCATCACAATGCCGATTCCTCCGGAAAACCCGTGGAAAACGGGGAATCCTACCAGCCCCAGCAATACATACACCGCTTGGCTCACCGTGCCAAACTTCGGCCCCAACAGACCACCCGCCAATATGACGGCAAACAAAGCCAGATTGATAGGCACCGGGCCAATGGGAATCATGATCTGCGAAAGTATCGCAGTCAGTGCGGCAAACAGCGCACACAATACCAGATATTTTACTTTTGGGTTTCTCATAAATTGATTGTATACTCCTATAATTTATTCGGTTTACAATTATGATACACCACAAATCCATTCTTGTCAATCGACCTTATCTGGTCAATTTACATTTATTCATCATGCTGTGTAAGCAATTTTTCAAGATGAACTGCTCTGCCCTTCCGTGCTCCGCAGTAATTTAGTAATTCGTTCTTCATGTCATCTGGCAAGGCTTTTTTTATGTTCTTCCATGTATCCCCAGCAGACCAAGATTGTCCCCTCTTATCTCCAATATAGTGCGCAAGTCGCTCAAACGAAACTGCAATCACCTGAAAAAAGGCAGTCGGCATATTTTTTAGTCTCATATTTTGCAATATATCTAAAATAATAATTAGTTGCTTATTATAAGGCTCGAATGCACAATCTGGTCTTGATTCTTCTTCTAATTGCAAAATCACACGTCTTAAAAATGATATATAGCTCGGATAAATGTATCGAAATTCCGGCGAAAGCTTTTCGATATACTGAATTAGTTCTATCCGCCTACTCTCATTATCAATAAATACATTTATGTTCTCCTTTGCTTCCAGGTTTAAGTACTTCATTTGCAATGCAACTCTATCGCTTTCTTTTTGAAATCGAGCGTCATACTTATCGCAATGTTTCACGAGGTCTTTGAAAAAGCTTCTAATATTGTCTGTTTCAAATACTATAATTCCTGATTCATCCCAATATGGTTTCTTGCTTGGATTATTTGTGTAGAGTAGCTGCACTATGGGAAAATCATATTCTTCAATTTGATTTGTATAAACGTTTTTGCTCCAATCCACTGCAGAAATCAGATTAATGTCACCAAAACCATATCCAACCATAAGTACTAGAGATTCTTTTATCAAGAACGGTAAACGCGCTTGTCTGTAGTCATTTGGTCTAAACAAGGACACATAGTCCTCATTCGTTATTACAATGCTTTCAGGAATATTCTTGACTCCATGTATGTGATAGATAGGAATTAGATTTTTCATTTTAATAAAGTTTTCTTGCGGACTAAGTGGAAACGCTCTTTCTGGTATTAACGATTCAATCATAGTATCATAGTTTGTAGTAATCACCCAATTTAAATTTAGTTTATTCAAATATCGCGAAAATTCTTTTTGTGTTTCGCTAGATGGAAAACTTGTTACAAGCTTTGCAATAGTTCTTTTTAATGTTAGCGTCGATTTTTCTATGTCAACGCTTTGATTATTTGCATATTCCCTGCACATTTGCGATGCGATTACTGGATATGATCCCGAACTTTTAATTATTTCTTTGTCTATTTTCATCTCCTCACAACATGCTTCAAGCAACTCATTCCATGAATATGCAATATATTCACGATTGTCCTTCAATAGCTCTTTTGTAAATCCTGCTCCAGCAAACAAGCCTAATGTCCCCAAGGTCGCCGCGCTACTTATACTTTCAAAGACTTCTTCTCTCTCCAAATATCCCATATTGCAGCACTCCTTATCAATTCACCTGCCAAGTTAACTGCTCAGCAGACTTGATATAATCTTTACTATGTGTTATGTCTTTTCATGTATACCCCTTCTCCCCTCTCTCAAACAAAAAAGCGCCCCAAAAGCGCTTTCTTATCGTTAATTCTTCATTTACGGTTTTCTATTTCATCGTGCATCTCAGCACACAATGTCACCGTACATTCCTATTCCACTTCATATCCCTTCCTCCGCAACGCTCTCACTGCGTCCGGCAGCCGCTCCTGCGGCACAAGAAAGTAGTCCGTATCGTATGTAGACACCGCCAATATGCTGATGCCCGTCTGTGCCATCACTTCGCTGATCCCCGCAAGAATTCCAATCAATGAAAAGTCCAGCGCTCCTTCGATTCCCAGTAGCGCAAACGGCTGCTGCGCTTGCTCATATCCCTGCACCGCATCCACGGCGCAAACTAGCGAAATCTCCCAATCCGTTCGCGTCAACGCAACAAACCCATTCTGCGGCAACAGCGGCATCTCGCTAAAACGATAGACGCCATACGCCCCCGCAATCACTCGTATACGCATCAGAATGTCATTCCCTCCACATATTGATCCATAAAATACGGGTTGCTGCCCAGTTCCACGTGTTCTCCGCGCGCAGAAATCGCATTCATCCGCTGCCATTGTTCCTCATCCGTAATCGACAAAACCGCTCCGGAACCCGCCGCGTTGCCCACGCTGATAATGTTATTGAGTTCCGCAGGAATCAGCCCGATGCGTTGTGCGCTCGCCACATCCATATAGGTGCCGAATCCACCGGCTAAGTATACCTTTTTCACATCATCCGCCTGCAATCCGGCCGTATGGATTAGTGTCCGCACACCGGCCGCAATGGCTGCCTTCGCCGTCTGCAATTCACGGATGTCGCGCTGCGTGATGATCACATCCTCGCACAGCTTGATGGCAGGCTTCCCCTCGTGCTCGGTCAAATATTCGGATTGCCTTTCATCGTCAATGCGTCCCGTCTCGTCAATCAGTCCGCTCTCACAAAACACCGCCACCGCGTCCAACAGACCCGATCCGCAAATACCAATGGGCTTCGCATCCCCCACCGTCTGCACCGCAATGCTTCCATTTTCCACACCGACATGCGATACCGCGCCCGCAACTGCTCCCATACCGCAATGAATGTGCGCGCCCTCAAAGGCAGGACCGGCGGCCGTAGAGGTCACCACCACATGATTCCGATTGCCCAGCGCCACTTCTCCGTTTGTGCCGATGTCCAGCAATAGGCAGGTTTCTTCCGCATCAAAGAACCCGCATGCCAACATCGCACTCGTGATATCTCCGCCCACAAATGCGGAAACGCACGGGCAGACCTCAACCGGCAGCTCTCCCAGCTTCAAGCCCATTTTCGATGCGGGGATGCGCTCCCCAAAATGCGAAAGCGGCTCAAACGGCAAAACGCCCATCGATGCAGGCGAAAGGTTCGCCAAAAGGTGCTGCATGGTTGTATTCCCCGCGATGCAGCAGCATGTAATATCCTCCACTGCGATCTCACACCGCGTCAGCAACGCTTCAAACATGGTGTTCAGCTGAGAGATGATCGCGTCATTCAAGCGTTGCAGCCCCGTCTGTGAATCCCTGCACAGCTTAATTCTCGATATCACGTCCAGCCCCAGCGAGGTCTGCATGTTGATTTTGCTCTCTGCAGCAACGATCGCAGGCTTGCTCATGTCTACCAGATAAGCCACCACCGTAGTCGTGCCGATGTCTACCGCAATGCCATATCCCGTCCGGCTCGATTGTAATTGCTCCGGCAATACGCCGTGATCTAAAATGCGCATCTGCGCCTTGATTTCCCGCGCGCCCGTCTCTCTCTGCTCTGCCTTGATGCACCGTTCAAACGGACACTTCCCCACGAGGCACTGCCCTGTACACACTTTTGCCATGTCGTTCTCCTTTGCTTTGTTCAAATTCTCCGCAGTTCACGCGGCTGTTTCAGTCCACTGTACTCATGCGGCGCATCCGGTCGCATCAGTATAATTGACTAAAAAATGCCGCTGCAATATTGCAATGCAGCGGCACCATTGTTACGCTTCGATTGAATTAGCTCTGGTAAACCGAAAGAGCTACATCGCTCGCGCTGGAAGCATCCGGTGTGTAGTAATCCGCACCGATTTTGTTCTTGAATTCTTCCGTTACAGGAGCGCCGCCAACCATGATTTTGATCTGGCCTTTTGCACCCTTCGCTTCAAGAGCTTCCACAACTTCCTTCATAACAGCCATCGTCGTTGTCAGCAGTGCCGAGCAAGCGATAACTTTCGCGCCTTCGTCGATTGCCGTCTGCACGAATTTCTCCGCCGGTACGTCTACGCCAAGGTCGATTACTTCAAGACCTTTGCTCTCGAACATGATGCGAACCAGGTTCTTGCCGATGTCATGCAGGTCGCCTTTTACTGTTCCCAAAACGACTTTGCCTTTGGAAGACGAAGCACCTTTGTCCATTGCCACAGCCAAACCGTCAATACCGGCCTGCATTGCGCGTGCTGCAATCAGCACCTCCGGAACATACACTTCATTGTTTTTGAATTTCTCGCCAACAATAGACATGCCTGCCAAAAGACCGTCCTGCAGTAAGGACTGCGCGTCCGTTCCTTTTTCCAGTTCCGCAGCAATGATTTCTTTTACATTGTTTGCCCGTCCCTGTTGCACCAAGGTGCTCAGTTCTTCATATACGCTCATTTTTATTTCCTCCCCGTGATTAAATTAAAATGATTTTTGATGTTGATATTAGTTTATTATGATTTGCTTTTCACATATTATACTATCTTACTTTTTTTTGTATGTTTCTGTGAAATTCAAGTTTTTTTCTTTTGCTTTTCCTGAAACACGTGCATCTATCCCCTCTTTTGTACCATTCTTTGACCTTAACACATCGTTTACAACGCATGTAGTGTTCCCTCGAAAACCGGATGTGCGAATATTTTTTTGCTCCTCCAAATTCACAATTTCTTAACGCATCATTCAAACCTTATTAAAAAAGATATCTTATGATATACACATACCGAATTTTCCATAAAACCTCTCCAAGTAAGAGCTCCCCCCCTAAGGCTCTTACGAACAAAAAGAATTCGTGAAGCACAAAGAGCTTGCAGCAGCAAGCTCTTTTGCGTGATTCGCCACCATTTTTATTCTTGTTCCTCATCGCCTTTCATGGTATGATAACAGGAAGATTGTTTATGAAATCGGAGCGACGATGCATGAGGACTGTTCAGTTTCTCACAACCAAGGCCAGTTGATGTATTCTGCGTACAGATGAGCTGCAATTCATTTTCCCACCTGTTTTTCATTGCGAATTTGTGGGATGTGTTGTGTTATGTCATCACAGTTGTAACGTCTCAATTTCACGAAATATTTGCGAATCTCCGGTTGCATATGCAAAAAAACACGCTGAAATCCCAGCTGTTCGGGTATCACAGATACTCAAGCAATGCTCACGATAGAATGGATGTAGAATGACAGAATCTCTGAGTGCAAACTCACAAAGCATCACAAAAAAAACGTTCCGGCAGTTCTTTCTGCCCGCGTTGTTAACCTCTTTGGGCTTGGCGCTCGCCGGTACGGTGGATTCTGTGGTGGTGGGCACCGTGCTCGGCGAAAACGGTCTGGCAACGGTCGCCTTTGCGGCACCGATCTATATGCTGTTCGATATGTGTTCACTGGGCTTTGCCATCGGCGGCAGCATCTTCTTCACGCAACTATTAGGCGGCGGCGATGCAAAAAAAGCTTCCGCCGTGTTTCGTTCCTGTTTTTGGTTCATGTTATGCGTCTCAATACTGGTTGCCATTGTTGGTAATATCTTTTTGGAGCAGCTCTTGGTTCTGCTGGGCTGCCCCCCCTCAAATAGCGCCGTATATCCTTTGCTGCACGAATATGGCTCCATATTGTTTACCTTTGCTCCCTTTTTGATGATGCGATACGTGCTGTATTTCTTCTCCCGCGCAGACAATGCTCCGCGTTTGTCCGCCATCGGTTTTTTTGCGGGAAATTTTACGGATTTCGGACTGAACATTCTGTTTGTGATCGGTTTGGGTTTTGGCGTGCGTGGCGCGGCCACCGCATCTGTGATCGGGGCCGTCTGTTCCTGCATCATTTGCAGCACACCTTTGCTGCGCAAACAAAGCCTGCTCAAGTTGAGAAAACCACGCATTCAGTTTTCGCTTCTAGGCAAATCCTTCCTCACCGGGTTCGGCACCTCCTCCACCTTTCTGGCTTCCTTCCTCGTCATGATGGTGCTGCTCAATCTCGTCTCGCGTCTGGGCGGTACCGTTGGCGTTGCGGCGTTTGATGTGATGTTTAATGTTATGCTTGTGATGACGTCTTTATTTGAAGCCACCCATACCACCATGCAACCAATGATCAGCACCTATCACGCAGAGCGGAATATACCACTGATACGTTCTACTGTCCGGCTTACCTTTCAGTGGGGCTCGATTGTCACGATTCTAGCAGTGTTTTCAGCAGGCTTGTTTATGTCACAAGTTTGTATGTTCTTTGGTCTGAAGTCCGCGGATTCCATTCAGGTTGGCATACAATCACTGACCGCACTGCTGCCCGCTGTCGTGCTGATGTTTGTCAACTCTACCTTCGCCAATTTTTATCAATCCATCGAAAAAATACGTCTGTTATACTTTATCACAATCGCGCGCACCTTTGCTTTTCTGCTGTTGTTTGCCTTCACGCTCTCCGCGCTGGGTGGCATTGCGTGGCTCTGGTATTGTTACCTTGCCTCCGAAGTGCTCACATTGTTGATTCTTGTGTGCATCTGGATAAAAAAGCGAAGTGTTCTATTGCTAGATTATGCAAATAGCGATAAAATATTGCTGTTGGATGTGCATCAGCAGAATTGGTGCCTTCCGGATATCTTGAGTCAGACCGAAGCTTTCTGCGAAGCCAACAACGCATCACCCACACAAAATTATTATGTTGCGCTCACCCTGGAGGAAATCTGCTCCATCATCTTTGGTCAGGTGCAGACTGATAACAGTCAAACATACATCAGCATCGTGCTGATAGCAAATCAGGGCGGCGATTTTACTTTGCACTTGCGCGATAACAGTAACACATTCAATCCCTTTGATGTTCATGCCGCCAAATATTGCGCCCAGAGTGAGGACGAAGTGTTGGACGGCTTGGGTGTGTACATGGTGCAGCAAAAGGCAAAAAGTTGCTTCTATCACAGATATCAGGGCTTTAACAAACTGGTGATTGTCATCTAGTTGATATGGTTTTAAGTTAAAACGAAAGAGGAAATGCATGAGGAAAAGATTTCGGATGTCTCTTGGCACCAAAAACGCGATGATGATTGTGGTCGTCGCTATTTTGCTTACTTGCGTCGCGCTGAGCATCAGCTATACCGTTTTCGCGCAGGAAACAGACAGTTATTATACCAGGCTTGCACACAATTTGTCTCGTACAGGCACAAGCTATATTGATGGCGATATCATCAACGAGTATATAAACGGCCGCGAACCGGATGCCGCGTATCAATCTATGTTGGATAACTTGTACAAGCTCAAGGAAAACAACGACATCTTATACTTATATGTGGAGAAATTAACCACCGCTAATGCCACTACAATTATGGACACCGATCTTAGCGAAACTTCCTTTCGTCTCGGTGATCAGCAACCAATCCATCCTAATTTTGTGCCAACCGCAGAGAGGATGCTGGCAGGCGAAGAGATCACTCCCACCATTACCAATTCAAAATACGGCTGGCTCGTGACCACATACGCCCCGATCCGCGATTCGCAAGGTAACATCGTTGCGCATCTTGGCGTTGACATCAGTATGGATGACATCATGAAAGCCCGCAGAGACTTCGTGCTCATGCTTGTGTTTGCCTTGAGTGCCGGAGCAGCCCTGTGCATCTTAATCATGGTTCAAATCTCCAAGCGAACACTTGTAAACCCCGTCAACCTGATTGCCAAGGCAGCCGATTCCTATGTCACGGAAAAAAGCAGCGGCAGCCATCCCGAAAAGACTTCGGCGGAATTATTCGAGATCCGTACAGGAGACGAAATCGAGAACCTTGCCAAGGCCGTGCTGCAAATGGAGCAGGACATCAACACCTACATCCGCGATTTGACTTTTGTCACTGCCGAAAAGGAACGTGTCTCCGTTGAACTTAACCTGGCAACGCGCATTCAGGCAGGATTGTTGCCACGGGTTTTCCCGCCCTATCCGGACAATCCGTTCTTTGACATCTATGCCAGTATGCAACCGGCAAAGGAAATCGGCGGAGACTTCTATGACTTCTTCATGGTCAATGATGATCAAGTCGCGCTCGTGATCGCCGATGTTTCGGGCAAGGGGATTCCCGCGGCACTGTTTATGATGATGTCCAAAACGATGATTAAGAATTATATACAGTCCGGCATGTCTATTGTTGAAGCCTTCAAAACCTCCAACAACAGCCTGTGTGAAAACAACGAAGGCGGATTGTTTGTGACGGCTTGGCTTGCCGTCATAACGCTTTCCACAGGTGTCATGCAGTGGGTAAACGCCGGGCACAATCGTCCTTTGCTAAGCCGCGCGGGCGCACCCTACGTGGAACTGGATCAGCACAGCGGGTTTGTGCTGGCAGGGCTGGAAGACACGATCTATCGCTCTCAGGAAGTCACGTTGGGGCCGGGCGACCGTGTCTATGTCTACACCGATGGTGTCAACGAGGCTACCAATGCGCAAAACGAGATGTATGGTGATGCTCGTTTAATCGCAACTCTCTCTCATACTGGCGCAGAGCCGATTAAAGGCGTGGTTCAGTCGGTGCAAACGGACATCGACGCATTCGTCAAGGATGCGCCGCAGTTTGATGATATTACAATGCTGGTGTTTGAATATGTTGGAATTTCGAAGAGCAACAAAGTATGACATCCCCGAATTAATCGGGATGTGGACTGCCTGCTTTGGCAGCGAAGAATTACCCTATGCGGATCTGTTTTTTCGCAGTGCATTTGTGCCGGAACGTTCCTTGCTTGCATGCGTCTCCGGCACCGTCACCAGTATGACGCATTGGCTGCCTTGCGATCTATTGTTGCATGGCCAGCGCCACTGTGCGGCATATTTTTACGCGGGCGCAACCTTTCCGCACGCCGCAAAGCATGGATACGCCTCGGCAATGCTGCACGCTTCCATTGAAGATGTAAAACAGCAGGGAATCTCTGCCGGCATTGTGTATTGCCTTCCCTCTTCCAAATGCATATTTGATCGCAACGATTTTTCGCGGCTCCAAGGCGTCCTGAAATCGCGCTTTCTTGTGCAAAACGGTTCGCCTTTCAACTTGCAACCTTGCCGGTTTGATGATTTTATACAATTACGCGCGGCATTCGAGCAGCAGCAAGACCCTTGCCTTGCTTGGTCTGCCGAAAGTCTGCATTACCTTTACCACGACGCCTTGGCGTCCGGACACATTCTGTGGGATGCGCAAAGCGGTGTGTATGCCTTAAGCAATACTGTGACCTATGATACCCTGCGCGTCAACGAAACCAACTGCCCCGCACATCGCTTGCAGGAACTTTGTAACGCAATCGGCACACGTTCGTGCTGTTCGCAAATCGATGTGCTTACGCCGCTCCATAACGGAGCATCCCCGGATGCAGTGCATACAGAAACCATCTATCGCGGCCACGCCCGCTCGTTCTCCCCCACACTCACGCTGCCGGATGATCTATATCTCGGCATTGTGGCGGATTGATGCACCGCACCACCAGCATTCTCCATACAATCCGTATTTTAAATACGCCTGCTTCGTTTGTTTCCATCCCCCCAAAAAAACTTTTTGAGTTTTACAATTTGTTCACGGTTCATTCAAGCCTTATTAAAAAATATGTTTTATGATATCAATATACTAAATTTTCCATAAAACCTCTCCCGCAAAGACCACCCCCCTAAGGTCTTTGCAAATATGAATTCGTGAAATAAAGAGCCGGCAGCACGCTGGCTCTTTATTTTCAATTTCAAATTTTCATGCGCGATTTTGTGCACAAACACACCAATCCGGCGCAAAAGTGCCGGATGCCGAATGCGTCGCCCATTTTCCGCGTTACGCAGCCTGCTCAGTTACACCGCGATGCTTTGTCATAAACTTGCTGTAAATCACGCCTCCGTCAGCAGTCGCACGGCCTGTACATAGCCTTCCTCGCCTAATCCGCAAATTTGGGCAATGCACACCTCACGAATCACCGACACCGCGCGAAACGCCTCACGCTTGTGTATATCGGACAAATGCACCTCCACACAAGGTACCTGAACCGCCGCAATCGCGTCACGAATCGCATAACTGTAATGGGTGTATGCGCCCGCGTTGAGTACCATACCGTCTATGGCTTGGTACGCTTGATGAATCCGATCGATCAGCGCACCCTCATGGTTGGACTGAAAAAACTCCAGCGAAACATCCAACTCCCGTGTGCACTCCAAAAGATACGCATTCATCTGCTCCAGCGTTTTGCTGCCATATACACTCTTTTCCCGAATCCCAAGCATGTTCAAATTCGGTCCGTTGATAATCCATATCTTTTTCATATTTTTCCTTTCTCGTCCGGTTTTCTGTGGTATACTATAAAAGATTTTACAAACAAAGGAGAACGCGCATGTCCCGCCGCTATTGCGTCATCGGCAAACCTGTCCGGCACAGTCTTTCGCCGCTAATTCACAATACACTTTATCGTATTTACCACCTCGACTGCGTTTACCACGCGCAGGAGGTCGATTGCCTGCCCGCTTTCCTGCAAAGTTTGCAGGCGGATCAAATCCACGGTTTCAACGTCACAATGCCTTATAAAGAAGAAATTCTGCCTTTTCTTGCGCAGCGTGATGCTTCCGTCACCACCGGCGCCAATACCATCGTAGTGCGCGAAGGCAAGCTGCACGGTTTCTCTACGGATGCACAGGGCTTTCACGCCTCGCTGCGCTCCAATGGCAGAGACTACGCAAACGCAACGGTGTGCATCATCGGCGCAGGCTCGGTCGGCAGGCTGCTGCAAGCGGACGCACTGCGTCTGGGTGCGCGGCAGGTGCGCGTCGTCAACCGCTCCCCCGTGCAAGATCAGGACGCGCAATGCGCCTATTTTGCGCTGTCGCAGCTCGCGCAGGCATGCACAGACTGCGACATCCTCATCAACACAACGCCGCTCGGCATGCAAGGGATACCGCATGACTTTGAAACCTTCGCGTTTTTAGATGCTTTGCCTTCGGATGCCATCGTCTGCGATCTGCTTTACAAGCCCGATCAAACCAATCTGCTTGTGCAAGCCGCCGCGCGCGGTCTCAACGTGCAAAACGGTCTGGGTATGCTGATTTGGCAAGCATTCTATGCCTTCCGGCATTTCTTTGACATATTACCCACACCGTCGGATTACGCCGCCGTACTAAGCGCCGTCCGTCAAGGCTGACCCGGCTTGTATGTATTTAGCAAGCGATCCATGCGGCGCAACACCTCCAAAAAGGAGCCCTCATTGTCCAGCACCGCATCGGCATATGTTTCATACAAAGGCTTTCGCTGCGCAAAAATCTGCGCAGCTTTTTCTTTTCCCTGCGCCAACAGGGGGCGGTGCGTCGTCTTCACATCACGCAAGATCATCTCAATGGGTCTGCGGATATAGACAATTTTTCCGCTTCCTTTCATGATGCGCACGTTCTCCTCACGCAAGATCACGCCGCCGCCACACGCAACCAGCCCTTCAAAATCCTGCGCTATTTCGCGTAATGCCGCCGTTTCCAAGTCACGAAATCCGTCCTCCCCGCGCTGCTCAAAGATCGCCGGAATGCGCATACCCGCCAAGCGTTCGATCTCCGCGTCCAAATCCACAAAACGGCAGCCTCTGCGCTTGGCGATCTGCTTGCCGATGCTGGATTTCCCGCAGCCCATCATCCCCGTCAGATAAACGTTCATGCGCCTTGCTCCGCTCCCTTTGCGTACACGCCCAGCAGCCGTAGCTGTGTGCATCGCTTCCGCAAATGTTCCAGCACCTCCGGCAAATGCTCCGTCAGCCCGTCCCCTTCAAAGTCTACCGTAAAGCGATATTCAAACGGGCGGGATTTGAGCGGGCGCGATTCAATTTTCACCATGTTCAGCTCGTTCAGTGCAAACAACTGCAAGACCTCCGCCAGCGTGCCTGAGCGATGTTCCAGCACAAAGCTGATGCTCGCTTTATTGCCCGTTTGCTGCGGCTCCCGCGCAATCACCACAAAGCGCGTCATGTTCTCCGTCTGATCCGCGATGCCCTCCGCCAACACGCGCAGTCCAAACAGCTGCGACGCATAGCGGTTGGCAATCGCCGCCTTGCAAGGGTCTGCCAGCCTCGCCACATGATGCGCTGCCACTGCCGTATTGTAATAGGGTGTGCGCTTCCAATTTTCATGTTGCTTTAGAAAATTCGCGCACTGCAAAAATGCCTGATCGTGGGAAAAAACCTCCTCCACCGAATCCGCCGTCGCGCCTTCCACCCCCAGCAGCAAATGTTCAATAGGCAAATATTGCTCCCCTACAATATGTAACTGATAGCTTTCCAAAAGATCGTAGATGCTCTCCACCGCTCCGGCATATGAGTTTTCAATCGGAATCATACCATACTGTGCGGCGCCGCTCTCCACCGCGTCAAAAACATCCGCAAAAGAGTCATAAGCCTGCCGCGCTACATTCGGGTTCCAATAGGTCACGCACGCCAGTTCCGAATATGCGCCCGTCTCTCCCTGAAACGCAACCCCCTCCGCCTCACGCGGCTGTGCCACCGTCTGCGCGCGAATCAGCTTACGCTGCCGCGCCCGGCTAATGCTCATGATCTGCTCAAAAAAACGCGTCAACTCCGCGCTCATACCGGCATCTTCCAGCAGTGCACAGCGCGAGGCGATCACCTCTTTTTCACGCTGCGCATCCAGCACAGGCATTCCGTGTGCCAGCTTATATTCCGCCACCTGCCGCGCCACCGCCATGCGCCGCTCAAACAACTGCACAAGATTGCGGTCGATCGTGTCAATTTCCTTCCGATAGCCTTCCAATTCCGTCATACGTTCGCCTCCATCCACAAATTCAACAGTACGATCGCCGCCGCACTCTTCACCACTTCCACCGCACGCGGTACCACACAAGCATCATGCCGCCCATGAATCACAAAGGCTTCCTCTTGTATCGCTTCCATATTCACCGTTTTCTGCTCTTGACCGATGGATGCCGTAGGCTTAAACGCAACGCGAAATTCCAACGGCATTCCGTTGGTAATGCCCCCCAGCGCACCGCCGTTGTGATTCGTCGCAAACCGTATCGCTTCCCCGTCCAAAGTCGGGCAGTCGTTGGCAGCGCTGCCGCGCATCTGCGCCAAACCAAACCCTGTGCCAAATTCAATGCCCTTCACCGCAGGAACAGAGAACATCATGTGCGCCATGGCGCTCTCCACGCTGTCAAAAAACGGCTCACCCAGCCCCACCGGCAGCCCGTACACCGTGCAGCACACAACGCCGCCCACGGAATCCGCTTGATTGTGCGCCGCCTGAATCTCGCACTGCATCGCGCCTGCCGCCGCATCACTCAGCGTGTAAAAGCTTTTTTGTTCCACCGCCAGCACCGCTTCTTTCGTCGGCTGCTCCTGCTCCCGCGCATTGCCGATCTGAGTGATATACGCACCGATCTCGATGCCCTGCTGCGCCAGCACCTGCCGCGCAATCGCCCCCGCAAACACCAGCGGTGCCGTCAGCCGCCCGGAAAAATGCCCGCCGCCACGATAGTCGTTCGCTCCCTTATATTTCACCCATCCGGTATAGTCCGCATGAGAAGGACGCAAAAACATCTTGGTGCGCTCATAGTCTTGCGATCTGCAATCCCCGTTTTCAATCACGGCGCACAACGGTGTGCCCGTCGCCTTCCCCTCAAAAAAGCCACTCATGATCTGTGGTTCGTCCGCTTCCTGCCGCTTGGTGGATGCCACAGAGCGGTTGGGCATTCTGCGCCGCATACTCAGTGCTACCGCCTCCATGTCCACCGCAAACCCTGCCGGGATACCGTCCAGCACCACCCCTATCGCCTTGGAATGAGACTCTCCAAAAATGGTGACCTTATAATGATGTCCGTATGTCGCGCTCATAATTTCCTCCTATTGCTGTAAATTCTTCAAAAAACTGTGGCGCAGACTTCGCTACGGATGCGCCGCCACGCAATAAAACCGGTTCCTCACATAAAAATGCCGCCACACTGAGCGCCATTGCAATGCGGTGATCGTTGTGGCTGTCCACACAACCGCCGCGCAGCGTTCCATTCCCATAGATCGTCAGTGCTTCTTCCGACATCTCGATGCTCGCCCCCAGCGCCGTCAATTCCTGCGTCATCGCCTGCAAACGGTCGCTCTCCTTCATGCGCAGACGCGCCGCGCCATAAATGACCGACTTTCCCTTCGCGCCGCATGCCAATACCGCCAGCGCGGGAACCAAATCCGGAATCTGGCTCACATCCACACAAAACGGCCGGCACGCACGTTTGCGAACCTGTACCTGCTCCGCGTCCCTCGAAACCTCCGCGCCAAACGCCGTCAATATGTTCAAAATCTCTTTGTCTCCCTGCGCACTGTTTTCTTCCAGCCCGCACAGCGTCACGCTGCCTGCCAGCGCTGCGCTCACACCAAAGAACGCGGCATGGGAATAGTCTCCTTCCACGCGCAGATCGCGCGGCTGACAATGCTGGTTTCCCGGCACCCAAAGGTGGTTCCCCTGCCATTCACTGCGCACACCGAATCGCTCTTGCACCTGCCGTGTGATCTCGATGTACGGTTGTGATTCCAATGGCGTTGTGATGCGGATGATCGAGTCTTGCTCCAGCATAGGCAGCGCAAACAGTAATCCGGTAATAAACTGTGAAGACACATTGCCCTCCACGGCATATTCCCCCGCGCGCAGCATGTGCTCTACCACAATGCCCTCCGACGACGTATGTACCCCGAATAATGTTTCATATTGCCGCATCGGACGTTCCAACAGTCGTCCGCGCCCGGTAAACACACGCCGTCTGCCATCCAGCGCCAGCGGAATTAAAAAGCGAATCGTAGAACCGGACTCCGCGCAATCTATTCTGTCCGTTCCATTCCGTTTCAGTCCGCCGCGCACGTTGCAGGCGTCACCTTGCATCCGCGCCTCGCAAAGTCCCAGCGCAACCAGCGCATCCATGGTCGCCGCAATGTCCTGCGACAGCGCCAGATTGGTAATGTCGCTTTCTCCCTGCGCCAACGCCGCACAAATCAGCGCACGATGCGAAACACTCTTAGACGGGATCATCGTCACCCTTCCCTTGCACGCCGAAGCGGTCAATCGCATCTGCTCCATCATTCAAACTCCTTCAATAATTTACAGATTTCTTCCGTTCGTAGTTTCTCAATGACGGCTTTGCCAATGCGCTCGATCAAAATAAACTGAATGCGCCCATGTTCCGCCTTTTTATCGTAATCCAAAATCTCCAATGCCTGATTCAGCAATCCGCGCTCCACGCTTACGGGTAAATGGTTCGCCCGTAGCATCTGCTCGGTATCCTCGCGCAGACCACGCGGAGAGATCCCGATTTTTTCACCCATCCACGCCGCAAGTACCATGCCGATCGCCACCGCTTCACCATGCAGGTAGGTACCATAGCCCGCCGCCTGCTCGATTGCGTGACCGATGGTGTGCCCGTAATTAAGCTGCATCCGCACCCCCAAATCAAACGGATCCTCCTGCACATATCGCGCCTTGATTGCGCAGCAGCGCGCCACAACGTTTTCCATTGTAAATTGCCCTGCACGCAGCAGCGCCGCCAGCTCTGCGTCCGCAATATAGCCGTATTTGATGACCTCAGCCATCCCCGCCGCAATTTCTTTTTTGTTCAGCGTCTTTAGGGTATCCGTGTCCGCCAGCACCAGCGACGGCTGGTAAAACGCCCCCACCATGTTTTTTCCGGCAGGCAGGTTCACCGCCACCTTGCCGCCCACCGAGCTATCCACCTGCGCGAGAAGCGTGGTGGGAATTTGCACAAATTGCACGCCGCGTTTGAAGGTTGCGGCAGCAAAACCAGCAATGTCACCAATCACGCCGCCACCCAATGCCACCACAGCATCCTTGCGCGAAATACCGCTTTGCATCAGCCGGTCATAGATGCGCTGCAACTGTTCCATGCTTTTGGATGTCTCACCCGGCGGCAAGATAATAAACTCGCCTTGGTCAAAATATGCTCCGTAATGTCCATGCACCGTTTCGTCTGTGATGAACACCACTTTATCATATTGGCTCAGCGCGTCACTTCGCAATGCGCCTGCCCCGATCTTGATTTCATAATTTCCGTTCTGTGCCTGTACACATACCGTCTGCATCTTGTCTCTCCTTATTGTTCACAACATTCACTCAAACGTTGCAACCGCCTGAATGCGCAGCTTGAAGGCTCGCGATCCGAAATTTCGCCCAACAAATCGCCACTCACATCACGCCCTTCAACACCCGCACCTTTTCCATCAATGCTTGAAACTGTGCCGGCGTCAAGGACTGCGGGCCATCGCACAATGCGTGCGCAGGGTCGTTGTGCACCTCGATCATCAGTCCGTCCGCACCCGCCGCTACGGCAGCCAGCGCCAACGGCTCCACCATATAGGACAATCCCGCCGCATGGCTGGGGTCGATCACAATGGGCAAATGAGAAAGCCGCTTGACCGCAGGAATCGCGCTGATGTCCAGCGTATTACGTGTGTAATTTTCAAAGGTGCGAATGCCCCGTTCACATAATATCACATTTTCGTTGCCTTGCGACATAATATATTCCGCACTCATCAGCCATTCTTCGATGGTGTTGGATAGCCCGCGCTTGAGCAAAATCGGGTTGCGGATCATGCCCACCTCTTTGAGCAAATCAAAATTCTGCATATTGCGCGCCCCCACCTGAATCATATCCGCCTTCTGTGCAAACAGTTCCACATATTTGGGGGACATGATCTCCGTCACAAACGGAATTTTCGCCTGTTTGCTCGCCTCGCACAGCAAGTCCATACCTTCTTCGCCCAAACCTTGGAACGAATAAGGCGAGGTGCGCGGCTTGAACGCACCGCCACGCAAAATGTCGCCGCCGCTTTGTTTAACGCTGTTTGCAACCGAGCTTAGCTGCTCTTGCGATTCCACCGAACACGGCCCCGCCATCACGCACAATCCGCCACCCCCAATTTTCACACCGCTTACATCAATCACGGAATCTTCGGGGTGAAACTTACGGTTTGCTTTCTTATACGGCTCTTGTACCGATACCACGCGATCCACGCCGGGTAGCATGGAGATCGCTTCCTTGTCCACCGTATACGTATCGCCGATTACGCCCAGCACCACGCATTCCACACCGCTGTTCTCCTGCACATTCATGCCCAGTCTGGTCAGGCATCCCACCACGTCCTGTGTTTCGTCCACACTGGCGCTGTTCTTCATCACTACGATCATCTTCTTATCCTCCTAAAGCTTTCCTCTAAAATGAAAAAGGCTGCGAGCGTCGTCTTGCTCACAGCCACATAAACACATGAATTTGCAAAACGATTCTCTAAACGATAAAAACACCATGGCGATAAAACGCGCCATAGCTAAACGTAAAGCTAAATCGTCTTGCAACATTTTGCATGTCTTTGCACTCCTTTGTTAATATGAATATTATACCCCTCCCCGCATTTTATTTCAATATATATTTTTTTCGAAAAAATATTACAATTTTATTACGAAAACACTTTACAAGTTGTAAAAGATATGATATTGTATCAATAAAGCAAGTGATTTTTTTTATAATGTTCCTCCAGTACTATAATTTGCAGAGAGAAGCCCGCGTATAACGGGCTTTTTTCCTGTTTGTTTGGCGTACCCTGATTGTCACAAGTTCGTAACATTCCCTGCCTGCCGTAAGCTTCACAAATGCTCGCTATTGCCAATCTGTTCCTTTTCCTGTATCATGTTTGTGAATTATGATGACAGAGGTACAAATCCATGATTATTATTGTAAAGCCAAATACGCCCAAACCGCAGGTGCAGAAGTTCATCGAAAATTTAGAGCATCAGCATTTTAAAATCCACCTAAGCGAAGGTGAGAACACCACCATCATCGGTCTTGTGGGCGATACCTCCATATTGGATATCGATTCGCTCAAGGCATACGATATTGTCGAGGATGTGCGCCGTGTTTCCGAACCGTATAAAAAGGCAAATCGCAAATTCCATAACGACGATACCGTTGTCGAGGTCGGCGGCAAAAAAATAGGCAACGGGCATTTTGCCGTCATTGCCGGACCCTGCTCCGTAGAGAGCGAGCAGCAAATCTTGGAAATCAACCGGCAGATCGCCAAAAGCGGCGCAAACTTTTTGCGTGGCGGCGCATTCAAGCCGCGTACCTCTCCCTACGCGTTTCAAGGCTTGCAGGGCGAAGGGCTGGATATGCTTGTCGCCGGAAGGCAGCAATATCACCTGCCCGTCGTGACCGAAATCATGGGCATTTCGGATATCCCACTCTTTGCAAGCGTAGACATCATTCAGGTTGGCGCGCGCAATATGCAGAATTTTCGTTTACTGAAAGAATTGGGCAAGCTCAAACAGCCAATCCTGCTGAAGCGGGGGCTTGCCAATACCATCGAAGAATTTTTGATGAGCGCAGAATATATCATGGCAGGCGGCAACGAAAATGTCATACTGTGCGAACGCGGCATTCGCACCTTTGAAACCTTCACACGCAATACCTTTGACGTCAGCGCGATTCCGATTTTAAAGCGCTTGTCTCATTTGCCCGTTATCGCGGATCCCAGCCATGCAGGCGGCTTGGACTGGCTGGTAGAGCCGCTTTCCAAGGCAGCCATCGCAGCAGGCGCGGACGGTTTGATGATCGAGGTGCATAACGATCCCCCCAACGCACTTTCCGATGGTCAGCAATCGCTCACTCCGCAGCGATTCGATGCGCTGATGCAGACGCTGCGTCCCTTCCTTGCACTGGAGGGTAAAACCGTCGATTGATCCCGTGGGTTTTCCAAACCCCTGTTGTTTCAATTTAGCCGCGCGCCGGGAAAAGGATTTCGCTTCCCTTGCGTGGCTTTTTGCTTCTTTGTCGTAAAGTTTCCCCCGCCAACTTCACAGCTTGTTTCCCGTTTTCGAACCGCGTCACCCACCGCTTGCACCAAATTATGATTGTAATTTTACGAAAAATCGTGTAGACTATGAATAAATTATTAAATTTTAGACATATTTTCGTATTTTAGAGTTATGTTATACATTGCGGTCAACATTTTTGTGGCATCCGCACGGGTGTCGATATCTTACCGCATCAACGCCGCGAGAGATGCGCGGTATTGCTTCATCAGTTGATTAGATTCGGTACATTGCATTGGAGGCAAAATGGTCAAGAAGGTTTGTGGAATTATTTTAACAGCGGCACTCATTGTTTCGTTGTATCCTGCCGGCGCGTTCGCAGCCGAGCGTTACGAAATTTTGCAGGTAGGCGATGAAGATCAATGGGTTTTAGAGTTGCAGCAAAAGCTGAATCAAGAAGGTCTGCTGCGTGTTCCCGCAACGGGCTACTTTGGAACCAACACACAGAATGCAGTATTGGAATTTCAAAAGAAAAACGGTCTTTCCAGCGATGGAAAAGCCGGCCCTCAAACGCGCGAATTGCTGCTGGGCAAGTCTTACGCCCCCATTTCGGATGATCGTAAAGTGACCTCCTACGTCGGTGGCGTTGTGCTGCCGCCGCTGGATCTCAACAACCCTCAACCGAGCGCCAGCGCGCCGCCGGAGCAGCAGCCCAACAGTGGTTTTGTAAACCTCAACCCCGGTGATAAAGGACCTGTCGTCACCGCGTTGCAGGAAAAGCTTAAAGAACTGGAATATTATGAATACGCAACCATCACGGGATATTATGGCCCCGTGACGGAAGAAGCCGTGAAAAAATTCCAACGTACCAACGGTCTTACCGTAGACGGCATTTGGAAAAAAGACGCGCAAGCGTTGCTGGATGGTCAGGGCGAGCAAGGTGCGCGCTCCTATATGATGTATCTGGGTGACAGCGGTGATGATGTCAAAGCCATGCAACAGCGGCTGAAGGAACTAAAATATTTCAATGGCGAGGCAACCGGTTACTACGGCGAGGTCACCTTTGAAGCGGTCAAGCAGTTCCAAAGCCTGAACGGGCTGACCGTAGATGGCAAAGCAGGTCAGAACACGCGCAATATCCTGTTCTCGGAAGAAGCTAAGGCAGCCTCCGGCTCAGTAGCAAAGCCGTCCGCAAGCCCCTCGCCTTCCGCAAAGCCGGAGGAATCCAAAGCGCCGACAGAGTCTGCGAAGCCGGAAGCATCCGCAAAGCCGGAGGCGTCCGCAAAACCGGAAGCCACACCGACTCCGGAGCCAACTCCCAAGCCGGAGCCGACCCCGGAGCCACCCGCAGCCGTTCAGCCGTCGGGTGAAGGTTTGGATCGCATGATCTCCATTGCAAAAGAGCAAATGGGCAAGCCGTACAGCTATGGCTCCAACGGCCCCAATTCGTTTGACTGTTCCGGATTTGTATACTATTGTATGAAGAATGCAGGCATTTCCGCCAGCCGTTTAAGCTCTGCGGGGTATGCAACCTCGTCTTGGGCAGATGTTCCCGATAAAGGTTCACTAAGCGTTGGCGATTTGGTCTATTTCCGATCGGATACCGGTTCTGCGGTCAGCCACATTGGCATTTATCTTGGCGGCGGCAGCATGATTCATGCAGCGCCTTCCAGTGGCGGCGTCAGCATCAGTTCCATTTCATCGGGGTATTACGATCGTAATTATCTCGGCGCAAAGCGCATTTCTTAATCAGCGCAAACGCAAAATGATGTATGGCAGAGTCCCTGTTTTGATGTTCACGGCAGGGGCTCTCTTCATTCCGATTTCACTTTCCCTTTTCCACAGATCAAAGATTTGGAGGCGCTATGCCGGAACGCATGAAAGATCAATATTACAATGCAGATTCCCTTCATCAGTTTGCACTGCGTGTAAACGCTGTATCCCCTTTGTTTCAGCCCGATGATTTTGTCCGCGAGATTATGGACGAAACTTGGGCTGAACTCGGGCTGAAAGCCTGTATGCGGAAAATCACAATCCAGTTGGGAAAATATTTACCGACAGCGTATGAACAAGCTCTGCGTGTTCTCGATCAAGTCGCGGCAGGCTATCCTGCCGGTTATCATGATAACGCATTGCTCTACTTTCCAGATTTCGTAGAAGTCTTTGGTCAGGATGTGCGCCATTGGGATATCTCCATTGCCGCATTGGAGCGATACACCGCGCTCTCCACGTCCGAGTTTGCCGTTCGTCCGTTTCTCTTAAACCATGCGGAGCGAATGATGGCTCAGATGCTCGCTTGGACAGATCACGAAAACGAGCACGTCAGGAGGCTTGCCAGCGAGGGATGCCGCCCTGCCCTGCCGTGGGCACAAGCGCTGCCCGATTTTAAAAAAGATCCATCTCCGGTTCTCGAAGTTTTAGCACGTCTGAAAGCCGACCCTTCTGCGTATGTTCGCAAAAGCGTGGCAAACAACCTCAACGACATCTCGAAAACACATCCGAGCCTCATTGCCCAAATCGTAAAGGACTGGTACGGCAAATGCGATCATACCGACTGGATCGTCAAGCACGGATGCAGAACGCTTTTAAAAAACGGAAGCAGCGATGTCCTAGGCATTTTCGGGTTCGGCGATGCCGATTGTGTCCGTATTCGCGGCTTTGCACTCCATGCCGCATCTGTGCGCAGTGGCGGCACACTAACCTTCTCCTTTGAGGTAGCGTCCGAAGCTTCATCCAAAGTGCGGCTGGAGTACGGCATTGATTATGTAAAAGCAAACGGCAGGCGCACCCGTAAAATATTCCAGATTTCAGAACCCTATTTCAAACATGGCACAAAAAAAACGTATCAGAAAAACCATTCCTTTGCCGATGTCAGTTCGCGCAAGCATTACCCCGGCGTGCATTCAATCACTCTAATCGTAAACGGTGTCGCCCGTGATACGCTAGACTTCGAAGTGTTATTCTAGCCTGCTCTTACCGTTCACATATCTTTGATACACACAAAAAAGCCTGTTGTCTGCGGCTTGCAGACAACAGGCTCGTTTTACCTTACTTTCATAGGAAACCTCATGCGCTAAAAATCCAGATTGCTGATCGCGATGTCCGCGTCCTCTTTCCAATCCTCCATGGTGTCTTCCCACACGTCGTCCTGCTGATCCTGCACATACTCCTCGCGCAAGTCATCCTTGATTTCCTCAAACTCCACCGGCCCGGGCTGCATCCGTTTCACCAACATCAGCTTCACATACCGGCTGCCGTTTGCCAGCACCGGACTAAATTCACCCGGAGTCTCAAGCTGCGCCGCCGCATCCTCAATCACAGGTATGATGCCCGCGTCTGGGATCACCAGATACCCTTGTGTGCGGTACGGCTCCTGCTTCATAGTCTCTTCCACGCCGATTTCCTGAATCAGGCGGTCCATCGTTTCCTCGTCGTTGCATGCCTCCAGCGCCGCTAGATTTTCATGCTCTACCATCAAAATCTTCACATAGGCCGCGTTGTCCGGATAATGATAATATGGCACATCCGACCCTTGCAGCTGTAAATACTGTTTGGGGTTTTCCTGTGCCTGCACCTCCTGCTTTTGTGCAAGATCGTTAAAATATCCCTGCACCGCTTCGTTCGAGGTATCCACGTCGCTGTAAACCGCATCCCGCAGCATCCTTTCGGTTTCCTGCTGTATCAGCTCCTCGAGTATACTTTCTTTAGACAAATTATGCTTCGCCAAATATTCTTCATAAAGACGCTGCGTCTCTGCCTCCACGTTGATGGAAGCATCCTTTTTCTTTTGTACCGTCTCGAAAATCGTCTGCCGTATGTTGTTCAGCTTATCATCCGCTTCACGCTCCAGCTCTCTTTTGCGTTCCGCCGAAATCGTCAGACCCTTTTTCTCCGCATTCTGGCGCACCAAAGCCTTGGAAACCTCCTCATCCACCACCGCACTTTTTAAGTCCTCGTAAATGGATTTATTCGAGCTGGTCTGCAGCTCGCTCAAGTTGATGCCAATTTTCTGGATATAGCCTGTTAAGGTCTGATAAACACGCTCTGCCGTAATCTGCTCTCCGTTCACACGCAAAACCACGGTGTCGGGATCAATGTTGCTGGAACAGCCTGTCAGCAGTGCAGCCGCCAGTGTCAAAGATATTGCTGCAAAAATGAAGCGCTTCACGGTCACTTCCGATCCTTTCCGATTCGCTGTGCACGAACCTTCTCTTACTATCTTTTTTATTATAGTATATTCAACAAAATTGAGACATAGATGAATTGTAAAGCTTTTATGAATTTCCGTTTACAAATGCGTTTTTTTGCGCGCGACCCCCGCGCCATGAAATTTTTCCGCTATGATTTTTCATACAGCCGTGATATAATGATGCAGTAGAAACATCGGCTGCGCAACGTTGCGGCCAGGGCAAAACGGAATATGGAGGAATAAAGCATTGGGCGGAATTTTTGGTGTGGCTTCAAAAGAAAACTGTACGTACGACTTATTTTTCGGGGTAGACTATCATTCACATCTGGGAACCTATCGCGGTGGTATGACGGTTTACAACGAGGGTAAGTTTCAGCGGGCAATCCACAGCATCGAGAATGCTCAATTTCGTACCAAATTCGAAAAAGAGATCGTAAACATGCCGGGGCATCTGGGCATCGGCTGTATCTCGGATACTGCGCCGCAGCCTCTGACTGTGCGCACTCATCTTGGCACCTTCGCCGTCACAACGGTAGGACGCATCAACAATACCAATGAATTGATCGAGCATAATTTCAGCAACGGTCGTATGCAGTATTCTGAAATGGGCAACGCCAACATCAATCCCACCGAGCTGGTCGCCTCGATGATCGGCAGTCGCAGCTCCATCACCAGCGGTATCCGCTACGTGCAGCGCATGGTGGATGGTTCGATGACGCTGATGGTGCTCACGCCGGATGGCATCTTCGCCGCGCGCGATCGCGTCGGCAGAACATCGCTGGTGATTGGCAAAAAGGATGGCGCGTACTGCGTCGCTTCGGAGGATTTTTCCTATCTCAATCTTGGATATACGCATGAGCGGGAGCTTGGCCCCGGCGAAATCGTGTTCATCACGGCAGAGCATGTAGAAACCATCCAGCCGCCGCGCGATGAAATGAAGATTTGCTCCTTCCTTTGGACTTACTATGGTTACCCCACCACGACCTATGAAGGGGTAAACGTCGAATCTATGCGCTGTAAAAGCGGTGCACTGCTTTCCAATCGGGATCATGTCGAGGTAGACCTCGCCGCAGGCGTTCCGGATTCCGGAACCGCATACGCCATTGGATATGCCAATCGTTCCGGCATTCCCTTTGCGCGTCCTTTCATCAAATATACGCCCACATGGCCGCGCTCCTTTATGCCGCAAACGCAGGATGTGCGCAATCTGATTGCACACATGAAGCTGGTGCCCATTGATGCGCTGATCCGCGACAAACGCTTGCTGATGATCGACGATTCCATCGTGCGTGGCACTCAAATGCGTGAAACCACGGAGTTTTTATATGCAAGTGGCGCAAAGGAGGTACACGTGCGTTCCGCATGTCCGCCGATTCTTTTCGGATGCAAATTCCTTAATTTTTCGCGCTCCACTTCCGATCTTGATCTCATTGCGCGGCGGGTGATTCAAAAGCACTGCGGTGATGCCGTCACGTTCGAGCATTTGCAAGAATATGCCGACCCCAATACGTCCGAGCATCAAACGCTGACCGAAGATGTGTGCAAAGAATTAAACTTCACTTCCCTGCTTTACCACCGTTTGGATGATTTGCAGGAATCCATCGGGATCAATCCCTGTAAATTATGTACCTACTGCTGGAATGGAAAGGAATAAAGGATGAAACAGCCGTTTTTTCTGAAAACAATGTCGATCCTGTTCATGATCTGTGGTGTGCTCAATCTTGCCGTCGGCGGCTTCGCCTTGTATGCGTTGCTTCCCTGGCTGAATTTGAGTGTTCCGCTCGTTGCATTCATGCTGGGCATCATTGCGCTTTCTTTGGTTTGCGGTATTATTTTGATTCTTGGCGGCGTAAAAGGGTTACGCGCTGCCAAAGGTATTCTCACGCTGTCTGCCGCAAAAAAATGGGGGCTGATTTCTCTCATATTATGTATGATCAGCGTCGCCGCCAGTGTGCTGCTTTCCTGGTGGATCACACAAAACGCAAGCGGCGAGGCATTCTCTCTTTCTATCTTAGAGTTGGTCACCTATGCGCTGGGCGTTCTGTTCCCCATCCTGTTTCTGTTCAGCATCAAGCGCGCAACAGCATTGCAATCATCCGAAGAGTCTATTCTGCTGATTGTGCCGGAGCGTGAGGAAGATTCTGCCGCGCAGCCGCAGGAAAACCGGATCGAGACGCACAAAAATACAGAGCCACTGCACGAGCTTGATTTGCTGGACGAGGCGGATTTGCTTCCCAAGGCACAGTCAGTAGCCGAGGAACCCGCGGACAAATATGAGCCATTTGCCGCGCTCAACGCAATCGACCCATTTCACACAGATGACTCTGCGTCCGATTCCTCCGCACCGGAGTTTGAAGAGCCGGACGTTCCCCCGTTTATTGAAACGCAGCGCACAACCGGCGCATCGCAAAAATCCGAACATGCAAAGCGTCGCAAACGTCGTAATGCAAAGGCGCAAGCATCGAATTTACCTTCCTCCGATCACTATGAACCACAAGAGCCATCTGTTGAGGAATCCTTCACTTCTGCAAGGCTTGAGCCGGAATTGACCGATCACATGCAGCAGCATTTCAGTGAAGCAGAAACAGACTTTTTTGCGCCGCAAGAACCATCTGTTGAGGAATCCTTCACCGCTGCAATGTTTGAGCCGGAATTGACCGATCACATGCAGCAGCATTTCAGCGAAGCAGAAACAGATCTTTTTGCGCCACAGGAGCCGTCCGTTGAGGAGTCCTTTGCCGCCGCAATGCGGGAACCGGATTTGCGCGATCGTTCGAAACGACATAGCTTAAGCTCCGATCCTGCTCCTGCGCAGCAGCCCCCCCTAGAAAGACAGTCTAACACAGCGGCGCAGGAATCACGCGATCATTCGCAACAGCGTAAGGCAAGAACTGCGGCTTCCGATGCGCCTCAAACGCGTCAACCCAAACGCGAGGAACCCGGACATCCGTCGTCGCGTACAAAACCGCAGCCTTCTCATACTGATCGTGTGCCTCTCATCCATGCTGACGACGTTGCACCCCCGGATCAAACGGATTTGTGGTTGGATCAATTAGATCGACAGCTTGAGGACGGCAATCTCTTCGATTTGTCGCCCGATGGCGTAGCACCGCCTACTCCCCTCATGCCGCCCACACCGCCGGTTCAGCCATCTGCACGCCAGTTGGAGGTCGAAGCGTTTCTGTCTCCTGAGGAAAGACCCATTTTAAGGCAGCGTCCCGCCCCACAGCCCACGCAGCCGCCTCGGCAACGTCCGGCATCCTCCCCGCGTAGAATTATGATGGAGGAACCTGCGCCAAAGCGCACCCGTGGCCCTCGGCAAATCTTCTTTGAAGATTGAGCACGCATCACGCGCCGTTGTCAGCATCGTAAGACAACGGCGTTTTTGTGTCTTATGCAGCAGGATCATATTGAAAAAGATTGACAGCGTGTTTTACGCCATGTAAACTGTAAGCAATAAGCACAACACGCAACGGCATTACAGGTGATGACTTCAGAGAGCATGGACTATTTGTGCTTGTTTTCATTTCCGTCACACCTCCGCGAAAGGAGCGACCATCATGAATTCCACCCAACAAGACCTATCTCGACGTTTCAAGACGATGCAGCTCATTCCAGTTGCATTGATGATTGCAGCAGGCATTTGGGGCTTTTTCTCTGCCTCTGGCCTCACCGGCAAGCTTCTTGCAGTCCTTTTGCCCGCTGCAGCCATAGTGGCAACGCTCGCAATCGGCAGCCAACTGTGTAAAAGGCTCAATCAAAAGATTTACTGGTTCACCAATATACTGGACTCCATCCCCTTCCCCATTTCGGTGACAGATGCGGACATGAACTGGACCTTCATCAACAAGCCGGTAGAAGACTTGTTGGGCAAAAAGCGGAACGAGCTGCTTGGCAAGCATTGCAGCAACTGGGGCGCAGGCATTTGTAATACCGAGCAGTGCGGCATCCATCGACTTCGCAACCATGTTCTGGAAACCACGTTTGACCAAATGGGCATGTCCTTTCAGGTAAACACCAATTATCTGAAAGATGAAGCGGGTGCCATCGTTGGTCATCTTGAGGTCGTGCAGGACATCACCAGACTCAACAGCGCAAAGGAATTGCAGCGTTTGTTGCAGGAAGTGGATCGTGTCAGCGATGCGCTTGCTATGGACGCCAACCAAGTGGCTTCCGGCGCACAGGTTCTTGCGCAGGGCGCAACAGAGCAAGCCAGCGCAGTCGAGGATCTCGTCGCCTCCGTCGCAAATATCTCCAAACAAGTCAAAGATAATACGCATACCGCACAAAATGCCAGCAATATGGCCTCCGAAGCCGCGAATTCCATCCGCAGCAGCAACGAGCAAATGCAGCATTTGATGTCGTCCATGCACACCATAGAAGCAAAATCTCATGAGATTGACAAAATCATCAAAACCATCGAAGATATTGCGTTTCAAACAAACATTCTCGCGTTGAACGCCGCTGTCGAGGCTGCGCGCGCGGGCGAAGCGGGCAAGGGCTTTGCTGTGGTTGCAGACGAAGTTCGCAACCTTGCCGCCAAATCGGCGGACGCCGCAAGCAGCACGGCCGCGTTGATTGGAGATTCCGTCTCTGCCATCATCAAAGGGGTTCAGCTTGCACAGACCACGGCAGAGGATTTGAACCAGGCTGTACAAAACGTGATCGAAACCACCGATTTAATCTCTCAAATCAGCAAGGCAACAGGCGATCAAGCCTATGCGATCGAGCAGGTTTCAACCGGAATCAGCCAGATTTCTTCCGTGGTGCAAACCACGTCCGCCACCAGCGAAGAAAGCGCCGCCGCATCGCAAGGGCTTTCCAATGAGGCGCGTTCCTTGAAGAAGCTGATCATGCAGGCGCGCAGTCAATAGCGCTTCCCTGCGTCGCAAGCTTTGAGGCTGCCTGTGGTTCAAAGACCCATGGCAGTCTTTTTTCGTGCAATGCCCGTCCGCGCGATCCCGCAATCGTGTTATGTTCTTTGAACCTTTGCGGTGCAGCATGGCTCGCCTCTCCGCTCCGTGCAAGAATCCCGCAAAAAAACAACTGCCACAGCATAGACGCTGTGGCAGTATTGGTATAAGGATTCTTATTTTGCAAACTGTACGATCACATCTCGCAAAACTTCCGCCGCGCCTTTCCCCACGCGTTGCTCGTAGTATGCCCGAAAGCGTTCGTCATCCACATACATCTGTGCAAGGCCTGCATGCGCCCGGGGGCTGTATTCCTTCCAGTAAGCGCAAATCCATGCCTGATGCACTTGAAACAATCTGTGCGCCGCTTCACCGCTCACATCGCCTTCCTGCATCACCTTTTGCAGCAGATCGTCAATCTCTTGCTGTTGCTGCTCCGTGCATGCCCACTGGTCTTGCGTCATTCCTGCCAGCTTGGCATTGCTCGCATCCATCACTGCATCGCCAAACTGTGCACGCACTTCCGCTCCGTACCGCGCCTCATTTTCATTGATTTTGCGCTGTTTGAAGCCTTCAAATTTTTCTGTATCCTTCATTATGGTTTCTCCTTTTCTTGCGCGAATGCTGCGTCTGACCATTTCAATCAAAACTTCCATTCGCATTTTGCGTTGCTGCAAGTGTTCCAAATGCTGTGCCAGTGCACGTGTTTGATCAAATTCCGGCGCATCCAGTACCTTCTTGATTTCAGCTAGCGGCAAATCCATTTCACGATAAAGCAAAATCTGCTGCAATCGATCCACTTGCTTCTGCGTGTAAAGACGATATCCATTCTCACGCACCTTCTCCGGTGCCAACAGCCCGATTTCATCGTAATAGTGCAATGTCCGCTTGCTCACACCGGATAGCTTTGCCAGTTCACTCACCGTATACTGCATCTTAAACACCTTCCTCCAAAAAGAATAAGCTTAATCTTTATAGACTAAGCTTCAAGTGCCGACATGTTAGCATGGATCAGGCTGCTCAGAAATGTCCGGATGCTAGGCAGCCAAATGCCGTGCGATGAGGCAGAATATGTAATTCGCCGAAGTGCACGGCGTTGCAGCTAACAACGCAGATGGGCGTTTATCAGCAGCCTGAGCTTAATCTTTATAGACTAAGCTTATCCTATCACGCAACGTGAATGTCAATCATTTTTTTATCTCAAACTAAAAAATCAGTCCAAGCAGCGCGCTGATTGCCGTAATGCCCAGTCCAATCAATACAATCGCCACCACCAACAGCAGCGCGCCCACCACAATGCCGATGATGGACAATGCCTTGCCCCACCCCGCCATTGCGCTTCTTCCATGCTTACGCTTGGATGCGCCCGCCTGGCATGCTCCTATGATGCCTAAAATCAGGGAAAGGATTGCCGTCCACGGCAGCCCGAAAAACAGCAGCACACTTAAAATACCCAAAACCAAAGCCGCAACTGCATGCCCATTGGTCGGGTTCCCCTTCTGAGACTGATAAATCTGCTGCACATCCTGCATCACTTCGCGCGATGTGTCATTCCTCTGTGCGACCTCGCTGGTCGCATTGGTTTCGTTGATTTCCGGCATATCTCTCTTCCTCCTGTTGTCAAAATCGTCAGCCCTTAATCTCTTCCATCAGCCGCTTCGCAGTCTCAATATGCGCGCGCACCGCCTCCGGCGCAGGCCCGCCCGCCACATTGCGTGTGTTCACGCAGGTTTCAAGCGCAATCTCTTCATAGAATGATTCCTCCGCGATCTCGGAAAAGGAGCGCAATTCCTCGGCCGTCAATTCGTCCAGTGCCTTGCCGTTTTGCTCACAGTACAGCACCATTTTGCCGATAATCTCGTGTGCATCACGGAAGGCAACCCCGCGCTTCACAAAATAATCCGCTGCATCCGTCGCATTGGTAAAGCCCAGCCCCGCGCTTTTTTGCAGTTTTTCCACCTGCCATTGCGCTGTTTGCAGCATTCCCGTCATCACCTTCAAACACGCTGAAAGCGTGTCCGACGCGTCAAAGGTGCACTCTTTGTCCTCCTGCATATCCTTGTTATATGCCAGCGGCAATCCCTTCATCACGGTCAGTAATGTCATAAGATCGCCGTACACCCGCCCCGTCTTGCCGCGAATCAGCTCCGCCATATCGGGATTCTTTTTCTGTGGCATGATGCTTGATCCCGTGGAATACGCGTCCGAAAGGCGCAATGTACCATATTCATTGGTGGAAAACAATATGATCTCCTCACACAACCGCGAAAGGTGCATCATACAGATGGATGCCGCCGAAAGAAATTCCAGTGCAAAATCCCGATCCGAAACACCATCCAGACTATTGCGCGTAATCTGCGCAAATCCCAGTGTTTGCGCCACCGCCTCCCGATCCAGCGGATAGGTCGTCGCGCACAACGCTCCCGATCCCAGCGGCAGCACATCCGTTCTGCTCTTACAATCCCTCAAACGCAGCATATCCCGGTAAAACATCTCAAAATATGCCATCATATAATGCCCCAGCGTGGTGGGCTGCGCTTTTTGCAAATGCGTATATGCACTCATAATGGTGTGCGTATGCTGCTCTGCCGTCTTCACCAGCACTGCGCACAGCGCCGCACAATCCTCCAGCAACACATCAATGGTGCGCTTTAAATACAGCCGAAAATCCGTCGCAACCTGATCATTGCGGCTGCGTCCCGTGTGCAGTCGCTTACCCACATCGCCAATGCGCTCGATCAGCAAGCGCTCTACATTCATGTGAATGTCCTCATCATGTATGTTAAACTGCACTTTGCCTTCGTCAATATCTTGCAAAATCTGCTTCAGTCCCTGCACGATGCTGTCCGCATCCGCCTGCGGGATGATACCCTGCTTGCCCAGCATCATAGCATGGGCAATGCTGCCCAAAATATCCTCCTGATACATTCTGCAATCAAAGCTGATGGAGGAATGAAAGCCTTCCGCAAAAGCATCCGTTCCCTGTTCAAAGCGTCCGCCCCAAAGTTTTGTCATACCGTTCTCCGTTCTATTCGTCTGCACTTGTCGTTATCTAATCTGCCCATTACCGTCGATCACATATTTCACCGTAGTCAATTCCTCCAGACCCATCGGGCCGCGCGCATGCAGCTTTTGTGTGGAAATACCGATCTCCGCGCCAAATCCAAATTCAAAACCATCCGTAAAGCGCGTAGAAGCGTTCACATACACCGCCGCCGCGTCCACTTCCTCTTTAAACTTTTGCGCATTCGTATAGCTATTGGTCACAATCGCCTCGGAATGTCCCGTTCCATGCCGGTTGATGTGCGCAATCGCCTCATCCACATCGTCCACCACCTTCACGGAAATGATGTAGTCTAGATATTCCGTGCTGTAATCCTCTTCACTCGCCGCTGCCGCGCCAAATTTTTGGCAGGCCTCGCAACCGCGAATTTCCACGTTATGCGCCCGCAGCTGCTCAAACACCTTGGGCAAAAACGCAGCCGAAACCGCACTGTGCACCAGCAGACTCTCCGCCGCATTGCACACCGCCGGACGCGTGGTTTTCGCGTTGATGGTGATGGCGCTTGCCATCTCCAAGTCCGCAGTCTCATCCACAAAAATGTGGCAGTTCCCTACCCCGGTCTCAATCACAGGCACCGTGGCGTTCTTCACCACCGATTGGATCAGCCCTGCGCCCCCGCGCGGAATCAGCACATCAATCATACCATTAAGCCCCATCATAAAGGTCGCCGCATCACGCGAGGTATCTTCAATCAGTCCCACTGCGCCCTCCGGCAATCCGGCCTGCGCACCCGCCTGCTTGAGCACATTGATGATTGCGATATTGGAATAAATCGCCTCGCTGCCGCCCTTGAGCACCGTCGCGTTTCCCGTCTTCAGGCAAAGTCCTACCGCGTCCGCCGTCACATTGGGGCGCGCTTCATAGATAATGCCCACCACCCCCATCGGTACGCGCTGCTTGGCGATCATCAGCCCGTTCGGTCTGCGCGTCGCATGCATCACCTCTCCCACCGGATCCGGCAGCATGGCAATGTCACTCAGCCCCTGCGCCATCGCTTCTACGCGAGCGGGCGTAAGTGCCAAACGATCAACCAACGCCTCCGTCCTGCCCTTTTCCCGCGCCGCCTGCACATCCAGCGCATTTTGCTCAAGAATGGTGTCTACGCTCGCGCGCAATCCTGCCGCCATTGCGTTCAATATGTCGTTTTTTTGCTTTGTCGTCAACTTTGCAAGCGCCATCTTCGCCTGCTTCGCCGCCTGCGCCACACACAATACAGATTCCATACTCGTATCCTCTTTCCGCATGATAATCGGTTCATTGATTTTTAGTATAACAAAAAAAGGCATAAAATGAAATGAGTAATTTCCCGAACCGGAAAATCCGACTCCTCTTTGTTTACACTTTATTTGTATCGTGCTAAAATAGAATAAAAAATAAGACGGGGGATCGGCATACCATGCCCCCTATCTTCCGATGCTTGTTTTCGCCTTGTTGTTTGGCTTCTCCCATTTCCCCAATACGCTAAACTTGCTGAATGCCACAACCGCAATAGGGCTTTTGTATGGCTTCTGCCGATGGAAAATGAAGCATTGCACCTTGCTGTCTCTTTCACCGGCGCACGGCTTGCAGGATGCATTCAATATTCTGTTAAGCTTTTTTATGCTCTGATTCCCTCACACCACTTGCCACTTCTCCGGGAACATCTCCTGCAAATTTTCTTTCAGCCACATCGAAACGTCCGGCAAATTGACGGGCACCTCCGCCCCCAACGTTGCCTTGATTTCGCGTGTATCCAGCGTTTGAGTCTCCCCGTCAATGCAAACTGTAATCAGAAAATCAAAATCAGGGTTGCAAACAATCAGCGTGTGCACCGTGCCCGCAAAATCCCCAATAGGCTGCCGGTCAATATGATCCAGCACATATTCCGCTCGCACCCGCGTGCCGATTCCCGGTTCGGATTCAATGGCAAAACTGCCGCCCGTGTCCTCTGCACCGTCTTTAAATAAAGAAATCCCCAGTCCTACGCGTCGTGTTGTACGCGTAGTCACAAAGGGATTCGTTACCTGTTCCAGCATCTGCGCGCTCATTCCGCAGCCGTCATCGCCAATTTCCACAATCAGGCGATTCTGTTTGGTCCATATGGACAGAGATATCTCGATCAAGCGCGCCTGTGCGCGCAGCGAGTTCTCCACGATGTCCATGATGTGCAGCGCGATTTCTTTCATCAGCTATTTTGGAATTGTGCGATAATTCCGGGGATGTCCTCCGGCTTCAAGCGTCCGAACACCTGATCGTTCACCATAATGACGGGGGCAAGCCCGCAGCAGCCAAGGCAGCGCGTCGCTTCCAACGTAAAAATATTATCCGGCGTTGTGGTGCCCGGCTTGGTCTGCAATTCCTCCGCCAGCTTGTTCAGAATGCCTTCCGCCTTTTTCACATAGCAGGCGGTACCCATGCACACACCCACGATAAATTCGCCCTTCGGCTCCAAAGCAAATTGAGAGTAAAACGTCGCAACGCCATAAATGTCAGACATCGGAATCTGCAATTCTTCGGAAATAAAACGCTGCACATCAAAGCTCAGCGACCCGAAAATCTCCTGCGCCCGCTGCATAATGGGCATCAAAGGGCCCGGCTTCTCCGCCGTCTCCTTGATATAAACGCTTAACTCGTCATACTTCGGCTTCAACTCTGTGGATATTGTGGACATGTAAAAACCTCCAAAAATAATTCTCTGTCGTTCGGATTTTTGCGGCAGCTTGTGAGCTTCGTTTCACAAAAATGCCATCCGATTGCGATGGACCGTTGCGCCATGCTTCTACCCATCAAAATGATGTTCCTCGGCATTCACGCATCAATCTCATGCACCTACCAGCGGCACACCCGCTCAATGGTATTATTATATCATATTTTGTAAAATTGTGTCTAGTCAATCCAATATATTTTTCCCACCACCCAGCAAGCGCAATACGCCCGCCACCGAATACTCCTCCGGCATCAGCGCGTGCACCGGCTCACTGATGTCCGCCAACTGGTGCGCATCCGAGTTGTGTATCTCCGCAAAGCCGGAAATATTTCCCAACACAGGCAAATGTTCCGCTACTTCTATGGTCTTAAATTGAATGTCCCGCGGGAAAAATCCCAAGTTCGCCAGAATAGAATTGGCGTCCTTGTTCACGTGTGCCGGCACAGCAACACCGCCAAACGCCGCAATTCTTCGTACACACTCACTAATGTCAAAGGGCAGCGCCTGAATCAGCAGTTTTTCCAGTGTGCCGATCTGCTCATCCTGCTCATTCAAAATCTGCTGCTCCCCAAAGAAATCCGGACGATTGGGGAACTCCGGCAACGCCGCGTAAACCATATCTCCGAACGCGCATGCCGCGTCCAGCGTTTCAAAATACGCCAGCAGGTGCACTTCTTCCGCTGTGTTCAGTTCGATCCCCGGCACCACAATCAAATCCAGGTCGCGCGCCGCAGCCATCACCGCAGGCAGATTGTGTGTCGCATTGTGATCGCACACCGCAATCACCTGCAAGCCCTTTAACACCGCCATATTTACAATGTTGTTCGGGGTCATTTCCTCCTGAGCGCAGGGAGAAAGTGCCGAATGGATGTGCAAATCATAAAAGCAGCGCATTACCGTCCGATTCCAAGATCACTCATTTCACAGCACAGCGCATACGCCGTTTTCGCAGACGAAAAGACCGGCACTGCTTCCTCCGTCGCCTTTTGCAGCGTCGCCGCAGGCACTTCGATCTTCTCCGGCACAATGATGCAGGCAAAGTCATGTAGCACTGCCACCGCAATCACATTCAGGTGTGTTTGCACTGTGATCCATGCCATACCTTCCTCGCCACGAGCCATCACCCAGCTCAGCAAGTCGCAAACACAGCCGTCCCGCACCTGTGCTTCTAAAGAAACACCTTCATTGAGCAGCGTCAAATCCAGCTTTTGCGCAAATTCCTTTGTTGTCATTCCGTTTCCTCCTTTTCCTGTGCGGTATCTTTGCTTGCCAAATCCACCATTTCCTCTGCCAGAAAACGCACCTTCTCCTTCAACAGAAAAATGCAATCCAATGAGCTCGCGTATCCGCGCACAATGTCCTCCGCCAGCGCGCGACAGCTTGGCGCGCCGCAACTGCCACAGTCCATGCCCGGCAGTCCCTTCACCAGCGTTTCAATCAGTTGTATCTTTTCGAGCGCCACCAGCCTGTCCGCATCCAGCTTCATCACATCCAACGGCTCAATTTCCGCCTCCGCGTTGGCAACGCCCGCCTCCGCATACTGCTGCGCGCTCACTTCGTTTTCTTGCGTCACGCCCAGCATGTCGCAAATATTTTTGATGCGATTGCTTGCCACGTATGTGCTCTCAAACGCCAGCGGGCCGCCTACGCAACCACCGTTGCAGGAAAGCCCCTCAAAAAAATCCAAGTCCTTGAGCTTGTCGTTTTCAATGTCCTCCAATGCCTTGGCAACTCGCCCGATGCCGTCCACCGCCATCGCATTGTGCACGCCCACCGATCGCAGCTCACCGCCGCTGTTTGCCCAGCCCACGCCTTTTGCGGATGCCTGCTCACCGGAAAACTCTTTCTTCTCCGATGTTTTCAGCTGCCCTGCCAGCAGCCCGTACACTTCCAGTATGGATATCGCACCGTCCACGTCGCTGTGCACTTTAGAAAGCGGCGAACGAATGCTCGTCACCTTCGCGGGGCACGGCGTGATGAAAAATGCTCCAATCTCCGCTTCCTTCACTTTGTGCTTCTCCGCAAATTCACGCTTTGCCACCTTTGCGGCAACTTCCATCGGTGCATCCACATCAATCACGTGATCCAGCAGTTCCGGAAAACGCACCTGAATCAGCCGAACCACAGCCGGACACGCCGAGGAAATCAACGGCTTGTTGTGCGGCTTTTCCAGACGCTTTGCGATCGCTTTGGCGCAAATCTCCGCGCCTCGCGCCACTTCAAACACCTCGTCAAACCCCATCATTTTCAGGCCGGAAAGCAGCCGCTCCACACTGCCCAGCAGTTTAAACTGCGCATACAGCGCAGGCGCAGGCAACGCGATGGAATATTTATAATTTGTAATCATAGACAGCGGGTCGGTCACCGCATATTTTGCATGATACGGGCACACCCGAATGCACTCGCCGCAATCGATGCAGCGCTCCGCTAAAATTTTCGCCTTCCCTTTCTGCACACGAATCGCCTCTGTGGGGCATCGTTTGATGCAGTTGGTACAGCCAGAACACTTTTCCTTTTCCAGTCTTACCGAATGAAAATATCTTTCCATGACAACCTCAAATACCAAACCTCATGGTCACCGTCGTTCCGGCAGGCGAAGATTCAATGTGCATATCGTCGCTGTTCCGGTTCATGTTCGGCAAGCCCATGCCCGCGCCAAAGCCCATCTCACGCACGCTGTCCGATGCCGTGGAATACCCCTCCCGCATCGCAAGATCAATGTCCGGAATGCCCGGGCCGCAGTCTGCGCACACAATGGTGATGGATTCTGCGTCAATGGTCAACAGCATCTTTCCCCCTAAGCTGTGTATGACCATGTTGATCTCCGCCTCATAAGAAGCAATGGCGATTTTACGAATCAGTGAAGGATCGATGCCCATTTGTTTGAGCTTGTTTTTGATCCGTGAAGAAATCTCTCCCGCAGCCGCAAAATCATCCTTATGTACATCGTATTCTCGTGTGTATATCATGTCACGCTCCCCGCATTCCGCCTTTGATACCACTTTCATACAGCATACCGCACGCCGTAAACATGGGATGATCTGTCGAAAGCAGCACGATCCCCATTTCATCCGCCATATCAATCAAATCCTGCGGCGGACGCTTTCCTCTCACAAACATAATGCAGCGGATATCCACCATGTCTGCCGTGCGGATGGTGTTGATGTTGCACAGCCCAGTCAGCAAAATCGCATCATGCTTGGTGAATGCCAGCACATCACTCATCATGTCCGATCCACACGCACAGTGGATTTCCAAATCGACGCGCTCCGCGCCGCAAAGAATCTCAGCTCCCAAAAGTTTCGCAATTTCCGAGATTATCATGTATGTTCCTCCATATCAATCACTTACGGTTTTTTCGATGCCATGGCATCATTTATATTGTTCTACCACAATATCAGCTTGGTCAAATATTTGTTTGGCAAATTCATCCGGATACGAATGGATATAGACAATGCGCTCCACACCTGCGTTCACGATCATCTTCGCACAAATCGAGCAAGGCTGATGGGTGCAATACATCGTCGCACCGTCAATGCTCACGCCAATTTTAGCCGCCTGAATGATGGCGTTCTGCTCCGCATGGATGGCATAGCACAGCTCATGACGTTCGCCGGATGGGATTCCCAGATTGTTTCGCAGGCATTCCCCGCGCTCCTTGCAGCTCATCAATCCCGATGGCGCACCGTTATAGCCCGTCGTCAAAATCCGCTTGTTTTTGACAATGATCGCGCCAACGCTGCGATTCGGTTTATAGCAACTGGACCATTTTGCGATTTCCTCTGCCAGATCAATAAATCGTTTGTCCCATTTGTCCATGTTCCGTTCCCTCCAAATCTTCTATATAATATTACGTTCTATTTTACATTGTTTTTTTTTGATATGATAGCACGATTTATGAAGATATTCAAAGATATTTGTAGCATATAAGAGCATTTTAATTTTATTTTGCACAAAATCAAATTTTAGGCCTATTTTCAAAATATTGTTTGTTTGCGAAAACACGCTAAAATCGGTATGATAAGCATAGCAAAATTAGCACTCATTTGTATTGAGTGCTAACAAAAAAACTTTCAGGAGGTATTACTATGACAATCAAACCGTTAGCAGACAGAGTCGTAATCAAGTCTGTGGAAGCAGAAGAAACAACCAAAAGCGGCATCGTGTTGCCCGGCACAGCAAAGGAAAAACCGCAGGTAGCCGAGGTGGTTGAGGTTGGACCCGGCGGCGTTGTGGACGGCAAAGAAATTAAAATGGAAGTAGCGAAGGGCGATAAAGTACTGTATTCCAAATATGCAGGAACCGAAGTGAAAATCGACGGCAACGAATATATCATCGTTCGTCAGTCTGATATTCTCGCAATCGTAAAATAAACAACGAGATTAATAGGAGGCAAAAAATATGGCAAAACAGTTAAAATTTGGCGAAGAAGCGCGCCGCGCACTCGAACGTGGCGTAAATCAGCTTGCAGATACCGTAAAAGTGACCCTCGGACCGAAGGGCAGAAACGTGGTTCTGGATAAGAAATTCGGTGCTCCCCTCATCACCAATGACGGCGTGACCATCGCAAAAGAGATCGAGCTGGAAGACCCCTTTGAAAACATGGGTGCGCAGCTGGTCAAAGAAGTTGCAACCAAAACCAACGATGTAGCAGGCGACGGCACCACAACGGCAACCATCCTTGCGCAGGCAATCATCCGTGAAGGTCTGAAAAACGTCGCGGCAGGCGCAAACCCGATGGGCGTGAAAAAAGGAATCCTCAAAGCTGCGGAAGTAACCGTGGATGAGCTGAAAGCAATTTCCAAGCCCATTGCAGGTTCCAAAGCAATCGAGCAGGTTGCAAGCATTTCTGCGGCGGATGAAGAAGTCGGCGTACTCATTGCGCAGGCAATGGAAAAAGTAGGCAACGATGGCGTCATCACCGTGGAAGAATCCAAAACCATGAAAACCGAGCTGGCAGTCGTTGAAGGCATGCAGTTCGATCGCGGTTATGCGTCCGCATACATGGTTTCCGATCCGGACAAAATGGAAGCCGTTTTGGACGAGCCGGTCATCCTGATCACAGACAAAAAAATCACATCCATTCAAGAGCTGCTGCCCGTTTTGGAGCAGATCGTACAGCAGGGCAAAAAACTGCTGATCATTGCGGAGGACATCGAAGGCGAAGCGCTTGCAACGCTGGTAGTCAACAAGATTCGCGGTACCTTCAACTGTGTTGCGGTTAAGGCTCCGGGCTTTGGCGACAGAAGAAAAGCAATGCTGCAGGATATCGCAATCCTCACTGGCGGCACGGTCATTTCCGAGGAAGTGGGCATCGAGCTGAAGGATGCGACGATGGATATGCTGGGTGGCGCGAGACAGATTCGCGTTGACAAAGAGAACACCACCATCGTAGAAGGCAAAGGCGAAGCAGCTGAGATTCAGTCCAGAATCAAGTCCATTAAGGCTCAAATCGAAGAGACCACCTCGGATTATGATAAAGAGAAGCTGCAAGAGCGCCTTGCAAAGCTGGCTGGCGGCGTGGCTGTCATTCAGGTTGGCGCAGCAACCGAAACCGAAATGAAAGAAACCAAGCTGCGCATTGAGGACGCACTCGCTGCAACCCGCGCTGCTGTGGAAGAAGGCATCGTACCGGGCGGCGGAAGCGCGCTGCTGAAAGCAACGTCCGCAATCAACACTCTGATTTCCAAGCTGGAAGGCGACCAAAGAACAGGCGCACAGATCGTGTTGCGCGCTCTGGAAGAGCCGATTCGCCAGATTGCCGCAAATGCAGGTCTGGAAGGCAGCATCATCGTTGAGAAAATTGCTGCTAACGATTCCAAAAACTATGGTTTCGACGCTGCAAAGGGTGAATATGTCGATATGATCGATGCAGGCATCATCGATCCAACCAAGGTCACCAGAAGCGCTGTGCAAAACGCTGCTTCCGTTGCGGCAATGCTGCTCACCACGGAAAGCATCTGCACCGATATCCCCGCTGCAGAGCCGCCGATGCCGGCAGCACCGGGCGGAATGCCGGGCATGTATTAATCCCTACCCGACCGTTTCAATCAAGTGGGCTGCGTGAGTTCCTCTCATGCAGTCCACTTTTTATAAAAAAAATGATTTTGTCACCAAACCTTCCTCCGCCCCCTCTAATAGGTGTATACAAAAAAAGATGACCGGTCGCATTCCAAGGAGGACACTCAATGAAAACAATGGTACTACAGGCCATGCGTGGCGATCCAGATGCGTTTGTCGCGCTGATCGAATCCTACAAGCAGGACTTGTATAAAGTCGCGCGCGGCTTTTTCCGGAGCAATGAGCAGATTGCAGATGTCATACAAGATACCATCCTGACCTGCTATGAAAAGCTGGCCGACCTGCGTCATCCTCAGTATTTCAAAACATGGCTGACGCGCATCCTCATTCACAAGTGTATTGCGTCCAAAGCCGAGAGCAATCGATATACCGGTATGGACGCCATCACCGAAAACGGATATATCGACCAAGGTCAGGCAAACGCAGAGTTCTCCATGATCATGGAACAGCTCGACGAGCATTATCGCCTTGTTCTCATTCTGTATTATGCGCAGGATTGCTCCATTCGCCAGATCAGCGAGCTGCTTGGCATCAGTCAGGATGCCGTCAAAACGCGTCTCAAGCGCGGACGGCACATGGCAAAGGATATTTACCTGAAAGCGGAGGTCATCTTATGAACGATTTTAAAATCAATCAAAACGTCATAGACGCCATCACGGAAGATCTCGTGATTCCGTCCGTCGTTGAGGATCGGATTGAGCAAACACTGCATCGCATCGCATCGCACCCGCATGCACGTCGTGCACAGCAGCGTGTCCGGCACCCCCGGCGCATTGTCGCTCTTGTCGCGGCATGTGTGCTGATCGTGCCCGGCTTCGCGCTTGCCGCCTACGCGTCAGGCGAAAATTCTCCCTTTTATCAGGCGATCTTCGGCAATGTCACCCGCTCCTCCATCAGCGAAAAAATGGAATTGGATTCGGACGGCAAGGTCAGTCTTAATCTGCCTAACACCGAGCGCGTCGCCGTGGACGAAGCCGTCGCGGACGAATTGATCGGCGCCAATGTACAAACAGACACCGGCGTCTACGAGTGGACAGGCTACAATGGTGTCACCACACGGATGTCTGTGGAAAATGTTTTGTATGACAGTGTCACCGGCACATTCCAGCTCTATATGGTGTTGGAGCGCGAAGGGGGCTTCCCCTCTTTCACCGTCACAGAAAACGGAGAATGCTACTTTTCCAATTCAGACGTGCAGTTTGCAGGCAATTTCTGTCCCGGGCGCATGTATTACGACCGCGCAGCCAGTTCCGAAAACAAAATTTGCATGACTGCTGTCGGCGTAGCAAGTAACATCAACGAGCCGAAAATCATGGAAATATTGGAGCTTGTGCCGACCGATCTTGTGCGCACCGAGGATCTTCCCGCCGACTTTGGGGCGCTGCAGGATGGAAGCATGCCGTCGCTTGTCACGTTCCAACGATCAGAGGTCGATTTCACACAGCTTGCAAGATCTCTCTCTGCCATTCATGCCGGAGAAGGCATCACACTCAATCCCATCGGAATGCAGCTTGACCTCGCTGCGCTTGGCTTCCGGGATGCCGTAGATGACTACGCATTAAACGACGTTGCCATCACATTTCAAGATGGCACGGAATATACCCTGCGCAATCGGGATGCCAATGTTGAAAACACCGATTACATCCTCACCAGCGGCGCAGAGCATGGCACTGCGCAAGGCACACGAACCACATTCTGCCTGAATCGTCTGGTCGATATCCGCACCGTTGCAGGTGTGCGCATCAATGGTCAGGATTATCCCGTATCCTAATATACACAGAACCGTACACTATCAGACCGCTTCCCAATGAGGCGGTCTCTTTCATTTTTACATTTTTTTCATAAAATCCTCATGGTCAGTCCATATTTTCATGTGATAATAACAATAATCCAAGAAGCACAAGGTTGGATGAATCAAAAGGAAAGCGAGGAAAAGAAAATTGAAAAACAGAAAAAATTGGAAAGAAAGTAAATTTTTCATCTGGCTCAACATCACGATTGCGTATCTCTTCCCCACTGCCATCACCGCAACCGCGCTCATCAACCACGCAATGTAACGGAGCGGCATTTGCCAATCTGCAATGTCAAGCATCCGTTCTTCACATAAAAGAACCCTCGCCATGTGTAACCAAACAATGCGCGAGGGTTTTTGATATGGAGTCAATCACCGCTCATGCCCACCGCCAGAATAGCAAAGATATGTGTCCGCTTCTAAGTCCGGCAGCATTTTCAGCAATCGTTCCGCACCTTGTTCATCCGGCAAAAACTGTGGGTTCGCCGGCATAGGCATACCGTCTTGCACTGCCATTGCGTCTTCTTATAACGATTTGTTCCGCCTGACTCCCCTCCTGCTGCTCTGTTTACTACAAAAAAAAGAGCCGCCCGCAAGGCAGCTCTTTGATCGGTTATAAATCAGCCCTTGTTTCCGCCAAATAGTCCGGAAAAGAAATTGCCAATCCCTTGGAAGAAGTTCCCCACTCCCTCAAAGAATCCCTGCGTCTTTTGACCGGCTTCTGCCATTTTCAGGAAGGTGTCCGGGTCAATGTTCAACTCGTTGAATTTGTGCACCAACTGCAACACCTGCTCAATCTGCTCGGGCGAAAGCTGCGCATTGTACTTCTTTGCAACTTCATCGATCAACGCACGAATCTGCTCGTCCGTCATGTTTTTGGTCTGCGGCAGCTTCTCCTTGATCTCATTGATGATGTCGGAGGCATTATCACCCAGCAATTCCTGCAAATCGCCGGTCACAATCAGTTCCTCCACCGCCGCCAATTTCGCGTCCTCGTTCAGCTTCTTTCCGGTCAAATCTTCGTATGCCTTGTAAATGCCCGCCAAAGCGCCGGTTCCGGATACCGGCTTATACGCCGCCACGATCACCTTCGCATCCGTAATGCCCGCCGTCGTCAGCGCGGATTTGTACATCTCATTTGTCACCCAGTTGATGTTGTTGCTGGTCAGCTCAATGCCGCCGCCATCACGCTGTTCAATATAAACGCAAGAGAGCGCCACATCGCCAATTTTTTCCTGCGGCACCAAACCGGACAAATAAGCCTTCTCTTCCGCGTTTGTCACACGCAATTCCTGCACATCGCCGCGCGTAATACCAAACATCTGATATACGGTGCCCAGCTGGTCTTCTGTATTGTTGTCTCCCACTGCAACGCGTGAATCCGCAGAAGCCGCCAACGCAGGCATCGCCACCAGCGACAACGCCATCACCAGAATCACTGCCATCCAAAGTACTCTTTTCAACATAACTCTTCACCTTTCCCGTTCAAAAAACTTATTCCACAGACGCACTTTCGTCTGCATTTTCCATTCATAACCGCTTCCGGACATTCGTACGGCAGCGCAGAACAGCCCTCCAGCCTGTTTTTCGCCGCACAGGCTCGGCAGGGCTTATTATAACGCAATCCAAACCTGCTTTTCAACGTATCTCGGTTTATTTAACAGTTTTTTCAAATTTGCGCCAGCTTTTCCCGATATAACTGCATTTGTTTGCGAAAAATCTCCGCGTTGGTGGGCGGCGTAAACGTGATTGCATCCGCGCCCGCTTCAATGGTCTCCAAAATGGTCTCGTCCGTCGGTCCCCCCGTCGCAATGATGGGGATATACGGATATTGACCGCGTATCACCTCCACGATACGGCAAGTGTCTGCCGCCGCAGAAACATTAATGATGTCCGCGCCGCACTCGATGCGCTTCTCAAAATCTTCTTTTTCCGAAACCACCGTCACCACAATGGGAATGTCCACCACATTTTTCACCGAGGCAATGGTCTCATTGGTCACATCCGCGTTCACAACCGCTGCAGCCGCACCGCGAAATTCCGCATCCATCGCAAGGTGCCGCACGCGTCCGCTCTTTTTGTATTCTCCGCCGATGTCACAAAAAACAGGCATCGCAGCGGCTTCAATCAGCGTCTGATTGATCGCAGGCTGTGCCGCAAACGGATAAACCGCCATCACAGCATCCGCGTCACAATTCCGAATGATCGCAATGTCCGTAGAAAAAATCAATGACCGGATCTCGCGGCCGAAAATGCGGATTCCCGGTGCCTGCCGAATGATTTCCGGCGTGGATACCAACACAAAGCGCAAATTACTTTCGTACTCTTTCATCCATTGTCCCCTTCTGTCAAGCGGATCAGAATGGTTCCCTGATCCGGCACAACCCATCCATATTCTGCGATAATATCGCGCAACGCCCCCGTATTGTCTGTGATTTCCAGCACACCTTCCCGCTCCACAAACGCTATGCCCGCATCATACAGGGCAGCTTTCAACTGCAACGCCTGCGCAGAGGTCAGCTCTATCTCCGCGGCGGCGCCCGTCGCGCCCTCTATCACTCGTTCTTCCATTGGCATAGACTCTGCGCTTTGCGGTGCTGCGCTCTGTGGCGCTGCGTTCTCAGGCGCTGCCGCCATTTCCGGCGCTGCACCCGCGTACACCTCCGCCCCATCCAAGGCTTCCACCTCCGCATACGACTGTGCGTCTGCGGCAGCCGCCATCACTTCTCGTTGCATTGCCATCTCTGTGCTTGGCGGCGCAAACGCAGGGTTGCTCGCCAGCATTACCGTCAATACGACCGCGCCGCACGCCACCACAGCGGCGGCAGGCAGCCATTTGTTCCATGATACTTTTTTTTGCTGCGCAGGAATCACCCCGCTCAACGCGTGCAGCGGTTCCGCAGTCACCGGCTCGCGCATCGCCGCGATCATCGTCTCATATTGCCGCAATTTTTGCGCGCAGGAATCGCAAGTGCCCGCGTGTTCCATCACCTGACGCTTTTGCGCCTCCGTGCAATCGCCCGAAAGCATCTTCAAAATGTATTTTTCACATGCGTCACATTTCATGCTCATCCATCCCAAAATAGCGCAACCACAAGGTTGCCTTGCGGCACCCCTTGGCATCCCATGTATGCCAAGCCTATTCGATCTCATTATACACTTAGACGCAAGACATTGCAAAAATGTTTCATCTTTTTTTCATTTTTTACTTTTTTCCAAAATTTTCTAAAAATCGGCTTGACAAGCTAGTGATTACTCGCTAAAATTTAGCTAGTGATCGCTAGCCAATCGTAGATCGATCCTATGAATCCAGTGTGCTGTAACCCAGCCATCTTTCAGCGGAGGTTCTCCATGCCCAAACGCAACACCGCAGAGGTCATATTAGAGGAAGCACTAAACCTCTTTTCCGTGCACGGCTACGACGGCGTAACCGTCAAAAATATTGCCGATGCCGTCGGCATCCGTGATAGTTCGCTGTACAAGCATTACAAAAGCAAACAGGAGATTTTGGAAAAGCTTCTGGAGAGCATGGGGCAGCGCCTCGATCAGGTCAATGCGCTCTATCAAGCACCACGGGGGGATATGTCTGCATTGGCCGAGCAGTACGGCACGCACGATGTTCGCTGGCTGCAACAGCTCGTGGAATCCATCTTTCTGTTCTTCATTCAGGACGAGTATGCCGGCAAGTTTAGGCGCCTGCTGATGATCGAGCAATATAAAAACAGCGCAGCCGCACACATGTTTGAAGCATGGTTTATGGAGGAAGCGCTCATCTTTCAATCACAACTGTTTGCCGCCATGATGCAGCAGGGATATTTCAAGCAGGGAGACCCGTTTGTCGCGGCGTTGCAGTTCTATTCTCCGATTCTGCTGCTCATTTTGCGTCACGATTCCAATCCCGATCAGCTTGACGAGGCTTTGTCTCTGCTGCGATGTCATGTCAAGGAATTTTCGCTGCACTATACGCAGCCGCAAGGAGCATCCCGATGAATTTGAATCTTTTTATGGAGCAAGGTATTGCCCAACTGGTGCAAACGGTATCGCGTTATTATCTCAACAGCCCCAAAGGCATCGCTTTTGTCGCGCGCATCGCGCCGCAAATCCGGAAGAGCGCTCGCCGCAGACAGGCGCATGAGCAAGCCGGGACGCACGTGCCTCCGCTTCTCATCGCCAGCATCACCGCGCAATGCAATCTACACTGCGCCGGATGCTATGCCCGCGCAAACGGTGGTTGCACAGATCACGCGGAAAGCGACCTGACCGCCGCGCAATGGCGGCATATTTTTCAAGAAGCGTCCGACCTCGGCGTATCTTTTGTTCTGCTTGCAGGCGGAGAGCCACTCGTTCGCAAAGATGTTATCGAGTGCGCCGCCGCGTTTCCCAACATGGTGTTTCCTATCTTCACCAATGGCACTTTGATGGACGATCATTCCTTCGCTTTGTTTGAAGAAAATCGCAATTTGATTCCGGTTTTCAGCATCGAGGGCGATGCGCACAGCACCGATGCGCGGCGCGGCTCCGGCGTGCACCAAACCATAACGCAAACCATGCAGCGCTTCACCAAAAGCAAAATCTTGTTCGGCACTTCCATCACCGTCACACGCGAAAACATTCACGCCGTCGCACATCCCGATTTTGTGCAATCTCTGCACGATGTCGGCTGCGGGCTGCTGTTTTTTGTAGAATATGTCCCGGCGCAGACCGGCACCGAACACCTGATGCTGCAAGCGTCCGATGTTGCAAACATGCAGGATACTGTTTCGCGGCTCAAACAGCGCTTTTCAGACATGATCCTCGTGTCCTTTCCCGGCGATGAAAACTTAATGGGCGGATGCCTTGCCTCCGGTCGCGGATTCTTTCATGTAAGCGCCTCCGGCAACGCAGAGCCTTGCCCCTTCTCCCCGCACTCCGAGCTAAACTTAAAAACGGCTTCAATCGAAACCGTTTTACGTTCAGAATTCTTTCAGTCACTGCGCGCGCTCGCCGCACGCACAGAGCACACAGGGGGCTGCACGCTCTTTGATCACAAACACGAAGTCGCCGCACTGCTTGGGCATAAGTAATTCGCCTATGCCCCGATTGCCCGCCGCTTATGCCTTCCCTAAGCACTGCGTTCCACGCGCTTTGTGCGCTCCTTTAAATCTGCCGTTTCAGGCGTACCGTCACCGTCGTTCCCGCACCCAGTTGCGAGTCCACAGACACCTCACCATCGTACAATGATGCAATGTGTTTGACAATGGCAAGTCCCAGCCCTGTGCCGTTCACGGTTGCGCCTCCCGCATTCTTCGCACGATAAAAGCGTTCAAACACGCGGTCAATCTCATCTTTGGGAATGCCGATTCCCGTATCCTTCACCCGCACCGTCACCCACGTGTCATCCTGCTCCAGCGTCACACGCAGCATGCCATCCGGTTTGTTATACTTCACCGCGTTTTCACAAAGGTTGGTAATCAGTTCCCGCATCCGGTTAAAGTTTGCGGTGATCTCCGCTTCACCCTCAATTTCGGTCTGAATGCGCGCTCTGTGTATCTTGCTGTCCAGCATGGAAAGCACTTGCTCGCTCACACTGCGCAGCGAAATGCGCTCCATTTGCTCGTCCATACTGATCTGCTCTAACGAAGAGAGTTCCAGCGTGTCATTGATTAATCCCATCAGCCGGTCTGCCTCTTTCGCAATTTTGCTTGCGTAAGATTTTACCGCTTCCTGATCGCGCGCCATGCCGTTTTCAATGATCTGTGCAAACCCCGATATGGAAGTCAGCGGTGTTTTCAGTTCATGCGATACATTCGCAGCAAAGTCCTTGCGTACCCGCTCGGATTTTACGATCTCCGTTACATCCGAAATCAGCACCAGCATCCCTTTGCCTTCTACCCCAAAATAGCTTCCTTGTTTCACAATACTCGTGTAAAAGCGATAGGTGCGCTCCGTTCCGGCGTCCACAAAGTCAAAGCTTCTGCTGCGCTGCTTTTCCATGGTCTTTTCCAGCTGCGTCACCACAATGCTGTTGCGCACATAGTGCAGAATGCTCACATGCAGCACTTCCGTTTCCACATCAAAGAACCGCTTCGCCGCCTTGTTTAGCAGCAACACATTCAGCTTTTCGTCCAGCACCATCAGTCCCTCGTTGATGCTGTCCAATACCAGCGCGGTCTTTTTGTTCTCATTTTTCACCGAGTTCATGTAATTATTCATGTCCTGTGAAAGCTGTTCAAACGCCCGCGATATGTCATCCAGTTCACTATATTTGCTCTCGAAATGTATGGTTTCCTGTTTGCCGCCCATATATTCGCGCACCGCTTTCAGCAGCTTCCCAAAGGGCGCGAGTATATTCTCCACCATTTTATTGGTCAACAACGCCACAAGAATTACAATGCCAATCAGTGCCAAAACGGTGATCGGCAATGCGCCGGTGCTGACTGCGTTTGCATTGGAGAGCGGCATAGAAGTGCGCAGCACCGTGCCGTCCGCCAGTTGCTTTGCCACATAAATGGTATAGATCCCTGTTGATTCGGACTGCCGGATGTTCGTGCCAAAGCCGCCGCTTTTCGCCTGCGTCACTTCCGCCCGATTGCCGTGGTTCTCCAGCTTGTTCACGTCCGCTTGTGTGTCTGCAACCACCGTGCCATCCTCTGCAATCACGGTAAAGCGTGTGTTCTGTCCGAATGCCTTTTTATATTCCTGCGTCAGCTTTTCATAGTCTGCATTGCCATCCGCCACCATTTCCAGTGCGTTGATGTTCCCCTGCATTACATCGATCATGTCCTGAATATATCGCGCACGAAAGCTATTGACCGATATCATGGTGCTGATCACAAGTCCGATCGTCAATGTAACGATCACCAGTAAAAAAATCCGTTTTTTCATTTTTCACCCCTACACATCATGGCTCAAAGCGATATCCAACGCCGCGCACCGTCTTGATGTACTCCGCCGCGCTCCCCAGCTTTTGGCGCAATGTTTTCACGTGCATGTCCACCGTTCGCGTTTCGATCTCGGTATCAATGCCCCAAATCTCGCACAGCAGCATATCCCGCGTCAGCACAAGGCCGTGGTTTTTCATGAAGTAGCGCAGTAAGTCAAACTCCTTGAGCGTCAGCGTCACCTTTTCCTCCCCTACAAACACACGATGTGCTGAAGGATACAGCCGAATGTCTCCGCCGGTCATGATCTCCTGTTCCTCCGCAGTCGTCGCCGGTTTCGCCGCGCGTCGCAGCACTGCGTTCACACGCGCAATCAGTTCCAGAACGCCAAACGGCTTTGTCACATAATCGTCCGCACCCACATTCAGCCCCTTCACCTTGTCCACCTCGGTGGAACGCGCCGTCAGAAAGATCACGGGCGGCACCGCATCCGCAAGCCGCTGTTTATACATCTGAAACGTCTCATACCCGTCAATGCCCGGCAGCATAATGTCCATCAAAACAAGCTGCGGAAGCTCAAGTTTAGCGGCATCGGATAAAAAGTCCTCTCCACTCTCAAACGCCGTCACTTCAAATCCGCCGGAATCCAATGTGCAGACAATCAACTCCCGTACCGAAGCGTCGTCCTCCACTACAAAAATTCGCGCCAATGTGCTTCTCCTTCACCCTACAAAATTTTGCTGTCCTTGTGAATGCCTGTCACGCTAAAACGTGACCAGTCCGCAATGTTCTCCGCATGGTCTCCGATGCGCTCAAAATATTTCGCAATCATCAGATAGTCCACCACCGTATCCACATTTTCTTTGTCGCTGGTCGCCAGCTCCATCATTTCCCGCTTCACAATGTCATACAGCCGATCCACCTGCGAATCCATCGCAATCACTTCTGTCGCCAAATCCACATCATGCTTCACAAAAGATTCCACCGCTAGGTTCACCATCTTGCGCGCTGTTACCGACATTTCTTCAAAATGGACAGGCAGCGGAATACGCTTTTCCGCAATCAGCAGCGCAATCTCTGCAATGTCGGCGGAAATATCGCAGATGCGCTCGATGTCTGTAATCATCTTAAGCGCAGTGGAAATCGCTCTCAAATCCTTCGCCACAGGCTGCTGCCGCATAATCAGCTTCATGGAGCGGCTTTCGATCTGCCGTGTAAAGTTGTCCACCACATCATCGTTTGCAATAATGCTGCGCGCAAGCTCCAAATCGCCATCCTCTAATACTTTCAGCGTACTTGCAATGGTGTCCTCCGCCAGCGAAGCAACGCGAATCAAGTCCAAATTCAGATTTTCCAGTTCCGTATCAAATTTATTCCTCATGCCCGTATTCCTTCCTCAACCAAAGCGTCCTGTAATATAGTCTTCCGTCCGTTTATCCTGCGGCATACTGAAAATGCTTTCCGTGCTGCCGTACTCCACCATCTCCCCCAGCAGGAAGAAGGCGGTGCGGTCGGAAATACGAACCGCCTGTTGCATGTTGTGCGTTACAATAACAACAGTATACTTCTTTTTCAGCTCACTCATCAAGTCTTCAATTTTTGTTGTTGAGATAGGATCGAGCGCACTCGTCGGTTCGTCCATCAAAATCACCTCCGGCGAAACGGCAATCGCGCGCGCGATGCACAGCCGCTGCTGCTGCCCGCCGGAAAGCCCCAGCGCATTTTTCTTGAGCCGATCCTTGACCTCCTCAAACAGCGCCGCACCCTTGAGGCTGCTTTCCACAATCTCGTCCAGGTCGCTTCTGTTCTTGATTCCGTGCACCCGCGGTCCGTATGCAATGTTGTCGTAGATGCTCATAGGGAAGGGATTCGGCTTCTGAAACACCATACCCACCTTCTTGCGCAGCACTGTCACGTCCACCTTCGGGTCATAGATGTTTTCCGAATCCAGCAGCACTTCTCCCGTAATGCTCACGCCTTCCACCAGATCGTTCATCCGGTTCAGCGTTTTCAGATAGGTGGATTTCCCGCAGCCGGACGGCCCGATCAACGCGGTGATCTTCCCTTCTTCCACATCAATGTTCACATCCTTGAGCGCGTGGTTCTTTCCATAATATAGATTCAGATTTTTTGCAGAAATCTTGATATTCACTGTTCCTTCTCCTTCTGTCTGCCGCCTTGGCGTATCAGACTCATTTTTTATTCGTCAATCGTTTGCTTAGATAATTGGTAGACAGATTGATCACTAGCACGATCAGCACCAAAATCGCCGCAATGCCAAACGCCGCGTCGTTCATTCCCTTCGCCGCATAGGTGTAAAGCTGCACCGTCAGCGTCGCTCCCGACTCCGTCAGATGTCCGAAAAAATTACTGGGCATGTTCGTTCCGATTCCGGAGGTAAAGATCAGTGCCGCCGATTCCCCTACAATTCTGCCAATGGACAGAATCACCGCCGTAATGATGCCCGGCACCGCGCCCGGCAATATGATCGTGCGAATCATGCGCCACTTGGTCGTCCCCACGCCCAGCGCACCCTCACGGTAGGAATCCGGCACCGTTTTCAGCGCCTCCTGCGTTGTGCGTACAATAATAGGCAGTATCATGATAACCAGCGTCAGCGCACCCGCCAGAATGGAGTATCCCAGCTTCAGCGTCACCCCGAAGAAGATTGCACCAAACAAACCATACAGCACGGACGGAATGCCCGCCAATGTCTCGGTCGTGAACTCAATGATCTTAACGATTCTGCCGCGCTTGGCGTATTCATTCAAATAAATCGCCGCTCCCACGCCGATGGGTGTCACAATCAACAGTGTCGTGCCGATCATGTACAGTGTGTTGATGATGCTGGGCAGTATGCCAATGGTCTTTTTCAGCGCACTGGGCGATGTGGATAAAAATTCCCAGCTCACCTGCGGCAGCCCCTTGACCAAAATGTATCCCAGCATAAAAAACAGCAGCCCCACTGTCAATATCGCGCAAAACCAAATGATGCCGCGCAGCGTCATGTCGTAAGGGCGGCGCTTTGTGCCCATGATGCTGACGTCGTTGCGCAGCTTGTTTTGTTGTTTGTCAGACATTCGCCTCCGCCTCCTTTTTCAGCATCGTGTTCAAAATAATATTGATCGCCATGATGAAGATAAACAGTACCAGTCCAATGCTAAAGAGCGCCTCGCGGTGTAAGCCCGAAGCATAGCTCATTTCAGAAACAATACCCGTCGTTAAAAAGCGCACACTGTTGAACAGCGCGGGCATATGCACCACATTGCCGGACACCAGTATAATCGCCATGGCCTCGCCGATCGCGCGCCCGATTCCCAAAACGATGCCTGTCACAATGCCGGACTTTGCCGCCGGAATGGACACCTTAAAAATCGTCTGGATGGGGGTCGCCCCCATCGCAAGGCTGGCCTCCTTGTATTCTCTCGGTACTGCGCGCAACGATGTCACGCTGATGTTGACCACCGTCGGCAGAATCATCACGGTCAGCACGATGATGGCGGAAAGCATGTTCGCGCCGCCCGTCACCATGTGCGTGGTGTCTCCCGCATACAGTAGTTTTTCCAGCTTCGAAATCTGCGGCACCAGCAGAATAATCCCCAGCAAACCGTATACCACGGAAGGAATGCCCGCCAGCAATTCAATCGCCGGCTTCACCACAGCCGCCACGCGCTTGTGCGAAACCTCCGCCACAAAAACGGATGCCATCAGCGCAATGGGCACGCCAATCAAAATGGTCAATCCCGTACCCACCAATGAAGTCAAAATCATAGGCAAAATGCCAAATTTCGGGTCAGATGCCGTTGGCATCCACTCCGTTCCAAACAAGAAATCCTTCAGCCCGATTTGGAACATCGCAGGCGCCCCCGAAGTAATCATGTATATGGTAATCACCAATACGCATACAATCGCAAATGCTCCGCAGATAATGAAAACCATCTTCATCGCCTGCTCCAGCACATTTTTCGTCTTAGAATGGGACAAAATGGAGTTTTCTACCGTCAAAACCTTCACTTCCTCTCTTTACACACAGATTCGTTCTGTCCTTCATTGTAAAATCCCTGTGTAAAATCCCGCCGCTGCGTATGTAAAAATCGTGTAAAATCCATTGTTTCGCATCAAAAAAAAGCACAAGGTGCACACCTTATGCTTTCCGTTCAATCTTGTAACGTTTTACTCTTCCTCCACCGTGACCGATTCAATCACCACATCCGTCAGCGGATGATCCGAAAAATCAGTCTTGATGTTTGCAATTTCGTCCACAATGTCCATTCCTTCTACCACCTTGCCGAACGCGGCATATTGCCCATCCAGATGCGGCGAATCCGCATGAACAATGAAAAACTGCGATCCGGCCGAATTGGGATCCATGCTGCGCGCCATGGAAAGCACACCGCGTTTATGTTTCAGCGGGTTTGCAACCCCGTTTGCTGAAAATTCTCCCTCGATGGAATATCCCGGACCGCCCGTCCCGTTTCCTTTGGGGCATCCGCCCTGAACCATAAAATGTTTGATCACCCGATGGAAAACCAATCCGTCATAGTAGCCCTCTTTTGCGAGCTTTTTGAAGTTTGCAACGGTTTTGGGCGCTGCCTGCTCGTCCAGCTTTATCTTGATTGTACCGCTTCCTTTGATCTTCATCAAAACCATCCTGATTCCCTCCTGTTTGGCTTTCATCGTGTGTCAATTCATATCTGCTTTGCTCATATATCGTTTAAAAAATGGAAACTGTTACCCTCTTATCATACAGCATTTCACGACAAATTCAACAAAAATTTTACGATGTTCGCAAATTCGTTTTTAAAGAATTTTTACCAAAACAGCCCGGTATCTGCATTTTCTCACCAGCAAACACGCGATAAAATTCCGTTTAAAAATGCAAATGCCATACCAAAATTCGTCACAGGCACGCCCGCTTCCTGTGCCCGTGCCATGCGATGCAGCATATTTTTACGGTTGATCATACAGCCGCCGCAGCAGATCACCAGCTTGTAATCGCTTAAATTCGCCGGAAATCCCTGCCCGTTCGCGTGTTCAAAGCTCAGCGCTCCCCCCGCATGCCGTTCCAACAGCGCAGGCAGCTTCTCCCGCGCAATGTCCCCTTTCAGCGCATGGTGTGTACACGCCTCCGCAATCAGCACCCGATCACCTGCTTGCAATTTCTCAATGCAGCGCGCACCGTCTGCCAGCACGTCGATCTTCCCTTTCACCTTTGCCATCAAAATGGAAAACGAAGTCAAGGGAACCGTCTTCGGAAGCAGTTCATTCACAGCTGCAAATACCTGTGAATCCGTTATCACCAGCGCAGGCGGATGCTTCAGTTCTCCCAAAACTTCACCAAATTCTTCCATGCGCACGGAAACCACCTTGCAACCGTGATCCAGCAAATCTCGCGTCACCTGTACCTGCGGCAGAATCAATCTGCCTTTGGGCGCTTGCATGTCCTGCGGCATCACCAGCACCACCAAATCACCGCGCCGCACCAACCCCTCCGTCAAGTTTGGTACGCTTTCCTGCTGCACACCCCGCGCAATCTTTTCTTTGAGCAGTCCAATGCCTTCGCCCGTTGACGCATTCACCGTCACACTGGGAATGCCCGGCAGCGCAGGCGCCGTCACCGCCTCAGCATCAAATCGGTTGTACACCAGCAAAACAGGCGTGTCGCCCAGCTCGTCAATCCATTTGCGCTCCAATGTCAAATCCGCATCCGTCGCACGCACCACCACCAGCGCCAAATCGGTTTTGTGCATGATGGATTTTGTTTTTTCGCGGCGCGCATGCGACAGCGGCGTCCGGTCGTCCAGCCCCGCCGTGTCGATCCATACCACCGGCCCCAGCGGCAGCAGCTCCATGGATTTATACACGGGGTCGGTCGTGGTTCCCTCAATTTCCGAGACCAATGCCACATCCTGTCCGCACACCGCATTGATGATGCTGGATTTCCCTGCGTTGGTCTTGCCAAACAGCCCAATGTGTATCCGGTTTGCCCGTGGCGTTTCGTTTTGTTCGTTCATATGTTTTTCCTGCCTTCTCATCGTTTAAAAGCGAAAATCCCGCTTACCTTCTTGGATTGCCGTCAGATTTTCCACAGCCTTTTGCCGCAGCGTTTCATTTGGAATCGCAGGCAGCTCCCGTTCCATCAGCGACTCCGTCAAAGCGCGAAACTCCGCGTCTCCATAGTCCAACGCATATTCTCTCAGCGTCATCAATGCGTTTGCCTGACAAATGTTGGCGATCTGCCCCGTCTTTGCCAGCCGCATAAACCGGTCGCCTGTGCGCCCTTCTCGATAGCATGCCGTGCAAAAGCTGGGAATGTATCCACTGCGCAATAAATCCTTGGTCATGTCCAGCGGCGTTCTGTGGTCGGCGATCTCGAATTGCGGCGGTTGTGTTTTCATGGTATATCCGCCTACCCCCGTCTGCGAACCCGCGCTCACCTGCGAAATTCCCAACGCGATCACACTGTCGCGGTACGCGCCACCCTCGCGCGTGCTTAAAATCATGCCGGTGTAGGGTACACTCATACGCAGGATCGCCACAATTTTTTTGTAATCCGCGTCGCTCACCGCATGCGGGAAGTCTGATTGCTTCACGTCTCCCGCATCACGAATCCGCAGCATCGAAAGTGTGTGTGGCCCCACACCAAACCGCGCCTCCAAATGCTCCGCATGCATGATCTGCGCCACCAGATCATAATGCCAGTCATATAGTCCATATAGCACACCCAGCCCAACGTCGTCTATGCCCGCCTGCATGGCACGGTCGTGCGCTGTGGTGTGGTAAGCATAATCACTTTTAGGGCCCTTGGGGTGCACCCGCTCGTAAGTAGGACGGTGATACGTTTCCTGAAATAGAATATACGTACCGATCCCCGCCTCCTTCAAACGCTTGTAGTTCTCCTCCGTAGTCGCCGCAATATTCACATTCACCCGCCGGATCGCACCATTCTCAAAGTGGATCCCGTAGATTGTGCGAATGCTCTCCAGCAAATATTCCATCGTGTTGTACTTGGGGTGTTCCCCCGTTTCCAGCGCCAGCCGCTTGTGCCCCATGCGTTCCAGTGCCTGCACCTCCGCAACAATTTCCTCCTGCGTCAGCTTCTTGCGCTGCATGCGCGAGGATGCGTGATACCCGCAATACGCGCATTCATTTACGCAATAATCTGAAAGATACAGCGGCGCAAACATCACAATGCGGTTGCCGTAAATATGCCGTTTGATCTCCTGCGCCGCATCAAAAAGTTCCTGCGTCAGTGTTTCGTCTTCCACAAAAACAAGCGCCGCCGCCTCGCGGTGTGTCAGCCCCTCGTAACGCCGCGCCTTCGCAATGATTTCCCGCACCGCCGCAAAGTCGCGCGCAATCGCTCTGCCTGCCTCCATTGCGTCTAAAATTTCGCCGTCATGAATGAACTCCTCCGGCTTTCGGCTTGTTAGGCTGTATTTTTGATTTGTTATATCACACATTTTCTACTCCTGTTCTGTGCTTCAAGGATTGATTCCCCGTGCACTTGCATGCACGCTTTCAACGTAAAATCCCAGCCGCCTCATCCGGCAAGTTTACACAAATGCCAAGCTTGGCAAATATGAGATTTTCCATTCCCACGGCTCATGATTCAGCCTTGCCACACCTCATTCTATTTCCATTCCCATCATGCCCAACTGTTCCCGCAACCGCTCGTATTGCTCTCGCAACGGCAAATCCTGCGCATCTCTTCCGGGATAGATGTCGTACAGCTTCCGATACGCAAAGGGCGTCGCCTTCTGCATGATCACATTCGCGCCGCAGCGCAGGGCGTCCGCCATGCCCCCCTTCACATTCAATGCGGTGGTAGACGGCAAGTGGCATCGCGGCAGCAGCAGTCGCGCCAATGCCACCGCTTTACAAGTCATACGTGCATCCCCGTGCGCGCAGCCCGCCAGCGGCGTACCATCGTGCGGAATAAACGGGCCAATGCCCGCCATGTCCACGCGCATCTCTTGCAGCAACAATAAATCTTGCGCGATAATCTGCGCTGTCTGCCCCGGCAGCCCAATCATAAATCCGCTGCCCAGTTCGTATCCCAACTCTCTCAAATCGCGCTGACATCGCAAACGGTTGTCCGGTGGTTCCCCATGCAATGCCTCATACAGCGCCGCGTCCGCCGTTTCATGCTTGATCAAAAACCGATCTGCTCCCGCTGCGCGCAGGACGCGATATTCCTCCTCGCTGCGCGCGCCAATCGACAGCGTGATTGCACAGTCCTGCCGACTCTTGATCTCACTTACGATCTGCCCCAGCATCTGCGCCGTGTAAAACGTGTCCTCACCGCTTTGCAAGATTACCGTCCGGTAAACCTTAGCCGCCTCCACTCCCTCCGCGATCAACTCCTCCGGCTGCATCCGATAGCGCGGCAGATCCGTGTTGCCGCGCGCAATGCCGCAATAGGCGCACGCGCATCTGCAATAATTGGAAAACTCAATGATTCCGCGCACAAATACCGTGTCACCGTAAATCCGCCGTTTTACCTCTGCCGCCGCATCAAACAAAAAGGTATCACAAGAATCATCAGTCAAAATGCGCTCCAACTCTTCCGCTGTCGCATTCCCTGTTTCCTTTAGTTGTGTGATTACAGCTTCAAGCATCAAAAAACCATCCTCATAGTCTCATAAGGATGGCTCGTCGATCAAATAAAAGCCTCCGCTTCCGGTTTGCCCATACGCCCCGTCCGCTTCGCCCGTCACTGTATCATGCCTGCTCGGCACAATCCGATTGTTGCCATCCTTCCGCTTAGGTTCCCCCTCACGGTCAGACCAATTTCACATTCCTGTTATTTTATTGATAACCCGCTTTTCGCGGCGGCAATCACCCGATTGTGCAGACGCGCTACCGTTCGGCAGACAACGCTGCAATCGCGCAACCCTTCATCACCGCCAAATCCACCTGCGATACTGTGTCCTCCAACCCATGTGCGGCGCAATACGCATGCAGACACCGCAGCGCTTCTTCCTTCAGTCCAAACATTTTATCATAGGTCGTGCCTTCAATCGTCAAACAAATCCTCTGATTTTGCCGTATCGATTTTGTGGCACATCCCGCCATCTGCAACGCCAGCAGCCGCCCCGCACGGCGCACTAGGTTCAGCAAAATTGCGTGAGCCGCTTCCACATCCTCCGCATGCAGCCCATCCATGCAACGCTCATGCAGAAAGTCGTTGACCTGCTTGGTCGTCAACCCCGCAAAGTCCGTCTTGCTCTGCAAAACACCCTCCTGCACCGCTCGATTCAGCACCAGACCACACAGCCCGCCTAAATATGCGCCCGACATCATTTTTTCCATTTTGCCCTTGTCCGGAATCTGCGATTGCTGCGTAAATTCATCATCCAGCACACTGCGTTGCATCTTGTCATAGCTGCCCATTTCCGTGTTGATCACCATACCCGCGGCAGCGTCGCCACCCGAAATCTTGCCGATCTTCCCCACCGCCTCCAGATAGCAGCAGTTTGCGCCGGTGCCCAAAATCGTACCGGTAAACGCGCCAAATCCGGGATGCTCTGCCATGCCGGACAATGCCGTCGCCACAGAATCGTTGATCACCGTAAAGGTACATGACGGCGCGCCCATCCGCCGCAGCTGTGCATCAATTTCGTGTGCCAGCCGTTTTCCGCCGGCGTCGCGCACCTTAACCTCTTTTGATATCTCGATGATTTCGCAGTCCAAATCCGGCATCGCGCTTGCACGGTAGGCAAAGGAAATGGAAATTTCTGTCGTCTGCTGCAAATACGGGAAAATATACTCCGCCAGCTTGCGGAAAAATTCCTCCGCGCTCACCTCATGCTCCACACCCGGCATGATGTGCTTTTCCATCTCTCCCATGCAAAATCCGCCCTCGTCAATCTGCGCCACGGCGAGGCGTAGATTCGTACCACCTGCGTCCACGCACAGCACACGCGCTCCCTGTCGCGCCTCACGTCCCGGCGTCAAGTAAGTCGGAAGCATCAATAAAGAACTTGGCTTTCCATCCAGCCCCGCCTGCATCTCTTCCAGCAGTTTGGGCACCTCCCGCTCCAAGTCAATCAAGTTATAATCTATTTGATATCGTTCCACAAAATCCTGCACCGCTTGGTTCATGTTTTTTCACTCCTATGATCGAATTGATTTTTCAAACCATTATATTATACCTTAGCATTCCCTGCGCGGCAACCCAAAACGCATGTTCTGATGCGAACATATCAATTTTACGCAAATCAACTGCGTTTGCTTCGCGCATTCCCATGCAAAGAACGCTCCCTGCTCCACTCTTTAAAAAATATTCATGCACACTTTTGGGAGTGCATGCTCTCCATGCACAAACGATCCGCTCTTTATTTCAGCATTTTTTCGATCGCCTGCCCTCGCGATTCCCCTTGACGATACTGCCCCCTTGCAATAGAATAGAACTGGACGGAAAATTCCGTTTCATGAAAAGACACTAAGAACGCTGTAATAAAAGAATAGGGAGTTACTATGTTTGAAAATATTTTAGATGTCCAGGGTTGCCCTTGCGGCAGGGAACACACACTGATCACGCGCCATTTCATCGTCGAGCCGAACGCCATGCAAAAGCTGCCTCAGCTTCTGAAAACATTGCAGTCGCATGCGGCTCCGCTTGCCGTATTTGATGAAAACACGCATAAGGCGGCTTATGCCAAATTCTCCGCCGCATTGCCTGATACGGACATCTGCGTCCTGCAAGGCAGCGAGGTCAAGCCGAACGAAACGCAGGTGGAAGCGCTGGAAAAGGCTCTCGATGTCGATGCTTACAGCATTGTGCTCGCCGTGGGTTCGGGTGTTATTTGTGATGTCGTGCGTTATGTCGCAGGTAAGCACAATCTCCCCTTCGTCGCGGTGCCTACCGCCGCCAGCGTGGATGGATACGTCTCGGATTCCGCAGTGATGACGCTCAACGGCGCCAAACAGTCTCTGCCCTCCCGTGCTCCCGTCGCAGTGCTGGCAGACCTTGAAATCATTGCTGCTGCCCCCAAATTTTTGACGGCAGCAGGCGTAGGCGATATGCTCAGTAAATATCTCAGTATCGCTGACTGGCGGGTTGGCAATCTCATTACAGATGAATATTATTGCGATTTTGTCGCACAGATGGAGCTGGATGCGGTCAATCTGATTGTGGATAACATCGATAAAATCGCAGCTGGCGATGTGGAAAGCATCGGCATCCTCATGGAAGGCTTACTGCTCTCCGGTCTTGCCATGCAAATGGTTAAAATCACGCGTCCGGCGTCCAGTTTCGAGCATCATTTCTCGCATTATCTGGAAATCGTACCCATCGAGAATGTGAATCACAATGCGCTGCACGGCGAAAAAGTCGGCATTGCCAGCATCATCGCGGCAAAGCTGTATAAAACCCTTGCCATCGCCACCAAGCGCATCTATGAAGAAAATCTTCCCAACCGCTTCGATATGGAAAAAGTGGTTGGATATTATTCCAAATATCCACAGGGTGTCGTTGACTTCGTCATCAAAGAAAATACCCCCACCATCACCAGCAAGCTCAATGTGGATTTGCTTCGAAAGAACTATGACAAAGTGCTGGAAGCAGCGGACGGCATACTCCCGCACGAACGCATGTATGAATGCCTCAAAGCAGTAGGAGGATATACCGACTATCATGAGATCGGATTGACAGACGAGCAATACCGCGAAACCATGCGCATTTGCTGTTATATTCGCAACCGCTTCACCATGCTGCGCCTTGCCTGTGATTACGAGCTGTTCGATTTTTCCACACTCTAATGGCAGCCTGACCCGTATGCCGCACGGCATGCGGGTTTTTTCATCCCCCAAGCATACGCATTTGCTCTACAACGGTTTAATTTAATATAGGCTTACTTACAGTAAACCGCTTGCATATGCAATTCATACCAAAAGTTTGAAATCAGCCTTTTGACAAATTGCTCTCAAACACCAGCTCAATGGTAAAAGTATCGCCGTCTTTACGCGCACATATACTCCCGCCCAACTGCTCTGTCAAAGCCTTTGCAATGCAAAGCCCCAGCCCGGTGCCGCCTCGTCCGTTTTCCACGGTGTAAAAGCGATCAAACAGCCGCCCTACGCTGATCTCATCCAATGCTTTCGCATGATTGCAAAAGGTGATTGCGCCACGCTCCAACAGCGCCACGCGCAAATCTCCGTCACTGTATTTAAGCGCATTGCCTATGATGTTGTCCAGAATGCGGGCGACGGCAGCGCCATTGAGATTCCGCTCGATGGCTTTCTTAGGCATGGAAATCTCCGGCTCTATGTTGCGCTCTTGCAAGGCGCTGTAATGTGCTGCAATGCACGTCTCAATCGCGCGATTCAAAATCACCGGCTCTCTGTCATCCTCCGCCGTTGACGCGATCACCGAATAACGAAAAAGTTCTTCTGTCAAATGCTTCATTGCTTCGATTCGATTCTCAACAATCCGCAAATAGTTCCGGATATTCTGCGGCAGCTCCTCCCGTTGCATCAGCTCCATATAACCACAAATCGCCGTTAGCGGCGTGCGCAGATCATGCGCAATGTTCGTAACAGCGTCCTTCAGTTCACGATCGCCCTGCGTAAAGCGAATGTGCCTGCGCCGCAACAATTTCAGTTGCTTATCCAGTTCTGCCGCAAGGCAGCGCATGGTTCGGTCAGCGCTTGTGCTATCAATGCCAACGTTCGTATCCTGATGCAGCCTTGCGGAAAATGTCGCGCCAATCTCACCCGCCGATTTATGTAAATCGGCAATTTTGCAAAGCAAGATGATGATAACGATTCCCAGCACAATACACAGTCCGCAAAGCAGCCAAAGCATTCGATCACCTACTTCAAGTCTTTTCTTCGAAACACAAGGATTCCCAGCCCGTTTGCAAGCACAATCACCACGGCAGAGTACAGCAGAAGCAGCCACGGCTGCAAAACCTCACGGTTCGTGATCTGCCATGCCTGTCCCACGGGCAGGATGTCCACAATAGCCTGCATCACCGGACGCTGCTCCGGCGGGACATATTTGGGGTTGGGGATATTCTTCACATACTGCATACTGTATTCTGTCGTCTCACCCTCCGCCGTTTCCTCCGCGCCCGCTACATTGGACACCATGCCATCATAAAACTCCGGCTCGTGCAGCAGCATATTCATGTTATTGCTTACCATTAATGCGACGATTGCAAGCAGCAGGCAGAAAATTGCGGAAACCGCCTTGTTGGTGATCAGCATGGTAATCAGTGTAAAGATGGCCGCCCAACTCAACGTCAGCAATATGCCAACCAAACCCCATATCAGCAATGTGGCGATCGGCGTTGTCGCCGCGCCAAGCAGTGCGAACCCCACTGCCGAAAGGACGATGATATATACGAAATCAATCAAAAGCCCTGCAATCGCACAAGTAATAAAATTGGAAAGATAAAGCTGTGCGCGCTTCGCTCCTACGGCAATCTTGTTGCGCATCGCTCCATCGCTGTATTCCGTGCCAATAAACAGCGGTGCAAATCTGCTAAGCACAATGCCCACCAGCACAAAAGCGCCCATAGCGCTCGACTCCGGAAATGCGGCGTATCCGTTTTCCTGCACGCTTTTGTATTGTCCGTAGAGCGCAATCAATCCTATCACCAGCGCGGCCGCCATCAAAATCCAAACAACCTTGTCACGCATCATTCTCGCTATATTTGCTCGGATCAAGTTACGCATGATGCTCACCTCCCAGCAAATTGATGTAGTAGCTTTCGAGGCTTTCATCACGTGTCACCATGTTTTTTATCGTGCAATGTTGCTTGTCCAGCGCGCGGGTCAGCTCTGCGATGTTCCATTCACCATACAGATCCGCTTCATCATCCGCCGTCACGGTGTATTCAATGCCCATCGCATCCAGCGAACGGACAAGTGCGTGAATGTCCGAAACCGCAAGCCTCATACACTTACGGCAGCTGCGCTCCAGCTCTTCCGCGCTAATCTCTTTGACCATTCTTCCGCTGTCAATAAAGCCGTAATGCGTTGCCAGTCGGGATAGCTCGTCCAAAATGTGGCTGGAAATCAGCACCGTAATCAAATGTTCCCGATTCAGCTTTAAAATCAGCTCTCGCATTTCCACGATCCCCTGAGGGTCAAGCCCGTTGATCGGCTCGTCCAGCACCAGAAAATCCGGACTGCCTGCAAGCGCCACGGCAATCCCCAGCCGCTGCCGCATCCCCAGCGAGAAGTGCTTCGCTTTCTTTTTTCCGGTGCCGCTTAAACCGACCAGCCCTAATAGTTGATGAATGCCTTCAAAGGAAGGGCGTCCTAACACACGGTATTGCGCCTTCAGGTTTTCCTCCGCCGTCATGTCCAGGTAGAGCGACGGTGTCTCCACGATGGCGCCCATCCTGCGGCGGGCTTCCCCGATGTCTACCGCCGTGTTCCGTTTCCCGTACAGCGTGTATGCGCCGTCCGTCGGACTTTGCAAACCGCAGATCATCCGGATCAACGTAGTTTTCCCCGCGCCGTTCCTGCCTACAAATCCATAAACGGCTCCTTTTTCAATGCGCATGGATATTCCGTCCAGCGCCTTGCATGCGTGATACTGCTTACACAAATTCTGTGTTTCTAATACATATTCCACATCATGACCTCCTTGTGTATGATGCTGTAATGGTATCACGGCTTAGATCAGGAACCGGTAAAGAAAAGGGTTAAGAAATCGTAAAGTTCTCAGATCAGCTTAAACCCGATGCCCCACACCGCTTCTATGTATTCTTTCTCGCCCTGCGCCCGCAGTTTGCCGCGCAAATTGCTCACATGCACTTTTAACGAGCTTTCCACACAGTCCGGCGTGTCAACGCAAATTCGATCCAGCATTTGCGACTTCGTGATCACTTGATGCGGATTCTGCATCAGATGCTTCAAAATAGCAAATTCTGTCTTGGTGAGCCGCACCGGTTGCTCTTTCACCGTCACTTGATGCGCGGTCGTGTCAAGGCAAAGATCGCCATGCCGCAATACCGCGTCCCCACCTGTCGTAGCGCGCGGTCGCAAGTGCACTTGAATGCGCGCCAGCAACTCCTTGATTTCAAAAGGCTTCGTCACATAGTCTACCGCACCGTTCAAAAGCAGTTGCACCTTGTCGTCCATGCCTATCTTTGCGCTGACTACGATCACGGGAACCTCCGGCACTTTTAAAAGCACTTCTTCGCCGCACAGCCCCGGCAGCATCAAATCCAGCAACACAAGATCCGGTCGATGCTGCAAAAAAAGCAAAAGCGCCTCTGTTCCGGAGTATGCGCGCATCGTGTCATACCCTTCCTTTTGCAGCGCCTCCTCCAGCATATCGCCGATGTATACGTCATCATCTATTATGGCAATCCGTTTCATTCGCCACCTCAAAGCTTGAAAAATCGTTTGTTTTCTTCCCATTATATTTCAAAATCTCACATTGTACAAGCAACCTCATCCCGCACATCATCTTCTTCCCGCTTCCGCAAACTTTTTATCCGTTTAGCCGGAAACCACTTTACTAATTTAGCACGATGAATTATAATAGACACATTAATCGAATTCAAGGAGAAGATCATGAAAAAAATTATTGTTATCGCATTACTCGTACTTCTGTGCGTCGGCGTTGCATTCGGTTGCGCGCCCAAGTCCTCTAACACATTCATCGTTGGCATGGACGATAGCTTCCCGCCTATGGGCTTCAAAAGCGAAGACGGTCAGCTCACCGGCTTTGATGTAGACCTCGCAACCGAAGTCGGCAAGCGCATCGGCAAAGAAGTCGTTCTTTCCGCCATTGATTGGAAAGCAAAAGAGCTGGAGCTGGAAGCTGGCAACATTGATGTGATCTGGAATGGCTATACCATCACGGACGATCGCAAGGCAAAAGTTCTGATGTCCGCGCCATATATGGAAAACAAGCAGGTCATCGTTGTCACGGCGGATTCGCCCATTCAAACGCTTGCAGATCTCGCAGGCAAAACGGTTGCCGTGCAGGATGGTTCCTCCGCTCAGGAAGCCATTGCCGCAAACGCAGAATTGTCCTCTTCCATCGCAAAGCAGCTTGACTTCAAAGATAATGTCACTGCATTGCTGGATGTCAAAGCAGGGCAGACGGATGCCCTCGCGGTGGATTCCGTTGTCGCAGATTACTATGTTGCAAAGTCTCCGGGGGATTATCGCATTTTGGATGAAAGCCTCGCGCCCGAGCAATATGGCATCGGCTTCCGCAAAAAGGATCAAGCCTTGCACGATCAAGTGTGGAAGGCACTGCAAGATATGAAGGCAGACGGCACTCTGGCACAAATCAGCGAAAAGTGGTTCGGCAGAGATGTCACCATCGTCGCATAATCGAATCAGAATCTAATACACACGGGTTGCAAGCATTTTGTTTGCAACCCTTCCATTCGTTTGGAAGGAGTCATTCTTTTGGAAAACTTTGGCAGTTTGTTTCTTGAGTTATCAGGTGGTTTGGGCATCACGCTTGCGCTGTTTGCACTGACTTTGCTCTGCTCAATTCCGCTGGGTTTTTTGGGTTCGCAGATTAGCCTGGGCAAAAACAAAATTGTACGCGGCATCTATACGGTATATCTGGTCTTGATGCGCGGTACTCCGCTCATTTTGCAGGTGTTGTTCCTGTATTTTGGGCTGAACTTGCTGCTTGGCATCCCGATTGGCAAGTTTGAATCTGCTCTGCTTTCGTTTGTACTGAATTATACGGCATACTTTAGTGAAATCTTCCGCGGCGGTATTCAGTCCATTAACCGCGGGCAATACGAGGCTGCATCCGTGCTGGGCTTGTCCAAACGCCTCACCATGCGCCGCATTATCATTCCACAGGTGTTTAAAATTGTGCTGCCGTCTATGGGCAACGAGGTCATCAACCTCGTCAAAGACACGGCACTGGTCAGCATCCTCTCACTGGGTGATCTGCTCCAAATGGCAAACTCCGCTGCAATGCGCGAAGCAAGCATTATGCCCTTCATCGTCGCAATGCTCTTCTATCTCGCAATCAATACAGTCGTCAGCTTCGTGTTAAAGCGGATTGAAAGACGCATGAATTATTATCGGTTTTAGGTGAAATCAATGACTATTTTAGAAGCATCTCATTTATATAAGAGTTTTGGCGATATTCATGTCCTAAAGGACGTCAGTCTGACCATGGAGCGCGGACAGGTTGTTGCGGTCATTGGGCCTTCCGGCTCGGGAAAAAGCACGCTGCTGCGCTGCATCAACTGTCTGGAGCGCGTGGAAAAAGGTGTCATCTCCATCAGCGGCACACCACTGTGCAGCGAGCAGAACGGCAAATCGGTCTATCTCAAGGACGATGAATTGCGCCTTGCGCGGCTCAAACTCGGCATGGTCTTTCAGAATTTCAACCTGTTTCCTCACTTGACCGTGCTGGAGAACATCACGCTTGCCCCCATTCATGTGGAGGGCACAGAAAAGGATGTGGCAATCGCAACCGCAAAATGGCTGCTCAATAAGGTCGGTTTGCTGGAAAAAGCCAATGCCTATCCCTGCGAGCTTTCCGGCGGGCAGAGTCAACGCGTCGCCATTGCACGCGCGCTAGCAATCGGACCGGATATCTTGTGCTTTGACGAGCCTACCTCCGCGCTGGATCCGGAACTGACCGGCGAGGTGCTCACCGTCATCAAGGAGCTTGCTGCCGAGCACATGACCATGCTCATCGTCACACACGAAATGGGCTTTGCAAAGGAAGTCGCAAATGAGGTCGTGTTTATGGACGACGGGAAAATCATCGATCGCGGTACTCCGGATGACCTCATCGTCAATCCCAAGGAAGATCGCATCAAACAATTTTTGAATAAGCTGATCAGTGTGTAAGCTCTATCTTATTTCCTGCAACAGGGCAACCACATTTTAGAGTAACGCGAAACAGTTGAAACATATTTTGAACAAATGGCAACAGGTCTTACTACTTGCGATTCACAGGCAGTAAGACCTGTTATTTGTACCATCCTCTCATATCCGAAAATTCCAGGCTGCTAAACTTTATTTTTTGCAACAAAATCAGGTTTCTGTTTATTCTTTTGCGTGCCGTGTAAAAATATAACGTGACATCAGCAACAGTAGAAAGGACGTAACGGAAATGATTGAACAACAATGGTACGCAGTATTAAGCAGCAAGGAAGTCAAGGCTCACAAACTGCTGGGCATCAAACGTCTGGGCGAAAAAATGCTTTTTTTTCGAGGTCGCAACGGCGTTGTGCAGTGCATTGCAGATTTATGCTGCCACAGAGGCGCCTCTCTTGCCTTAGGAAAGCACTGCGGCGATACCGTCGCCTGCCCCTTCCACGGCATCGAATATGACGGCACGGGCAAGGCTACGGTGATTCCTGCCAGCGGCATGGCAGCGCCCGTTCCGCCCAACTTTAAAGTCAAGCACTATCATGTAGAGGAAGCACATGGCTTCATTTGGTTGTGGTACGGCGACGAGCGCGAAAGCTATCCGCCTCTTCCCTTCTTTGACGAGCTGGATTCTATGAGTTATATGACCATCACCGACCCTTGGAAGGTGCACTACTCCCGTTGCATCGAAAACCAGTTGGACGCAGCGCACGTTCCTTTTGTGCATTATAATACCATTGGGCGAGGTAACAAAACAATTTGTGACGGTCCCAAGGTCGTCTATGACGATGAAACGATGACATTCTATGTGCACAACCTTGTGGACGATGGCAAAACCATCGGCAAAAAGCCGGATGAGATCACAGATTATCAGGATTGGTTTTCTCTGCAATTCCGATTCCCCAATATCTGGCAAAACCTGATTGCGGATAAGATGCGCGTTTTTGCCGCGTTTGTGCCTGTTGATGAAGAAAACTCCATGGTCTACGTGCGCTATTACCAAGGTTATGTCAAAATCCCGTTGCTGCGCGAGCTCACCAACTGGATCGGCAAACTGTTCTCCATCAAGGTGCTACATCAGGATCGGCGCGTGGTGGAAACCCAGCTTCCGAAAAAGACCGATTTGTACATGCACGAAAACCTGTTCCCCGCCGATTCCCCCATTCTCGAATATCGCAAAGTGCGGCAACGGCTCAAAGAGCAAAATCACGTCTGATTTTCTGATGTCTTTATCGGGTCAATATATAATATTTAACCATATATTATCTATTGACTTTAATTTTATTCAATGTTATATTTAATATAATGCATCAACAGCTTCGTATTATGCTAACGCAAATGCACAAAGCACTGACAATCACAGGAGGAAACAAACATGGTCGTTTCACTGAAATTTGTATTTGCCGCAACTATATTGGGCTTGTGTGCGCTGGCAATCATAGCGCAAATCTTCCTGTCCAGAAGAGAAAAAGCGCTTTTCGGGCTCATTCTGCCCATTGCCGCGCTTGCCATCTCTGTCTTTTTGTCCTTAACCCTTGTGTCCGATTCTATGACTGTGCCGGAATTGCTTGGGGCGCGCTTAGGCATGTTCGCCTCGGCAAATATCATCACCGTCATACTGCTGTGCATTTTTTTCTTCACCAGGCACAGCCAAAAGCAAAGCAAAATGCTCCGCCATATGCGTGTTCAAGACCTAAATTGACCACCGGCGGCACGGTGCCGCACCCAAACCGCGCACCATAATAGTACGCGATTTTTTCTTTTATGCTCGCGTTATGCCGCATCTTTTTCGATCACATTAGCCACCAGCATGAAACTGCACCCAAGTCGCGTACCATAACAGAACGCAATTTTTTCTTTTGCGCGCACGAGCTGTGGCATCCTTTTCGATCATATTACAAAAATGCCCCTCGGTCAGCCGACGGGCACTTTCATTTTCTGTGATTACAGGTTCGCACGGCAAGCATCCTCACAAAATTTCCTTCAACCGAAAATCCAGATAATCCGCCGAAACCAAATTATAAGTAATGTTCTCCACCACCAGATCACTCAAATTCACATATTTGCAAATCTCACCATGCAGGTGCCCGAACACCACCTGCTCCACCGGATACCGCTCGATGATTTCAGTCATCTCCGTGTGCAGTTGATCGGCGTACAGCGGTGGAAAGTGCATCAGCACAATCAACCGGTCGAACTTCCGCTTCTGCGCCGCCTGCAAGGAAAGCTCCAGTCGAATCTTCTCCCGATCGAAAATCTTCTGATCCTGCGCAGAAAAGCCCTCCTGCGGCAAGGTCCATCCACGGCTGCCGCAAAATGCAATGCCATCCAGCAACACGCAGTTGTTTTGCAGCGCATACGCCCCCTCGTGCAGCAGACTGTTCACTTTCCCCAGCGAACCCCACCAGTAATCATGATTGCCCCGCAGGAAAATTTTCCGCCCTGGCAATGCGCAGATGGCATAGATGTCCGGCTTCGCCTCCTCCAGCGTCATCGCCCAACTGATGTCACCGGGCAACAGCACCACGTCCTGCGCGCCTACACGCGCGTTCCAGTCCTCGCAGATGCGCTCAAAATGGTTTTCCCAGTGCGCTCCAAACACATCCATTTCCTTGGGCTTGGCAAGTGAAATATGCAAGTCTCCAATGGCAAAAACCTTCACGCGTCCTCCCCAAGCATCAGTACCTCGTCAAAATACGCCAGCACAGCTTCTTTGCCCAATTTATCGTGCGCAGAAACGGGAATCACGCGAAAATCCACCTCCGCCTGCACATTCTGCAACAAAAAATCCTTCACCAGCTTCGCAGCATGCGGCCGCTTGGACTTCGCAATCTTATCCGCCTTGGTCGCAAGCACCACAAACGGAATCCCGTATGCCGCAGCATATTCCACCATGTGCACATCCTCACGCGTTGGATTGTGCCGAATGTCCATCAAAATCGCCAACGCGCGCAACTGCTTCGCCACAGAGAAAAATCCCTGCATCATCGCATCCCAGCCTTCCTGCTCGGACTTCGCTACCTTGGCAAACCCATATCCGGGCAAATCTACCAGATAAAACGCATTGTTCACCAAAAAATAGTTGATAAGCCGCGTCTTGCCCGGCTGCTTGCTCACATACGCCAGCTTAAAATTGTTTGCGATAAAATTCAGCAGAGAGCTTTTCCCCACATTGGATTTTCCCGCAAACGCAATTTCCGGCAAGTCGTTCGGATACGCCGATGCCTCTTTGATACTCGTGGAGAACGCCACCTGTTTAATCTGCATGCGGTTTCTCCCCTACCAGCGCATGATGCAGCACCTCATTGACGTTCGATACAAAGATAAAGTGCAACTGCTGCTTGACATTGTCCGGCAGTTCTTCCAAATCATTTTGGTTATCCTTGGGTAAAATAATGGTGTGAATCCCGTGGCGCAGCGCCGCCAGCACCTTTTCCTTCACCCCGCCGATTTTAAGCACCCGCCCCGTCAGCGTGATCTCGCCGGTCATTGCAAGATCATGCCGTACAGGCGTCTTGGTCAATGCCGAAATCAGCGCAGTCACCATCGTCACACCCGCAGAAGGGCCATCCTTGGGGATCGCCCCCTCCGGCACATGAATGTGCAAATCCACCGTTTCGTTGATGTCTGTTGGAATTTTCCATTTTTTCGCCATGCCGCGCACCACGGATATCCCCGTACGCGCGCTCTCCTTCATCACGTCGCCCAGTTGCCCGGTCAGTTCGATCTTACCGTTCCCGTCCAAAACAGAGACTTCAATGGGCATGGTCTGCCCTCCCACCGCAGTCCACGCAAGGCCTGTCACCACGCCCACCGTGTCCTTTTTGATGCGATCTGTCTCACTGCGTTTTGGCAGCCCCAAAAATGATTTCAAATTGGAGCGCGTCACCTTGACCACTTCTTCCTGCTCAGCCGCGATCTTCACCGCCGCCTTACGCATGAGCGCCGCAATCTGGCGCTCCAAACTGCGCACGCCGCTCTCCGCCGTATATCGATGAATGATGTCCATGATAACAGAATCAGAAATGCGAATCATTTTACGATCAATGCCATGCTCCTTCGCCTGCTTCGCAATCAAATGCCGCTTGGCAATGTTCAGTTTCTCCACATCCGTGTAACTGTCAATGTGGATGATTTCCATACGATCATACAGCGGGCCGGGTATGGTTCCCGTGTCGTTCGCCGTCGTTAAAAACAACACCTGCGAAAGATCAAATTCCACATCCAAATAATGATCGCGGAATGTGCTGTTAATTTCCGGGTCTAACACTTCCAGCATCGCCGATGCGGGATCGCCACGAAAGTCTGAGGACATCTTGTCGATCTCATCCAGTAAAAACAGCGGATTCATGCTCTCTGCCTGCTTGATGGATGTGATGATGCGCCCCGGAATCGCGCCAATGTAGGTGCGCCGATGTCCGCGGATTTCCGCCTCATCGCGCACACCGCCCAGCGACATCCGCACATATTTTTTCCCCAGTGCCCGCGCGATGGACTTCGCAATGGAGGTCTTTCCCACGCCGGGAGGACCGGCCAGGCACAAAATCGGCCCGCGCATATCACTTTTCAGCTTCCGCACCGCTAAAAATTCAATGATGCGGTCTTTCACCTTCTCCAGCCCATAATGATCCTCGTCCAATATCTTGCGCGCATGCTGCAAGTCAAGATCATCCTCGGTATAAGCACCCCACGGCAGCGTAGTCAGCCAATCCAAATAGCTGTGAATCACGCTCACCTCCGGCGACCCGGAGGACATGCGTGCCATACGCGCCAGTTCCTTCTCGGCTTTGGTTCGCGCTTCCTCGCTCATGGGTAGCGCGGCAATTTTTTCGCGCAGTTCGTCGATCTCGTCCGCGTCGTTCTCCCCTTCGCCCAGTTCCTTTTGAATCGCTTTCATCTGCTCGCGCAGGAAGTATTCCTTCTGCGTCTGATCAATCTGCCGCCTTACATTGGTTGCGATCTCGCGGTCAATCTCAGAAATTTCAATTTCACGTTTTAAAATGCTCAATACCATTTGCAGCCGTTCCAGCACGTCCACACAGTCCAAAACGCGTTGCTTATCCGCCATCTTAATCGCGACATTCGAGGCAATCATGTCCGCAAACTTCCCCGGTTCCGCCACTTCACTGATGGTAAAGAGCGTCTCCCCCGGCACTCTCGCACCCAGCGTGGCAAACTTTTCAAACAGGCTGTTGATGCGGCGCATGTACGCCTCCATCACAATGGTATTGGTCTGGTCAAACTCCGTCTGTTCCTCAATGCTCTCCACCTGCGCTGTCAAATATGGCTCGGTCTGCGCATACGCCAAAAAGCGCGCACGGCGTTTTCCTTCCACCAGCACCCGCAGCGTTTCACCGGGCAGCTTCAAAACCTGCTTTACGGTGGCAATGGTGCCAATCGCATACAGTTCTTCCGCCTCCGGCATCTCCACCTTCAAATCCTTTTGTGCCACGAGAAAAATCTCTTTTCCCTGCACCACGCACTCTTCCACCGCAGCAACGGACATATCCCGCCCTACGTCAAAGTGCAATACCATATAAGGAAAAATCACGAGGCCGCGCAAGGCGACCATTGGCATCACTTGTATGTTCAAAATCGATTCTCTCCTTTGTTTTCGTATATATCAAACCCCCGCACGCAATTCGCAGCCACGGGGGTTTTTGATTTCTATGCACCTGCGTCTCGAACTCAGGATCCCATATTACGTCCGCTCACACACCGTTCATCCACTCGTTGTACGCCTGACATACCGTCGCTGGCGCAGGATAACACTGCGTGCTTCCCCTTCGCAAAGCGGAGGGGCTCGGTTCCGCGCACCTTAGGATGCCGTCTCCTTGGACTTCTTTTTCGGTGCCGGAGTCGCAGCTGCCGGAATCGCCTTTTGCTTTTCTCCCACCACCAGGATGGGTTTGTTGTTATCGATGGTTTCCTCTGTGATCACGCATTTCAAGATGTCGTCACGCGAAGGAATGTCGAACATAATATCCATCATCGAGGATTCCATAATGCTGCGCAGACCACGCGCACCCGTTTTGCGTTCAATGGCAAGCTCTGCCACTTTGCGCAGCGCCTTTTCCTCGAATTCCAGTTCCACGCCGTCAATCGCAAACATCTTCTTAAACTGCTTGGTGATCGCATTTTTCGGCTTGGTCAAAATCTCAATCAGCGCCGCTTCATCCAGTGAATGCAGGTTGACCACCACGGGCAGTCTGCCTACAAATTCCGGAATCAGTCCAAACTTGAGTAAGTCCTCCGGCTGCACCTGCTCCAGCAGCTGACCTTCGTCCTTCTCTTTCTTGCTCTTGATGTCCGCACCAAATCCCATCATCTTTTTGCCGACGCGCTGCTCCACGATGGAAGATAGCCCATCAAACGCGCCGCCGCATAAGAACAAAATGTTTGTTGTGTCAATCTGCAAAAACTCCTGATGCGGATGTTTTCTGCCGCCTTGCGGTGGCACGCTCGCAACCGTACCCTCTAAAATCTTCAGCAGCGCCTGCTGCACACCCTCGCCGGACACATCCCGCGTGATAGACGGGTTCTCCGTCTTACGCGCAATCTTGTCGATCTCGTCGATGTAGATAATGCCCTTCTGCGCAAGGTCGATGTTATAGTCCGCCGCCTGAATCAGCTTGAGCAAAATGTTTTCCACATCCTCGCCGACATACCCCGCCTCGGTGAGCGACGTTGCATCCGCAATCGCAAAGGGCACGTTCAGCACCTTCGCCAGCGTCTGCGCCAGCAGTGTCTTGCCGCTACCCGTCGGGCCCAGCATCAAAACATTGCTCTTTTGCAGCTCCGTGTCATCCTCCACTTTGCTTTCCACACGCTTATAATGATTATATACCGCAACCGCAAGATATTTTTTCGCTTTTTCCTGTCCGATCACATATTCGTCCAGTGTCCGCAAAATCTCTGCCGGAATCGGCAGATTAAATTCCTGCTCTTGCTCTTCCTTTTCGTTTCCCTCCGCGATAATCTCATTGCACAGGGCAATGCACTCATCACAGATGTATACGCCCGGACCCGCAACCAGTCGCTTTACTTCGTCGGATGCTTTTCCGCAGAAGGTGCAACGCACGACGTCCTTATCTCCAAAATCATTGTACATCTTTTCACCAATCTCAATACTATTCTCCGTCAAAAAGCATTCTATGTTTTTTGACCCGCGTCATTTCGCGGATCGCAGCACGCTGCTTGCATGTTGCGACAGGAAAGCGTTTGTTACGTTCCTCGGATCAGACAAAGCTCATCCAATATGATATGCAAGATAGAAAACGAGTTGTTCCGCTTTCTATCCTGAATTCGTCTGATTATTGTTTGGGCTGGATGATCTCATCCACAATACCGTATTTCAGCGCTTCTTCCGCACCCATAAAGTAGTCGCGTTCCATATCCGCTTCCACTTTTTCTAACGGCTGACCGGTACGTTCACTCATAATTCGGGTCATTTTCTTCTTGAAGTCCAAAATACGCTGCGCATGAATGGCAATGTCAGTCGCCTGACCGCTTGCGCCGCCTAAAGGCTGATGAATCATGATTTCGCTGTTGGGCAGTGCCTTGCGCTTGCCCTTCGCGCCCGCCGTCATCAAAAACGCGCCCATGGATGCCGCCATACCAATACAAATCGTGCTCACATCACATTTAATGTACTGCATCGTGTCATAAATCGCCATACCTGCGGTCGTGGAACCGCCGGGACTGTTGATGTATAAGTATATGTCCTTGTCCGGATCCTCCGCCTCAAGGAAAATGAGCTGCGCAACCACAAGGTTCGCCATCCCGTCCTCGATCTCGCCGGTCAAAAAGATGATTCTGTCCTTGAGCAATCTCGAAAAAATATCATAAGAGCGCTCGCCTCTATTGGTCTGTTCTACTACAATGGGTACTAAACTCATATCTTGTTTTGCCTCCGTTCCTGTTCCTGAAGCCAAACGCGGTTGCTACAGAGCGCAGCATGCACATTGCCCCGATGTACCATTCGGGGCAGCGTCACGCCGATTTTATTCTGTATTATTTCTCCGCCCCTTCTTCAGGAGCCTTCGCCTTTTTTGCCGGTGCTTTTTTAGGCTTTGCCGGCGCATCCTCAGCTTTGTCTGCCGCTGCTTTTTTCGCCGCAGGCTTTTTCTCTTTGTCTGCCGCGGGCTTTGCAGCCGCTTTCTTCGCTGCGGGCTTTTTCTCCGCTTCTTCTTTTGCTTCCTTCACAACCGCTTTGGCATGCAGGTAATCATACAGCATTTCCATCACAACGCGATCTTTGAGGTAATCCGAAGCTTCCGCACCCATAAGGTTTCTGTATTCCTCCGGTGTTTTACCCGCTTCGGCCGCCATCTCGGCAAGCTTCTTTTCCATGTCCTCATCCGAAGGTGTAAGACCCAGTTTTTCAATCAGAGCCTCAACCACCAGACGCATTTTCACCTGCTTGGCTGCCTCCTCGCGTCCTTCCTCACGGAATTCCTGCATGGATTTGCCCAGATATTGCAGATAATCTTCCATCTTGATGCCCTGATACATCAACTGATACTGCATCTGCTGCAGCTGATAGTCGATCTGGCTTTCCACCATAACATCAGGGATTTCCACTTTCGCGTTCTGTGCACACGCGCTCAAAAGCTGTTGCTCTTTGTCTGCCTTTGCGCGCATCTCTGCTTTCGCCGTCAATTTTTCTTTGATGTCTTTTTTGTAATCAGCCAATGTCTCAAATTCCGAAACATCCTGCGCAAAGTCATCATCCAGTTCCGGCAGCTGGCGCTCTCTCACGCCGTGCAGCTTGATTGCAAACACCGCGTCCTTACCGGCCAGTTCCGGCGCATATTCATCGGGGAATTTGATGTTAATGTCCTTCTCCTCGCCGATTTTCATGCCAACAATCTGCTCTTCAAATCCGGGAATAAATCTGCCCGAACCAATTTCCAGCGTCTGCTGTTCTGCCGTGCCGCCGTCAAACTTCACGTCCTCCACGCTGCCCGAATAATCAATGACCACCGTATCGCCGTTTTTCACCGCGCGTTCTACGTCCACCCATCTTGCGTTCTGGTTTTGCAAACGTTCCAGCTCCGCGCTCACTTCCTTGGCGCTTACTTTTGCGCTCGGCTGCGTAATCTCAATGCCCTCATATTGACCCAGCTCCACTTCCGGCTTCAAAAACATCTCTGCCGTAAAGATGATGCCCTCTGTGGGGTCAATGCTTGTAATGTCATATTCCGGTCTGGAAACGATCTCCAGCTTGTGTTCTTCTATCGCGGCCTGCGTCGCCGGCGGAATCACCTCGTCCAGCGCATCCTCAAAAAATACCTGCGTGCCGTAAAATTGTTCGATCATCTTACGCGGAGCCTTGCCCTTGCGGAACCCCGGAAGCGAGAACTTCGCTTTGTTTTTCAAATAAGCTTTCTGAAGACCGTCTTCAAACGTCTCGCCGCTGATTGCGATTTCTAGCTTCGCTTTGTTCCCCTCAAGCTTTTCCAATTTCGTTGCCATTTGACTCCTCCTATAAAACCTCTTTATTCTGATATCCGCGCTTGATTCCGCTTGAAATATCATTAATAGCAATACAGCAGATATTATACCTTATTTATAACCTATAAGCAAGAATTTTACTCAAAGACGCTAAAACTTTACACTTTCTTCACTTTTTTCGCTGTGTTTTTCGCTTTTTCGCGCCTTGTCTGCGGCTTGCGTCCACGTGTTTCGTCCGTTCCGGCTTGCGTGGCGTTCCGCCTTTCGGGGTTTCACCCTGCGCCGGAGACACCAGACACTTTTTCCCAAAGCCGATCAAGTCCTCCCGTCCCGCTTCCTGCAATGCCTTGCGTACCATCGCACGGTTTTCGGGCATCTTGTAGTGGATCAATGCACGCTGCATATTCTTTTCCTCTGCCTTGCGGATCACCTCCACCGGTTTTCCCGTCTGCGGGTCAATGCCCGTATGAAACATGCAGGTTGCAAGCGTTCCGGGCGTCGGGTAAAAATCCTGCGCCTGTTCCGGCATAAATCCACTGTCGCGGATATGCTCCGCCAAGGCAATCGCATCCTGCAACGTGCACCCCGGATGGGAGGACATAAAGTACGGCAGCACATACTGCGCTTTGCCGCATCGCGCGCTCGCCGCGTTAAATTTTTGGCAAAACCGCTCGTACACTTCAAATTCCGGCTTGCCCATATGGCGCAGCACACGCCCGCTCACATGCTCCGGTGCCAGCTTCAGCTGTCCGCTCACATAATGCTTTGCCAGTTGTCGAATGAACGCGCCCTCCCGTTCCAGCAACGCAAAGTCATAGCGAATCCCCGATCGGATATATACATTCTTGATCCCCGGTTTTTCCCGCAGCTTTTGCAGCAATCTCAAATACCGCTGATGGTCTTCCTTCAAAAATCTGCACGGCTTTGGGGTCAGGCAGCGCCGCGTATCACACCGCCCCTTGGGATTGGTGCAGCGCACCCCGTAAAAATTCGCCGTCGGGCCGCCCACATCATGAATATTTCCTTTAAACGCGCGTTCCTGCAAAAATGCGTCCGCCTCTTCCAGCACACTGCGTTCGCTGCGCCAAACCACATCCTTGCCCTGATGATAGTATAGCGCGCAAAACGCACACGCGCCGATGCAGCCGCGCGTCGCCGTAATGGAGTATCGCACCTCCTCCAACGCCGGAACAGGCTGCGCATACATGGGATGCTGCGTCCGCTGATAAGGCAGTGCGTACACAAAGTCCAGCTCCTGCTGCGACAGCGGCTCTGCCGGAATGTTCTGCACAATGACCTCACCGTCATGCTGCTGTACCAAAGGGCATTTGCGGCGGTGCATCTGCAACTCAAACGCCTGCGCGTACAACCGCTTGTCCCGCTTCACCTGCGCATAAGAAGGCAGCGCCTCATAGTCGTAGACCCGCTCGCAATTCGCCGCACGATAGACCGTGCCCTCCACGTATGTGACGTCCCGCACGGGCAATCCGCCGTCCAACGCCTCCGCGATCTGCAAAATGGCGCGCTCCCCCATGCCGTATACCAGCAGATCCGCGCCGCTTTCCTGCAACACGGAAGGCTTCACCTGCCCGCTCCAATAATCATAATGCGCAAACCGTCGCAGGCTCGCCTCGATGCCGCCCAATATCACCGCAATCTCGCCGTATGCCGCCCGAATTCGTTTGGTGTAAGCCACACACGCATATTCCGGTCTTTTCCCCTGCTTGCCGCCCGGCGCATAGACGTCCTTTGCCCTCTTTTTTTTGTTCACCGAATACAGGTTCACCATGCTGTCCAAATTTCCGCTGCCCACCAAAAAGCCCAGTCGCGGCCTGCCCAACGCTTCAAAGGCATGGGCATTCCCCATGTCCGGCTGCGCCAGTATCCCCACAGAGTACCCATGCGCCACCAGATAACGCGAAATCAGCGCATGCGCAAAGGACGGGTGATCCACATACGCATCCCCCGTCACAAAGATAAAATCAAGCTGCTCGATCCCCGCCTCACGCATCTCCTGCGCATTTACGGGTAAAAATCCCTGCATCATTTTTCCTTTCGTGTCATCCTCAAGACTCCGGCGCAAAGTTCTCCTGTTCAAGCGCAATCGGCGCATCCAATTCCGTGTATACATTTGCAACGTCCGGCCACAGGTCTAGCATCACCGCGTACATCCCGCTGCCGTCCGGCTCCGGTTGTTCCGCCAGAATCTTTTCCATCGCACCATCCGCATTGACACGCTTGGACATTACGCGAAATTTCTGTCCATACGCGCGAAGCTGCATATTCCCCTCTGCATCCTTGTGTGCATAAACATCAAATGCGGGAGCCATATCCAATTCCACAACGTCAGGCTGCTCTTGCGATTCATCCTCATATACAAACGCCGTACCCGCAAAGCCCATCGGGCTGCCATAGCGCCCGTCCAGCACAAAATCATCCGGCGGATTGGAAAACACAATTTCAAACTCCCCCGGTGCCTCCGACGCATTTTGCGGTGCATCCCGTCTGATTGCGCTTGGCTCAGTCGTTTCCTCCGTTTCAGGTTCCCCGGATGGCTCTGTCCAAGCAGTCGGAGCGGGCGCCTCCTTTTGCGTCTCCTCCTTCATGCCTGCTTCCTCTTGCACCGGCGCACACCCCAGGCACATTGTAAAGGCTAGTAGAACAATGAAACATGCAAACTTTTTATCACGATCGATCCCCCCCCCGCCTCGTTGTTCTTTCTGCTCCCAGTGTTACATAAATCGCGCAAAAGGTCAATCAAAAAAGAGATTACCAAAGCAACCTCTCTTTTTTTACGTTGTTGAGCGAAACCTATAAGCCGAGTTCTGTTTTGATGGTCATCTATCTAGGCCTGATGTTGCCAAGCAGACTCGTGCGATTACATAGGACGTGGCGGGCAACCATTTAATGTCCTCATATCAATCTTGCACCGGACGGGGTTTACAGACGCGCCCTCTGTCGCCAGACGGCCGGTGAGCTCTTACCTCACCCTTTCACCCTTACTCCCAAAGGGAGCGGTTTGTTTCTGTTGCACTTTCCTTGGAGTCGCCTCCACCGGGTGTTACCCGGCGTCCTGCCCTGCGGAGCTCGGACTTTCCTCACGCAAAAGCGCGCGACCATCCAGTCTCCTCAACCGTTTCATCCAACCGCATCAGCGGTTCCATTTTTCCTATTCTTGCACAAACAAAATTCTCCCGCAGTTTTCGCAGGTGATGATCTTGTCGTCGTTTTTAAGGTTCTGTAATACGCTGGACGGCAGCTGCATGTTGCATCCCTGACAGCGATTGTCTTTAAAGATCGCCACCGGGTTGTGCCGATGCTGCTTGATCTTTTTATATTGCGCCATCAATGCCTCGTCAATGCCTTGCGCTGCCTTTGCCACCTCGCCACGCAGCCGCTCCAAATCATCCTTGCCGCTGTCCAATTCCTTCGCATGTGCCTCTTTGAGTTGGTCAAAGTGCTTCTTCGCGTTGCTCATTTTCACCAGCGTCTCTTTCACTTCCGCTTCCGATTGCTCCAAGCGGTGAATGATCTCCACCAGCTTACGCTTATTGAGTTCCAGCGCATTTTTAACAGAGTCGCATTCTTTTCCCATCTCGCGCACGTCCTCAACAAAGACGTCCTCCAAATCAAGATCTTCCACCTCTGCGATCTCTGTTTGCTTCTGCTCCATCTGCTTGGCAAGCTGCTCGATCTGAACCGAAATTTCAGAAATCTTGCTTTGATTGAGTATAGATTCCTGTTCCAACTGCTTCAGCTTCTGCTGATTCGCATTAAAAATCTGCTGCTGTGCCACCAGCTTCTTTCTGGTCTGTGTATTTTTAAGCTCGTTTTCAAAGTTCTCAAGCTCCAGCTCTGCCGTTTGAAAATCCCACAATAATTCCAAATTATTCAAGCGTCAACCTCCTAATAATTGATATACGCACGTTTTTCCTTTTCCGTCGCATAAATACTCAACTTATAGTTTAACTCATTCGCCATGGTTTGTAAACCTTTTACGGTTAGTTCGCAAAAACACTTTTCCGTGTCGTAGTGCCCGGCCTCCACCAACGCCATGCCCTCCGCTGCCACATAAAAATTGTGCTTGATCTCTCCTGTCAAAAAAACCTGTGCTCCCTTACTGCGCGCCAGTTCAATCAGGTCGGATCCTCCGCCGCCACACAGCGCAACCGTTTGTATCTCATCGTCCAAATCTCCGCAAAAGCGTACTGCGTCAGTTTCCAGCGCTGCCTTTATCTCATCCAGCAAAACCCGCATCTGCTTGGGCTGTTCAAAACAGCCGATCACACCCAGCCCCGCTTCCACTTCACTGGGGTGTTCCATCGGCGTCACATGAATGGCAGGCTCCTCATACGGGTGCATCGTACGCATCAGCGTCAAAACTTCCGGCAGCTTTCTCTGCTCGCAAATCGATGTCACGCAAACCTCGTCCACGCGCTCCACCTCGCCCTGTTTCCCGATGAAAGGCTCAGCGCCTTCCTCCGGTTTAAACCGCCCCTCTCCCTCAATCGAAAAAGAACAGCAGGAGTAGTTCCCCATGCGCCCCGCGCCGCCGTCATGCATCGCCAAACGCACCGAATTTGCGTGCGTGTGCGGCACATAGACGCTCACTTCGCAGTATTTCTTGTGTGCAGTCGGCGTAAGCCAGTCCCAATGCGCGATTCCCAGCTTTTGCGCCAGAAAAACATTGATGCCCTGTCCCGCTGCATCCATGCTCGTATGCGCACAATAAAGCGAGATTCCTGACTCCATCAACGCCGCAGCGCATCTTCCCTCATAAGAAGCATTGTCAATGCAGCTCACCGGTCGAAACAACAACGGATGATGTGCCAAAATGAAGTTGCATTGCTTCTGCTTTGCCTCCTCAATCACCTGCGGCGTAACATCCAAACACACCAATATCCCCGTCACATCCGACTGATTCAACTGTACATGAAATCCACTTTTGTCCCAATCGCACTGGTAGCGCAACGGCGCCATCTGCTCAATCATCTGTCCCACCTGTTTCGCGCTCACAACCATTTTTTCGCCTCCATATAATATTCTAATTCCTGCTGCACCGCGCTTTGTTGCACGCCGCGCCCCTCCGGCAAAGCCGCTAAAATCTTCTCGCACGCCGCAATGCGCTGCTGCAAAAAGGCCTTCATTTCCTCATCTTTGCGCATCAGCGGCTGCTTGCCCACGTAATAAAACAGCGGGTTTGTTTCCCTCTGCTCCCCCCAACGCGCAATCATGACCGGATAGTATTTCTCACGTTCCAGCACCAATGCCTCATTCGCAATGCCATACCCCTCTTTTGCTAAAAAGCGCCGTAATTCCGGCGCATTGCGGTTAGGGGATAACACCAGTCGCGCCTCCCGCGCCACCTGCGGAGACGCCTGCAGCATCTCCTGCATCAGCAGTCCGCCCATTCCCGCAATGATAATCACCTGTGCTTCGTCCGGCTTCAGCACACTCAGTCCATCGCCGAGGCGCGTTTCGAAACCTTCCAGCCCTTCGCGCTGCGCCAGTTCCTGCGCCTTGCGCAAGGAAGCCGCACTGATGTCCGCCGCAATCGCCCGCGTTGTCATCCCCTCACGCAGCATCGCGGCACAAACCAGTCCGTGATCGCACCCAATATCCGCCACACACGGACAATCGCCCGCCATGCGCACAATCGCCTGCATCCGCTTTGTTAACATGTGCCCTCCCGATCCATTGGCAGATTCCGCGCAAGCGCCGGGCACTCCCCTTTCACTCTCGCCCCACTGCCACGCGCCTGACTCCCAACGTCACACGCAATGCAAACCCGCGCCGCTTTGCCGCAGGACACGCATGCTCCGTTCAGAACAAAAAGCCGCACACCTCTCGCATACGGCTTTTGCAACCTATTTTCGCTTCCGCGCGCTCCTGCTGCGCACCCTCGTATTATTCCAGGAAATCCCGCAATTTCTTGCTTCTGCTGGGATGCCGCAGTTTACGCAGCGCCTTTGCCTCAATCTGGCGGATACGCTCACGCGTCACCTGAAATTCCTTGCCCACTTCTTCCAACGTACGAGCACGACCGTCCTCCAGACCAAACCGCAGCTTAAGCACCTTCTCCTCGCGGGGGGTCAGCGTGTCCAGCACGTCCATCAGCTGCTCTTTGAGCAGTGTGAATGCCGCTGCCTCTGCGGGTGCGGGCGCGTCCTCGTCCGGAATAAAGTCGCCCAAATGGCTGTCCTCTTCCTCGCCGATGGGTGTCTCCAACGAAACCGGCTCCTGCGCAATCTTCAAAATCTCGCGCACCTTCTCCTCCGGAATGTCCATTTCCTTCGCCAGTTCCTCCGGCAGCGGGTCTCTGCCGTACTGCTGCAATAGCTGCCTTGAGACACGGATCAGTTTGTTGATGGTTTCCACCATGTGCACCGGAATGCGGATGGTTCGCGCCTGATCCGCAATCGCGCGGGTGATCGCCTGACGGATCCACCACGTCGCATAGGTGCTGAATTTATATCCCTTTTGATAGTCAAACTTTTCCACCGCCTTGATGAGGCCGAGGTTCCCCTCCTGAATCAAGTCCAAAAAGAGCATCCCGCGTCCCACATAGCGTTTCGCAATGCTGACCACCAATCGCAAGTTCGCCTCCGCCAGCTTTTGCTTGGCAATCTCGTCGCCATCCGCCATACGCTGCGCAAGGCTTACCTCCTCGTCCGCGGAAAGCAGCGGCACCTTGCCAATTTCTTTGAGATACATCCGCACCGGATCGTCGATGTTGATGTTTTCCGGCATGGAAATATCAAACTCAATCTCCGCCTCGTCCTCAATCTTAGGAACTTCCTCGTCGATGTCGTCGTCGATCACGTCAATGTTCATTTCTTCCAGCGTTTCATAGAGCTTTTCCATCTGATCGGTCTGGATCATCGCATCGTCAAGGGTGTCCATCATCTCCTGATATTTCAGCATTCCCTTGGCTTTGCCCATTTCGATCACTTTTAAGATCTTTTCATCCGCCATTCTCTGCTGTGCTTCCGTGATGGGAGCGGCAGAGACCTGAATTTCTTTGTTATTTGTCAAAATTTCACCTACATATCCTAAAATAATTGATACCACTAAAACTTCTGCTTGCGCTGTTGGATTTCCTTTGCGATCTCACTCATACGCTGCATCCATTGCATCCGCTTGGGAGAATCCTGCTCCGCCTGATACCGCTGCTGTAAAATCGCCCGTTCCCCCTCCAGGGTCGCAATTTTAACGCGGTTGAGACAATCCACAAAAAACGCTTCACTGACGCCTTCTACAACGTCACCCGTGTCCTCATCCAGCAGTTGCGTCGCGTAAGCGCGCTCCTGCTCGTCTGTCAGCACGGATAATAATTCGCCGCCCGTAGGGGTAATCCCTTTTTTTACAGCATCTAAAACTGCAAAAAATATTTTCCGGTGCACCGCATCTTGTAAATCTTCCCCGCGCAGACTTCCTTCCACACTGCGAATGAGTGCCGGATTTTCGCACAGCACGCGGATCAGGCTGCGCTCTGCGCGCAAGTCGGCCGGCGGCGGCAAGGTCTCCGGCACCACCATTTCCGGCTGCATCTGCGGCGCGGCGTCCTGCGCAACAGCCTGCACAGAAAATCCCGTCTGCTTGGCAAGCATTTTGATATATTTTTCGCGCACCATCGCGCTCTGCTCCTGCTTGATCAACGCAACGCACTCCCGCGCATACGCCTCTTTTTGCTCGGTCTCGTTCATATCGTAACGCAGTGCAATGGAGGCAAATTTATAGTCCAGCGGCGGCAGCGCCCGCTTCATCAGCTCCGTGTAACCGCCGCGCCCGTACTTCTTCAAAAATTCATCGGGGTCCTGCCCGCCGGGAATCACCACCACCCGCGGCTCAAGTCCTTCCCGCGCACAAATATCCAGTGCTCGCAAGGTCGCCTTCTGCCCGGCATCATCCCCGTCGTAAGAGAGATAGACCCGCGATGTGTATCGCTTGATAATGCGCGCCTGATCGGGTGTCAATGCCGTTCCCAGCGTGGCAACGCACTCCGGCAGCCCGTGCAGGTGCAGCGCGATTACATCCATGTATCCCTCCGCCAAAATCAGATATTTCAAATCCCGCAGTTTCTTGATCTGGTTGAGGTTATACAGGTTCCGGCTTTTGTTAAACGCAGGCGTCTCCGGCGAATTCAGGTACTTGGGTTCTCCTTCTCCCATCACCCTGCCGCCAAATCCGATCACGTCCCCCTGCAATCCGATAATCGGCATGATCGCGCGATTGCGGAACATGTCATACATTTTGCTGCCTTCACCAAATTTGATGAGTCCGGAAATCCGCATGTCGTTTTGCGAAAATCCCGCCGCACAAAGCTGGTTCATCAGCGCATCCCAGGAGTCCGGCGCAAAGCCCAACCCAAACGTCTTGATCGCCGCATCATTCAGCCCGCGCCGCCGCAAATACGCCAACGCGTCCGCGCCTTGCTGCGTCCAAAGCTGTTGGTGGAAAAAGCGCGCCGCAAAACGGTTCATGTTACAAACAATCTCCCGCTCTTTCTTCTTGCGCTCATATTCACGGTTGTCCGACATTTCGGGAATGGTCAAACGCACCTTCTCCGCAAGGTGGCTGCACGCCTCCGGGAATGTCATCTTTTCGTGCTCCATCATGAACTGAATTGCGTTCCCGCCTTTGTGGCAACCAAAGCAATGGTAAAAACCCTTTTGCGGATTCACCGTAAAAGACGGGGTCTTTTCATTATGAAATGGACAACACCCCCAATAACGGCCGGATTTGAATTGCAGCGTCACATATTCGCCAATCAACTCCACCAGATTCACTTTGGAGAGCAGCTCTGAAATCCACTCTTCCGAAAAACGCGGCATACCTCGCACTCCATCCCAAAAAATTACAGGCTCCCTGCATATCCTATGCCTCGCCCGTCGTCTCGTCGCACAACTCAAATCAGCCTGTCAAGCCTTGCTTTTTTGTGATACGCACAATCATCCTTACTCTTTATAATTACACATTCCCACCGCGCATTCCTGCAAAGCATACACGAAAAAGGAACCGCAACTCATTGAAAACATCTGCGATTCCCGTCTCAACTTCCTTTGTTTTGTCGCTCAAAGCCTGCTTCCAAGCCCGTTTCGACGCAGCTTAGTATGCCAGTTCTAAAATGTTACGAATGTCCGTCGCCGTCAACTCCATAAAGTGACCCAGCGTACCGCCGCCGTGCTCTGCCGCCTTCTGCGCCATCTCATCCAACGCTGCTTTGTCAGCAATGCCCAAATCACGCAGCGTGGTAGGCATACCCAGCGCCGCAAAGAAGCACGCAAGCGATTCAATCCCCTGCAAAATGGTCGCTGCCGGGTCTTCAAAGCAGTATTCCACATCAAACACGCGCATCGCAAACTGTGCAAACAGCTCCGGTCGGTGCGCATACACATATTTCATCCACGCGGGAAACACTACCGCCAGCCCCGCGCCATGTGATACGTCATATTTCGCGGAAAGCTCGTGCTCAATCATGTGAGAACCCCAGTCCTCCTCGCGTCCAAAGCCCAACGTGCCGTCGTGCGCCATCTTGCACGCCCACATCACCGCGCTGCGCGCCGTGTAGTTATAAGGATCGTGCACTGCCGCAGGACCATATTTCACCAAATCACGAATCGTGCTTTCGCAAAACCGATCCGTCAAATCGCAGTCTGTGGTGTTGGTAAAATAGCGCTCCATCACGTGCGCAATCGCGTCCACCACTCCCGCCGCTGTGTGATACGCCGGCACCGTGTAAGTCAATTCCGGATTCAAAATCGAAAACACCGGACGGTTCTTTATAATGTCTAAGGCCAGTTTTTCCATCGTATCGTCATTGGTAATCACGCTGCCCGTGGAAGATTCGCTGCCCGCGCCCGGTATCGTCAGAATGGTCGCCACCGGAAGCGTCTTTGCCGGAGTCGCTTTTCCCGTGTAATAATCCCAAACGTCGTCACCCGCATTGGGTACATTCGCCGCAATCGCCTTGGCAGAGTCAATCACGCTGCCGCCACCTACCGCCAGCACCAGCTCCACGTTGCTTTCACGGCACAGCGCGATGCCTTCACGCACCAGCGCCAGTCGCGGGTTAGACTGTACGCCGCCCAGTTCCACATAGGCAACACCCGCTCCTTCCAGCGATTGCTTCACGCGATCAATCAGTCCGGATTTCACCGCACTGCTGCCGCCATAGTGCACCAGCACTTTTTTTGCGTGTTTTGCAGCTTCCTTGCCGACGCTGCGCTCGGTATCTTTTCCAAAAATAATTTTTGTTGGATTATAATAAATTGCATTTTCCATGTGTAATCTCCTTACTGAAATTGGTTCTTTACACTCTATTGTATCGCCGCGCGCGCCGCTTGTCAAAGTATAATATCGCTTCTCCACCGCAATCAAATTCACTAAAAGTTTATATTTAGCTAGTTTCCCTTCTATTAAAGTGTGGTATACTAGTATGGTATGATTGAACAGAATTTGAGGAAATGTTGAATGGAAAACAACTTTAGAACTCCGGATCTTGATCCGCCAGGCAATAAACGCACTTCTTCCACAGAAGGCGGCTTCTATAATATTGAACCTCGTGAACAGGCAGTCAATCGACAAAAACGTCTGCAAGAGGATTGGGTCGAGCAGCCTGCGCCGCAGCGTGTCCGCAGTATGCCGCCGGACGATCAGCCGGTGGGTCGGGCGACACATCACAAAAAATCACGTGAAAAGGCAACAGCAAACAAAAAAAGCCATGTTCTGGGCTGGGTGTTGTCCATCGCCATCGCGGTCGCGGTCGCATTGTGCATTCGGGCATTTGTGTTTGAAATCATTTTGGTGGACGGCGTTTCCATGCAGCCTACTTTGTTCACCAACGAGCGTGTCGCTGTTGAAAAGGTCAGCCGCTATTTTAGTATGCCCACACGCGGGGATATTGTAATCGTCAATTACCCCAATTTAGAGGGCAACTATGTCAAGCGTGTCATCGGGCTTCCGGGCGATACCATCGAGGTCAAAGACAGCACGGTCTATCGCAATGGCGAGGCGCTTTCCGAGCCGTATATCAACTCTGCGGAGCCATTTGCGGATATGTCCGGCATCACCGTTCCGGAGGATTTCTTCTTTGTGATGGGTGATAACCGCGCGCATTCTCTGGATAGCCGCGCGCCGTACATCGGGCCCATCTCCAAAGACGCACTGGTCGGACACGCCATGTTCGTCATTTGGCCGTTGGATCAAATCCATTCCATCGCGTAATCGCATATTAATCGACGCAGGATTGCAGGGAGCGCAAAACGCGCGCCCTGTTTTTTTTAATTCGCGGCACGGCTCAAAACATGATGTGAACAGCTATCCGACAAAGAGACAAGAAAAAAGGGCTCTATCGCAGAAAAA
>CAYVTZ010000003.1:0-130974 GCA_964454685.1 uncultured Christensenellaceae bacterium
AGTTTTATATGGTGTACTTGTACAAAACACCATAAATATATAATACGAGGAGAACTACTATGAGAACAAAAAAGATTATGATGATATGTTTAATATGTGCGCTTATGGTGAGCGCTGTTGCAGGCTGTGCCGCAAGCAGTCCATCACCGGAAACGCCCCAAACCCCATCACCGTCAAATGATGTAAGCGCCGTTCCCAAGGAAGCCGCCGCCTCTTCGGAGCAAACAGATGCCCCAGCAGAGCAAACAGCCGCCCCCGCAGAACCAACAAACGCTCCCGCAGCGCAAGAAACAGCCCAAACAGGTGACGCGAATAAAAAAGCGCTTGTTGTGTACTATTCCGCAACAGGAAACACAAAAGCGGTTGCGCAGACAATTTCCGAGACATTAAGTGCGGATATGTTTGAAATTGTACCCGTGAGTCCATATACAGACGATGATTTGAACTGGAACAACGAGGACAGCCGCGTAGCGCGCGAACACGAGAATCCTGAATTAAGAGATGTGGAGCTGGTGTCTACAACGGTGGAAAACTGGGATTCTTACGACACTGTGTACATTGGTTACCCCATCTGGTGGGCAGTTGCCGCATGGCCTGTTGATAATTTTGTGAAGTCAAATGATTTTACCGGCAAAACCGTGATTCCTTTCTGCACCACAACATCTTCGGGAATTGGGCAAAGCGGTGAGCTTCTTGCAGCGCTGACAGGCACAGGAGATTGGCAGGAAGGAGAAAGATTTGCTTCCGGCGCTTCTGCTGATGATGTAAAGGCGTGGGTTGATGGCATTGCGTAAAGGAACATCTGTAAAGCGCATTATAATGCCTCTGTTGTTTATTCTTTGTTTGCTGTGCCTGTCCGCTTGCGGGCACAGCAATATATCAAAAAAGATGAATATAGCTGAAAAAGAAGTGGTACAAAACAGTGTTGCACAGCTTCCAACCGATGCTGTAACGCAAGGAGCATCAGAATATAAGAATTTTTCTCTTGATAACATTCTGCATTCAAAAACCCCTGGGGACATTCATTTTAATCTGTATCTTCCGGCAAGCTACGACGGTAGTGAGCCCTTTGCGTTATATATCACGCTTCCCGGCTATCAGGGACTTTATTTTCAAGGTGTTGGGGAGAATATCAAAACCGAAACGTTCGGCTTTGAAGCACAAAAGTATAATGAAAAGATGCTTATCGTCGCGCCTCAGCTTGAAGATTGGGGGAAACCTCCGCAAACAAAACCATTGAGCTTACAGATTATTTTTTGCAAAACTATAATATTGATGCTGGCAGGGTATATATCAGCGGATACTCAGGCGGCGGCGAAACCCTATCCTTGGTTATGGAAAAAAGACCGGAGCTGTTTGCCGCATGCCTGATATGCAGCTCTCAGTGGAACGGCGCATTTGAAAACTTGATAAAAAGCCAAACTCCAATCTATTTTGTAATAGGTGAAAACGATGAATATTATGGTTCAAAACCATTTATTGAAGCTTACACTTCGCTACGCCGTTTATATCAACAGCAAGGGTTATCTGATGAAAAAATAGAAAAATTGCTTGTTTTAGATGTAAAGAGCAATGATTATTTTGCAAGCAAAGGTAAAAATAATCAACACGGCGATGGAGCCTCCTTGTTTGCTTCTGAACATGAGATTATGAGTTGGCTGTTTATGCATTGAGATGTCTTGCAAAAAAGACCAACCGAAAAGTGGTTTTATCAGGCTGCTAAGAAAGTCGCAATTCTCGTTGTTCCAAACTTGCAGGGCGCGCTCGTTATGGTCTCGTTGCGCCTTCCGGCTGACTCCGCTCATAACATCACTTACATTCACGCTCACTGTACTTTGCAGAGGCCTCTTGTCGCGTCAATCCGGGGAAATGTTTTGTAATCACAGTTACGCTTCATGTTCTGCAAGCATCTTTTTGCGCCATGCAAGCAGTAATGGCAGACAGATGATCCCGACGTACAGCGGCGCATACCAAAAATTACACTGATGCATCACAATAGCAACGGCAGAAAAAGCAATTAGCAGTAATAGACACACGATAGTCCCCATGAAAAGCCCGTTTACGAGTCTCTTTGCTTTTTTATGTTTCACAAGATTTGAGCAGTCAACACCCATTACCAGCGCTACCCAAATTGCGGTCACAGCGCCCAGTGTCCCGAATATCAAACCAACTTCCATCCCACTAAGCCACGCACGAACACCCCCGCTTTCTATGATATCGCATCAAAAACACCAAATACATCCAGTTTGTTTTATGACAGCACGTTAGAACGAAATCACAACCAAATACTCCTTCAAGAAGCAAAATGCACGGCAGTATGCGCGCCTGCTTTTCTGTCGCGTTAAGGTGAAACATACATCCATAGTCAACCCAAATACATCCTGCGCGTTCTAATGGAAGAGTATCCAAAAGCAACAATCGTCACCGCAATCATTGCCGCTGTTAAAATCAGCAGCATCAGTTCCGGCCCGTGTATACCGCCTGTGCTTAGAACGAGCACGTGGTGAACGCCATCTTGCACATATTCCGATATGATTTCGCTCGTGCTGGGATAAAACATAGATCGAACCGTCGCCGCTCCCAAAACCCCGGACGCAATCAGCAACAGATACTTCAATCGATGATGCCACGAAAAGCGATTGACTAAGTTGATATGTTTAGCAATGTCCTGAGCCGAGCCCATTCGTCCAACCGCAAGTTGCTCCGCTTGTTCGGGCGAGTGACCCTCTTGCCCTATCATGTCTTTCGCCATATGCTCCAAGTGGTCAGACAAATCGCTTCGCACAGCCTTGCGCACCGCGCTTCCCCTAACCTGCTTGCATACCTCGCAGACGAATTCCTTGGCGCTCTGTTGCTTATTCATATCGATGGTTCCTCCTGAATCATTTTGTTCAATGCCGCCGAAAAAAAATCCCACTCTTGCGCTTTTTGATCTAGCATCTTATTCCCGCTTTTTGTGATACTGTAATACTTACGATTCCGGTTGTTCTCTGCCCTCTGCAAATAGGAGCGGATATAGCAATCCCGCTCAAGCGCATAAAGCACCGGATATAAGGTTCCTTCCTTAAAATCAAATACACCATTCGAACGCGCTTGCAGATCAGCCATCAGTTGATAGCCATACATGTCCACTTTTTTTAGTGCATTTAAAATCAACAGTGTCGTGCTGACCGAAACAAGCCCTTTATCAAATTTCATTTTCTCGCCTCGCCTTCTATTTAGATTATCTAAATAGATAATACTTTGATTATCTAAATATGCCAACCATGATTCTGCTTTTTTTTACAACAAAAATTTGCACACTTGCAAACGAATTTCACTCCACTTTTGTCGTCTTGCAGCACGGGCAAACTGCCCCGCAGTAGGGCGCACCCTCGTCACGTACACAAATAAAACCCTGCAAGCACCACACCGCTTGCAGGGTTCTAGTCAAACCATATCATTGACAGTAATCCCATTCACTCAATCCATCACGCCGCACTTTCCCACCTGCTTAACCAGATCGCGCACGAATTCCGTCGCCGGAGCGTTCAATATTTCCTGCGGCGGTGCATATTGCACCACGCGACCCGCGTTCATCACCAGCACTTTAGTGCCTAGCTGTAATGCCTCCGCAATATCGTGCGTCACAAACAACACCGTAATCCCTGTTTTTTCGTAAATTGCCCGCAATTCTTCGCGCAGTTGCCGCCGTGTAATTTCATCCACCGCACCAAACGGCTCGTCCATCAACAAAATCTCCGGAGATGCCGCCAGCGCGCGCGCAATGCCCACGCGCTGTTGCTGTCCCCCTGAAAGTTCAGATGGATACCGCTCCTTCAGCGTCTCCTCCAGCCCCACAATGTGCATCCACTTGCCCACCGCCTCGCGCGTACGTTGCTTGTCCTTTTTATTCAACAAGCCGGGAACATACGCAATGTTCTGCTCCACCGTCATATGCGGAAATAAAACGCTTCCCTGAATGGCATAGCCAATATTGCGCCGCAGTGCGATCATATCCTTATCTCGAATGCTTTCTCCCTGCACCAGCACCTCTCCTTCGGTAGGCGACACCAGCCCGTTCACCATCTTGAGCAGAGTCGTCTTGCCACACCCGGAGCTTCCCACAACCGTCACAAATGCGCCCCGCTCCACCACAAGGCTCAAATCTTCTACCGCCGTATGCTCGTTGTATCGCTTGGTCACATGCCGATATTCCACCGCAATCTCCATCATACGTCCCTCATTCATCACTTAACGCTCCATGCAGCAGCCCTTTGCTGTTCAAAATTTCCTGTGCCAGCTGTCGCGGTTCCGCACCGTTGTTCTCCACTTCATAATTGACGCGCGCCATTTCTTCATCCGTTAAGATACCGTCCAGCTTAAATAGCACTTCCGCAAGCTCCGGATGCTCCTGCAAAATTTGATTGCGCACCACGTTGCCGCATTGATAGGACGGATAAAATCCCCTGTCATCCACCAGCACCACCACATCAGCCGTGCTCAACTGCCCGTCCGTCGTAAAAATATTCATGACATCTATTTTCCCTTGGTTCATCGCCTGATATTTTAAACCGATATCCAAATCCACCGTGCTCGCAAACCGCATCCCGTAAGCATCGCATAACGCGTCATAGCCATCCTCACGTTCATAAAAATCATACTCCGCTCCAAAGCGCAGTCGGTCTGATACTGCCGCAAGATCCGAGTAGGTCTGTATTCCGTATTGTTGCGCGATTTCGCTGCGCACTGCCAGTCCGTAAGTATTGTTAAACCCATACATCCCCATCCACTGCATGTTCAGCCGTTCTGTATACGCCGCCTGCAACGCGTCAAATTCACTTTCTGCGTACACACCCGTTTCCTTGAGCACCATGTTCCAGCCCGTCCCCGTATACTCCGGGTACAAATCAAACGCACCGGATTCCATACCCGGCTGTATGTTCGAGGTACCGCCGCCCACACCCTGCGTCAATTCCACGGTCAAATCGGTGTCCTGCTCAATCAAAATGTCCAACATTTCTCCCAACACATATTGCTCGGTCATAGGCTTTGTCGCAACGCGCACCACCGCTCCCGGCGCGTTCACTGCCACCGCCACAATCACGCTCGCACAGACCACCGCCGCCGCCACGCCCAGCGCAACCTTCGATTTTCGCGTCGTCACTTTGCGCTGTACTCTGCGCTCCACTACGCCCAGCAACACGTCTACGCCCAGCGCCAGCGCCGCAATCAGCAGACTGCCCACCAGCGTCATTGCCGTATTGTTGGTGGTGATACCACGATAGATCGCCACGCCCAGTCCGCCCGCACCAATAAAAGACGCAATACCGGCAAGCGCAATGGTCATCGTCGCCATGCTACGAATGCCGGACAAAATCACCGGCATCGCCAGCGGCAGCTGAATGCGCAGCAGCGACTGCATTTTCGTGCTCCCCATTCCCTTCGCCGCTTCTAAAATCCCCGCGTCGATGTTGCTCATCCCCGTGTGTGTGCTGCGCACCATAGGCAGCAGCGCGTAAATAGTCAGCGCAATGACCGCCGTTGCGTTTCCGATCCCCGAAAAAGGAATCAAAAAACCAAGCATAGAAATGGACGGAATCGTATACAAAAAGCTGACTACCGCAAGCGTGGGCTTCGCAGAGCGCTGATACGCCGTAATCAATATCCCCACCACGCCGCCAAGCGCAATCGCAATTAAAATCGCAATCAATGAAATCGCCAGATGTTCGCCCACCAGTTTCAGAAAAAAGTCCGCACGTGTCGTCAACAGCGTTCCCATCTCTTGTAACAGTGACATGCGTTCCTCCTTCGTCGTCCTCACTCAGATTGTGCATTGGAGAATAAAACTACGGTTGCGCAAGATATTTGTCCTTGCCAAGCCAAACGTATAATACTCTTTATATAACCCGCATTTTCCCACCTCACACGAAAAACGCCTTTTTTTCTGCTAGATATAAAAAAACGGGTGCGCATCACACACCCGTTTGCGGCAAATTCTTCCTCACTTGCTCATCATTGAATGGAGTACCCCCCGTCAATCACAAGATTTTCCCCCGAAATCATTGACGCGGCATCGCTCGCCAAGAACACCGCAACCGCAGCAATTTCATTTGGATAGGCAAATCGTCCCGCCGGAATTCGCTTTTTCATCTCCTCTCCCACCTGGCCGGCCCACGCTTTTTTCCCCAAATCCGTGAGCACCACCGTAGGCGAAACCGCGTTCACGCTGATGTTGTATTGCGACCATTCCAACGCCAATACCTTGGTCATCGCAACAACCGCCGCCTTACTCGCACAATACGCAATATGCTGGTTGAGCGCAATCACCGCCGCTTGCGAAGCAATGTTGATTATTTTTCCGCCCCCGCGCAATATCATGCGTCCGCCAATCGCTTGCGACAGCAGAAATACCGCTTTCAAGTTTACACTCATCGTTCGATCCCATGCTTCCTCCGGTAGAATTTCAGCCCGTTCCAGCATCGCAACTCCTGCACAGTTTACCAGTATGTCAATGGCCGTATCCACTGAAATCTGATCCATAATACCTGAAATCGCTTCTTTTGTCGTAATATCCGAAACGATTGCCTGCACTTGCGTCAGCACCGCAAGCTCCCGCGCTACCTCCCGCACCTGTTCCGAAATATCCACTAGAATCAGCGCAGCGCCTTTTTGTGCATAAAGCTCTGCAATCGCTCGCCCAATCCCGTTCCCCGCGCCGGTAATCAGCGCCGTCTTCCCCTCCAGCGAGAAACCAATGTCAAAGTTTTCTTGATACTGAATCATCGTTACACCCCATTCTCCAAAGTTCCTTTGGTGGACAATACCCCCAAAATTCGTTGGTCTATGCGCACCGCCTCACGAAGGCACAGCCCCAGCGCCTTAAACACACATTCTAATATGTGATGCGTGTTTTTTCCGTGTTCCACCAGCACATGCAGCGTAAAGCCACTGCACAAAACCAGTTCTGCCAAAAAGGACTCGCACTGGCGCGCAATCTCGTTTTGCTCCCCGGTGCACCAAGCATCCCGCCAAACAAATTGCGCTCGCCCACCCACATCCAGCAAGACCGTCGCTGCCGCTTCATCCAGTGGCACCGATTGGTGCGCATATCGCATGATTCCTTCTTTTTTCCCTACAGCAGCGCATAGCGCTTCACCCAGCACCATTCCCGATTCACGCGCAACCGCTTCTATCTCCATCTCACACAGACTACGCAATGTTACATCCATCAGCGCATGCCGCGCCAACAGCTCAATCATGTGGCGCAGGAATCCAAACGACCCATCTATCGCAGCAATGCCTGTTCCATCCAGATTCACACCACACTGCATTTTGTCCGATTCTGCATTCGCACGCCTGCCCATGTTTTTACTCCCTCATCAGCGTCGATAGTACGCGCTTCACCCTGCAAAAATTTTGAAACCAACCTCGATAAAACAAAACGCCCGCATCATCCGGCTCAAACACGCGCATGTCGATGTTTCGTTTTTGCAGTTCATCAAAACCGGACCATAGCCCGCACGCCACAGCGCCACATGCTGCTGCCCCTAGTGAAGCCGCATGCCGCCCAGCGCCCAAACGCACCGCACGCACATTCAAAATTTCTGCCAGAATTTGCATCCAAAGATCGCTCACAGCACCCCCTCCTACGAAATACATGTTCCGTCCCGACTTCACACTTGCTTCCAAAAAATTCATGCAACGCTTTAAGTCCATTGCAACTCCTTCCAGCACAGCTCGAAGCAAGTCCGACCGCGTATGCGTCATGTTCAATCCCAAAAATCCGCCTTGCGCTGCATCATCTTTGTCAAAAGGCATTCCTCCGGCCAGGCTTGGGTCAAACAAAACATGCCGCGCCCCGGGTGCAGATTGCGCCGCTTCCTCGTCCATCCGCGCGTAGGCTCCTTCCTGCTCTCCAAGATCTCGGCAAAGATTGTTTCGAACCCATTGCAGCGCCGAGCCTCCTGATGCAATGCTCAATCCCGAAACATATCGTTGCGGCACAACGTGTTCAAATGTGTATATACGCGCAAAATCATCCAGCAGCGGTTTTTCAACCGCAACCGCAATCCACGACGCCGATCCAAGAGAAACATACGATTGACCCTGTTGATACGCCATAGCGCCCAGTGCCATGCACGCATCGTCAACGCCGCCGCAAACCACGGCCGTGTTCGCACATAGTCCCATTTCGCGCGCCACTTCCGGCAAAATCGTTCCAATCACATCCGTTGAGCGCCGCACCACCGGCAGTTTTTCTCGCGCAATACCTATGCACTCAATCAAATCATCGGTATATGTATGCTCTTGCATATCCCACATGCCGCTTCCCGATGCGTACGATTGATCCGTGCAGCGTATTCCCGTCAATTTGTAATTGATATAGTCTTTTGTACCCAGGAAACATACCGCATCTCGATACACCTCCGGCATATGCTGCTGCATCCATTTAATCTTAAACAGCGGGTAGTGGCACGGCCGAAATCCGCTTCCCGTCCGCCGATACCACGCTTGTTCATCAAATCGATCAAAAAACGCACGTGCCTGTTCTTCCGCTCTGGAATCAGACCAGATCATCACCGCATCCAGCAGCGCATGTCCTTCACCGCCCACAGGCACAACACCCATACTGTGTCCGGAAATACAGCAACATGCAATTTCTTCTTTCTCAATGCCATGCTCGTGCAATACCCGATAGCTTCCACGCCGTACAGAGTCCCACCAGTCCTCCGGTCTTTGCTCGTGTCTGTTGCTTTGCAAATACACCGTAGGGTACGGGGTCACCACAGATCCAAAACAAATCCCTTCCTCGTCATAAACCGCCGTCTTGGTTCCACTCGTTCCCAAATCCCATGCAAGCACTTTGTTTTTCATGCGCCCGCACCGCCCCTCACGGGCAGATATACCCGCCATCCACCACAAAGTCAGATCCGGTCGCGTACGAGGATGCGTCGCTCGCCAGATATAGGTAAATCCCGATTAAGTCCTCCGTCATGCCCATTCTTCCGGCAGGGATCATCGGTTCCCAAATCTCGATCATATCCGTCATCGTTGCAATCAAATCCGTTTTCATGTATCCGGGGCTTACTGTGTTCACACGAATGCCCAATTCTGCCCACTCCACAGCCAAACACTTGCTCAGCATCACAACGCCTGCCTTCGCTGCGCAGTAGTTGGCAATCGTCTGCGGCCGATTCACAATGTGCGCCGACATAGATGCCGTCGAAATGATAGAACCCCTCACCCCCAGCTCTTTCATCTTCCGCGCCGCAGCCTGTGCGCAAAAGAATACGCCATTCAAGTTCACATCGATCACCCGCTTAAACTCGACGGCAGAAATATCCATGGCACAATCACCTGTAAATATGCCTGCATTGTTTATCGCAAATTCAATCGAGCCAAACTGCGCACACACCTCTTGCACCATGCGTCCACAGTCCTCCGCATCCGTCACATCACAGCAAATTGCAATCACGTTCTTCTCATGCTTTGCGGACAGCTCTTCCGCCGTTTTGCGCGCCTCCTCCAAATCAATGTCTACAATCGCTACATTGCCGTTCGCGTTTAAAAAAGCGTCTGCAAGCGTCTTGCCAATTCCACGTGCCGCACCTGTAATAAAGCCGCTTTTCCCGTCCAGTTTAAACCGATCCATACATTCATACATACTTCAATTCCTCCCAGTTTGATTGCGTCGCATCTTGTATTGCGTCCCCAGTTTGTCTGCCAGCAGAATGTAGTCCACCACCATATCCGCCGTGACCGGAAAAGGCTCGGATGCCCAAAACGATTTCATGGAGCCTTCCGCGATCGCGCGTACATGTTCCAACGTGTTCTGCACAGACAAATCCTCCAGCGTAATCGGCAACCCCAAATCAAAACAAAACGCAAGCACTTCTTCCAATTCTTCTTCTGATCTATTCTCTGCGACCAGTTGGCAAATGCAGCCAAACGCAACCTTTTCACCGTGCAACGTTTTGCCCCCTGCCGGCAGCACCGTAATGCCATCTGCAATGGAGTGTGCTCCCGCGCATCCCGTGTTTTCGAATCCCAGTCCGCTCATCAGGATGTTGACTTCAATAATATTCTCCAGCGCCTGCGAATGAACTTGCAGTTCCGCACTCGCTTTTGCCTTTCGCCCATCCTGCATCAAAATATCATAGCTTCCTTTCGCAATCATCATGGAAGTCAATGTCCGCTTCATGCCGCCTGCATCCGAAAAGTTAACATAGTTTGCTGTATTGGATTCCGCATTGGCACGCGCCTCCAAATACGTGGAAAGCGCATCCCCCATACCCGAGACCAAAAAGCGCACCGGTGCTTTTGCAATCACCTCAGTGTCCACCAAAACCAAATCGGGATTCTTGGAAAACCATTCCACATGGCTGTGTTCTCCATTTTCTTGATACACCACCGCCAGCGCGCTGCTCGGCGCATCCGTTGACGCAGTGGTCGGCACGATCACCAGCCCGCATCGCATTCGGTGTGCCACCGCCTTAGCGGTATCCATCGTCTTGCCGCCGCCAACGCCAACCATAACCGTTGCGCCCTGCGCCAGTTGCGTCACACGTGCAATCTCGTTCGCCGTCACTTCTCCCGAAAACCGGTCAATCGTCAAATTATTTTCACCATCACCGTATTGCTTCGCAAGCGCTTCCGCATATCGGTCATAAATAAACCCGTCCGCCAGAACAAAAACCTTGCTTCCAAACTTTGATGTGAATTGCACCAATCGGTTCAGCGCGCCTCTCTCTTGAATATATTTCCCCGGAGAGCCAAACCCCATTGCCGTGTCCTTTATCATCCCAAATACCTCCGATCATCCATCAGCCTTCCAGCCGCAAAGAGGACTGCAGCTTCCTTTGTGATAAGCTGCTAATCGTTACCCCAATCACCAGCAATATCCCCGTAATAATCTGTGCAATGTACGATGGCGTGCCCAACTGTGTCAAGCCGTTTGACAACATCGAAATCAAGATCGCCCCCACAAACGTACCCAACATATTCGTCTTTCCAAGGCGAAACAGAAGTGCCCCAAGGAACAACTGGGTAAATGACTCCAAAAACAGAGTCGACCCCATGGTCGGTTGTCCGGAGTTCACCATCAGCATGAGTAACACACCACCAAACGCCGCAAAGGTAGAGGAGAGCATCATCGTTTTACGGATCACCGGATTGATTTTGATTCCCGCCACCTCGGCCGCTTCACGGTTATCACCAATCGCATACACATATTGACCAAATTTTGTTTTCTCCTGCACGATCACCAGTAAAATCACCGCTCCAACCATCACGAGAAAAACCACAGGAATCGCCAGCGCCTCGCCTCCGACCGTACCCCAGATCACCGAATAGAAAAATGTTCCCACCGGTTTTTGAATCGGTATCGTCGTACCACCGCCAAGCAGCAACGCAAGTGATTTCGCTATCCCCGAAACTGCGATCGTAACAATCAAAGAATGCAGCCGGAACTTTGTAGTCAAAAACCCGCTCAGCGATCCAAACAACACGCCGCAGCCAATCGAGATGAGCGCCGCCAGATCGCAGGGGATTCCAAGCCCCATCAGCAGCGCCGTCAGCACACTGGAAAACGCCGCCACATCCGGAAACGATACATCCATTTCTCCCACAGACAAAACAAATGTCACACCCAAAAGCACAAAACCATAAATGCTTCCCTGCCGCAGAAATGTCATAATGTTGCTCTGCGTCGGATACGTCGCAGGCAGCAAAATCGAAAAGACAATGAAGACCCCCGCTACCACAAACAGTAAAGTATAATTGGGTAGCTTTTGTTTCAATCTTGATAATTTCATTGTATCGTTCATTTGACCATCCCTCCCGTCGCCGAAACTTTATTCGCTTTGATCTTAGGGTGCTTGAGTCCGCTTCCTTTGGAATTTACAGTTGAAATCAGCAAAGCCAGCACAAGCATAGCACTGGTCACCAAGTCGCCAATGTAGTACGGCTGGTTTATGATCGTAAAACCATTCGATAAAAACTGCACCAGTAACGCTCCCAAAAAGGTGCCCAACACACAAGGTTTTTTGAAAATTGCGTTCCCGATGAACACCGCAGTATAGCAGGGCATCAAAAATGTCAATGCCGTCTTAACTTCTCCATTTCCTTTCGATGCGGTGTTTATCATGCCCGCCAATGACGCAAGCAAGATACATGCGATGAATGCAATCACAATCATCAGCGGCACATTGATCCCTGAAAAACGTGCGGCCACCTTGTTGGAACCGATCGCGTAAAAATACGGACCAAATTTTGTCTTTTCCAAAATCAGGAAACAAACAACAAACAGAATCAGCATCAAGAATACCGGTGTCGGAATCCCGAACACATTACCATCATTCAAAAAGCTGATGCCGGATTGGCTGAAATTCCCATAGATTTTCATGCCGTCACTAAATAAATAAGCGCATCCGAAGGCAATCGTTCCAATGGCAATCGTGATAATAATGTCAGGCAGTTTCGCCTTGCCAACCGCCAGTCCTGATGCCAACGCAAACCCAAGCGCGCCCAGCAGCCCCACTAAAATCGCCGGAAAAGCGGATAAGCCCAGCGAAATCACCCATGACATCAGCATCGCCGCAAAGCAGGCAATCAGATAAAATGAAATGTCAATGTGCCCCACCGCAATCACAAATGTTAGCCCAAGCGAAGCAATCGCAATCACAGAAACATGCTTCAAGATCGTAATAAAGTTATACGCCGTAAAAAAATTTGGATTCAGCAAACCAAATACAATGATAATACCTGCAAATATTGCTGCAAACAGTATTTTGCTGATTTTGGAGTTGTCTTCAGATTTCGCATTCGACTGCATAGTTGTTTCCTCCCCGTTTCGTTTTTATGCCGACACCACAGCATTGACAAGAATCACATTCAGCGAAACCTCTTCCGCTTCCGCTTCCATGGTTACACGCCCCTGATTTAGCACCATCACACGATCTGCCATTCCGAACACTTCTTCCACATCGGATGAAATCAAGATTACAACATGCTCCTTTGCCAGCTCGCGCATAATTTCGTAAATACTGTATTTTGCGCCTACGTCCACACCTACCGTCGGCTCACAGAAAACATAAATTTCCGCATCCGTATACAGTCCTTTGCCCACCACCACTTTTTGCTGATTTCCTCCGGAAAGCCCCGCAACGTTTTTGCGCTCATTAGGAGTTGCAATCGAAAGCCGTTCAATCATGTCCAGCGCGTCGCGTTTTTTCGCTCTGCTGTTCATAAACCCGAGCAATTTATAGCAAATTTTCCCCGCCTTCGCCATCACAATGTTATTTGCGATGCTCTGATCGCCCACATATCCTTCCGTCTGCCGATCTCCCGGCACCAAAAAAATCTTGTTGCGTATCGCCTCCTTGGGCGATTTCTGTTTGAGCGCTTTCCCCGCAACGCTTATACTGCCGGCTGAATGGCGAATCACGCCGAATATCACTTTGGACAATTCGTCGATTCCCGATCCCACCAGCCCAAACACACCCAATATCTCTCCTCGATACGCCTTGAGACTTACGTCCTTCAGACGATTCTCAAAGCTAATATTTTCCAGCTCAAGCTCCGCCTTCTCCGCTTGGTTTCGCATTTTTGGCGGATAAAGCGCATCCATTTTTTTACCCAGCATCAGCTCCGCAATGTAGGAAGCATCCAATCCCTCTCCCACTTCCATCCCCGCAACATTTTTCCCATCTCGAAAAACGGTAATGGTTTCACATATTTTGTTAACTTCACTTAATCGATGCGTGACAAAAATGACGGACACGCCTCGCGCCTTCAATGTACGCACCAATTCAAACAGCGTGTCAATCTCTTTTTCCGTTAAAATAGAAGTCGGCTCGTCTAAAATCAAGATTTTGGAATCTTTCGCCAACGCAGAAAGAATCGCGATCAATTCCTTTTCTACCGGCTTCATTTGGCTCACCAGCTTGCATACATCTATATCAATATTATATTCGCGCACCAGCTCCTGCGCCTTTTTCTTCAATGCCTCACGATTCACTTTTCCTAAAAGCCCCTGCCCCTCGGATTCACTCCCAAGAAAAATGCACTCGTAGCCTGTAAACGAGTACACCAAATGCGGATGCTGATATACCGTGGCAATTCCGCACGCCATCGCATCCTGCGCAGAGTTGATCTCAACGGGCTTCCCGTCAATCAGAATTTCTCCGGCATCCTTTTCGTAAATCCCGGATAAAATCTTGATCATCGTTGATTTCCCCGCGCCATTGATCCCCAATAACGCATGCGCCTCGCCCGGCTTTACCATCAATTCAGCATTTTCGAGTGCTTTCATCGAAACGAAAGATTTCTCTATCCCTCTCATGATCAAGCGATATTCACTCATACCCTCTCCTCCTGCAACCATAGCATGTCATCCTGTGCATCAGGCGCGCAAATCAAGTTTAAATCCCAGTGCGCGCTCCGTCTCAAATAAGTCGCCCTGTAAAATCGTTTTGCGGATTGCCGATGCAACTGCATCGGCAATCCGCAACGCCTTCATTCGTTCACTCGATTAACTCTTTGTAATCGTCGGAGCAACCGGAATGCCCCATTTTTCGTACATGCCCGGCTTGTCGTAGTCATAGATTTTTTCGTCACCTTCCAGCTTCACTTTGTTCAGCACTTCTCCTGTCAGCGTCACGTTTGTCGCAAAAGAAGATTGCTCGAAGCTTTCACCATTCAGGTAGGCAACAGCGTTTAAGACGACCTTGCGCGCTTGGTCATAGATGCAAGGCGCATTGCAAACCACAAACTGCGGATCGTTCATCAGCATCTCGCATGCTTTCTCTCCGCCGTCAAAGCCGGCAAAAATGATTTCTGTGCGTCCTGCCGCTTGGCAAGCTTGAATCCCCTCAAAGCATCCACCGTCCCATGCGCACCAGATTGCATCAATGTCCCCCTTATTCGGGTTTGCTGCCAAGAATTTGTCCACTGCCATTCTAGGGGTGACCACGCCCGTAGAATCCCACGACCATTCAGCAACTACCTTCATGTCAGGATATTTTGCCAAAACGTCTTTTGCTGCAACGCCGCGTTGGTTCCAGCTGTCGTTTGCATCCAAAACGATCAGTCCGATGTTGCCTTTGTAATCCAACTGTTCCGCAATGTATTCCATCGTGGAATATCCGCCGGAATAGTTGTCAATGATGACTTCGCTCGTAATGCCCGTCACGCCGTCTACCGATCCGTCTGAGCAGAACACCGGAATGCCGGCGTCAATCGCATGTTGTGTCGCTTCAGAAATCCCCTTGGGGTCAGAAGGCGTGATAAAGAGAATGTCCGGTTTTGCTTGGATAATAGACTCAATCTGTTCCGATTGCACCACCGGGTCATAGTTTGCATCCACAAAAGAATATTTTTTGATGCCCACTTCTTGGAATGATTCCTCATAACCCTGCTTTTGACGCATTCCGGCTTCATTTTCCAGCCATCCCAGCGAAACCGCAACGGTCAGTTCAGACAAATCCTTTGCTCCGCCTGCCGCAACGCCGTCTCCTTCCGGAGCCTGCGCAGCATTGTCAGCAGCCTGCCCTCCCGCATCTTGGCTCGCAGCCGCAGGACTTTCTGCCGCAGGTGCAGCCGGCGCAGAGCACGCAACGATTGCCAGTGCAAGCACGAGACAAATTACTACCAAAACTAATTTTTTCATTTTTTCTCCTCCATAATATTTTTTTGGATTTTGCATCCAAATCATGTTTTCACTCATACGTCGCCCATCAGTTCAAGCGCGGTATCACACATACATTGAATAATCAGGTTGCAAGAGGTCGCTCCCGCATCCAGCACCCCTCTGGATCGCTCTCCTAATCTGCTGGCACGTCCGAATTTCGCAACAAGATCGATTGTCGATTCCTTGCCTTGTTCTGCCGCCGCTTTTGTTGCGTGCAGCGCTTCCGCGAACGGCGCGCCCTCACGAATGGATTGTTCAAAGGCGTTGATTGCTGGGATCAGGCAATCCAGCAATGTCTTGTCCCCCACATCCGATGCAACCAAAGCCCGAATGCCCGCCAATCCGGCTTGCAGCATTGTTGCAAAGGCAGGCGCGTCAACTGCTTCCCTTCCATGCAGGGAGTCCCCCATTTCAATGAAAAAGCATCCGTAAATCGGCCCCATCGACCCACCGATTTCATTGAGCAGAATGTCGCCCAGTTGCACAAAGCATTCGTCCAGCATGGGCGCGCCTTGCGCAATTTTCTCGCCAAACATCGAAAATCCCTTGCTCATGTTAATGCCGTGGTCGCCGTCTCCAATCAGGCCGTCTACCTCGCTCAAATATGCCTTGTTGCTCGTGATGGTCTGCACCAGCCTTTCCGCAATCAGCGACCCGTCTTGCAGCGAAAAACTGTTCATAACGCCCTCCCGAATTGCTTCAACCCCATGCTGTCCACCTCAACATCAATCAAACGCTTCAACTCTTCGTCCAGCTTCATCACCGTAAGCGTCACGCCCATCATATCCAGCGATGTGAAGTAATTCCCCACATAAGCGTGATGCACTTTGATCCCCTTTTCCTGCAACAAATCAAACACCTTGTTGTATACAATGTACAGTTCCATTACAGGTGTTGCGCCCAAACCGGATAGCAGCACCACGACTTCATCCTCCGGTTCAAACGGCTGATCCGGCAGTATGATGTTCACCATCTGTTCCGCAATTTCATCCGCAGATTTCAAGGGTTGTACATTGATGCCCGGTTCTCCATGATGACCGATACCCACCTCCATCTTTCCGTCCTCAATGGTAAAGTTGGGATGCCCCACCGCCGGAATCGTGCAGGATGTCAGCCCCACTCCTACGCTTTTTGTGTTATCAATGGCTTTTTGTGCCGCTGCGATCACATCATCCAGCGAGCCGCCTTCCGCCGCTCGCGCGCCACCGATCTTCCACATCAATATCTCGCCCGCAACGCCCCTGCGCTTTTCGGACTCCGCCTTAGGTGCGGAAGCAACATCATCGTTGGCAACCACCGTCTTGACCGTGATTCCGTCCTTTTGCGCCATCTTGATCGCCATCTTCACGTTCATGTTGTCCCCGGCATAGTTCCCATACAGGCATGCAACACCATTTCCGCTGTCCGCCTCTTTGAACGCGTGATAAAATGATTTTGCAGTCGGTGAGGAAAAAATCTCCCCTACCGCAACAGCATCCACCATGTTTTTGCCGATATATCCCACGAAAGCCGGTTTGTGTCCCGATCCTCCGCCCGTTACGACGCCAACTTTTCCCGGCTGCGGCGCACCTTTGTATTTCAGCACTTTCGGATCATCCGTTTCCGCAACAATGTCGCAATGCGTTTTTACAAACCCCTTCAGCATGTCTTCCACAACTCTGTTTGGATCATTGAACATTCTTTGCATGTCTTTTCTCACTTTCTTTCATTGTCGTATTTCGCAATTTGCGCAACCTTCATCTCGGAGCCATTTCCAGCAAAACTGTTTTCCAGCCATACATCCAGCAGTTTAAGCGCAGTTCCTACGCCAACCACGCGCGCACCGAACGTTGCAATTTTTGCGTCGTTGCTGCAAGATGCCCGCTCCGCAGAATAGATGTCATGGCAGACCGCCGCACGGATTCCCTTCACCTTGTTTGCCGCAATCGCCATGCCGATTCCCGTGCCGCAAACCAGAATCCCGCGTTCATATTCTCCTGTGACCACCGCGTTCGCCACTTCAAATGCCTTTTCCGGGTACAGGATCGGCGTCTCGTCATACACCCCAAAGTCCGAGATGTCATGACCCATTTCTCGCAAATGCTCTACCATGGCGTTTTTCAGTTCAAGTCCCGCTTCATCGCAGCCAATTACAAGTTTCAATCGCGTCTACCTCACTTCTCACGGTTTTATTATGACCTTCAGGCAGTGGTCGCCTTTGTCCGCAAGCTCAAACGCCTTTTCCCATTCATCCAGAGAAAACGAGTGCGTTACCACGCCTTGCGTGGGCAGCTTACCATTTCCGATCCACTCAATCACTGTTTCATAGCAATACGGACTAAGATGCGCGCCCAGCAGGTCCAGTTCTTTACGGTCACTGATGATGCTCCAATCTACTGTCGCCAGGTCTTTGAACACGCTAAACTCCACAAATGTTCCCAGCTTGCGGATCGCTTCCAGCCCCTGCTGCACACTTGCCGGATGCCCTGTTGCCTCAATGTAGATATCGCACCCATAGCCGTCCGTCATGTTTACGATCTCTTTGACCACGTCCACCTTGGATGGATTCATCACAATGTCCGCGCCAAATTCCTTCGCCTTTTCCAAGCGATCATCTTTCATGTCCAGCACAATCAGGCATTTGGGGTTTCGTTGCTTGATCGCGCCTACCATGCCCAGCCCCAGCGTTCCCGCTCCAGACAATACCACCACATCATCGTTTCCCACATTTGCCCGATCCACACAATGCTTCGAGCACGCGTACGGCTCAATCAGCACCGCCGCCTCCGTCGGAATTTCCTTCGGCACATGGTAGTTGATGCCCTCTTTGGTAAACTTCATATACTGCGCCATGCCGCCGTTCACATTGTTCTGAAATCCATATAGGTCATGTTTCTGGCACATCCAGTACCGACCCGTTTTACAGAATTTACACTCCCCACATGGCACAATCTGCTCCGAGATCACACGATCGCCAACCTTAAAGTTTCCTTTTACGTTCGGGCCTACTTCCACGATCTCGCCCAAAAACTCATGCCCCGGCACCATCGGTGCCTTGATATAAGGCGGATTCCCTTCTCCGCCCCAAAAGCTCGGCGCACCGTGATAAGATTTTAAATCCCCCGCACAGACCCCGCAGGCCTCCACTCGTATCACAATTTCCTGCTCCCCCGCTCGCGGCACCGAGAGTTCCTCCAGCCGATAATCTCCCGGCGCATACGCTACCAACGCTTTCATTTTTTCCGGTATTGCCATGTTTCTTTCCTCCCATTATTGTTCGACTGTTACATCTTTGATTGCATTGATCTGCGCAACAAAATTCTCCGGCGGTACTTCATATTGCAAATTATGCACATTGCCCCCAACATACCCGCCGCCTTTCGAAAGTACGGACGCATTGTGCTTGGTCTCTTCGTAAACCTGCTGCGGCGTACCCTTGGGCAGTGTGTCCTGCGGATCGCAACCGCCGCCCCAAAACACGATTTTGTTTCCGAATTTCTCTTTGATATTTTCTGCTTCCATCCCTTTCGCAGAGACCTGCACAGGGTTCACAATGTCAAATCCTGCATCAATGATGTCCGGCAACAATTCCACAATCGCGCCGCATGTATGAATAAATGTTTTCCACTCTGTATTCTTGTGAATCCAGTTGTTCACCTGCTTGTGGTAGGGCTTCCAAAGCTCCTGATACATGTTGCAGGATACCAGCAACCCCGTTTGATGTCCGAAATCCGTTCCCGTGTGAATCATCACATCAATTTTATTGCCAACCGCCTGATAATAAAGTTCTAAGTTTTTGAGCGTGATCTCCATTTGCAGTTGGAAAAATTCTTTGATATATTCGGGTCTTAACGCCATCGTCATCAGCCAATCCGCAATATCACGAACGCCCTTCGGTTCTTTCAGCCACGCACCGGGCAAATGCAGGTTGTCTCCCAGTCCGCCATTCCAGTAGTTTCCAACAATCGCATAATCTGTATTGCAATAAGTCGTGTCGCACGTATCTTGCAATCCTTTCAGGTCCTCGTCCGTAAAAACCGTATATTGATCCTTATAATCTTCGCGTCCATTCCAGACTTCCTTCTTTTCCAGATCCTCCTGACGCACAATATTATCAAAGTACAAGCCTGCCGGTGACATTCTCGCGCTCGGAGCAACTGTTTTGTCTCCTTGCGGATAGGCATAATATATGCCGTTTTCGTCCACGGAGTATTCGAATCCTCCGCCCATCAAAACGCGTGTGCCATTTGGCAAATCCCACGGTTTGTGATTCTCGTTGCGATATCCCAAAAGCGTTCCTTTCGTGTAGAGACCTACAACGTCTACGCCCAGTGCTTCGCGCAGATCATCATCCACCTCCGAAATAAACATCATAGGGTCCATCACCTTAGGCGTAATCTCGGGCAAATTCAGATATTCTCTCAGCTTCGCCAGCGCAACCGCATGAATGCCCGAACACGCCGTAGCGCCTAAATCAATCGGAATTCTGTCGCTCACTTGATGGTTTAATGCACATCTTACTCTCTCTCGTGACGTCATTTTCTTCTCTCCTTTTATGTATTCATAATGAAAATTGCTCAACAGGCTGCACAGCCTTTTTTGCGATAAAGTATTTAATTGTTTCTTTTTGAGTAGTTGTTTGAGTTGTAATGTTTCTTTTTAGCAATTAATTATTTCTTTTCTATAACCGAATTATAACTCTATGCAAATCAACATGTCAATATATTTTTAAATAATTTTTCCTATCACATCTAAAATTTATCTGATTATGCGCTTTTATCGTTGCATTTTCATTCTAATCACGCTCTTTTCTTTCCTTGCCGCAACATCTCGCATTCAACATTCATGTGCTATCGTCGCGTTTGTAGCGCTGTTTTTCAAATACAAAATGTCTTTCTCACAAAAATATATCATTTCGCAAGAAGTTTATTGCGGATTTTCAAGTGCAAATATTTCTTTTTAGAAACTTTAAATTTCTTTTTCGTAAATTAAATTATCCTTTCGAGCGTTTGACGCTCCTTTTTTGTTGACAACCAAACCATTTCAGTATATCTTTATATTAGTACTTTATTGCATTCCATAGCCGATAAGCTGGCATGCTATTATTGTTAAGAAAGCGAGAAAGCACATGCGATCACATAGATTAGAGTTAATTAAGTCCCTTCTGGCAGATCATCAGGTTGTTATGATCGACCAATTACGTGAAGCCTTAAAGGTCAGTGATGTTACCATCCGCAAAGACTTAGATTTTCTGGAAAAAGAAAAAGTCATCAAAAAGATTCGTGGCGGCGCAACACTAATCCATCAAAGCAATGCCATTGGTTTAACTGACTATTCGTGCTACGTAGAAAATATTGAGGAAAAACGTGCCATTTCAAGGCTTGCCGTTTCACTCTTAGATAAGCAGGACAGTATCTTCATCTCCTCCGGGAGCACCTGCTACATCTTTGCTTCCATGATCCCAAAGGCAAATCCTATTTCAATTCTCACCAACAATGTCAATGTTGCGATTGAAAGCGCAACAGCGCAAACCAACAATATATTGATTGGCGGAGAAGTCTATTGTGATACTTACATGTACTACACCTCCGGGTACAAGGCAATCGAAAATTTGGAGTCTTTTCAGGTGAACCGCGCTTTTTTCAGTTTGGATGCGATCGATCCAAAATTCGGTCTGATGTCTAATTTTTATGGCAACACACTGATCATGAAACGGCTGCCTACCATGTGCAAGGAAACCATTTTGCTTGCCGATCACACAAAGTTTGGAAAAATCGGGATCCACACGCTGATGGAGCCTAGCAAAATAGATTATATTGTTACGGATCGCGAACCTCCCAAAGACTATGTTAAAATGTTTCATGACAACAATGTCAAAATGTTGATCTGTGAAGAAACCGCAACCAAACCGGACTAAAACGAGTTCCCTACCGCACAGCGCAAGAGAGGTGTTCCGTATGATCGTTCGTTCCAGACTCTCTCTTTGTGCTTGCCGTTTCATTATCTATATTCCTGCAAAGGGTATGTTTGTTGCTTCTCAAGCTGTAATCCACACCACAATGGTATTGTTCCCGCGCAGATAGGGCAATTCCTTCCATGCCGCTCTGGTCACGCTTGTATCTTTCTATAAGAAAAGCCGCAAGTTAATACTATAATATTATTCTTTCCATAACAATAAGCACACCAATTTTAATCTATTAAATTTTATTAATGAAACCAAAATTATCTAATTAACACAGTTATTATTTGCATATCAAAACAACATTCTATTGTGCGCCAAATTTGCATACAAAAAAACGACGACATACGCATATCTTCCAATCTCACGGATCCGTCGTTTCCAAATCGTCAGTATCTTATTTTACATTTGCTTTATTGCACGGCGGCCATCTCCACCACATTTCCCCCGCACACGCGCTCCATCAAGCCCTCATCGTGGCTCACCACCAGCAATCCCATCTTGCGCCGCTGCGTCTCCTCCAGCAAAAAACGCCAAATCTGCGCCTGTGTAATCAAGTCCAGCATCGTGCTGATTTCGTCCGCCAGCAGATATTTCGTTCCTTCTCCCAGCGCTCGGGCAATGCAAAACCGCTGTAGTTCCCCGCCGGAAAGCTCCGTCGGAAAGCGGCTGAGCCACCCCTGCTCAATGCCCAGCCCCGCGATCACATGCGGCAGCACCACGCCGCCTTCCGCGAGAATATCCCGCATCCTCATCCGCGGATTTACCACCCCCTCCGGATGCTGCCAAATCATCTGTACCGGGCAGTGTCCGCGAAACGATTCCAGCGGCGCGCCATCCACCAGTATCTCGCCGCGCTCCGCCCGTTCATACCCCGCCAGAATTTTGCAGAGTGTAGTCTTGCCAAATCCACTCGGAGCCGCCACGCCCAGCCGTTCCCCCGGCCTCAGCGTCAAATCTACGCCCTGCAATATCTGCTGCCCGCTCTCGTGGTATTGAAAATGAATCCCTTTCGCTTGCAGCATTATGCCTCACCGCCTTCCACGTGCTTACACCGTACCCATCCGCCGCAACACTCCAAATACGGAATCTCGCCCGCACAGTCCTCTTGCCGCTTCTCGCAGCGCGGCGCATAAGGGCAGCCTTCCCTCTGCTCTGTCACATACGGCTGCGCCCCCTCCGTCGCCTCAAATCCGTTACGCGGCATCGCGCGCCACAGCGCACGCGTGTAGGGATGCCGCAAGGTATCCTGCCGTGCAAAGTCTTCTGTTCGTGCTTCCTCCACCGTCATCCCTGCGTAGAATACCACAATGCGATCTGCCACTTCCAACGCCAATTCCAAATCGTGCGTGATGAGTAATACGCCGTGATCCGCATCCGCCAACTCCCGAAAATGTACCAGCACGCGCCGTGCCAGCGATGTCTGCAACCCCGGCGTCGGTTCATCTGCAATCACCAGATGAGGCTGCTCGATGGTCGCGGTGGAGATCAAAACGCGTCGCGTCATGCCTCCGGAAAGCTCAAACGGGTAAAGCTTCTTTGTACGATCCGCCAGCCCAAAACGCGCCAGCATTTCCGAAGCTCTGCGCCGCGTTTCACCATCCTTCTTGCCCTGCTGTATCTGCGTGCCCACTTTCATCAGCGGGTCAAGATATGAGGTGCTCTGCGGTACCAACGCGATTTCCTTCCCGCGCAACTGCTGCATGCGTTTTTGCGTCAATACCTCACCGTCATAGGCAATCTCCCCGCCTATACGCGCATTATATGGCAATATCCCCAAAATCGCGTGTGCCAGCAGACTCTTGCCGGAGCCGCTCGCCCCGATCACCGCCACCACCTCACCCGCACACACAGACAGGCTCAAATCCCGTATCGCACAAAGCTCTGTTTGCCGAAATCCTTTTTGATATTGCCGAAAAGATACCCTCAATCCCCGCACCTCTAACAACGCTCGCTTCATCTTGTACCTCTCATTCATGCGCACTCGTCGGGTCCAGCAGCCGCCGCATCGATGTTCCCACCACATCAAACAATGCAACCGTCAACACCAGCATCACACCGGGGAACACCGCCAGCCACCATTCTCCCATCGCCAGATAGCGCATGCTTTCCGATAATATGATGCCGATTGCGGGTTGCTCCGGCGGCAGTCCAAATCCCAAAAATGTGATGCTCGCTTCATGCAGTATCGCGTGCGGAAACAGCAACACCAGCCCTACCGTAAACTGCGGAAATACATGCGGCAGCATGTGTTTGCGCGCAATATAGGCGCGGCTCTTGCCCAGTTTTTCCGCCACCTGTACAAATCCGCTTTGCCGTAGCTGCAAAATCTCGCCGCGCATCAAACGCGAAAGCGACATCCAGTGCGTCAGCGTAATGCCAACCACAACACCCAAAAATCCTTTTCCCATTGCAAACGCAATCAAAATCAAGAGTAAAATGTGCGGAATCCCCATCACCAAATCAATCAACCACGTCACAGCGGCATCCGCTATCTTTCCCCGCATGGATGCCAATGCCCCGAGCCCTAATCCAATCAGCGCGCTGCATGACGCCGCAATCAAACCGATCCGAATGCTCATGGAAAGCCCGCAAATGGTTCGCAGCAGCATATCCCGCCCCATCCAATCCGTGCCAAAAGGATACTCCCACGAGGGCGGCAGATTCTTACGGGTAAAGTCCGTCGCCATCGCGTCATCCAGTAGCGCAACGCCTAAAATAGAAATCACGATCAAGAACGCGGCAGCACATATCAACACTGCCAGCAGCATACAACGCCGATTCATCGCCGTGCCCCCCTTCTCATGCGGGGATCGACCACACCATACAAAATGTTCGCTACAAAATTCCCCGCGAACACAATCGCCGCCACCACAACCGTAATACCCAGCAGCAGCGGTACATCGCCGCCCAATCCCGCTGTCACAGCCGCCTGTCCCAATCCCGGATAAGAAAACACCTGCTCCACCAGCACCGACCCGCCAATAATCTCACTGATGGACGCAAATTGCAGCGTAATCGCGGGCAGCAGCACATTACGCGCGCCATGCCGCCAAACAATGTTCCGTTCCCCGCGCGCCCGTGCAAACAGTACATAATCACTGCCCATCACATCCACCATCTTCTCACGCGTGTGTAACGCAATGCTGGAAATCCCCACAACACTCAACGTCACCGCCGGTAAAATGGCATGCGTCAGCTTGTCCGCCAGCGTTACCTCTGCCGCGCTCATGCCGATGGGTACGCTTAGTCCGATGGGCAGCACCCGCAACCACACCACAAACACCATCAGTAATACCAACGCCAGCCAAAAAGTCGGCGTACTCGCCATCACCAATGCGTATGTTTTCACCGCTTTGTCCGCAAATCGCCCGCGGTTCGCCCCCGCAACCATCCCCAAAAAGAACCCGAACAAGCCGGAAACCGCCCACGCAAACGCCGTCAACCACAATGAATTCGCCAATCGCTGCGCAATCACTTCCGAAACCGGCTGCCGATAGAGCAAAGATACCCCCATATCCCCGCGCACAAAGTCGCCCGCCCAATTTAAATACCGCTGCACCGGCGATTCATCCACGCCCCAGTACGCTTCCAGCTTTTCCCGTTGCTCTTGGCTCATCGAGCCCAGCGCCGCCTGCCCGACGTTCGCCTGTAACGGGTCGATGGGCGAAACCGAAACCAGCGCAAACGCCACAATGCTCACACAGATCAGCAATAGCACCATGCGTATAAAATTTTTTAAGATGAATAGAACCGTTCGTTTCATATTATCCTCACCGCCACATCGTCGCCCTTTGCGTCCATTTCGCACTCACTCTCGTCCTTACAGAACGCCGCTTTCCTTCTTCCTAAGCACACGTTTCGTTTACTGCGCTGCCACGCTCACTCCCATTCCCATGCGTCCACATTATTCACGATCGACCACCCGTGCCCGTGCGGATGGATCTTCTGCTCCGCTACTTTCAGACCGTCCCGCACCCAATATAAATGATCGATGTTAGCAATCCACACCCACGGTACATCCTCCGCCGTGCCCGTCTCGCCGTTCCACTGCGCTTGTTGCCAAAGCCGATAGGATTCCTCCAAATCCGATGAAGTAAGCGCTGCGTCCATCGTTTCGTCCACCACCGCATTTGCATAGGGGGAGAACTCTGCCAGCCCCGCGTCTTTCATGGTGTGATAGATGTTGTAAAGCTCCATCGGCGTGTGTGCGCCCCAGCCCCAAACCAACGCCTCGGACTGCGCGCGATCATAGGCAACATCCCAGCCTACGCCCTCCACCGTGCAGGCGATTCCCAGCTCCTTAAGCTGATTCGATACATCCTCTGCCATCGCTTGCCGCACCGAATCCCCCACCGGATAAATCAAGCTAAGCGCCGCCGCAACGTCGCCTTTTGTTCGCATCCCGTCCGCACCGGCAACATATCCCGCCTCATCCAGCAGCGCCGCCGCGCCCTGCGGATCATATTCCACGATATTGTCTTCTGAAAACCACGGCATCTTGTCGCACACACTGTATGCAGGTGTTCCATAGCCATTCAGCACATTCTCAATGACCTCCGTGCGATCCAAGCCAATGTTGATCGCGCGCCGCACCCGTACATCCGCCGTAAAATCATTGCCAATCGCGCCGTTTGCAGGGGTCGACGGCAAATTAATGCCGCGATTGTCTACCGTTTCTACATCCAGCAAAGAATACCCTTGTACGGCGCCATCTGCATACGTCGCCGAGGTGTACGCTAAGTCCACCTGTCCCGCGCTCGCCGCCGCAAACGCCGCATCCTCCTCCATAAACACGATGACCACTTTACGCATTTTAGGCGCTTCCCCGTAATAATCCGGATTTGCCGTTAAAATAATCTGCTGCCCTTTGTCCCACTGTTCAAGTATATACCGCCCCGATCCAATCGGGTTTTGTCCATACTCCGGCCCGTATGCATGCTCCGGCACAATTCCCACCACCGCCATCGTATACGGCCAAATGGAGTATGGTCGTGTCATATCAAACACCACCGTCACATCGTCCACCGCGCTCGCGCGCTCCAGCATCGTGAAGTCGTTGACCGAGCTCGTCTGCTTTACTGTGTTGTAGGTAAAGGCAACGTCCTCTGCCGTCAGCTTCTCCCCATCGGTAAACACCACGTCATCGCGTATTTTTACCGTCCACTGCATCCCGTCCTCGGATGCCTCCACGCTTGTCGCAAGGTCGTAATCAATGCGCAAGTCCGGCGTCGTCACCGTCAACGTGCTTTGAATCAGCGGTTCGTGTACATGTTCCCCCGCGCCCCAGCCATAGGCAGGGTCAAATCCCGCCTCCGGTTCGGAAGTCGTGCCCATCGCCACGATCACCGTATCCTTTTGCTGTGCCGTTTCCGCAGCCTGCGTCGCGCTTTCCCGTGCCATCTGCCCGCACCCCGCCAGCAACACCGCCATGCAAACCAACCCAATCGTCATCCATCTTTTTCTCATCATTTCCTCCCAAAATAAAAAACCACAAAAGCCCACATCCGTATCCGGATGCCGAAAGCCTTTGTGGCAATCATTAATCAATGGTTCATTGCTTGGTGCTTCTTCGTGAAGCGTTCGCAATTATTATATGTAAAACCACATTGTTTGTCAATCCACACCCGTATAAATTGACAACATTCTCTTCCTTATGATAAGATAACATTATATTTCAGGCCATCTCCGATTTATGCTGAAAAACAACACCATACTGTTTTGGTATTATTTGTCACACAGGGGGATTTGGATGAAGCCTTGCAAAGTTCCCGTTATTATACAAATGGAAGCCTTAGAATGCGGCGCCGCCAGTCTCGCTATGATTTTAGCGTACTACAAAAAATGGGTTCCGCTTTCCGTGCTACGTGAAGAGTGCGGCGTATCACGTGATGGCAGTAATGTTTTTGGCATGGTCAAGGCTGCGCAGCATTATGGACTCGGTGCCAAGGCATACCGCTACGGCGCAGCAAAGCTGACAAACGTGGTGCTTCCTGCTGTAGTCTTTTGGAACAATGCGCATTTCGTGGTGTTGTGCGGCATCGATAAAGCATATTATTACATCAACGATCCCGCCAAAGGCAAGGTCAAATATACGCACGAGGCATTTCAAAAACAATACTCCGGTGTCGTCGTCTGCTTTGAAAAAACCGAAAGCTTCGAGCCAAGCGGCAAACGCGACAGCACGCTGCAATACGCCAAAAAACGATTGCAAGGGACCGCCGCCATTTTCGCCTTCATCATTTTAACCAATGTGATCCTTCAGGCAGTCGGCGTCGTCACCCCTTTCTTCTCCAAGATTTTCGTTGATAACATTTTAGGTACGCAGAATTACGAATGGCTTACGCTGCTGCTGCTTGGTATGGCGGCAGTGCTTGTCGTTCTGTTAATTACGCAGTGGATAAGCGTTACGCAATCATTTAAAATTCGCGGCAAACTCGCCATCGTGGCCAACACCTCTTTTTTCTGGCACGTTTTACGCCTGCCTGTTCGGTTCTTTTCGCAGCGCTATGCAGGGGATATCGCCCAACGGCTCAACTCCAACGAAAACATTGTCGCAACACTAGTCAATCAGTTTGCGCCTATGTTTATCAATTTGTTTTTGATCGCGCTGTATCTGGTCATGATGCTGCTTTACAGTGTTCCCCTCGCGGCAATCGGGTTGATCAGCGTTGCCATCAACATCGCCGTGACCAAATACGCTACCTCCCGCCAAGTGGATATCGCGCGCACGCAGGCACGGGAAAACAGCAATCTTTCCTCCGTCACACTGTCCGGCATCGAAATGATCGAAACCATCAAATCCTCCGGCGCAGAAGACGGCTTCTTTCAAAAATGGGCAGGCCTGCAAGCGGAAGCCAATCATTGCACCGTTGCTTTTGTAAAGACCAATCAATTCCTGCGCCTGCTGCCCACATTCTCCAACCAAATTGCAAACGGCGCGGTTCTCGCATTTGGCGCATTCTTAATCATGAACGGCCAGTTTACCACGGGTATGCTGCTCGCATTCACCGGCTTTGTTTCCGGCTTCACCGCTCCCGTCAGCAAAATGATCGATCTCATGCACAGCACACAGCAACTGCGCACCAATATGGAGCGCATCGAGGATGTATTGCAATATGAAGCGGAAATTCCCGATCAGGATTCACCTGATGCCTGCATGCGCAGGCTGTCCGGGGAGATGATGCTGGAGCACATCACATTTGGTTACAATAAATATCTTCCGCCGCTGGTGGAGGATTTCACGCTGCATGTCCGCGCTGGCGGCAAGGTCGCACTGGTCGGTTCTTCCGGCTGTGGGAAGTCCACCCTCGCCAAGCTGATCACCAATCTTTATCAGCCATGGGATGGCAGCATCACCTTTGACGGTATGCCTCACGCATCCATCAACCGCGCCGCATTTTGCGCCTCCGTCAGCGTGGTAGATCAACAGATCGTACTGTTTCACGATACCGTGCGGGAGAATCTGCGTATGTGGGATAAGTTCATCCCCGACGAGGATATCATTGCCGCGCTCAAAGATGCGCAAATCTACGACGACATCATGAAGTTGGAAGGCGGACTGGCATACCAAATCGCGGAAGGCGGACGCAATTTCTCCGGCGGACAGCGTCAGCGGCTGGAGATCGCGCGCGCACTCGTCACCAATCCCGCGATCCTCATTTTAGACGAGGCGACCTCCGCATTAGACGCACACACAGAGGAAGCTGTTGTTCGCGCCATTGAAGCGCGCGGCATCACCATGGTGGTCATCGCACACCGCCTGTCTACCATCCGCGATTGCGATGAAATCATCGTGCTGCACGAAGGCAAGGTCGTTGAACGCGGAACACACCCGGCCTTATACGCAAAAGACGGCTTCTATACGAAGCTTATCGCAAACGAATAAAGCAGGAACGAACGCAATGCAAGAGCAGAAAATAAAACTGAAGCAAGAGCAGGAACAAATCGCCTTTGAGGAATCTTTTTACAAACTTTCCTCGATCGTGATGGGCGAAGAAAGCCTGTTTGCGCGCATGAAAAATTCTCAAAAAAGCAAAAACGCCTGCAAACAAGTGCTTTCCTTTTTTGGTATGCCCGCTCCGCGCGACGACGAAGAGATACCGGCGTTAGAAGATCAACTGCGCCATTTTTTCGAGCCCGTCGGCGTCATGTGGCGAACGGTAGAATTAAAGGATCGCTGGTATCAAGACGGCGTCGGCCCAATGATCGCCTTCACACAAGAGGGCGAAACTATCGCGCTCATCCCGGCGGGACGCGGCGGTTACACTTTCCAAAATCCCGCCAGCGGTAAAAAAACTACGGTCACGCAGCAGATCGCGCAGCAGTTTGATCCCCAGTGCTTGCTGTTTTACAAAGCGCTGCCGCAAAAGCCGCTCAATCTTGGCGATCTGCTCAAGTATATGGCTGGCTGCATTCACCTGAAAGATATCACGTACATCATATTGATTACGTTGTTTGCTACGCTGCTTGGCATGGTTACTCCCTTCTTTAACCGCGTCGTGTTCAGCTATCTCGTGCCGCACATGCTCAGCGAAAATCTGCTCGGTTTATTTCTCATCATCGTCAACGTCAGCATCGTCACGCTGCTCATTCAGCTCACCAAGGGCTTTTTGACGGCGCGCATACAGTTTAAAATATCGTTGTTTGTGCAAAGCGCATTTATGCAGCGTGTCCTGATGATGAACACCGGCTTTTTCAAGGATTATACCGCAGGCGATCTCTCCTATCGTATGGATGCCATCGGTCGCCTTACCAATACCGTCATCAACACCATTTTTTTAAGTGGCGTCAGCGGTATTTTCTCGTTGGTCTACCTCGTGCAGATTGCCGCGCTTGCCCCCGGCCTCGCGGGTGTCTCCGCTTTTGCGGCGGGCGCATCGCTGGGTATTACAGCACTCAGCGTCGTATTCGGCACCAGCGTTGCACGCAAAAAAATGGCAGCGGCAGGCAAACTAAACGGCTGGGTATACGCCGTTCTGGTGGGCATACAAAAAATTAAATTGACCGGTGCGGAAAAGCGCGCTTTTGTCAAATGGTCCGAAAAGTATGCAGACACCGCACGTTATGAATACGATCCGCCGCGAATCCTAAAGGTGCTGCCCGTGCTAAGCGCAATCCTGCCTTTGCTCGCCAGCATTCTCATCTATTTCACTGCGGCAAACCACAATATTTCCAGTCCAAGCTTCATGGCGTTCTCCTCGGCATACGGTCTGCTGCTTGGCTCCGTGATGTCGCTGTCACGTGTCGTACAGGATTTTGTTACCATCAAGCCGACTCTGGATCTCGCAAAGCCTATCTTAGAGCAAGTTCCGGAAACGGGGGTCGTCAAGCAACAGGTGCAAAAAATCCGCGGAGACATCGAGATCAATAATCTCTCCTTTCGCTATCACGAATCCTCTCCCCTCGTGCTGGATGGTGTCAATCTGCATATCCGCGCGGGGGAATACGTCGCGATCGTCGGCAAGACAGGGTGCGGGAAATCCACGCTATTGCGCTTGTTGATGGGGTTTGAAGCCCCTAGCGTTGGTGCCATCTATTATGACGGCATCAATCTCGATAGTCTGGACGTGCGATCCTTGCGCCGCAATATCGGCATCGTCATGCAGGATGGCAAATTGTTTTCGGGCAGCGTGCTTTCCAACATCACCATTTCCGCCTCGCACATGAGCGAGGCACAGGCTTGGCAAGTCGCAGAAGTCGCGGGCATCGCAGAAGACATTCGCAAAATGCCCATGAAAATGAATACGCACATCAGCGAAGGTGACAGCGGTATCTCCGGCGGGCAAAAGCAGCGCCTGATGATCGCGCGCGCCTTAGCATCCAATCCTTCTGTCATTATGCTGGACGAGGCAACCTCGGCTCTGGATAATATCACGCAAAAACAAATTTCCGATGCAATCTCCACGCTGCACACCACGCGCATCGTCATCGCGCATCGGCTCTCTACCATACAGCAATGCGACCGTATTTTGATGCTGGAAGACGGCAAGATTGTGGAAGAAGGAACGTTTGACGAGCTGGTCGCCAAAGACGGCAGCTTTGCCCAGCTTTCCAAGAGGCAAATGATATGAGCATGGATGTCGAGCAGATCTACCGGGAATATTTCAAAAAAATCTACAACTACGTCTATTATCGCACCTTAAATAAGGAAATCACCGAAGATGTGGTCAGCGAAACTTTTCTGCGTGTGGTCGGCAAGCTGCACTTGTACGATGCCCAAAAAGGAAATCTCTCCGCATGGATTTATACCATCTGCAAGCACTGCCTGACAGATCACTTTCGCAAAAATCCACCCGCCGTCAATATCGACGATTGCACACACCTTTGCGCTTTGGATGCAGCTTTGGAGCAGATCGAAAATGAGACGGAACGAAAGCTGCATCAGGCGCTCGCACTGCTCAGTGAAAAAGAACGCGTCATCTTTTACTACAAGTATTATCTCGAACACACCAATCGCGCGATTGCGCAGCAGTTGAACCTGCCCGAAAGCACGGTCGGCACCATCGTGTTCCGCGCGCATCAAAAAATTCGGCAAAAAATGGATTTTGAGTTTGATGTGTAAAGCATGTCAGGAGGAAATTATGCCAGAAAGCACAAAAGAGAGGATTACCTCTGCAACAGAATATAATAAATATCTGAAAGTCATCAAACCTAGCGTTTGGATCATTATCTGCGCCATATTGCTGTTGATCGGCGTTGCCATCTTTTGGGCTTTCACGGGTAATATCTTGACCACACAAACCTGCAAAAGCGTCATTCTGTCGGACACCGCCATTGGATATCTCGAGTTGAGTCAAGCAGGCGCAGTGCAGTCCGGTCAAAAGGTCAATGTCACCGTAGAGGATCGCATCGTGGGTGGCGTGGTAGAGCGTGTCGCAGACTTGCCCTCCTCACGGGACGAAGCAGTTCTGGTGCTGGGCAGTCAGGCGCTTGCTGATCATATCGTTCCGCAAAGCGGTGGCGTAGAGGTCGTCGCACGGCTTTCCCATCCCATCGAGTCCTCTTCCAGCACCATCGCCGGCATGGAAATCATCACGCAGGATGTCACGCCGATCCAGCTTTTCATGGGAAAAGGATGAAATTAAGACAAAACACCATCTTTCGTGAGATACATTTAAGCGCACAGCGTTGTACCAGTAGAAAGCATGTGCTTTAGTCAAAGGAAAGGTGGTATTTTTTTGAGCCGGGAATTCAAAATCCCGCCCAAAAAACAAGCCAAACAACAAGGTGCGCGTCAGAATCGATGATGGTTGCAACGCCGGCGCGCCGTTAGAAATGCATCGTACAACAAAAATTTCATGAGCCAACGGAGGTGCTAACATGAGCGAAAAAGCAAAACAATTCATCAAACAAATCAATCAGGATCAGGCGCTCTATCAGGAGTTCTTTGCCCTCAGCGATCAATTAAAAGGTTCAAACGACCGACAGCAAATCTTATTAGAGCATATTCTGCCCTTTGCAAAACGGCATGGTTTCGATCTCTCCGCAGAAGACTTTTCATCGGTTGAGGGAGAGATGGATGAATCCGAGCTCGCTGCAATCGCGGGTGGCGGCGGATGTGGCTGTGTCGTTGGCGGGGGTGGCAGCGGTACGCAAGATGTCGATGGAGACTCCTACACCTGCGCTTGTGTGCTCAGCGGCATGGGCGGCGGCCCGCAGGGAGACGATGGCAACTGCATCTGTCCCGTAGTGGGCGGCGGCACCGATGCCGGCTTTTAAACGTATGATGCAGACCATCCGGAACGGAGCAAGAGAATGCGTCCATTTAAAAAAGCGGGGGAAGGGTTTTCCTTCTCCCCCAATCCAAAATTCGAGGCTGCATTGCTGGAACAGCTTCAGCGATCGGCGGATGGCGAGCTATCCTCAGAAGATATGCTAAACCTAAGCGCCGCGCAGGGAGTCGGTCACAACGCAGTTGCCTGCCCGCGGTGGCATGGCGATTGCGCAAACGGATACGCCTCCTGCGCAAATTGCGCCGAAGAAGCCTGCCTGGATCGCACGGAGTATTAACCTGCGCCTCCACCAACTTCATGATGATTCCTGCAATATGATGTGATATTGTCAGTTTTTTATACCCAAAATTCAAGCAAGGAGCAACCCCGTCATGTATTATAAATTAAATGAAAATTTCCGCCTCAGAGGCTGGCAGCAGCTTCCTTTCGCGCTGTTGGAGCGTCCTGCGAATCAAGTGCATTTTCTTAGTAAAGCATATTTTGAAACACTCTCGCTGTGCAATGGCTATATCGACTTTGACACCTTCTTCGCCACCAACGCACACCGCGAGATCGCTCAGGATCTTCTTCAAAAGAATGTGATTCGTGCTTGTGTGTTTGGCGATTCTCTGCAGCCCGTTCAGGAATATAAACTGCATCACAACCGATATATTGGAACAGTACATTGGTCCATCACAGGCAAATGTAATTATAAATGTAAACATTGTTATATGTCCGCTCCCGATGCCAAATTGGGCGAATTGCCGCACGAACAGTGCATGGATTTGATCGATCAAATGGCGGAATGTGGCATTCAGAACGTCTCCTTGACCGGTGGAGAGCCGCTCGTCCGCAAAGATTTTTATCAAATCCTCGATCGTCTCATCCGGCATGAAATCAACGTCACCACCATCTATTCCAATGGTCAGTTGGTCAGCAATCATCTGCTGGACGAACTGCAAGCGCGTCAACTGAATCCCGTCATCGACATGAGCTTTGATGGTGTCGGTTGCCACGATTGGCTGCGCGGTGTTCCTCACGCAGAAGAATCCGTCAATCGCGCATTCGCTCTGTGTGCGCAGCGCGGCTTCGTCACACGCAGCGAACTATGTGTACACAAAAAAAATCAACATGTGTTTCGTGAAAGCATCAATCATTTGGCATCGCTGGGCGTCTCCAGCGTCAAGGTCAACCCCGTCTCTCTGACGGAGAGCTGGCAGCAATATGACGAGAATTATTCTCTCACTATGAAAGAAACACTGGATCTTTATCTGGATTATATCCCGCACTATTTTGAAGATGGCATGCCCATCGGTCTGATGCTTGGCGGACTGTTTTTAGGGCGCAAAGGTCAAAAGCGGTATAGCATCCCCGCCCGCAAGTTCACTGGCGATCCAAAGCAGTGCGAAAGCCAAACGGTGTGTGGTCATGCCCGCCATGTGATGTATCTGTCTCCGGAAAGCAGAATGCTGCCCTGCATGGGGTTGTCCTCGCTGGAATTGCAGCAGGATTATCCCCTCGCCACAGAGATCGGTCTGCAAAAAGGGCTGACGGATTCTACTTATCTTTCACTCATCGACACCAAAATCACACAATATTTCGAGCACAATCCGGAGTGCGCCGCGTGTGAGCATCGATACAGTTGCGCCGGAGGCTGCCGCGCCAGCGCGCTTATGGAGGGTAATACAGACATTATGGGCAAAGACCCCTCTTTCTGCCTGATCCACAAAGGAAATTACATCGAAAAAGTACACGCCGCCGCCCAAAAAGGTCTATACACACAGGGATAAACAAACCTGCCGTATCACGCTACGGCAGGTTTTTTCAGGAGAAGCCGAGTTTCCTCAGCTCATACAACCGTAAAGCATCCATCAATGATGATGTCGCTTCCCGAGGTATAGCTTGCCGCGTCCGAAAGCAGATAAATCACCGCTCCCGCCAGTTCCTCCGGCTTACCCATGCGTTTGAAGGGAATCATGTTCACCCACAAATCCTGCCAGTCCTGCCGAACGGTCTGCGTCATTTCTGTGAAGATATAACCGGGGCTGATGCAGTTCACACGAATGCCGTGCTGCGCCCACTCCACCGCCAGTGACTTGGTCAGATGCACCACCGCCGCTTTGGATGCGTTGTAGGAGGCTTGCTCCTGTGGAATGTTGACAATCGTGCCGGACATGGATGCCGTGTTCACAATGCTGCCGTCCTTGTTGTTTCGCACCAGATATTTGGCAAATTCATTCGCCACATAAAACACACCATTCAAGTTCACTTGAATGACCTTCTCCCAGTCTTGCTTATCCAGTTGCAGCGCAGCCTTGTGCATACAGATTCCCGCATTGTTAAACAGCAAATCCAGTCCTCCCAGCTCCGTTGCCGCCCGCTCAATGCACTGCGCAATCTCCTGCGGCTCGGTCACATTGCAGCGGTACGCCACAGTCTTTACGCCGTATTCGCGTGCAATCTCCTGCGCAACATCACTCGCATCCTGCAAATCAAAAATCGCTATTTGCGCGCCCGCATCAGCCAGATATGCCGCCACCACTTTCCCGATTCCTTGATATCCACCCGTTACGATTGCGGTTTTCCCTTCCAACGAGAAAAAATTATGCTTCATACACTTGCCTCCTCAATAAGCGCCATATCGGTACGCCGCGTCATACATCGAAACGATATTCTCTACCGGCACGTTGCACTGAATGTTGTGCACCTGCGTCCAGATAAACCCACCGTTCTTCTTGAAAATGTTCATCAGATATTTCACTTCCTCGTCCACCTCCGCCGCCGTGCCGTTGGTCGCCGTAGTAGTCGTGTTCACACCGCCGCCCCAAAAGGAAATGCGGTTGCCGAATGTTTCTTTGAGCGCCACCGCATCCATGCCCGCCGCCGTCAACTGTACGGGGTTCAACACATCAATGCCCGCGTCAATGAAGTCTCCAATCAGCGGGAAGATTGCCCCACAGCTATGCAAAAAGCACTTGATATGCGGATAATTCTCATGCACGTACTGATACAATTCCTTTGCGTATGGCTTAATCATCTCACGATACATTCCCACCGAAATCTGCAGCGCGTTTTGCATCCCCAAATCATCGCCAAAGTGGATTACATTCAAATATTTTCCCACGCGCTTCAAGTAGCGTTCCAAATTATTCAGATAGGCATTCAGCAGCTTCTTGTTATATACGTGAATCATCTCCTGCTCGGCAGCGATGTTGTAGTAATAGTTTTCATAGTTGAAGTCCGCCTGCCCCTGCTCGTAAAACGTGCCGATGAATTCTCCTAAAATCGCCTTATCTGTGTTTTCATACAAATCTTTCGCGCGCGCCTCCAGCAAGTCCAGCTCTCGATCGCTGATTTCAGGATAGGAAAATTTCTCCACCAGCTCCGCAGCGCTTGTCACATGTTCATAAGGGTGCACCATGTTTTCGTAGTAATATCCGTCCGCCGGCATCACCGCAATGGTGTTCCCCTGCGCATCCACAATCTTGCGCGATCCGTCCGCCTCAAAAATCGGGTTCAGGCAGGCAGGAATCATCACGGGAGAGCCGTCGCTTGCCGTACCCTCCTTGTATGCGTCCAGCCAAATGCCCCAGTTCGACTGTATGCGGTATAGCTGAACCACGTCCGCATGAAAGCGTTCTTGCATCTGCACATCAGGGTCGGCAAGCTGCTGCCATGTGTCATAGACGCGCGTCGGTCCCAAATCCATCCCCAGATATTGTTTCAATTCCCCATATGCCACGGCGTTCACGCCCGTCGAACGCATTGCGCCAAAGTCAATGGGTACCCGATCCGGCTCCTCATGATTGAGTGCCATTTCAACTCTTTCTCTCGAATTCATATTGCTCCCTCTCAGTTCTTTTCTTTTTTCTGAATGCAGTCAAATCCAACTGCCAGCGCCAAAATCACGCCCTTAATAATCATCTGCGTATAATTGCTCATGTTAATCAGCACCAGTCCGTTGTTCAATATTCCAATAATCAGCACACCCACAATGGCGTTGTACAGCTTGCCCGACCCGCCGCTCACACTGACGCCGCCCAGCACGATTGCCGTGATCACGTCAAACTCAAATCCATTGCCCGTGTTCGCCTGCCCGGAATTTACACGCGAAAGCGTAATCACACCCGCTACGCCCACAAACAGTCCGGAGATCATGTAAACCAGCCGCTTCACACGATCCACCGAAATACCCGAAAGCTTCGCCGCTTCCACGTTGCCGCCGATCGCGTAAAAATGTCTGCCGAAATAAGTCTTGTTCAAAATAAATCCGCCCAGCACAAGGAAAATAACCATCATGATGATCGGGAAAGGAATCGGCCCCACATACCCTTGTCCGATGAAGCTGAACTCCTCCGGGAATCCGTAAATGGTCTGCCCTCCGCAAATGATGTACGCAAACCCATATAACACATTCTGCGTCGCCAGCGTCGCAATCAACGGCGGAATGTTTGCCAGCGTAACCATCAAGCCGTTCACATATCCCACCGCAGCGGAAACGCCCAAATTAATGGTGACTGCCAGAACAGGGTCCATCCCGGTCTTGACCATCAAATACGAGCATAATATATTAACAAAGGAAAGCAGCGCTCCCTGCGATAAGTCGATGCCGCCAATCAGCATGACATACATACCACCCACCGCCGCAATCGCCATCATGGAAATCTGTCTTAAAATATTGATCATGTTGTTTGCTGTAAAAAATACATTACTCAAACAGGAAAACAGTACGATCAGCGCAATCAATACGATAAAAATACCGTATTTGCGAAACGCCGTATGAAATTCTCCCCTAGCCATGGCCTTCATTCCTTGTTACCTCCGTCTACTACAATTTCTGAAGAATATTGTAAAATCAATTCCTGATCAAATTGATCGCTGGTCAGTTCTCCTGTCATTCGACCCTCACTCAAAATCACAATGCGGTCAGACATGCGGATCAATTCCTCCATCTCCGAGGAAATGATGATCAACGCCTTCCCCTGCCGCAGCAATTCGTGCATCAGCAGATATATCTCATATTTCGCGCCTACATCGATGCCGCGTGTCGGTTCGTCAAAAATAATCAGTTCCGGTTGCGTCGCCATCCATTTTGCAAGAACCACCTTTTGCTGATTGCCTCCGGAAAGGCTCTTGACGGCAACCTCATCATTGGACATCTTGATACGCATTGCCTCTTTATATTCCCCGACGATCTCCCGCTCCTTCTTGCGGTTGATGACCAGATTTTTGGAGATGGACTTCAAGCACGCCATCGAGATATTCTCGCGGATGCTCATGTCCAGCACCAATCCCTGCTTTTTTCGATCCTCCGGTACCAGCACGATCTTGTGCTTGATGGCATTCTGCACAGAGTAGCGCGCGATTTTCTCTCCTTTAAAACGAATCTCGCCGGATTCCGGCTTCACCAGCCCAAAAATCATCTGCGCCAGTTCCGTTCTGCCCGCTCCAACCAGCCCGCCTAAGCCAACGATCTCGCCGCGCTTCACGCAAAACGAAATGTCCCGCACTCCGTTGCCTGTCACGTGCTCCACTTCCAGTATGGTTTCTTCCGAAGGCTTGCCCTCATACAACGGAAACGCCTCTGTCAGCTCGCGCCCCACCATGTATTTGATCAATTCGTCTTTATTCGTCTGCGCAATCTCCATCGTCTTAATAAATTGACCGTCACGCAGCACCGTCACCCGATCTGCCAACTCGAAAATTTCATCCAACCGATGCGAAATATATATGATCGTCACACCCTGTTCCCGCAGCGAACGCACAATTTCAAACATTTTTTCTACTTCGCTCGTAGTCAGCGGTGCGGATGGTTCGTCCATAATCAAAATCTGCACATGCTTCGCCAGTGCCTTGGCAATCTCCACCATCTGTTGATATCCCACACTCAGCGTTTTCACCAGCGTGTCTGTGGAGATGTTCGGCGCAAATCGCCGAAATGTCTTGTCTGCCTCACGGCAGGTCTCCTTGCTGTTAAACAGCTTGCTTTTCAGCTTCTCTCCCAAAAAAATATTCTCCGCAATGGATAATTCCCGCACCAGATTAAATTCCTGATAGACTGCGGCAATGCCGTTTTCCCGCGAAAGCGCCGGCGACATATGCGTAAAGCTCTTGTCGTTCACCAGAATTTCGCCTTTGCTGGGTTTGATCGCTCCGGTGCAAATTTTGATCAACGTCGATTTGCCCGCTCCGTTTTCGCCAACCAGCGCATGCACCTCTCCCCGCTTGAACGATAGATTAACGTCACTCAGCGCCAATACGCCCGGGTATTGTTTCGTGATGCCGCGCAATTCTAAAACATGATTATCGTTCACCGTTGCTCCTCCCTTTCCCCTGTTTCAGTTTGATGCCGCCGAAGTTCCGTGCTGCGGCGGCATATGCGTCCTTGCTAAGCTGTCCGTTGTTTACCCAATGTTGTAGCCCAGTTCCTTAGATACTTCCTTCACATTCGCCGTCGTTACCAGCGTCTCCGGATATGGCGTAGATTTCGGATATTCTTCACCATTAAAAATCTTCTGCATCACGCTCATAATGGTAGTCGCGTGCAGCTTGCCGCCGCCTAAGCTTACCGCGCCACGGATTAGGTTCCCATCATTGATTGCCGAAGCCACGTTCTCTGTGCAGTCCACTCCGAATATGCCAAAGTCGTCCGCAACCAGTCCCATGCCCTTTGCCGCCTCTTTGCAGGCAAGCGCGCCACCGTCGCCGATGCACACACATACTTTGATGTTGGGGTTCGCGGTAAATGCGTTCTCTGCCTTGGGCAGCACTTCATCCGTCGTGGTGCCACTCACCAGCGATACCACTTTCGCGTTGGGTGCCAATTCCGCCAGCGCATCCGTCATACCTTTTACGCGTTCCACCAATACATCGATCTCAGGAAACTCGTTGATCAAAACTTCACAGGTGCCATTTTCAAATTTTTCGTTGATCCATTCTGCTGCCATCTTTGCCGCGGAATATCCTACGTTGTAGTTATCTACCATCATTTCCGCTGTAAAATTCTTGATGGGATACCCCAGCGCAAACACCGCGATCCCTTTGTCCATCGCCTCTTTTGTGATCGCATCCAGCGAAGCCGCATCTTTTGCCCCGATCACGATGCCCTCACAGCCCGAGGTAATGAAGTTCTCAATTTGTGTAATCTGCTCCTGCGAATCTTTGCACCCCATCACAGATACTTCCATGCCGTATTCTCCGCCCGCTTCCATCATGTAATTGGCACAGTCTGCCCATACCGGGTTAGATAGGTCGCCGAATGTCACACCCACCTTCTTGAGTCCGCCGGCATTCTCCGCCGGAGCGGATTCTGTCGCGGCATCAACAGCCGGCTGATCCTCGGTCTGTGCTGCGGGCGCCTCAGACTGCGGCGCCTCGGATGCGGCAGGCGCCGGAGCGCATGCAGCAAACACAAATACCACGCAAATACAAAGTGCTACCATCCATACTTTTTTCATCATTCTTCCTCCTCATTGATTTATATTTTTCTATCGAAGCCGTTCGCTTCAATAAATCACATTCCATTAGAATCATCGCGCATGAACCGCGCAGGTTTAAAGTTCTGTATCATTTTATCAACGCCGCGTCGCGGAATACATAGACAGAATCAATAATAATAGGACAAAATTATGTTATCTTTGTGCGGGTGTTTGCTTTCTAAGATTAGGTATTGTATAATCTCATGTATTGTGTAAATATTTTATGCTTTTTCAGATTTTTTTGTTGCTTTCAGCAGAGAACTTTAACGGAATATCACGCTATTGGAGTACGCTTATGATGACCATATATGTCGTGGACGACGAATTTTTTATCATTGAAAAGCTAAAAATCATGATTAGTCAAACCGATTTCGATTGCCAGATTGTCGGCAGCAGCATGGATGGTATGACTGCGTTTGAAGAGATCTGCGCTCTCAACCCTGACGTTGTCATCACGGACATCCGCATGCCCGGCAAAAGCGGTCTGGAGCTGATTCACGATCTGCAAAGCGCAGGCCTGCATTCACAGTTTGTCATCATCAGCGGGTATAAGCAGTTCGAATATGCGCAAACCGCACTCAAGTTCGGTGTAAAGGATTATCTGCTCAAGCCCATTAAGCAGTCCGATCTCGAGTCCATTCTCACACACATCCGGCAAAACATTCAAGGCAGCAAAGACACGGCCGCAACGGCAGACGGCTACGTCACCAAGCTTCACACCCTGCTGCTGGGAAACATCATTAATAACAAAGACCTTCCTCAAAACGCGCAAGACCTCAAGCGCGATTTCGCCGTCGCTTTTGATGGCGATTGCTTCAATTTCGCGTTGGTGCAAATGGACGGCACTCTTTCAGGCGAGCAATACGAATTTTTAGAACACAGCTTGAAAATGATCGTATATGAGATTTTTTCGCCGCATTGCCGCGTGGTCATCGCACGCCGCAATCAGTCTCAAATCGTGATATTGTTGATGTTTCGAAAAGATGCCTCCCCCCGCATCCGTCAGGAGTATTTCGCACTGCTCAAGCAGACGCAAAGTTACGTCTCGCAATACGGTAAATATTTTGTCACCATCGGGGTCGGCTCGCCCAAAACAGATGTCGCCCTGCTGCGCGATTCTTATCTGGAAGCGGTCAACGCTGTGCGCAGCCGCATTCAGTATGGCAAAAGTCATGTGCTGTTTCCGCCTCCGCCTGAAGCCACAGAAGCGCTGCTCGATCTTGTGCTCGGCAGCAACGAGCGAAGCATCATCACCAAATATATCGAAACCACGGATTTCGATTCTTTGCAGCAGCAGATTCGAGGGATGTTCGTCAAAACCAGCCAAATGCACTCCGGCTATTCGCTCGTCTATTTTTCGCTTTGCCAAACGCTGTTTTCCATGTTTTGGAATGTTGTTCCTGTTTCCTCCACCGATCTGGCGCCGGAGGAAAGTGCCTTTCATAGCGCGCTGGAACAATGCTCCAGCGTCGAAGAACTGCACAGTACGCTGTTGCGCCACACCACAGAGGCATATAAAAAGCAGTATGACATCAACAGCTTTTCCACCAACGCGGCAATCTCCGTCGCCAAACGGTTCATTCACGAGCACTACGCCGAAAAGATAACGCTCGCTCAAATCGCCAAACTGGTTTATCTTACACCGGTTTACTTTTCCATGCTGTTCAAGCGTGAAACCGGCTCCAATTTCAATAACTATGTTCAGGAATACCGTATCGTCATCTCCAAGCGATTGCTGCAACAAATCGACCTACCTATTGCCGACGTTGCGGAAAGCGTCGGAATTCCGGACACCAGCTATTTCTCACGCATTTTCAAAAAGGCAGTCGGCGTCTCTCCGACGGAGTATCGCCGCATCCACGCCGCTTCCGGCGCAGCAGAAAACGGTGATTTATGAAAAAGCTGACCTACCAAAGCCTTTGGCGTGTCAATTTACTTTGCAATGCGCTCACTGCGCTGCTTAGCATTGCAGCTCTCATCTTGGCTGTGCTTGCCGCTCAAATGCAGGGCGCGTACCCGTTTGGGCTCATAGTCATGTTTTGTGCACTGGGCACCTCCATAATCGGTCTGCAATGGCTGCGCCATCAGCTTTGTCATGTTCTTTGTCACACATTCGGCAGCATTCTGAACGATCTCCCCGAGAAGTATACGCAGCCTATCATGCGCTGTGGCTCCCTGCCCGACGCAATAGAAATGATCTCGGTCGCGCGTCTGGAGTACGGCAACAACGATATGACCACAAAATATCTGCTTGCCGAGGCGGAGCTGGGCGCGTTGCAAGGGCAGATCAACCCGCATTTTTTGTACAATACGCTGGAATCCATCTGCGGGCTAGCCATGATGCAAGGCGCGCCGCAAGTCGCCAAAATGACAGAAACGCTCGCCTATATGTTTCGCAACAGCTTGCGCAAGGCAGGCATGCTTGTCACCTTAGAAGAGGAACTCACCAGCGTCGATCACTATATGACCATCCAGCAATTCCGCTTTTCCAATAAATTTTCCTTTCACAAGCATATCGCCGCAGAGGACGAAAAACGTATCCTTGCCTGCATCCTGCCGCACTTCACATTGCAGCCCATTGTGGAAAACGCCATTTATCACGGCTTGGAAATGATGCAAGGGCACGGCGAGATCCATCTGCACGCCGTGCTCACACAAAAGCGTCTGCTGCTCAAGATCTCAGACAATGGCTGCGGCATTCCACAGCAAAAGTTAAATCTCATCAACGACAGTCTCAGCAGCGCACAGGCATATTCCGCCTCTCCCGCAGACTCAACGCATGTCGGTATGGCAATGCTCAACATCAACTTGCGCATCAAAAAGACATTCGGCAACGATTATGGCATTTCCTTATACAGCACGTCGGGCATCGGCACCGATGTCAACATCACATTGCCCTGTACATGGGAAAAAAATTTCGATTCGCTTTTGGGCGATGAGGAGGACGCGTAATGCAAGAGCTTCTCCGCATGGAGCACATCAGCCGCGCTGTAAGCGGCAAACGTTTGCTGCGCGGCGCATCCATCAATGTGCGACAGGGTGAGGTCGTCGGCTTGCTGGGTTTAAACGGCTCAGGCAAATCCATGTTGATGGAGGTCGCTTGCGGGCTTTCGCCTTGTGATAGCGGCAATTTGTACTTTAACGAGCAAAAGCTGACCCAACTCACCGTCAATCAGGCGACCGCGCTGGGCATTCACTACCTGCGCAGCGTCAAATCTCTCTATCACGATTTCTCTATCATGGAAAATATTTTCTATATGCGCTCTTCACAGCATCTTGCCATCTTCAATCAGGAGGCGCATTATTCCCAGACGAAAAAGCTGCTCCACCTGCTACACCTCAATCATTCGCCCAATAAACAGGTCTCACAGCTAAATTTATACGAAAAACTACTGGTGCTCGTCGCCAAAACCATCCACATGGGCGCACGACTGTTGGTGTTTGATAACATCGTCACACAGCTCTCCGGCGCGCACCTCTCACAATTCACGGGTATTCTGAAAATCTTATTACGCCAAAACATCTCCGTCATTCTGGTGGATCATAAGCCGGAATATCTGGTCTCCTGCTGCGATCGCATCTTTGTCATGCGGGAAAAAACCACCGTGGGCGAGTTTGAGCAAGACGCTTTCTTAGAGCAAAAGCTCATGTCCGTGCTCATCGGACGCGATTATATTCCCCCGCGTAGCCTGCACGCCGCCACCTTTGATGCTTCACATATTTTCGCACTGGAACACATCTGTAAATCCCCCGTTCTGACTGATCTCACCTTCAGCGCAGCCGCAGGTGAAATCGTGGGCCTATGTACCAAATCCGCCACCGAGGCAACCGCGATCACCAATCTGATGTTCGGCAAAAGCATCGCAGATTCCGGGCAGTTTTCTATGTGCGGCAAGCCCTTCACTGTCCGCCGTGAAGCCGATATGATTCACATGGGCATCGGCACCATTTCAGAGTCTAACGAGACTTTTGAAAATCTCTCCCTCTATGAAAACATCATGCTCATCGCCCATCAAAAATATGTAAAGCATCGTTTTTTTATAGATAAAAAGCAGCTTCTCCAAAATTTCAACGATTTATATTATCTCAATTTTTATGATACTATTTTTCTGTCTAAGAATAAGCAGTGCAAAAACTTAGATAAGTTGATGCAAAAACAGATCTGCATGTTTCGTCATTTGGTGTTGCGACCCAAAGTGCTCTTCTTTCACGATCCATTTCTTAATTTTGACGTGCTCTCCTCAGAAAAACTGATGCACCTGTTTGCGCAGCTTTCCGAGAAAGGCATCAGCATCCTTCTCCAATCCCCAAACATCAATAATCTGCTTCCCATCTGCCATAAAATCATCTTTGTGGATCACGGCGCAACCGTTTGCGAAATGCCAACGGGCAGCGCAAACTATCCGGCCATCATGGATTTCAGTAAAAACTATTATTTATAATCCCCGTTCCGTTTCATTTACACAATGATGGAGAAAATCAAGGGGTATTTCCATAGCCGCCGAACAAATCTGCTTCATCCGGTCTGCCCGTACCTTTTGGCAACACCTCAGCCCCGCAGATCGTGATTTTCTGCTGCAAGGCATGGGATGTTTCGTGCGCCCTTATCATGGCGGGGTACGGCTTCCGAATCAAAACAAACCGCGCAAAATCGCCCTAGGCTGAGCCTGTATTCTTCTGTTTTTTATGCTTCTTGATGTTTTAATCTTTCTCCATCTGTTTATACTATCTGAAAGCAATTTCACCATACGGGAGGAAGACATCATGAAAAAATCACTTTACGCAATCAATACGGTGCTGTTCATTGGCATGATTTTAGTCAATGTACTTGCCAACACCACGCTGCTCGGCGGTATGACAACGGGCGCCGTGTCCGACGCATACCCCAACCTGTTTGCCCCCGCCGGATATACCTTCTCCATCTGGGGCATCATCTACATTATGCTGGGTGCCTTTGTGGTCTATCAATGGGTCGCCTTCCGGCGCAGTAACGTCTCTCTCGATTATTTCGAAATTGGTCCGTGGTTCGCCCTTTCCTGTGTGCTCAATATTGTTTGGCTGTTTAGCTGGCAGTATCAAATCATGTGGCTGACCGTGATTCTGATGGTTCTCTTGCTGCTCACGCTCATTGTAATCTATCAGCGCGTCAGTCATCTGCCGCTGACTCATCGGGAAGCGCTCTTTCTGAAAGTGCCCTTCAGCCTTTACTTTGGCTGGATTACCATTGCAACCATCGCCAATTTTGCAACCTTCTTCGTCAGCATCGGGTTCACAGGCGGCGACGGAGCGCAAGTGTGGATGGTGCTGATTCTGTTTGTGGGAGTGCTCATTGGTTCCTTGGTCATTTGGCGCACACACGACTTTGTCTATGCCGCAGTTCCTGTTTGGGCTTATATCGGCATCTTGAGCAAACACATCAGCGCAAGCGGCTGGAACGGAAGATACCCCGCCGTCATCGTCTGCTTGGTGGTTTGTTTGATTCTGTTTGCCGTCGTCATCACAACAACTGCGGTCCGGCTGCATGCACATAGCCGCCCCGCTCCCCGCAACCTGCGTTAAACCGGCATCAAAATCCAATCCTAATTCAGGAATGCAAAAACCGCGCATCGAGGCAAAATTTTCCCTTTGCCCAGACGCGCGGTTTTTTGTTGCAGATCAGCGCTTCGCGCTCACCACTATTTCAGGTTTTCCGGGTTCAAACACAGCAAATCCTCTGTCACAAACAGTCCGTCCTTGCGGATCAGTTCACCGTCAAAATAGATTTCACCGCCGCCCATTTCCGGTGTCTGTACCAGCACCAAATCCCAGTGTTCCGCACTTTCGTTGCCATTGTCAGCATCTTCATAGCAGCTGCCCGGCGTAAAGTGCAGCGATCCTGCAATCTTTTCGTCAAACAAAATATCTCCGATGCAGCGCGTGATGTACGGATTCACACCCAACGCAAATTCACCGATATAGCGCGCTCCTTCGTCCGTGTTGAGCACGCGGTTGATTCGCTCGGTGTCGTTGGCAGTCGCCTCCACAATCTTACCCTTTTCAAAGCGAAAACACACATTCTCAAACTTAAATCCCTGATGCAGCGAAGGCGTGTTGTACGAAATCACGCCATTCACGCTTTCCCGAACCGGCGCGGTGTAAACTTCCCCGTCCGGAACATTCATGCGCCCGTCGCACTTCTTTTGATCGATCCCCTTAATCGAGAAGGATATATCCGTGCCCGGCCCCTTGATCTGTACACGATCGGTCTTTGCCATGCGCTCCACCAGCGCATCCATGCAGCGGGACATCTTACGATAATCCAAATTGCAAACCTTAAAATAAAAGTCCTCAAACGCTTCTGTGCTCATTCCCGCCTGCTGCGCCATAGAGGGCGAAGGATAGCGCAGTACCACCCATTTGGTGTGCTTCACACGCAAATCATGATGCACCTGTTTGAAATAAATGGACTGGTACAAGTCCATGATGTCGTGCGGCACATCCGTCTGCTCCGTCGCATTGTCTGTGCCGCGAAACGCAATGTAAGCCTGCATTTCTTTCATGCGAGTGCTGTCCCAGCGCGTCACATCTTCAATCTGCTCCCGCGTCGCCTGCATCAGCCATTCGCGCGTCACCGCAGTGTGCGAGGTCACAACATACGGCAATCCGCCCGCCGCATACACTTCTTTGATCAGTTGCTGCGTGACCGCCCGCTCGCACCCCGAAACATCGACCAGTACGCGCTCTCCCTTTTTTACATCACAAGAATAATTCACCAAAGTATTGCATAGCTGTTTCAATCGTTCATCCGTCATATCGCTTCTCCTTTGCTGCGCGGCATACGCCGCCCTTTAGTCTACCGTAATACATTCTTTTTTGTCCTGCTCCAGCGGCTGCAAGTAACGCTTCTTCACAAAGCGGAAGAAAAACAGCGAAAGCACCAGAGATACGCATTCCGCAATGGGGAATGCAAACCAGACCGCATACAATCCACCCACCTGCGCCAACAGATATGCCACCGGCAGTATGACGGCAAGCTGCCTGCAAATGGAAATGATCATACTCAGCACCCCGTTGCCCACCGCCTGAAACACGGAGGAAAACACAATGCCCACGCTCGCCAGCGGAAAGCATATACTGATAATGCGGAATGCAGTGCCACCCACATCCACCATCACAGGCGTGGCGTTAAACATCGCCAAAAGCTGTGTGGGGAAAAGTTGGAACACCACGATGCCCACCGCCGCAATGCTCACCGAAAGTATCAGTGCATATTTTATGGTTTCCGTGATACGCTTGGGACTTCGCGCGCCATAGTTGTACGCCACAATGGGGATCAATCCACTGCACAAGCCAAAAATCGGCATAAATACAAAGGATTGCAGCTTACCATACGCGCCCAGTACCGAAACCGCAGCCTCGGAAAAACCAATCAATATCATATTAAACCCAACCATCATAACCGAAACAATCGACTGCATGATGATGGAGGGCACACCCACCTTGTAAATACCGCCAATGATGCGCTTGTCGGGTCGAAATCCTTTCATCGTCACACTGATTTCCTTCACCTTTTTCTTGGTAAAGTACCAGCCCAGCGCCATCGCAACCGTCTGTCCGATTACCGTAGCAATGGCTGCGCCGGCAATGCCCATCTGCGGGAATCCCAGATAGCCAAAAATCAGAATCGGGTCAAGTATGATATTGATGATCGCGCCCGTAAGCTGAATAACCATGTTGTAAATGGTCAATCCCGTACCCTGCATGATACGCTCAAATGTGATCTGCATGAATACAGAAATCGAGAACGTAATGCAAATGGTCAAATATTCCGTTCCCATGCGCACAATATCCGCATCCTGCGAAAATGCTTCGAAAAAGGTGCGCGAGCAGGTCATCCCAACCACGGCAAACACCACCGCGCTAATCAGCGCGAGGAAAATACCGTTCGCCGCAACCTTCGCCGCCTGCTTGGGTCGTTTTTCTCCCAAACGACGGGATAGCAGAGAGTTGACGCCCACGCCGGTTCCCACCGCAACGGATATCACCAGCATTTGCAACGGGAACGCCAGCGATACTGCGGTAAACGCCTTGTCGCTGAACTGCCCTACAAAGATGCTGTCCACGATGTTATACAACGCCTGCACCAGCATCGAAATCATGATGGGCAGCGAAATTTTAACCAAAAGTTTTTTTACGGGCATAACGCCCATTCTGTTTTCCAAATTAATCCCTCATTTCTATTTTCCCACCGGAATCTCAGTCTCACTAAAATTCACGGAAACATTTGACAGTTTAACACAAAAGACGCATAATGTAAATGAAGGCACAGGATACTAAGCAAGATTAGTATGAAAGCCAACTATTTTTTACGAATTCCCCACATCATTGACCCGATCATACCGGTATCTTTTATGCCGGAATTCGTATCATCCCCAATTTTTTACATCGGAGGTGTCTTATGAAACAGGACGTTGTCATCACCATCAGCCGCCAGTTTGCAAGCGGCGGACGCATCATCGGTCAAAAACTTGCCGAGAAGCTGGGTATCCCGCTTTATGACAAAGAAATCATCGCTCTTGCCGCCAAAGAAAGCGGCTATAAAGAGGAATTCTTTGAGCAGGCAAGCGAACGCTCCAGCAACAAATTCATGTTTTACCTTTCGTCCGGGCTGGGCAATTTCGCCTCATGGGGCACGGACATCGCGCTGGATGACAAGCTGTTCTTGATTCAGGCGGATATCATCCGCAGTGTTGCGATTCAAGGCTCGTGCATCATCATCGGCCGCTGCGCAGATTATATTCTCAACACACGAGAAAATCTGGTGAACCTGTTTATCTACTCGGACATCGATCAGCGCATCCAACGCGCCGTCAACGAATATCATCTCAAGGCGGATAATATCAAAGAGGCAATCCTGTCCTCAGACAAAAAGCGTGCCGCCTATTATAACTATTATTCCGATCTCAAGTGGGGCAAGCCGGAAAACTACCACCTGATGATTAATTCAGACAGTGTCGGCATCGACGCCTGCACAGAGCTGCTCTATTCTTATGTCAAAATGCGTCAGGGGTAATAAACGCCCTGACCTCTGCACTAGAAAAACAGCTTTGCCGAGACAACGGCAAAGCTGTTTTAAAATCGCTCTTAAATGGGAAATTATTTCATTTCCACATCTGCGCCAGCTTCTTTGAGTGCCGCAGCAAGCTTTTCCGCTTCGTCCTTGTTCAGTGCTTCTTTCACTGTGCTCGGAGCGCCGTCCACGAGGTCTTTTGCTTCTTTCAGACCAAGGCCTGTAGCTTCTCTAACCACTTTGATGACTTTGATTTTCTCAGCGCCGGCAGCCTTCAGAACAACGTCAAATTCCGTTTTCTCTTCCGCAGCTTCCGCAGCGCCACCAGCAGCCGGAGCAGCAGCAACCGCTACCGGAGCAGCAGCGCTAACGCCAAATTTTTCTTCCAGTTCCTTTACGAGCTCTGCCAGCTCGAGTACGCTCATTTTTTCAATCGCTTCAATGATCTGTGCTTTATCCATGATAATTAATCTCCTTTAAATTTTAAAATCTGTTACGGCAATGCCGTTTACTCGCGGTCATGCCGCTGTTTTTATGCCTCTTTTTGTTCGCGAATCGCGTTGAGCGCGCAGACAAGCCCTCTCGGGATTGCCGCCAAAACGCCCACAAAGTTGGTGATCGGCGCATTCATGCTGCCCATCATCTTTGCGATCAATTCCTCTCTGGACGGGAGTTTTGACAGTGCGTCGATGCCATTGGCATCCATCACTTTTCCCTCAAGGATACCGCCTTTGATCTCCGTCTTCTTGACGTCTTTCACAAATTTGGTCAGAATCTTCGCCGGTGCCACCGCATCCTCATATCCGAATGCCACAGCCGTCGGCCCCTTGAAATAATCGTCCGAACCTTCAATGCCCAGTGCTTCCGCTGCACGTTTCAAGATGTTGTTTTTGATAACACGATATTCCACGTTCGCCTCACGGCACTGGTTTCTCAGGTTGGAAACCTGCTCCACCGTCAATCCCCGATAATCGAGAATCACCATGCTCTGCGCACGCTGCATCATTTCCTGTACCTGTGCTACGGATGCTTCCTTTTGTTTTAGCTTTGCTTCCTTCATCTGTTTCACCTCCAGCCTCACGCAGAATGAAATAAAAAATGCCCTGCTTAAAGCCATAAAGACATTAAAAGAGCATTACACATCTTTTGGATTCTTTCCTCGCCGGGAGATTAAGCATATCGCGCCCGGGTCTATGGCTTTTCCTTGCATATTCTATTTTACGCGATTATGATTATATCACAGCGAAAACATGCTTGTCAAGCATTTCCCGCCATTTCTTCTACGCTTTCGCCAAGCGGCACATCCAAACGGAACACGCGCTCAACATCAAAATCCAAATACATTTTATCGTCCGCCGAATAAATCAAGCCCGCAAAATAGCTGCCATGCTCCATCCCAACAGAAACCTGCTCCATTACGCATCCTTCAAAGCTGCGCACTGCGCTGATGCTGTCCACCAGCAGCCCCAGCTTCCGCTCACCGGATTGCAGCAGTATGATGATGCCGCGTGTGCTGTTGGAGTATTCATCAATCAGCTTATCCAGCAGCGGCACGATCACTTTATGGCATAAGGATTTCGCTCGATCTAAAGCAGCCTCCATCCCCGCCATGTCGTTGCTTTCTCTGCATTTTTCCATGATGTCCGCCTGCGCATGCAACTCTTTATGTGGCTTATCGATCTGTTTGAGGATATACTGAATCGCCATCACGTCCGTGTGATAGCCGTCATACCAAATGCCGAACATGCACTTGTGCGGATCGCGCGGCAACGTAAACACATCCCCGGACTGTGCGCAACGTTCCAGTTCTTTCACCCAACCCACATGCTTTTCCTTCATTGCCGCAAAATCCCGCAACGCATCCTGCCGGGATTGCTGATCCAGCAATAAGCGCATATCCACCACAGGAAAGCTTTCCCCGCGCACATCCATAATGCCGGCATAATATTGCGGCGCGTGCGGAATGACAACGCGTTGCTCATCATTTGGAATGATCTGTATTACATTCTCGCTGTTGATGCTGTAATCTTCATCACAAATACGAAAGGTGACCCACGGGTGCAGGCAGTGTTCCATGACTGTTCTTGTTTGCTTCATATTCCACCATCACTTCTGTCTTTCAATCAATGTCGTGCACTTATCTAACAGACATATAAAAACTAAACCAACCTATTTAATAAAGTGGCACTAAGCGAATTTTAGCTTGAAACATAGAAAATGTCAATGCGTTTTTCTCAAATACCACAAATATTCCGGATTCATGCCGGCAGCTTCAAAGGCACTGCTGTCAAGCCCCGGAGTCCACTTCGCCTCATCCGTTCAGTTCATCCAGCGTCAGCGCGTACTCCGGTAAAAAATGCTGCACGAAATATTCCACCTCCGGCAAATGCATCTCTTGAATCTTTTCCATCGTGCGGATTTTCGCGCGGGAAAACTCCATATTGCCGCTCTTTTCCTCTTCCAAACACTTGATGTGCGCGCACAGCCGATCCGCCGCCTTTACAATCTGTCTCACCTCCGGCGCAACTTCCTGCAAGACATATTTTGCAATGCTCCCGCGCATCTCATCCGGCAGCATCTCAAGCATCCGCTCTTCGGCAAACCGCTCAATCTTCTTGTAAACTTGCGTCACCTCTGGGTTAAAGTACTTAATGGGCGTCGGAAGATCGCCGGTAATGGCCTCCCCCGTCTCGTGGTAAAGCGCGCACAACGCCACTTCACCTTCGTCCATTGTACCGCCAAAGTATGTGTTTCGGATGATGCACAGTGCATGTGCCACCACCGACACATGAAAGGAGTGCTCCTGCACATTTTCCTCAATCGTGTTGCGCATCAGCCCCCATCGCTTGATGTGCTTAAGGCGTGAGAGATACGCGAAAAAACTTTTCTTCATGCTCTGATTCCTCGTCTGTTCCAATTCCTGTTCCTGTTTATTATATCACAAAAAAACAGAACGCGGATGCAAAATATCACGTCTCACAAAAAAACGAAATAGGCACCGGCCCAAATCCAAGCTGCAAATCCACTCTGTGCATTCGCGCATAGAAGAATCCTCGATTATTTCTACGCATAACGCAGTTTTCGGCTGCTCGCGGATATCCCACCGCCGTTTGCAGCATTGCCGGATCATTTTTTTATCTATGACCGCCATCGTAACCCCCTCAGAAATACAGCTTGCGCTTCTCTGATGCCACACACCGTTTTCGCCAGCTCGTGCTAATCCCGCACACATGCCTCATATTTCTCCTTGATGCGTGCAAACGCCGATGCCAGCACACCCGTTCCAAACCACGGAATCAAAAAGCCGTAAGTAATATCCGGCTCCTTCATGGCGCAATGCCTCTTAATGTCATTTAACATCAGTCCCTCTTGCCTCAGTATCTGTTTAAAAGCGAATTAAATATGGGCGTGATCGAATATCTCAACCACACCCGTGTTAAAAAGGCAAAAGAATTATTGGTCAGCACACACCCCGGTCAAAGATGTCGCCTTTGAGTCGGGCATGCCGATGTCAATTATTTTTTATCGCGTGTTCAAAAAAAAATTCCGGTCAGACCCCTTCGGTGTTCCGCTCGCTCAATCGAAAGAGCACATAGTAAAGCGTATACTCTCCTAAAGAAAATTAGCTCCAACCTCCAAAATCACATCACTGTTCTCATCCGATGCTATGACGTGCGGTGATTCAACTGCTTTAGCGTTAGAGCGCTACCAATCAGCGTTGCCAATCGTAGCGCTCCAAACAAGGATTGAGGAAACACTTAGTCCATTGCGATCGGATACGTTGCATATTTTTCATGTGTATCGAAAATCGCTACGATGTTCTCCGGCATACAGTTTGCTTGTATGTTGTGACCGCAGGAAAATAGATAACCGCCGCCCGAAGCAAAATCGCGTATCTTCTGCTTCACATCCTCGATCACTGTCTCACGATCCAAATGAAACTTACCCTGATTGTCCAATCCACCATGTATGGACATGCGCCCATACGTCATCTTTTTGATTGCAGCAGAGTTTTCATTGCCAAGCGCATTGGGTTGCAGCGGCTGGATGACGTCCACGCCAATGTCCATCAGGTCGCCCAGCGCCCAGTCTACTGAACCACAGGAGTGCATACATACTTTCGCATTACTCTTCTTCTTCATTGCTTCAATCATTTTTGCAAACCGCGGCAAAGTGTACTTGCGTATCTCGTCAGGATTCATAAATGGCCCTGCCTGCACTCCCAAGTCATCCGCCACCCACATGATGTCAATATAATCACCGATTTCGCCAAGAAATTTTCCCATAAAAGCAATATTCCATTCCATAACCATATCCATCAGATAGTATGCAAATTCTTTGTCCCACGCCAAATCGACCATATAATTTTGATATCCACGCAGTGTCCAGCACATGTAATGCAACAGTGCCGCTTGCCCCGCAATCAGAGCATAAGGGGTGCCCTCATACATACTCTTTGCTTTTGCACGCAGTCCGGTAAAACGCGCCGCATCCTCCGGATCCGCCATCTTGAATTTTTTCAGGTCATTGATGCTTGAAGCCCCCTCCAGCGGCGATTTCACAAAGTCGCAGTAAAAGCCTGCGCGCTTGAAGTATACTCCATTCTCATTGTAGAAGTTCCCTTCCTTGTCCGGCTTATATTCATAACCGGATGGTGCATTTGGCATGATGATGCGTGTATCCACATTAAATTTTTGCAGCACCTCCTCGCACGGCACAGCAAGCCGCTGTACTGGGTCAGATATTTCAAAATCCGGATCTTCAATCCCCAGGTAATCGATTAAATTTTGGTAAGCAGTCTCCGTAATGCCCACAATGTTCATCAATCCCCAGTCCACCGGGATTCTGTCTGGTTCCTTAAAGTTCAGTGCCGCTCTGACACGTTCTCTTGCATTCATATTACTTCTCCTTTAATAGTTGCATCATTCTATCAATAACGATGACAATAATGACAATAATTCCACGGATGAAAAGCTGCCAATAGGTAGAAACGCTGAGCATGTTCAACCCGTTAAACAAGACTCCCATAAAAAGCAGTCCCAGCAGGGTTTGTATCGCGCTTCCCTTGCCGCCGGAAAGAGATGTTCCACCAACCACAACAGCAGCCACCACATACATGGACAAGTCCTCCCCATAGATGCCCAAGCCCGCTCCCATGCGCGAGGCAAGCATGATGCCGGCAAATGCCGATGCCATGCCCAGTATGATAAAAATACTGATTTTGTATTTTCTTACTTTGATGTTCGAATAGCGCGCTACCTCAATATTGGCACCGGTCGCGTACATGTTTCTTCCAAACACAGTATATTTTAGAACGATTTGCGTCACCGCCACACAAGCAAGCATCACAATCACCAAATAGCTCAAATTCCCAATGCCGCCGTTGCCAAACTCAAATAAAGTTTCGTCAAACCATTGAACAGGTTCTCCCGCTGTGATCGTCAGCGAAACCCCCTTCACAGCAATCATCGTGGCAAGCGTGGCAATGAAAGAGTTAATACCTATGGAAACCAAATATCCGTTAATCAGACCGATCGCCAACCCTACCCCCAGCGTAGCCAGTAAAGCAGGAAACACGCCCGCCTGCTCTGCCACGAGTATGAACACCACGGTGGATAAACCAAATGTAGAACCAACGGAAAGGTCAAACTCACCGCCAATGATTGCTATGGTCATTGCACAGGCAACGACGCCATATATGGCCACCTGTGCCAGAATGTTCAAAAAGTTGTCCGGCGTCAGAAAGTATGGGGATGCGAGGCTCATAATGATAATCAACCCAGCCAATATCAGCACAATTTTGTAATCCATCAATGCCCGAAGTTTTTTACTCGACGTCATCCCGCTCACCTCCCGTTTCTCTTGCGCATCAGATCAATCAAGACTGCCGCTACAATTATGCCGCCCTTGATCATCATTTGCGGGTATGCTGTTATATTCAAGATGTTTAGCAGGTTTGCCAATACGCCCATCAGTAGCACCCCAATCACCGTTCGTACAATGCCACCGTTTCCGCCGGTCAAGCTGGTACCACCCACCACAATCGCCGCTACCGCGTCCAGTTCATATCCTTTGCCTGCTTCCGGCGACGAGCCCATTACTCGTGAACTGAGCACCACAGCCGAAAGCGCAGCCAATCCCGCCGCAATCACATAAACAGATGCACGGATCAACTTGGTGTTCACCCCGGTCAGCTTGGTTGCTTCCTCGTTCTCTCCAATGGCGTATACTTTGCGCCCATAGGTTGTTTTGTTAAGAATGAACCAGCTTGCCAAGGCAACTGCTACAAACACGATCACCGGCATGGGGATTGCACCTAGGCTGCCCTTTCCAATGAAAGCAAACGGACTTTGGCTGTCCACACTTACATTAAACCCTTGCGTGTAGATGAACGCCAGCGCACCCACAGCCGTCTGCATACCGAATGTAATAATGAAAGATTCTCCCATCCTGCCACCGGTGAATGAAATAATCAAGCCATTGATAAGCCCGATCCCTGCCGCAAACGTCACAGCATAAAATACGGATAGTCCGATTCCATAATACGGTAACAACGTCAAACATACGCATGCAGAAAAAGAAATGGTTGCACCAAGTGAAAGATCAATGTTCCCTGTTAAGACCACGAATGTCATGCCGCACGCAAGGATTCCTAATACGGAAACTTGCCGCAAAATATTCAAGATGTTTGTTGCACTCAAGAATACGTCAGATGCGAATGCCGCGACTACGATCAACCCGATCAGAACGTATAATATCATGTAAGTTTTGGAGAATTCAGCAAAACGCCCGCTCCATCTATTCTGATACTCTTTCAAATTCTTCCCCCCTCACCCGATTGCACAGCTTAGTATTTTTTCTGCCGAAACTTCTTCTCTGGAAAGTTCCGCCTTCAGTTCCCCTTCATGCATCACCAGCACGCGGTCACTCATGGCTATGACTTCGGGCATTTCAGAAGAAATCATGATGATGGATTTCCCCTGCTTGACCAGCTCATTCATCAGCACATAGATTTCATATTTCGCGCCGACATCAATCCCGCGCGTTGGCTCGTCCATAATTAGAATATCGCAGTTGCTAAACAGCCACTTCGCCAGCACCACCTTCTGTTGGTTTCCCCCACTCAAAAACAACACTTTTTGTTTTTCGCTTGGCGTCTTGGTTTTAAGCAAATCAATATATTTTGCAGCGACGTGTTTTTCCTTCTTGCTGCTCAAAAATCCACACTGGCAAACCTGCTTCAGGTTTGTGATACTCGTGTTTGCTGCAACGGAGAAATTCAGTAGCAACCCCTGCCCCTTTCGATCCTCCGGTACGAGTGCCAGTCCGTTTTTCTTTGCCGCAACCGTAGATTTAATGCCAACCTTCTTCCCGTCGATCCATATTTCACCTGTGTCTCTTTTGTCCGCTCCAAACACCGCCCGCATCAGCTCGGTTCGCCCGGCTCCCACCAGCCCGGCAATGCCTAAGATTTCTCCTCGCTTGAGTGTGAAACTGATATTCTTCAGTTTGCCTTTGCGTGAAATATTTTTGACTTCCAACAACACTCCCTGTGCAGCATAATCTCGCTTCGGAAATTCCATGTCAATCTCACGCCCCACCATTTTTCGGATCAATTCATTCTTCGTTGTACTTTTTACGTCCAGAGTATCGATCATCACACCGTCTCGGATAACACTTGCACGGTCGCACAATCGAAATATTTCCTCTAATCGATGCGAAATATATACAATCGTCACACCCTCTTGCTTAAGCTTATCAATAATTTCAAAGAGCTTTTCCAGTTCCTTGTCTGTCAATGTGGCAGATGGTTCATCCATAAACAGAATGCGCGCATTCATAGACAGCGCTTTTGCGATCTCCACCATCTGCTTTTCCGCTACACTCAAGTCTTCCACCAGCTCGTGAGGATCTAATTCAAAGTTTAATCGTCTCAGTAGCTTTGTCGCCTCGTGATAGATGCGTTTCCAGTCCACCGCTCCACTCCTCGTGCGCAACATCCGCCCGATGAAAATGTTCTCTGCCACAGAAAGCGTGTTGACAAGGTTGAATTCCTGAAAAATAATGGCAATACCTTGCGCGATTGCATCATCTGTGTTTTTGATATCCACTTCTTTGCCATCAATAAAAATCTGACCGCTGTCTTTTTTGTAGATTCCATAAAGAATCTTGGTCAATGTTGATTTCCCGGACCCGTTCTCCCCCACAAACGCGTGTGCCTCTCCCTTACGAATGGACATATTCACACGATCAAGCGCAAGAACACCGGGGAAAGTCTTTGTAATATTCCTCACTTCCAGAATGTTCATATTCCCTCCTTGGGATCGCTCAAAACTTCTCAATTCTACGACGTCTAATCAGCACAAACCACATTGATGTGCTGTGATGGCGGGATGAGCGACCATGGTCGCTCATCCGCCATTCTTTTACCATTCACCCTTATAGTCGTTCACATTTTCAATCGTAATCTTATCACATGCCAGCTTAATCCATTTGTCCAGCGTTTTGCCATCAATGGTGTCTAGCATCGCAACCAGGCTCTTTTCCCCTTCTTCACCCGGAGACTGCAAAACCGTGCCGTACATTTCACCATTTTTTATTGCTTCCAACCCGTCTTTCGCAGCGCCAACGCCGATGATTTTGATATCATCCAAGCGCCCAGCTGCCTTCGCCGCTTCCACAGCGCCAATCGCCATGTTATCATCATGGCAGTATACAACGTCGATTTCCGGGAACTGCGTCAAGAAATCCTCCATCTTTTGCATTGCAAGTGCACGATCCCAGTCCGCCTGCTGCACGCCAAGAACTTCCACCTTGTCCTTTCCCTCAATCGCCTTCATAAATCCGGCAGAGCGAGAAATAGCCGCGTCATGCCCACCGGGTCCCTCGATGACGCATACTTTCCCGCCGTCATCACCCATCACTTCCAACGCCATTTCGCCAGCCATCTCACCCTGCAGTTCAAGGTCAGCCCCAACAAATGTCAAGTCCTTCTGAACAGAATCATCCGCCTTAGCATTCGTAATGATCATTGGGATCCCGGCCTTCTGAATCATCTTCACAATAGAAATGGAAGACTTGGTATCAGGAGAAAGCAGCATGATTCCATCAAAGTTCTGCCCCAAAGCGCTCTGCGCAAGGTCGTAAGCCTTTTGCGAATTGCCTTCCGCGTCCATCATCACCAGTTCCACTCCCAGTTCATCCGCCTTTGCATTCTGCGCGGTGACGTATGCAGCCATATACGGCGCGGATACATAAGGGTTAATAAACGCAATTTTCTTCCCGCCTGTTGCCGCATCACCGTCGGCAGCCGGGGCCTCGCTTGCAGGCGCCTCACTCACCGGCGCTTCCGAAACAGGCGCTTCGCTTGCGGGTGCTTCGCTCGCCGGAGCGGTTGCCGCAGGCGCACAGCCCGCAATCAATACCGTCGAACACAATAACATCAAAACTACAAATAACAACGTCTTTTTCATTTTTTCCTCCTAAAAATAATATTATTCTTTTGCGTTAACGTTAACGCAAACTCTATTTTTTTTTAACGAGATCAGATTTTACTTGGAATCAATAAACAGTTGAGTAATGTCTACGTCGGTTAACATGGTAGCGTCAACGTTGACGCATCTTGTAAAACACAAGTCGTTTTTTCTTGACTTTATATTATATCGAATATTGTCGGATGTCAATATAAAATTTCAAATTTTTAGAGTTTTTTTCAAGGCACATATCAAAAGCATTTATTCCATCCTTAGCAAAGTCATTTTAAATATGGAATCTGCAAATCGCGCTGTAAAGTCTCTTCCTCGATATTGCTTCTCAGGATTACGCGCGATTTCGTATAATAAAACTCTTGCCGCGGAATAAAGCTTTCCAGTAGATATTTCGCCATTAACATTACCGCATAATATCCCTGTAAATAAGGATCCTGATTCAGCACCGCCGTCAGATTGCCTTTCACTAAATGCTGCTCAACCGTCTTGGTTGTATCATAGCCAATCACACATGGCTTTTGCGAATGGCTTAGCTGAGACACCGCTTGCGCCACCCCCAACGTGCCCGTTAGACTGGTCGCAAATACGCCGTCCGGCGATTCAGTCGTTGCTTGAAAATAATCTAATAGCTTCTGTTGCGCCATTTCTTCGTTCTCATGGTAGTCTAGTGTTTCCAAAATTTTAATTCCGGGATAGTGTCGCCGGATCATGTCCGAAAATCCATTTTTTCTGCTCTCCATCGCCTGCACATTCCGATCTCCGGTAAAAACCAATACGTCCCCGCGCCCATTCAAAAACCGACCCATCAGCTCCCCCGCAACTTCTCCTGCTCGATAGGTGTTCTGTCCAATGTAACAGAGGCGGCAGCTCTCCGCTACATCGCAGTTATACGTAATAACCGGTATGCCGTGTCTGCTGGTTTCGTCAATTAATTCTTTCATGTCCGGCGATGGTAGCAGCGCAACGCCATCCGGTTTATAAGCATCTATCGCAGACGTTAGGCTATCCTTTTCAATCTCATTCACGCGTTGCGGCTTGATATACTGGATATCAATTTTAAATTTTTTCACTTCTTTCTGCGCATCCATCATGCCATCCAAAATCAGTTCAAAAAAGCTCGCTGGTTTTTCCGGTACTACTGCAAGTATTTTCTTGGTCGTACTGCTTGAAAGTGCGCTTGCTAATACATTTCTTTTGTATCCAAGTTCGCGCGCAATTTTTACGATTTTGTTTTGTGTCTCAAAATTGATCCTACCACGGTTGTGCAGCGCACGATAAACAGTACCGATAGAAACCTCGGCCTTTTTCGCAATTTCTTTGATTGTTACCGTGCCATTCGACATAATACACCCACCTTGATTTTAATTGTATTGTAATTGTGAGGGAGAGAAAAGTCAATCAAATATATCTGCATGCTTCATCGCTTTTGCAATGTTGTATACCTATCGCAGAAAAGCCATGGCAAACCGAACAATTCCCTCATCCGATCAAAGATCCGTCACCACCTCCCCACCCCCAAACAAAGAACCCCTCTGCAACCGTGATTGCAAAGGGGTTTTCTTTGGCAGCGGAGTAAGGATTCGAACCTTAACTAAACGAGTCAGAGTCGTTTGTGCTACCGTTACACTATTCCGCTAACTGTGCCCCAAAGTGCCGTATGCTTCGCTTCTAAGACCCGCCTCTCGGCAGGTGGGCATCACGCTGGATTCATTAGGCTTTCTGCCCGTAGCAGACATGCACACAGAGCCCAAGACATGAATTCCCGATGTTAGAATGTGGGTTTAAAACACAAAGCATTACGCACACTCCAGGTTAATGGTGAGAACCCATTTATCTGGTCGGAACGCCTGTTCCGTATTCTCCATCAGCGAGTATTATATTACCATAACGCCCCAATTTTGTAAAGACCCTACGGTCAATTTTCGCGCAATTTTTCCCCATAAAAAATAAAAACCGCACAAGCATCGCATTTCTGCCAGCCTGTGCGGCAATATCCCCTAAACTCTCGTCCTACGCCGCACCGAGTGAGTAACCACGCTTCCGGTGTGTGCGGATCAGCTTTTGTGCGTGGTTATCATCAATTTTCGCTCTCAAAAACCGGATATACACATCTACTACATTAGAAAAATAATTGTAGTCGCATTCCCACACATTCTTCAGCAGTTCTTCTCTCGTAACGATCTGTTCCTTGTGCTTTGCCAGATAGCTTAGCACCTCGTATTCCCTGTTAGTCAAGTAGATCTCTTCCTTCCCGCGGAATACCTTACGCTGCTCCAAGTCCACTGTCAAATCGCTTACAATAATTTCCTGCATATTCTGATTCACCTTCCTTTGTAATTGTTTTCATTTATAATATAAGCAAAATGAAAACATGCTAATCATAGATTTACAAATGTTCACAATTCAGCCTCGTTTTTAACAATTTTTTTACATATTTTTGTATAATGCCAAATTAGTCATACTAATTTCAATCAAAATCACAGGATCGTCCCCACTTCCGTGCCCTCCGAGAACGTCAGTCTCACACAATCGGGCATCCTTCTGCTGCCAATTTTCGCCACACACGTTGCTTCCCTAAGCACAAAAAAGCCTCCGCCACTTAATAGTGTGGAGGCTCCCGCAATCTCAGTTATTCTCGAATGCGCATTGCCCGCGTCGCGTTCAGCAGCGCCAGCAGGGCCACGCCAACGTCCGCGAAAATGGCAAACCAAATGGAAGTAATGCCCAGCAGCGCCAACACCATCACCGCTGCCTTTACCCCCAGCGCGAACACAATATTTTGCGTCACTATGCTACGGGTCTTTTTGGCAATGCGTAACGCCAGCGGAATCTTGCGCACCTCGTCCGTCATGACCACCATGTCGGCCGCCTCAATCGCCGCGTCCGATCCCACGCCACCCATCGCAACGCCTACGTCCGCGCGTACCAGCACAGGCGCGTCATTGATGCCATCTCCTACAAAAGCGGTTCCGCCTTCATAATTCAATTCTTCCAACGCTGTCAGCTTGTCCTGCGGCAGCAGTCCCGCTCGAAATTCCTCAATGCCCAGTTCCTGCGCCACTTCCTGCGCAATTTGTTCGCTATCACCCGTCAGCATTACAATGTGTTCCACACCCAAGTCGCGCATCTGCGCAATCGCCTGCTTCGCATCCGGCTTAATCCGATCCGCGATCAGCAAATAGCCGCAGTATTTCCCATCCAGACTGACATGTACGGTTGTCTTGGCAAAGACAGGCAGCCCGCCAATTCCCTGTTGCGCCATGAGTTTTGCATTCCCCGCGCAGATCACGCCTCGTTCACTGCGTACCGTCACACCATATCCCGCCGCCTCGTGCACATCCGGCGGTTGTGGCGGTTGACTTCCGTACGCCTCTAAAATAGACTTTGCAATCGGATGGCTGGAGTGCGCTTCCGCCACTGCCGCCAGTTCAAGCAGCGTTGTTTCCGAAAACCCCGATGCCGGGGCAATCTGCACAATCGAGAAAACTCCCTCCGTCAAGGTTCCCGTCTTGTCCATCACAACCGTTTTCACCTGATTGAGCGCCTCTAAATAATTCCCGCCTTTGATCAGCAGACCATGACGCGCCGCACCGCCCAGCCCACCGAAAAAGCTGATGGGAATTGAGATCACCAATGCGCACGGGCAGGAGATGATCAGAAAGCTCAGCGCCTTATAGATCCACTCCGGAAATGCGCCCGCCCCCAAAAGCGGCGGCAACACAGCGATGCCCAGCGCCACAAAAACGACCACAGGCGTGTAATACCTTGCAAATTTAGTAATAAACTGCTCGCTCTTTGCCTTGCGTGTGCTTGCATTTTGCACCAGCTCCAAAATTTTTGAAACCGTAGATTCTCCGAACGGCTTTGTTACAACAATTTCCAGTAAACCATCCTGGTTGACCATGCCGGATAACACGTCCTCTCCCGCGCGCACCTTGCGCGGTACGGATTCCCCCGTCAACGCTTTGGTGTCTAAAAATGCTTCACCACCGCGCACCGTTCCATCCAGCGGGATGCGCTCGCCCGGCTTGCACAAAATCACATCCCCAACCAAGACCTCCTCCGGCTTCACGCGTATCTCGCCTTGTGCCGTCAGCAAGGTCGCCGCATCCGGACGAATGTCCATCAACTTGGCAATGTTCTTGCGCGAGCGCACCACAGCGCTTTCCTGCAGCAGCTCCCCCACACCATAAAAGATCATTACCGCAACCGCCTCCGGCATATCACCAATCACAAACGCACCAATCGAAGCCACCGTCATCAAAAAGTTTTCATCAAACACCTTGCCGCGCGCAATGTTACTCAGCGCCGCTTTTAATACATCAAACCCCGCCAGCAAGTACGCCGCCAAAAACGCCCCGAAAGACACGCCCCACGGCACCGTCACAAAAGAAAATATGACCGTTATCACCAGCGCCGCAACCAACCGGATCAAATACGGTTTTAGGCTGACTTGCGCGTGTTCATGCCCACAGGCACACCCACCCTGTTGATCCTGCGCATGTTCCTGCGTGCAGTCGCATGCCTGTTCCTGTTCATGATTCATGACAAACTCCTTTCACGTGCTCGATACCGTTTTCCAGCAAACGCACGATGTGGCTGTCGTCCAAACTGTAAAAAAGATACAGCCCCTCCCTGCGCGCTTTGATGATTCTCCCACGCTTCAAATCCTTGATCTGGTGGCTTGCCGCAGATTGTGACAATCCCGATGCTTCCCCCAGTTCGCTCGCCGTCGCCTCGCCGCTGCTCAAACGCAGCAGCATTTTGATGCGCGGTACGCTGCCAAACAGCTTATAGATTTCTTCTAGTCTCAAAAATTCTTCTTCACTCAATCGCTGTTGTGCCATGTTATCGCCTCCTATACTTTAGTATATTATCATTTGCTCATATAATAATATATACAATACGCTTTGTCAACCATATTTTTGCACGTTGCAGCAACTCGTAGAACAGCGCCGTGGTAGCGTCAATCGAAAAAGCCCGTCACATGGCTTTGATTCGCGTGTGGTGCGGGTGTTTCCCCTATTGCATTACCTACACTCATGCGCGCAGAAAGAGGCGCGCATTATTTCACATCAGCATCCCGGTGCCCAAAGTTTGCTTGCTTCCCGGATAATGTCGGCGGCCGCTTCCTGCTTTCAATTCACAAAAATCGCATCTGTGGTATAAAAAAACCATACGAGCCGATGCCCGCATGGTCTGTTTCCTTCGCAATATCCCGGAGCGCTCCGGCTCTGTTTTTCTAATGCCTATTTTTTCTCCCCGCTGCGCAGCACCTCATCGATGCCATTTGCCAACACCGGCACGGCTTGCAGCGCTTCCGCCAGCGTATTATTATTGTTTCCCAGTTCCACCAAAAGGCTCAAGCCACGTTGCTGGTTAAAACGCCCCACCTTCACCATAGGCGGTCTGCACATCAAAAACTCACTGCGATTCACCTGTGCCGTCACATCCTGCGCAAAGCGATAGTTCAGCGCCCAATCCGGCTTGCGCTCATATTCCCCTTCATAGGTTCCAATGCCGGTGCCCACCACAAAGAAAAACTTCGCCGCGGGCTGCCCCTCCACCAAAACCGTGTTCTGCGCGTCATTTCTGACCCAATCGCGGTGCAGATCGATATACAGGTCCATCGGCGGATACTTGCGAATAATCAAAAGCGAACGCCGGTATGAAGTCGTAAAAACCGGTTTTTCCACATTGGTAGAGTCATGCGTCACCTCATAACCAAGCGTCGTCAGTTGCTCTGCCAAGGCCGCGCCTACGCTGCAAACATTAAAGCTTTTGTTATAGGTGCGGCATTCGCTCACCGCGCCAATCGGCGTGTAGGGGTTCGCTTCCTCCTGCCGATATGCCTCCGTCGCATGCGTGTGGTAAATCAGCACCGTCGGTTTTTCTCGCGGTGTATAAGTCAGCTTGGGAATCGAATAACCCATTTTCAATTCCAACGTACCATCTTCGTCCACTTGCTGAAAACACTGCGATGCGTCCTCCGGCAGTCCGGTGCCCCTTGCGAAGTACGCAAGTGTTTCCGGCTCCACTTCCGGCTCTGCCACTTCCGGCACAGATTGCGGTGCGCGTGAAGCCTCCGACTGCACAAACACCGATTGCTGCTCCTTTGCAATCACAAGCCCCAAAAAGACCGTAGCAAAAACCAGCAGCAATAACACCGCCACTTTCACTTTGGAAGATACATGGCGCACTTTCTGCTGCGCCTGATGTCGCTCCGAGCGTTTTTGCATCATACCTCGTTGTTCGCCGCTTCGCAATCCAAAACGCACGGGATTTCAAATGTCGGAATACCCCGCATCACGATCCCGCATTTCAATCTGCCTCGGCAATAATCTCCTCTTTTCGTCTCAACAGTTCGTCCGAAAGCAGCAATGCCTCCGCACATTCTATGCCGATGCGGTCAATGGTCTGCGCAAACCGTTCGCCCGGCTTTCCCTCGCTGCGGAATAGTAAAATCGCTTTTTCCACCACTTGCATCATTTCTTCTCTGGTAAACAGCCTGCCCAGAGCGTCTCCAATCCGGATTTGTTTGCCCCATCTGCCGCCCACATAAATTTTAAAGCGATCCTCCGCCGTTTCATTCACGTTAAAATAGCACTTTTGGAAGCAGCGCCCACAGTTGTTGCACCGCTCCTTGTCTATCACGATTTTCCCATCCTCCAGCCGCGCCGCACCCGTCGGGCAGGCAAGCGTGATGGCGCACTTTTTACAGCCTTTGCATTTTTCCGCTTCAAAGCGAATCACACGCTGGCCCACCACACCCACATCGTTCAAGTCCGGCTTCGCGCAGTTGTTGGGGCATCCGCCCACCGCAATCTTAAACTTGTGCGGCAGCCTCACCGTGCGATACCCTTCGTAAAACCGTTCGTGCACTTCCTTCGCCGTTCCCATTGTGTCGTAAAGGCCGTAAACACACGTGCTTCCTTTGCAGCTTACCACAGGGCGCACCAGCGCGCCGGTGCCACCTGTCTCCAGCCCGGCTTTTGCAATAAAATCGCGAAACGGCTGAATGTTCTCAAACGCGATGCCCGGCACTTCAATGGTCGTGCGCACGGTCAAGGCCGCCACACCCGCGCCAAATTTCTCTGCCGCCTGAGCGATCACCGCCATCTGCTCCGCCGTGACCACACCGTTTTTGGTAATGATCCTGCCGTTAAAATTCCTCGTTCCTCGGTTGAGTAAAAAACCCAGTTTCTTTACGCTTACTATTTGTTCTTGTGTCAATTCTGTCTGTTCCATACAATATGCCTCTTTTCGTTTCGCACATACGTTCTGTCTGCCGCATGCTGTTCCGTTTGGATAAAGATACCCGTCTGTTCCAAGATCATGCTGTTATTATATCAGAATTCTCTTCTGTTGTCGCATGAAATATTTCCCACCATCGCCGCGAATCACCCCTTTTTTAGCGCGAAACGCCACCCCCTGCGTTTGCATCACACACTGTCGTCTGATATGATGATAAAGGCGAAACATATTGATTCGAGGATACATCAAATGGATCACATGATCGGTGGGTCAATTTATTATTTTAGCGCAGCCGTCTTTATGAGTCTGTTGCTTCAAACCGATTGGAGCAACAAAAAGAAGTTGGCGTGTTCTATTTTTGCTTTTTTCGGTGGCTTTGCCCTCATTTTAGCGCTTTGCGCCACTTCAGAGGGCTTTGAAGCCGTTTTGTCGCTGTACCCTCTTGTTGTGCTCGCGCCGCTTTATCTCGTCTTTTGGTTTGTTTCCGTGCACAAAGGGCTGAAATTGCTGTTCACATTGCTCACTGCTTCTGTGCTGATGATGCTGCCGATGCTGCTTGGCGTCGTCTCCGCAGAATTTCTGGATAATGAATTGCTGATGACCATTGTCGCACTGCTGTCACTTGCCGCAATCCTCGTACTGCTCATTCGATATTTCCGACCGCCATTTCTGTATATTCTGCAAGCCGTGGACTCCAAAGCTTATTGGCTATCCATCTGTACGATCCCTCTTTTTTATAACGCCGCGCTTTATGTCATCGGTTTGTATAATATGAAAGCTGAAACCTCAGTTCCGGTTCTATTTCAGTTGTTTCTAATGCTGTTGACCCTCGCAGCTTATCTTCTCATTATGCTGACTTTTACGCAAATACGCCGCCGAAGCGAATCCGAGCGTGAACGCGACATCACGCGTCTGCAAATCCACGCGGCGCAGGAAAACATTCAGCAAATGCAGACGGCACAAAAGCAGGCGGCAATCTATCGTCACGATTTCAAACACCATATTCAAGTGCTCCACGGGTATCTGCGTCAGAAAGAATACGATCAGCTTGATCATTATTTAAGCCGGATTTGCAGCGAGTTAGACGCAGCAGTCTTAACGCGATATTGTAAAAATTCCACCGTCAATCTTGTGCTCTCTGCCTATGCGGAAAAGTTTGCGGAACTTGGCGCAACCTTTGACGTTGCAGCAGATATTCCGGATCATCTGCATGTTGAGGAGCAGGACTTGTGCGTGGTGCTGTCCAACGCGCTTGCAAACGCTCTTCACGCCGCGCAAAAGATAGGCGGTAAAGCAGCGGTCTCCCTCACCTGCAAAGTCAAAAACAATCGACTCGCCATCAGTGTGGAAAACCCGTATCAGGGTGTCGTTCTCTTTCGGGACGGCTTGCCCGTCAGCAGCGAATCCGGGCATGGCTATGGCACGCAAAGCATTGCCGCCATTGCACAAAAATACAGCGGCGTTTACACCTTCACCGCGCAGCCTAACGTGTTCACCTTCAAAATTGTTTTGTAGGGCAAAAGCATCGCAGTGCCATTCATTCTGTATAATAATTGAGAAATTGTTCTTTAACTTTAGAAAGCAAAGCTTTGGGCAAGGGAATCGTCTGTCCATCCGTCATGCGGATTTCCTTTGCGCCCACCGTCTCGATATATTCCATGTTCACCAAATACGAGCGATGCGGCTTTAAAAACCGCGGTTCAGCCAGCAGCGTCTTTTCCACAGATCCAATGGTCCCTGTTGTTTTAAGCACCGACCCATCATTCAAGTAAAAATACAGCCTTTTTTGCATGACTTCCACATATCGGATCGATTCAAACAAAATTTTTGTCACACCGGATGCCCGTTGCAGCAGTATGGATTGCATAGACCTGCCTGATGCCAGACGCACCACCTCATTTAAAACTTGCAGGAACCGATCTTGCGTCACCGGCTTCAGTAAGTAATCGTGCGCCCTCACCTCGTATGATTCCAGCGCGAATTCCCTGCTTACCGTCAAAAAAACGATGATGGATGTGTCGCTCACCTGCCGCACTTCTTTCGCAGTCTCAATGCCATCCACTCCGGGCATGATCACATCAAAAAAAATAATATCAAAACTGCCGCCGCGCTCCACCGCCGCAATCAGCGCATCGCCGGAATCAAATGAAAAACACCTGATTTCACAGGCAGCGTTTGCCGCATACGCGCGCACCCACTCCGCATACAGCCCCAAATCTTCTTTGTTGTCATCACAGATGGCTATTTTTAACATAAATTCCTTTTTTGGCGTAATGCCCAAAATGCCTGACGGCAGAATCGAAACGATTTTTACTCAGGTATTATATCATGCTTGGACATGCACTTCAAACAACATCCGCGCAAAAGCGCTATTTTTTCGCCTGCGCCTTCGTATTAAGGACGTTTTTCGGTCATTTCGCGCCACACCGTGCACAATGCAAAAAAACTATATTATACTCATCTCACATCAAACAAATGGAGGAGAAGATTTCTATGAAAAAAGCAGTTTTAATCGCATTGTCCTTGCTTTTGTGCATCGCTCTAATCGCCTGTTCCGGCGGCGCAAAGTCCGACCTTGTCGGCACATGGGTCATCGCCGTCGCAACGGATGAAAACGGCGCAGAAATCACAGACGAGGAATCCCTTGCCACGCTCGCACTGATCAAGTACGATCTGCAAAAGGACGGCAAAATGATCATGACAATGGACGATGTTCAGGTAGAGGGCACGTGGTCACAGGACGGCAACAATATCACGTTCAGCGCAGGAGGTGTGATTGATACCGTTGCCACACTGCAAGATGGTCAAATCGTCTTTGATATGGGCGGCGGCACCACAATTTTGAAAAAATCCTAATCCTTTTTTAATCGCCACGGGGCTGCATTCCTCACACGCGCAGCCTCACACATCATAACATTCGGGAGGTATTTTATGAAAAACACAGGGCTGTTAAAAGTCATCAGTATCATCTTCATGGTATTCGGCATCATCAGCATTATTTTCAGCGTCATCGCACTCATCGGCAGCGGGGCCGTCGCCGCGCTTCTGGGCGGGCTCGGCGCAATGCTGTTGGGCGCTTCCATCCTCAGCATGGTATTGTCCATTGTAGAAGTGCTCGCAGGCAAAGAAGGTCTTGCCATTTGCAAAGGCGCCGGCAATCCGGCAAAAGCAAAGCTGTTCGCCATGATCATTTTGGTGTTCGCCGCAGTCTCCGCGCTGCTCAACATCATCCCGATCGTCGCAACCGGCACCCCCGCAGGAATGTCCATCGTCACCTGCATCGTCAGCGTCATACTGCCGCTGCTGTACCTGATGGGGCTCAAGCAGGCAAATTAACACGATTCAAAAATCAAGGCCACAGCATGGTTGGGTCTATATCTTTCTCTTAGGCGCAAGCAAAAGCCGATTCACAACGCAGAGGTGGAATCGGCTTTTCTGTTGTCAATTCGGTTGCGGTGTCAACTCCACCACCACCAGTTCCGGTGGATTAAACACGCGTGGCGCAGGTGTGGTCTCCCGTGCAAGTCCGCGTCCTACAATCATACGCGTATCTTTTTGCGTATATGCGCCACCCGCAAATTTCGGAAAAAATCCTTGATCCGGCGCAAACAATCCATTGATAATGCCGGGAATGCGCCATTGTCCGCCATGCGCATGACCGGACAGCACCAAATCAAACCCATATTTTACATACAAATCGATCAATTCAGGCCGGTGCGACAGCAGCAGCGTAAAATATCCGTTGTCCCCCACATCCTTGAGCGCCTCCAACTGCCGTCCGGTACCCACCCCGTCCGGCGTGCGCATCGCTACATCCGGATCGCTCACACCACAGATGTTGATGGTTTGCCCATTCAGCGTCACCGTATCACTTTGCCCTTCCAGCATCGTAACGCCATAGGAACGGAACATTTCCAAAATCTCTTCCACGTCCTCATCCCAATATTCATGGTTTCCCGTCACATAATAGCACGGGTAAGCCTCCGTGATACCTTGCAGCACCAGTTCGGTATTCTCGCGCGGCATATCCTCATCACACATGTCGCCGCCCATCAGAATCACGTCCGGCTGCTGCGCATGAATCGCGTCAATCAACTCCTGCTGTCCCGTCCCATATGCACAAGAATGCAAATCACTTAAAAACACCGCGCGGATCGGTCTTTCGATCTTGTCAGACGCAATCGTGTAACGCCGCACTACCAGGTTTGCGTTGGTCGCAATCAAAATCAGAACCACAATCACTGCCGCTACGATGCCCCAAACCAAGATCCTTTTTTTTGTCTTTCCTGTCATCATGCGTTCTATTATAATGTCATAAGGCTCATTTCAAAATACTTTGGGAGCATTGTTTTAAAAAAGTTCAAGGTTGTGCCATACATCTTAGGTTTCTTCTCCCGCCATCCGTTTGATGCAAGCCCGCGCCGCTGAAATCGTACCCGCCGTCTCATCCGCCGGCATCTGATCTTTGTGCCTCAAAATCTGCATCAGATGCGTGATGCGCGGCAGCCGCAGGGAGTGCTCCCGCAGCGTTTGCGCGTTGGAAAAAATCTGCTCCGGCGTACCCTGCGCCAGCACCTTGCCATGATCCAGCACATAAGCGTAGTCACAGTAAAGCGGCACCATGTCAATATCATGCGTTGCAATCACGATGGAAATGTTGCTCTGCTCTTTGATGGTTACCAACAGGTGCAAAATCTCGCTCACCCCCGCAGGATCCAGTCCTGCCGTCGGCTCGTCCAATATGATGACCTCCGGCCGCATCACCAGCACTCCTGCTATCGCTACGCGTTTTTTCTGCCCAAAACTCAAGGCGTGCGTGGGCTTATCCACATACGCCCCGATGCCCGTCTGCTCAATCGCCTCGGCAACGCGCGAGCGCGCTTCCTCCTCCGGCAATCCCAAATTCACAGCGCCAAAGGAGATATCCTTACGCACACTGGAAGAAAACAGCTGGTCATTGGGGTCTTGGAACACGATCCCCACACGCTCACGCATCTTGGCAATGGATTTTTTGTCATAGCAAACTTGTTCTCCATTGAAATACACCTCGCCGCTCTTCGGGGTCAATACGCCGTTCAAGTTCAAAAAAAGAGTGGATTTCCCCGCGCCGTTCCCGCCAAGAATACCGGTGAACGTTCCCCGCTCGATGCGCAAATTCACATGGTCCAGTGCCGCCGTGCCATCCTGGTAGGTGTAGCACAAATCCTTTGTCTCAATGATGTTCAAGCCAATCCCCCTGTCCATGCCGCACTCGCAATCCCCAGCACAATCAACGCGCCACCCAGCAGCGCCGCGTATAAGTACCACGCGCGGTTGCTGTCATATTCCTCCGCCACCAGCTCCAGATTCCCTTGAAACCCGCGAGATTCCAGCGCTGCAAACATACGGTCGCACCGCTGATAGGTGCGTAAAAACAGCATCCCCACCATACTGCCCAGCGATTGCAAAGAGTTCTTAAATCCACGATATCCCAATCGGGATTCCTGCGCGGTTTTCATGCGCATCGCCTCATCCCACAGCACAAAGATATAGCGGTAAATCAGCTCCATCAACGAGACCACCACATCCAGCTTCTTACATTTCCCCAGCTGTGAAAACAAATCCGTCATGGGCGTGTTAAAGGACAAAAAGAAGGTGCAACTCACCGCCGCCAGCGATTTTAAGATCAGATTGCCACCCCGCATCAGCGAAGCCGTATCAATCCCGTACAAAGAATCCCCGATGCGCCCGCCAATCAGCAGTTGTGTTCCCGGCGGATGTTGCGTCACTAAAATGGTCAATGTGCCCAACAGCAAAAAGGTTAGCGGAATCATCAAAAATTTGATATATCGCCGCAATCCAATCTGCGTAAAGCGCAGCGTAAGTGCGCCCATCAGGATCAGCACCGCCGCGCTCACCAATATGGAATCCATCGCAATACAAATCACCAGCGGCAGGATTGCAAACAGCAGCTTTGCCTTGGGATCATATTGTTTAATGGTGGACGCATACGCATACTGGTCTAAAAAAGTCATTTTCCCGCATCCTCTTTTTTCTTGGCTGTGATGCGCCCCAATATGAAGCACACAATGCCGGACCCCACCGCCGCCTGCAACGCAAACAGCATGGATTCAATTTCACCGCTTGCCGGCTCGGAAATAGGCTGCGCCCACGGCTCATAGTCCGGCGCAATCTGTGTGATCGCCTCCTCTGCCAGTCCGTCCGCACCTGCAAATTCCGCATCTCGCAGCACAATCAGCGGAATCACCAAAATCGCTGCGATCGCCAGCACAAGAATCAGATTCTTCACCCATAATTTCATCACGCATACCCCCTCAAATCACGGCAAGCTGCTGCAATTCGTTCGAGCTGTATTTTTTCAATACATTAAACACCAACACCGTCAACAGCCCTTCACAAATCGACAGCGGCACCTGCGTCAAAGCAAAAATCGCCATAAATTTTGCCATAGAGCCCGCAATGCCCCCCACAGGGTCAGGGAACGCAAATCCCAGTTGCACCGCCGTCACGACGTACGTTGCCAAAGCGCCAAGGCACGACCCTAAAAACACGGCAAGCGTGCTGTTTCCGCCCAGCTTTTTGGTCAGCTTAAACAGCCCATACGCAACAAACGGCCCCACAATCGCCATAGAAAAGGTGTTTGCACCCAGCGTCGTAAGACCGCCATGCGCCAGCAGCAGCGCCTGAAACAACAGTATGATAATGCCAATCAGCGACATCGCCGTCGGTCCGAATAAAATCGCGCCCAGTCCCACACCCGTCGGGTGGGAGCAGCTTCCTGTCACCGAAGGCAGCTTGAGTGCAGATAATACAAATGCAAACGCGCCGCACAACGCCAGCAGCGCCAGATTTTTAGAATTGGCCTTCACTTTCTTACGGATGGAAAAAAAACCCATCACCGCAAACGGAATGCACATCGCCCCCCACGCAATGCACCATTGCACGGGTAAATACCCCTCCATGATGTGCATGGCGTTTCCGCGCGCCATCGGCACAACCATCACCGCTACCAACGCAATCGCCACCGCAACAGAAATTTTCTCCAAACGGGACCATCTTGCTTCTGTCATTCTTCTTTCCTCCTAAACATTGTGTTCGCCAGACGCAAAAAAGCACAGCCATAAAACAAAATAAGCGTTCAATGCTGTACTTCAAACAAACCGCGCACCCCGTCCTTGCAGAATCACGATCATCCGCATTTTGGCAGATGCGGACTATATTGGCAGGTCTTCCGGCTTGGGTCTCATCGTTTGCTTTCGCCTTCCCAGGCTTGCGCCCAGTGACATAATTGAAAGCATCCTCTCCCCTTACGGCAACAGGACTGCTCAGGTTTTGCACCTGATTCCCTATTATTGCTTACGCCTGCAAAAAAGCAGACTGCAACCAATATTCAATGATTTAGTTGTAACGTTATTGTAACATGCCCCCCACAATTTCGATTGTACAATTCTCTTCTCGCATGGTACAATTATACTTTTTTTGGTACGATTTTATTTTTATTTCATCCCGTATAAAATTGCATTGCAAATCGCCGCAGCCACATTGCTGCCGCCCTTTCGACCTCGCGCAATGATGTACGGCACCTGCGCATCTTGTAAAATTAGCTCCTTGGACTCCACCACATTCACAAATCCCACCGGCACCCCGATAATCATTTCCGGCTTCCACGCACCCTGCTGCATCAGCTCGTGCAGACGAATTAATGCCGTGGGCGCGTTTCCGATTGCAAAAATCAGCGGGACATCCAGCATCGCCGCCTTGTCCATGCTCGCCACCGCGCGTGTGGTTCCCTTTTCTTTTGCTTGCAGCGCCACATCTTCATCCGCCATAAAGCAGAACACCTCGCCGCCCAGCTCCGCCAATTTGGTTTTGTTGATGCCCGCCTTAGCCATCTGCGTATCCGTCACAATGCAAGCACCCTTGCGCAATGCCTCTTGCGCGCGCGCCACCGCCCCTTGCGAAAACGTCAGATTTTCAACATAATCGAAATCCGCCGAGGTATGGATCACTCGCTTGATGACCGCTTCATTCTCCGGTTCCAGCACCCGATCTCCCAATTCCTGCGTGATAATCTCAAAACTGCGTTGCTCAATTTCCTGTGGCAAAACCTTTTCTATCTTCATTTTTCAATTCCCTCTCTCGCCGTAATCCCCTTGTCATAGGGATGCCGGACGCTCTGTATTTGCGAAATGTAATCCGCGTGTTCCATCAATGTCTCTGACGGATACCGCCCCGTCAGCACAACTTCCAGATGCTTGGGCTTGCGCTCTAAAAACGAGCAAAGCTCCCCTTCCTCCAAAAATCCAACGCTGCATGCTCCGATCGCCTCATCCAGCACCAGCATATCATATTCTTGCGCCTGCCCCACCGCCGTGTGAAAACATTTGCGCTGCAACTCTTTTGCGCTCTGCTTCTGCTTGTCGTCCATTGCGCGCACAAAGCAATTCACGCCTTCGCCATGCAGCAGCGTAACCTGCTCCAGCCGCTGCAACGATGCCAGCTCGCTGGAAGTGCCACTCTTTAAAAATTGCAAAAACAACACACGCATGCCGTGTCCTGCCGCGCGCACTGCCAGCCCTACCGCCGCCGTGGTCTTCCCCTTGCCTTCCCCGCAGTAGATGTGCACCAGCCCGCTCATACGCCTTCCTCCAAAATCCGGTAAATCTGCGCCATGTCCAAATGCTCCCTCGTTCCTTGCGCCAGCAGATCGTACTGCCGCTGTACATAAGTCTTGCGATCCTCCCGTCCCAACGCAGACAGCGCAATTCCTTTGCGCTCGCACAGGCAGGAAAGCAGCGCGCCACTCACCGCGTCACTGTCAAAAATACCGTGCACATAACTTCCATATACATTCCCTACCTGAAACCCGTCCACACCGCCGCCTTCGATGCGCGTCAGCGTCTGCGCCCCGCCTTGGGTGCGCCCCATGTGGATTTCATATCCTTCCCACTCCGCGCCCGAAAGACCTGCCAGCAAGCCACCGACCTCGCCCATCACACCGGATACGCGTGTGCGCTGCTTTTGCTGTTCGAATATCGTATGCACAGGCAGCAGACCCATTCCCTGCATCTCGCCGCCATGCTCCACCCCGTGTGGGTCGCTCAGGCATTCGCCCAGCATCTGAAAGCCGCCGCAAATTCCAAATACGGGTACGCCCGCTGCGCTGCATTTTTTGATTGCCGCTTCCAATCCGCATTCCCTCATCCACTTTAAATCACCCATCGTATTTTTGGTTCCGGGCAGCAGAATCAAGTCCGGCTCTTTGAGCTGCGCCACATTACTCACATATCGTACACTCACGCCCTCACGCCCCAGCGCGTTGAAATCAGTGAAGTTGGAAAGCCGCGGCAGCCGGATCACCGCAATGTCCAGGAGTCCGCCCCCCTGCGTCTGCTCCAGGCGTTCGGAAAGGCTGTCCTCATCGTCAATGTCAAGCTGCATGTACGGCAGCACGCCCACCACAGGCTTGTGCGCAATCTCTTCCATCATCACCAGTCCCGGCTTTAAAATCTCCACATCCCCGCGAAACTTATTGATCACCAGCCCTTTTACCATGTCGCGCTCTTCCTGTTCCAGCAGCATCAGCGTACCCGCCAGAGAGGCAAACACACCGCCACGGTCGATGTCACCCACCAGCAGCACAGGCGCCTGCGCCATTTTTGCCATACCCATGTTTACGATGTCCTCGGACTTCAAATTGATCTCGGCAGGACTGCCCGCCCCTTCCAGCACGATAATGTCATATTGCGCGCACAGTTCCTCGTAAGCGCGCATCACATGCGGAATCAATTCCCGCTTGTGTTTATAGTACTCCGCCGCCCCCATATTGCCCCACACTTCACCGTTCACAATCACTTGCGACCCGCTGTCGCTGGTGGGTTTGAGCAGAATAGGATTCATCAAAACGCTGGGCGCAATGCCCGCCGCTTCCGCCTGCATCACTTGCGCGCGTCCCATTTCCAGCCCCTCTTGCGTGATGAAGGAGTTCAGCGCCATATTTTGAGATTTAAAGGGTGCCACGCGATATCCATCCTGTGCAAACACGCGGCAAAGCCCCGCCGCCACCAGACTTTTCCCCGCGTTGGACATCGTTCCTTGAATCATAATTGCCTTTGTCATATTTTATTCCTTCCGCCGTCCTATTCCTGATACAGTCGCGCTCCTCTTCTAATTCAGTATTCAGAACGCTAAATTGCATATGCAAGCGGTTTCCTGCAAATTCTTCAAACCTATATTACGTTAAACCGCTGTAAAATCAATGCGCACGCAGCGCGCGCGATCCTGTCTTGCGCATTTTTTATTTTGCGCGTCAGCGCTTATTCTGCATTCCAAAAAAAGCCTCCAGCGCCGCTTCCAGCACGTCATTTTCTTCTGCGCCTCGTACCGCAATGCGCCAAAACCCTTCATTCAAGCCACGGTAGTTGGCACAGGAGCGAATCAAAATGCGCCGCTCCTTCAAAAACTCCTGCAAACCCGCGCGTTCGGTATAAAAGAACAGGTAATTCGCCTCTCCGCCATATACCTTACATCCAAATCCCAGTAATAACGACCGCATACGCTCCCGCTGCGTTGCGATCACCGCCCGCGCTTCCTCGGCATATCCGCGCAAGCCAAGCGCAGCCACTCCCGCCCGCTGCGCAATGACGGAAACCCCCCACGGTTGCCCGCATTGGCGGACGCGCTCCAATAAATCCGTATTCGCGCTCAGCGCGTATCCCAGCCGCATCCCCGGCATTGCAAACAGTTTTGTAAATGCCTTGAGCAGCACCAGATTTTCGTATTCTCCCAGCAGAGGTTTGAGCGTTTGCGTTTCAGCCGCATCCGTCAAATCCAAAAAGCACTCGTCTACCACCACCAGCACGCCGCACATGGCACATCGCTGCACAACCTTACGCATCAGCTCGGGATCCATCAGCAGGCCCGTCGGATTGTTGGGATTACACAAAAACAGCATGTCCAGCGCGGGTGTGATGCACTGCAAAATCTCCTCACACACGCGGAATCCGCATGCCTCACGCAACATGAACCTCTCTGCCTCACAGTCAAACAGCGCCAGCGCATTTTCATATTCCGCAAAAGTAGGTGCCGGCAACAGCGCTCGCTTCGGTCTGTGCGCTTGCACCAGCCGCAGAATCACGTCTGCCGCGCCATTCCCGAATTCGATCCTGCTCTCCTCAACATTTTCCCAAGCGGCGAGTGCGCTGCGCAGCTCTCTGCACAGCGGATCGGGATAATGCACACACGCGTCCACCGCCTGCCGCGCCGCCTCTCGCACCAGCGGGTGTAATCCCAGCGGGTTGATGTTCGCAGAAAAGTCTAAAACTTCCTGCCCCGCAAATGCGTAAATATCTCCGCCGTGAATCAAACCACCCATATTTCACCGCCAAAAATCAGATAAAGTATGCCGATACGCGCCGCGCACGCCGACACCAGCAGCAATGTCGCCGCAACATACATCAATCGGTTTGCGCGCAAAATATCCTCCGGCACCACCTGCCGCAGATCATCCCCAATCGTAGGCTTTTCCACCCGTTTCCCAAAATACCACGCGTCCCCCGCAAGCTGAACGCCCAGCGCGCCCGCCACAGCCGCTTCGGTCTGCGCGCTGTTGGGGCTGGCATGATTCCTGCCATCCCGCTTGTAAATGCGCCACGCGCTTTTATAATCCATTCGCGCACAAAAAGCCGCCGCCACCAAAAAAGCCGCCGAAATTCGCGCCGGAATATAGTTCAAAACATCATCCAGCTTTGCCGCAAAGCGTCCAAAATCCGCATAGCGCTCATTTTTGTAGCCGATCATAGAATCCAGTGTGTTCACCGCCTTGTATAAAAAACCCAGCGGCGCACCGCCGATCACCATGTAAAACATAGGCGCAAGCACTCCGTCCGAGGTGTTCTCCGCCACTGTTTCAACGGCGGCCTTGGCAATGCCCTCCTCGTCCAGCTCGTCCGTATCCCGGCCTACGATCATAGAAACCGCATATCTCGCCCGCAAAAGGTTTCCCTCCTTGAGCGCGTCAAATACTTTCATGCTTTCCGTCTGCAAGGAACGCGCCGCAAAAATCTGGTAGCAGAATATGGTCTCGGCCAAAAAGCGCAGCCAAACGTCCAGCATTCCCAGCAGCGCCAAAATCACCGCCGGAATCACTGTTGCCAGCGCAATCACACATAGGCTCATCACCATACCCGCACGCCGCTGTCCTTCCTGCGTCTGCGCAAACCGCGGGCGAAAAAAGCCCTCTCCCCATGCAATGCCCTTGCCGATTGCGCGGACAGGATGTGGCATCCGCTGCGGGTCGCCAATCACAGTATCCAGCAAAAAACCCAATATGATCGCAAATACGCACCAAGTCATCGTTTCCCCCAATTCCACTTATCACCACAAGCATCCGTCACGGATTTTGCGGCGTTTTCTTCCCCTCACAGGTTATCCACCGCGTTGCAAACGCCCTCTTATCGATCAGCGCTGCATCGCTCCAAAAATCGCTCTGCCATTTCAGGCGTGAAATACAAATGCGCAAACCCCGCAAACAGATTTCCCTGCGCTGCGCCGCACTTCCATTCCCCATCCCGCGTCGGCTTTTTCGCGCAAAACGCGTCGCCGTTTTGTGTGCTGTCCCAGTAATGGAACTCGTGCACGCGAATCTGTTCGCCTGCCTGCACCAGCAAGGTGTCTCTGCATGCCGTCAACTGCGCATAGCCAAAGCGCACCAGCTTGCCCGCATAAACGCCTTCCGCGTCCAAAACGCCCACCATCTCATGCCGTACCCGCGCCTCATTCTCCAAACCACGCATCAGATACAAAAAACCGCCGCACTCCGCCACACACGGCATTCCGGTTTCCACCGCCCGCCGAATGCTCTCTCTCATGGAGATGTTTTGCGATAACCGCTCCGCGTATAATTCGGGGTATCCGCCCCCCAAATAAATCCCCTGCACTCCTTCGGGCAGCGCCGCATCATTCAGCGGACTAAACGGAACGATCTGCGCCCCGCACGCGCACAGCAAATCGAGGTTGTCCTGATAATAAAAGTTAAAAGCCGCGTCCCGCGCCACAGCAATGCGCGCCTTGTGCCGCACTGTCTGCTTGATGAGCGGATATTCCAGTGCCTCCGCCGCCTGTGCCAGCGCCAAAATACGATCCACCTCGACATCGCGTTCCACCGCATCTGCCAGCAGATCCATCTTGTAACGCAGATCCACGATTTCCTCCGCGCTCACCAGTCCCAAATGCCGGCTGCCTACCGTGCATTCAGGGAGCGCAGGCAGATATCCCAGCACCGCAATTCCTGTTTCTCTCTCAATCAGTTCTTTTAAATCTGCGTACAGCGCCTTGGGCGCCCGATTCAGCACCACACCCGCAATGCGGTTTTCTCGCAGCGTAGCAAATCCCTTCACCTGCGCCGCCACAGAAACCGACGCCCCTTTGCAATCTACGAGCAGCACCACAGGGGTGCGCGTCTCTTGCGAAAGCGCGTAAGAGCTTGCCTCGGTGGTCTTGCCGCCCACCCCGTCATAGAAGCCCATCACGCCTTCCATCACACTGATTTCGCCGCCATGCTGCGCAAGCGTTTGCCGCATGCGCTCCTGCCCCATCAGAAAAAGGTCGAGATTGCGCGACGGCGCGCCAATCACCTTGGTGTGGAACATCGGATCAATATAGTCCGGCCCGCATTTAAACGCGGCAACCGCTACACCGCGCCGCACCAGCGCCCGCAGCAGCCCGCAAGTCAATGTCGTTTTTCCGCTGCCCGAATGCGTCCCCGCAATCATCACACGCGCCCGTTGCACTCGCTCCATGCTCGTCCTTTCCTCATCCGCTGTGAATGCAAAATGATTGTGCAAGCTTAACGCTTCCTCCCGGTTTCTGCTAACGCTGTACAAAACCAACTATATACCATGCTTTCACGCCTTCCATTCATTCTTCATTCTGCGTCATACATTCTAAATTCCCCGTTCGCTTTCCCGCTCACCACAAACACCGGATTTTGTCCCGTCATCATGTGGTACGCTCCCACGCTGCGCACCCGCGCCGCGCTGATCTGCGTAATCTCCGGTTGTATGCCATGCGCTTCAAAGCACCTGCGCGCCTGTTCCAATGTTTCCAGCGCAATCGCATTGACCACAATGCACGCCCTTGGATTCTTTTCCAGAATCACCGTGAAAATCTCGTCCAAGTTCCCGCCGCTGCCACCGATAAACACCCCGTCCGGCGCAGGTAAATCCGTCAAAGCCTGCGGTGCGCTGCCTTCAATCACCCGCACAGGGTACGCACGAAACTTCGCCTTGTTCTGTCGTATCAGTTCCACCGCCTGCGCATTCTTCTCGATGGCATATACGCTGCCTCGCGTCGCATGCGTCGCCAGTTCCACCGCCACAGACCCCGTACCCGCTCCAATATCGTAGAGCACATCCGTTTCACAAACGCGCAGCTTTGCCACAGACGCACAGCGCACCTCAAATTTAGTCATAGGCACCTGCGCGCGAATGAATTCCTCATCACCAATCCCCGGTATCAAGGCAACCGGATCATCATTGTGGATCAACATAACGCTCAAAGATTCAAATGTGCGACGCGCCAGTGTACGCGCGCTGCCGCTGGAAATGCGCTCGTTCTCATACGCCAGATTTTCGCCTACCGACACCTGCACTTCATCCAGACCGGCTTCACAAAGCATCCGGCACACCTGCGCCGCACAGTTGCAGCCGCCCGTCAGTACAAAGACGTCACGATGCTGCGCCACAGCCGCCACCGCATTTCCGTCACGCCCGTGCATGCTCACCACATGCACATCCTGCCATGGGCGTTTCATCTTTGCGCAAAAATACGAGAGCGAGCTGACCGCCGGAAATACCTCCACGTCAAAGTCTGCCAGTTCCTTCACCAGCCCGTCCGCCGCGCTGAAAAAGCCGGGGTCACCGCTCAGCAGCACACCCACACGTCGATATTGCGCGTTTTCTTGCAGCACCTTGACAATCTCATGATTGCGGCTGCACGCAAAATGCGGTAACTGTGCACCTTCCAGCAATCTTGGCGCACCGATCAGGCAATCACAGGATTGCAATTCCTCCCGCGCCTGCACCGTCATGGTTCTGTCCGCGTCCATGCCGCAGCCGATCAGTAAAACGGACCGTTCCATCACATCGCTTCCCGAATACGGTCGGCAAGCACTTGCGCCAGCCTCTTATCCGTTCCCAGCGTTTTGCCAAAAGACACCGTTACATGCGGGTATTTTTCGCGGAACGCCTCGATCTCCTGCGGAATGTCCTCCTTAATGTGGATGCCCTCAAACAGAAAATACGGCACCACCGTAATCTGCGTGATTCCCTGGTTCACCAGCTTCAGCAGCCCCTTTTCCAGGTTCACCTCACGAAATTCCATGTAAGCCGGTTCAATGTGCGCAATGCCAAGGTCCTCCCTTGCATATGCCACAATACGCTCCAATGTCGCCTCCGTCTCGTTGTTTCTGCTGCCGTGTGCCAGCACCAATACTCCTGTCATGCTTTTGTTCTCCCTTTCCAAAATTCATCTGTCAACTGTAAGAATAAATCAATATCCTCCGGCGTGTGCGCCGCACTGACGAACATCGCCTCAAACTGCGCAGGTGCAAGATAAACGCCCCGCTCCAGCAGAAAGTTAAAATACGCCGCATACAATCCCGTGTCGGCCTGCAACGCCTGCTGATAGTTGCGCGGCACTTCCCGCGCAAAAAACGCGCAAGACAACGACCCTACGCCGCTCACCGCGCACGCCGCGTCATAGCGCTGTGCGATTGCCGTCAATCCATCCCGCAGCATATTGCCAAGTTCTTCAATGTAATCATAAATGCCGCTGTTCTGCTGTAAAATAGTAAGCTGCGCCAACCCCGCCGCCATCGCAACCGGATTGCCGGACAGCGTTCCCGCTTGGTAAACGCCGCCCAGTGGCGCAATGCACTCCATAATTTCTCTGCGCCCGCAATACGCGCCCACAGGCATGCCGCCGCCGATGATTTTGCCAAACACCGCCATGTCCGGCGTTACGCCGTAGTATTGTTGCGCACCTCCCGCGCTCAACCGAAACCCTGTAATCACCTCGTCAAAAATCAACAATGCACCCTGTGCCGTGCACAAATCCCGCAACGCCTGCAAAAATCCATCCTCCGGCACAACCACACCCATATTCGCCGCCACCGGTTCCACGATCACCGCCGCAATTTCACCCGGATAGGTGTCAAACGCCTGCTGCACACTCGCAATGTCATTGTACGCCGCACCCACTGTATCCTGCGTGCAGCCATTCGGCACGCCCGCGCTGGACGCATTGCCCGCTGTCATCACACCCGAACCCGCTCGCACCAGCATCGCGTCGCTGTGTCCGTGGTAGCAGCCGTCAAATTTCACAACTTTGTCCCGCCCCGTAAAGCCACGCGCGACGCGAATCGCGCTCATCACCGCTTCCGTGCCGGAATTGACCATACGCACCATATCCGCACACGACACCATAGCGCAAAACAGCTCCGCGAGTTCCACTTCCGGTCGCGTCGCCGCACCAAAGCTCAAGCCGTTTTGTGCCGCCTCACACACCGCGTCCAGCACCGCCGGATGGTTATGCCCCAAAATCATAGGCCCCCACGAGCCTACAAAATCCAAATATTCTTTGCCCTGCTCGTCACGCATCCGCGCTCCTTGCGCACTGCGAATAAAGCGCGGTGTTCCCCCAACGGACAAAAACGCGCGCACCGGGCTGTTCACCCCACCGGGGATTACCTCCTTTGCCCGTTCAAACAAATCCTGCATCAGCCAATCCTCCCCTCGCGCATCCACTGCGCCAATTCCTTCGCGTAATAAGTGATGAGGATGTCCGCCCCCGCGCGATAGCATGCCACAGCCGCCTCACACACCACAGCCGCCTCATCGATCCAGCCGTTTCGCGCCGCCGCCTTGGTCATGGCATATTCACCGCTCACGCTGTACGCCGCCACCGGCACATCAAACGTGCGCGAAACTTCCTGCAACACATCCAAATATGCCAGGGCAGGCTTCACCATCAGCATATCCGCGCCCTCATCCAAATCAAGCTGCGCTTCTTTTAGCGCCTCTTTTTTGTTATGATAGTCCATCTGATAGGATTTCCGGTCTCCAAACACAGGGGCGGAGTCCGCCGCATCACGGAACGGCCCGTAAAACGCCGAAGCGTATTTCACCGCATAGGAAAGGATGGGCGTATCGCAAAATCCATGTTCGTCCAAAGCCTCACGAATGGCAAGCACACGCCCGTCCATCATGTCCGAAGGCGCCACCACATCCGCGCCGGCCTGCACGTGCGAAACCGCCGTTTTCGCAAGCAATGGCAGCGTCTTGTCGTTGTCCACGGTTTCCCCATTCAGCATCCCGCAATGCCCGTGCGAGGTATATTCGCACAAACACACATCCGTCATCAATAAAATCTGTGGGAATTCCCGCTTCACTCGCGCCACCGCCTGCTGCACGATGCCATCCTGCGCCCACGCGCCGCTGCCGCATTCGTCCTTAGCATCGGGGATGCCAAACAGCATCACAGAGGGCACGCCGCACTTCACCGCCTGCTCGATTTCTCTAAGCAAGCTGTCCATATCGTGCCGATATTGCCCCGGCATGGAGGCAATCTCCGCCCGCGCGCCGCCCTGTACAAACAGCGGATACACCAGCGAATCCGCGCTCACACGCGTTTCCCGAATCAGCGAACGCATTACAGGCGTTCCCCGCAATCTTCTTGGTCTGTTTAACAATTCCATGTGTTACCTCGTCTGTTCAATTTTGAATGCAGCATTTAAAATAGTTATGCATGCAAAGCGCACAATCATTCCTCGCGCGTCAGCGCTCCTTCATTTTACACCCTACATTTATATTGCCCAAGCATTCCACCATGCTTTCCAGCGTCGCCTGCTCGGATACATGCACCTGCATCCCCAGTTCGCGCGCCACGCGCGCCGTCTGTTCGCCAATACACACCGCGCGCACCTTCGTTAAATCCAAACCGCACGCCGCCTGTGCAAACCCATGCACCGTAGAAGCGCTGGTCAGCATGACCACATCAAATGCGCCCTCTTCCACAAGCTGCGTTTGAATGGGGCTGCGTTCCGCGCCATACTGCGTCTCATAGATCGCCACATCGTCAAATTCCGCCGCTCCCGCAAGCGCCGCGCATAGTTCCGGCGACCCTTCCTGCGCCCGCGCCAGCAAAATGCGCCCGCGCGCGCGCGTCGCAAGACCTTCTCCCAATGCTTTCGCGCAGTAAGTGTCTGGCATATATTCCACCAAAACACCTCGCTGCTCAATCTCACGCGCTGTCGCGCTGCCAATCGCCGCAAATCGAACTCCGGCCAGCGTGCGGATATCCCGCCGCTCCCGTTGCAAAATCTCAAAAAACAGCTGTGCCCCAAACGGGCTGGTCAACGCGATCCACTCATATCGCTCCAGGTGTTCCAACGCCTCTTGCAGCGCAGCGTTAGGGGATATCTCCCGCGTCTCGATGCAGGGAAATTCAATCACTTCCGCACCCTGCGCCTCCAGCAATTCTGTCAGTTTCGAACTGCGCTCCTGCGGACGCACATTCACCACGCGTATCCCGCCGAGCAGCCTGTCCTCCGCCCAGTGCATGCGCTCTGCCAGCGCGCACACTTCACCTACCACAATCACAGAAGGCGGCTTAATGCTTGCCTCCAGCGCTTTTTCATATAAATCGCGCACCGTCGCCACCACACGCCGCTGTTTTGCCGTGGTGCCACGCTCCAAAATCGCCGCGGGTGTGTGCTCGTCCATTCCCGCCGCAATCAGTCCCGCACAAATGGTCTGCAAGCTGCCAACGCCCATCAAAAATACCAACGTGCCGCGCAGCTTCACCAGCGCATCGTAAGGGATATCCGGCTCACCCTCCTGTTTGTTGTGCCCTGTGATGATGTGTACCGACGAGCAAAAATCCCGATGCGTCACGGGGATTCCCGCGTATGCCGGCACCGCAATCGCAGAGGTCACACCCGGCACGATCTCAAACGGAATCCCCTGCTCTGCCAGCAGTTCCAGTTCTTCGCCGCCTCTGCCAAACAAAAACGGATCGCCGCCTTTCAGGCGCACCACACGCTTGCCTTCCAATGCCTTTTGCAGCAAAATCTGATTGATTTCATGCTGCGGCACGGGATGGTTTCCCGCAATCTTACCTACGTCAATGCGCTCCGCCGCAGGTGGAATCAACCGCAAAATGCCCTGTCCCACCAGTTTATCGTACACCACAACCTGCGCCTCACGCAGCACCCGTTCTCCCTTGCGGGTGAATAGTCCCGCGTCCGACGGGCCTGCGCCCACCAGCCAAACTTTTCCCTTCATTTGCATTCCTCTTTCAACCGCCGCGCCAATGCAACGCCCAATGCTTCGGGTGCCGCCGCGTCTGCACAGTCCTCACCTGTTGCCGTGTTGCCCTGCCCATCCACATACATGCCCGTCAAATAGAGCAAATCACCCTCACGCCGCGCATACGCCGCGATCGGCGCGCTGCATCCGCCGTCCAACTTTGCCACAAACGCGCGTTCCGCGCGCGCACAAACTTCCGCATCCAAATCGTTCACGCAGTCCAAAAACGCGTAGTCCTCCCCTGCGCGACCCTGCACGGACAAAATGCCCTGCCCCGCCGCCGGGATCATTTCGTGCGGTTCAAAAATAATATTGATGCGCTCGGTCAGCCCCATGCGCTTAAGTCCCGCACTCGCCAGCACCAGCGCGGAATATTCGCCCGCATCCAGCTTCGCAAGCCGCGTGTGAATGTTGCCGCGGACGCTCTTAATCTGTGCATCCGGCAGCATTTTTTGCAGTTGCACCGTACGCCGCGCGCTGGAGCATCCAATCACCATTTGCGCACCGCGCTCCTGCGCAAACACCATAGCGTCTCGTGCATCCTCGCGTTTTGAGTACGCCAGAATGGGCAAATCCTCCGGCGTTTCCATCGGCATGTCCTTCAGGCTGTGCACCGCAAGGTCGATTTTGCGTTCGCGCAGCGCAATGTCCAATTCCTTTACAAACAATCCTTTGCCACCGATTTCATCCAGTTTGCGGTCTAAAATCTGATCACCCGTGGTCTTGAATGTTTTGTGTTCCAGCCGGATTTCCGGATGCGCCTGCGTTATCGCCTCCATGACGATCTCCGCTTGGCGCTTCGCCAATTTGCTTTCTCTGCTGCCTATGATAATTTGCTTCAATCCATGTCCTCCTCTGCCGCGCCTGCCATCCGCCGGCCTGCGGCAATTCAATAAATTCAGCATTCATCATGCAAAATGCCAATGTTCGCGCGCCTGCGCTCTGTCATTCTACATTTTGCATTCAAAACTCTATGCGTCTCCCAGCTCGTTCCGTATCTGCTCCGCAATCCGCTTCGCCAGCGCATGGTCTATCCCGTTCGCCGTCACGCCCACCGTCACATCCCCGTGGCAAATCACCGCCGGAAAATAAAAGCTGCATAACGCCGCGTCACTTGCCACACTCACGGGAATCCCCGCCGTATTGCACTCCCGCGCGATCTCTGCGTTCACCGCCGCGTCATTTGTCGCCGCCAGCACAATCGCCGCGCCCGCCGTATCTCCTGCGTTGTACGCCCGTCGCTCCCAGCGCACACCCGCCACTTCCTCCGCCATTTCAGGCGCGATTACAGTGATTTCGCACTCAAATCGCAGCAGTGTCTTGATTCGGCGCAGCGCGATCTTTCCGCCGCCGAATACAACCGCACGTTTGTCTTTCAGACTGACAAACAACGGAAATCTCCGCGCTTCTTGCTCCTGCGCATATCGGTGCATCAAAAGCTCCTGCAGCGCAGATAGCGAATATCCCTGCTCCTGCTGCGGACGTCCGATCACCAGCACCTGCGCGCCCACGCGCCGCGCCGCCTGCACTTTTTCCAAAAACCCGCCCGCTACACCGGATTCTTTGGTAACCAGCCAGCGTGCGCCCACCTGCTCCAGCATCGCAGCATTGAGTTCCTCCGTAAACGGTCCCTGCATACAAATCAGGTTGCGCGGATGAAATCCCAGCGCAAGGCAGTCCATCAGCGCATCTTGCATGGGCAGAATGCGCAGGAACACACGGTTTTTATAGTCCGTAATACCGCGATACGCCGCCGCCTCCTTGCTGCCCGTGGTCACAAGTATCTTTCCCTCTACGCCACACAAAAATTCCGCCGCCTGCGCAGCCGATTCCACAAAAACGCAGCCTTCCGCGCTCTGCTCTGCGCGCAGCAAGCGCATGTATTCCAAACCGCTTTGCGCACACGCCGCACGAATGTTTTTTGTCACCTCCTGCGCATAAGGATGCGTCGCATCCACCACGCAAAGGGCATTTTGCATCTGCTCCCGCATTCCGTCCACATCCAGCCGTCCCGCACACGCGGGAACCTGCGTCATCAGCTCTTTGCCATATTCCGTCGCAACACATACACGCACCACAACGTCGCGTCGCGCCAACATTTCTGCAAGCGCGCGCCCCTCGCTGGTGCCGGCAAAGATCAGGACTTCCTTCATTTTCTATATCCTCTCGGTGTGACCATCGCGTCTTTGATGCGCTTGGTCTGACTGTTTCCAATAAACACCGTTGTAAACATATCCACCTGCGTGTCTCGCAGTTCCCGCAAGGTCATCACTTCGCCCCGCTCTCCCTCTCGTCCGATATTGCGCACGATGCCCGCAACTGTCTGCGGCGATTGATGCCGCATCAGAATGTCGCAAGCCCGCAATAAATAGTCCGCGCGTTTCTTGCTGGACGGGTTGTACAAACAAATGCAAAAATCACCTTGCGCCGCACAGGAAAGCCGCCTCTCAATCAATTCCCACGGGGTCAGCAAATCGCTCAAGCTAATGAGCGCAACATCGTGACCAATGGGCGCGCCCAGCACTGCCGCACCGCTGCATGCCGCCGTAATGCCCGGCACCACCGCGATCTCCACTTCCGTGTCCTCTGCCAGTTCCAGCAGCAATCCCGCCATGCCGTATACGCCTGCGTCGCCGCTGCATACCATCGCCACCGTTTTGCCCTGCTGCGCCTGCTCAATGGCAAGTCTGCAACGCTCGGTCTCCCGCTTCATCGGGGTACTCAAGTAGGTTTTATCATCAAACATTCCGCGTATCAGATCGATGTAAACCTCATATCCCGCAATCACGTCACACTCATCCAATGCCGCATACGCCTCAAAAGTCATCCCTTCATATCTTCCCGGACCGATGCCCACCGCCGTAACCTTCATAATATTCCCTTCTCCGCTGTTTTTTTGAATGCGCGGATGCAGTCGCCCGCCACCTGTCTGTCCACATCTTTCAGCCCGTAAATCAGGCTGCTGATTACATTTTGCGATGCGCACCGCACTGCTTGCAGCACCAGCTCCGCATGCTCGCCGCTCATGCCCTCGCGCTCCAGCGCATACGCAGTGCGCGCCACCGTGTCCTCCGCGCCCAGCGCCGATATGGTTTCAATCTCTGCCGCCATATTGCGGAAATAGTGCCAATCCTTCAGCTTCGTAATCGCCTCGTCTAAAATGCGTTCGGCCTGCGCAATTTGCTCGGCGCTTTGCTCTCCTCCGCCCAGGTCATCCACATCGTAGAGCGTCACATCCGGCAGCAGTGCAATGTCCGGCTCAATGTCTCTGGGCACCGCCAGATCTGCCACCACCCGCCGCCTGCCGTCGCGGGGAAATTCCGCCTCCAAAAACGTGTAGTGCGGGCTGGAGGTCGCGCTCACCAAAACATCCGCATCCGCGAGGCACTGCAAACGACTTTCATACATCGCCGCCTCGCACCCTTTGGGAATCACCACCTCGCCCCGCGTATACTGGCGCACCGTCACACACACGCAAAATCCGTACTCCCGCAGCACAGAAGCCGCCAGCCGCCCCATATTTCCATTGCCAACCACAAGGCACTTAATCCCGCTGGGCTCCGGAAAATGCGCCGCAATTTTCTGCGCCGCACTGCGCGCTACCGAAGGGTCGCCGTGGCTGAATTTGACCTCGGTTTTCACACGTTTCGCCGCCGACACCGCCGACGCAAACAATTTTTCCAGCACCGCATCGCTGCAATCCGCCTCTCGCGCCAGCTCTGCCGCCTCGCGTACCTGCGTTAAAATCTGATCTTCCGCAAACACCATAGACTTCATGCCGCACGCCAATTCATACAGATGCCGCACTGCCTCCATGCCCTCACGCTGCACAAAGCAGTCACGCGCAGTCTCCCGCACCCCTGCCGCCTCGCACAGCAGCGTAAACAAATCCGTCTCGCCGCCGCTAATCCACAATTCCGTGCGGTTGCACGTCGCCAGCAGCACACAGCCGTGAATGTCGCCGCGCTGCATCATTGCGCGCATTGCCGCTGTCTGTTTGGATTTCGTGAAGGAAAACCGTTCACGCAGTGCCACATCCGCTTTGTTGTGGTCAATGCCAATCATTCTAATCTTCAAAACAAATCCTCCATGGCTGCATTGCCGCCGCAACCGTCACCGAGCGTTCCACCGTCTTTGGCACGATCAATTCGCCGCCGCAAGCCGCAAGCGCCGCCCGCTCACACACATTGTCCACCCCTGTAATCTCCCGTACAAACGCCGATTCGCTGCTGCTGCCCTGCACCTGCATCAGCACTTCCGGCGAAAAAAACTCCGCCAAAGCGCCCCGCGCCTCGCAAAATTCCAACAGTCCCGCTTCCTCCTGCTTGAGGTCAATGGACGCAACCTTGCACACCGCGTCCCACACAATGCCGTATCGCGCCAGCACCGTATCCACCGCATACGCGATGTCCTCTTGCGGCGTACCCTTCCGGCATCCCACCCCCACGCACACAATGCGCGGAATCAGGTTCAGCGTCTGTGCAAAAGGCTTTTTGTCCTTTAAGGACACGCAGATTCCCACATCGCACGCCTGCATTGTCACGCCTTGCGGCAAATTGCCCGCAATTTCAAAATCACTTTGCAATCCCACGCAACCGCCTTGCAGCAGCGCCGCGGAAACCTCTTTGATCATCTGCGGATTGTGCACCACCATACCGCGCCGCGCCGCCCAATCGTCCACCGCAAACACACCGTTTCGGTCAGTCGCCGTGGTAATCACCGCCTCCGCGCCCGTACACGCCGCAATGCGCTGCGCCAAACCATTCGCGCCGCCAATGTGCCCGGACAGCAACGCAATCGCATACTCTGCGCACTCGTCCACCACCACCACAGCAGGGTCGCTTGCCTTGTGCACGATGCAGGGCGCAATGCAACGCACCGCAATGCCGCACGCCCCCACAAAAATCAGCGCGTCACGCGTCGCAAACATGCGTCTCGCCCACGCCGATAAATCCTCCACCGCTTCCACGCCCTGCGCATACTTTGCGATGGCATATCCCGCCGCCTCCGGCAGATTTTCACACAGCCGCTTGCACAGCGCAACGCCGCGCGGGCTGAATGCAATCACCGCAATGCTCATTCACTCGCCTTTCGGAATTCATGCGTAAACGCCGCGTCGTACAGTTTAGAATAGTCGTAAGTATCCCCCAAAAATCCGCCCACTGTAATCAGCGCGGTCTTGGTCACTTCATTTTCCCGCGCCGTGCGCGCCAATGTTCCCACGGTGCAGCGCATCACCTTTTGTTCCGGCCAGGTTGCCTTGTATACGATCGCGGCAGGCGTATCCGCCGTATAGCCGCCCGCAACCAGCTGCGCGCTCAGCTCCTCCAGCATCCCCGTGCTGAGAAAAATCACCATGGTCGCGCCGTGCGCAGCCAGCAGCGGAATCGCCTCCTGCTCCGGTACGGGTGTGCGTCCCGCCATGCGCGTGATAATCACCGTCTGGGATACTTCCGGCAACGTATATTCTGCCTGCAACGCCGCAGCCGCCCCGCAGAACGAGCTGACTCCCGGCGTCACATCATAGGGAATTTCCTCTGCCTTGAGTAAATCCATCTGTTCGCGGATCGCACCGTATAAGCACGGATCACCTGTGTGCAGCCGCACCGTCATCTTTCCCGAACGCTCTGCGTCCTTCATCACCGCAAAAACTTCCTGCAACGTCATCGATGCACTGTTATACACCTTGCACGTGATCTTCCTGCTTTCCAGCAGCGCCGCATTCACCAGCGACCCCGCATAAATGATTACGTCCGCTTCCTGCAACAGTTTCTGCCCGCGTACCGTAATCAAATCCGTCGCTCCGGGGCCTGCTCCTACAAAATGAATCATACTGCACCCTCATCCTTCACTAAAATCACCGAAAAATAACTCGCGCTCTCATCCGCATCCGCAATGTCCTCAAACGCCTGTTCGCCGCTCATGCCGCAGCGCGACACCATACTTGCCTGTTGCCCGCTTTGCGCAATCCACAACTTCACCTCGCCAAACGCCTTGCCCGCTTTCATCAGCACCTTGGTTCCATCCAGCGCAATGCCCTCTTGCGTGTTGGGGTAAGATGCGGGAATCACGTGCAGCGGCTGCCCGCCCTCCGTCAAAGAGGTATTTAGCCGCGCTGCCACCGCGCAAAAGGAAGGAATGCCCGAAACAATCGCCGTGCGCCCGCCCATCGCGCCCACGCGCTTATGCACATACATATAAGTGGAATAAATCGTCGGGTCTCCCAGCGTTAAAAACGCCACATCCTGCCCCTGCTCCAGCAATTCATAAATCTGCTGTGCCGCCTGATCATGGTAAGCGTTCAGTGTGCTTTGATCCCGCGTCATGGGCATGGCAAGCTCTAAAATGCGCTTTTGTTCCATCCCCGATACCACTTGCGCGGCAATCTGCTCCGCCACTCGTTCCGCGCTTCCCGTCACCGGAACCGCAATCACGTCGCATTCCGCAATCGTGCGCACCGCCTTCAGCGTCATCAGCTCCGGATCTCCGGGGCCTACGCCCACGCCGTATAGTGTTCCGCTCATGTGTTCTCTCCCATCGTTTGAATCAATGCTTCCGCATCCTCCGTGCTTCCTAATAATCCGTGCGCGTTCGAGTATACTATCACTTCACACGCCTTGCCTTCAAGCCGCGTCCGTGCATGAAAGCGCATCCGCTCCACCAATCGGCGCATCACGCGCTCACGCATTTCACACGCATCCAGCATGCCAATCGCCTCGTCTGTCGTCACACAGCGTAAAATCGGCTCCACATCGCGCATTCCTTCTGCCGCTGCATATGCCGCGATCAACTCCATGCGCGCATCCGCACAGCGCGAGTGTGTGTTCATAATGCCACCCGCCAGCTTAACGAATTTCCCAATGTGTCCCACCAGTAAAACACGGTCAAATTCCAGCTCTGCTGCGCCATCCAGTGCCTCTCCGATGAAGTTGCTGCATTTGACCACATAGCACGGCGCCACCCGCCCCATCTGCTTTAAAAAATCTTTGCCATAGTTGCCCGGTGTCAGCAGCACCCCGCTTGCGCCGGATTCTCGCAACACCTTCAAATCCAGCCGTACCGTATCAATCAAGGCTCGCTCGCTCATCGGTTCCACAATGCCGCTCGTTCCCAAAATGGAAATGCCTCCTACAATGCCCAGGCGCGGATTGAAGGTTTTTTGCGCGATTTCCTCGCCTCTCGGCACACAGATTTCCACCGCCACACCGCCATGATAGCCGCACGCCTCGCACGCCTCGCGCACCGACTGCTCAATCATGCGCATCGGCACCGGATTGATCGCCGCACTGCCCACCGCGCACGCAAGCCCCTGCTTGGTCACACGCCCCACGCCCGTGCCGCCATCCACGCTTACGCCGTGTGCCGTTTTGCGCACCCTCGCCACAACGCAAATACCATCCGTCACATCCGGATCGTCCCCGCTGTCTTTCGTCACCGCAAACGCCACATCATGCGCATCCGGCACCCGCTCCACCAAAATGGAAAGTTCCACTCCCTTGGGGGTATGCACCGGCACAGCGCGCAGCGCTTCTCCTGTCAGCATCATCCACACCGCCGCATACGCCGCAGCCGCCGCACATGTGCCGGTGGTATAGCCGCAGCGCAGCCGCCGGTTTTGCTTGGTAACGAATAGCTCTTGCACGCTTCACACTCCAAAAAACAAAAAAACATCGCATCTGCGACGTTATACTATGCTCGGACATGCCCTGTCCAAGAACATACACGCCCCAGTGATCCGTGGGTCATATATCCACCATGTACAGGTAAAGTCATCTGGCTTATGCGATGTTCGCAATTACAGTAGCGGCCCTGCGCAGGATTCACACCTGCTTCCCTTTTTTATGTTCACACGCCTGTACGATTCAGTTGTCTGCTTCCATTATATCCCATTCATGGGAAATAGCAAGTAGTAATCTCCTTTGCGCTCGATTTTTTTCATGCATTAAGCAGATTTTTGCAGATTCTATTCCGCAAAAAAGCTTCTTCTCATCGTATTGCCGCTATATTCAGCCGGTCTCATATTTACTGCATCATGCGCGCAAACGCAATATATGCCTCCTCCATTATGGAATCCTCTCGTGGCACGTACACCTTACGCGCAAAAGATGCCTGCAATACGTCACCCATCTGCGCCTGCGTGATTTCGCCCGCCGCTGCAAGCTGCGAGAGTACATTCCCCAGCCCCGTCGCTTCCACCGGCCCGCATATGCACTCTCTGCCGCACACATCCGCCACCAGTTGGCACAAAAATTCATTTTGAATGCCCCCACCCACCATATATATGCTGGTCAAAGGCTTCTGCACAATGTACTCCAGTCGTTCAATCGAATGGCGATACTTCATCGCAAGGCTCTCAAACACGCATCTCGCCACCTCGCCCACCGTCTGCGGCACATCTCCAAAACAACGTGCCTGCACCGCACCAATCATGTCAGGCGCATCAAAAAACACCTCGTCGTCCGGGTCAATCCACGCCCTGCACGTCCGCGCTGCTTGCGCCGCCGTCACAATTTCCGAAAATCCCAACGCCGCGTCCTGCTTGTTCCATTGCCGCTTACACTCATTGATGATCCACATTCCCATGATGTCCTTGAGCAGCATGCCGCCTTCCGCCGCGCCATAGTTCGAATACCCACCAGCCGCTCCTTCCGCGCAGATCACCGGATTTTGCGTCACAATCCCCAACAGCGACCATGTCCCGCTGGAAATAAACACACCGCCTTCGTCCTGCGGCACACACGCCACCGCACACGCCGTATCATGCCCCGGCACACACGCCAGCTTTGCGCCACCCAGTCCATGCTCTGCGCGTATCGCACCCTTCCACTGATGCGGCATCATGATCTCCGTAAACATTTCACGCGGTAATCCGATCTGCGCAATCAGCGCCTCATCCCAGCCTGCGCCGAATACCAGCTGTGTCGTAGTCGCATTGGTGTATTCACTGCGCATGTCGCCGCTCAAAAAATACCCGAACAAATCCGCCATCAACAGCATTTTCCCTTGCAGCATACCCGCATTTTGCAGCTTACGCAGTTGGTACACCGTGTTCAGAGCCATATTTGCCACACCGCTGCGCGCGTACATCTGTTCCGCACCGACCATACGGTGCACTTCCTCCATTGCCGCTGCATTCGCCGCGTCTCGATAGCTCATTGGCGGAACGCTCAAAGTACCGTCTAAAATCAAGCCAAAGTCCACGCCCCACGTATCGATTCCCACACTGTCCAGCCCCCGCTCTCCGGCGCTCTTGCGTAGCCCTTCCATCAGGTTCTGATACAACGCAGAAAAGTCCCAATACGCATGCTCCCCCCGTAGGATCATATGATGCGCAAAGCGGTGCTGCTCGTGCAGCACCACCCGTGTTCCGTCAAATTCCGCGCGCAGCACGCGCCCGCTGGACGCACCAAAGTCGCACGCCGCACACACATATTTATGCTTCATGTCTATTGTTTTTCCTTTTTGCGCACTGCGTCAATGGTTACCGCCAACACCAGCACCATGCCCTTTACAATCATCTGCCAGAAGGTGGAAAGCCCCATAATAGCAATGCCGTTGGATACCGTGGAAAGCAACAGCACGCCCACCACCGTTCCCCACATCTTCCCTTGCCCGCCTGCAAGGTTAGTTCCGCCCAAAATCACCGCCGCAATCACGTCTAGGTTGGTTTCCCCCATCGCAGAAGGCGCACCGGAGCTTGTTTGACAGGTTGTGATGATGCCGGAAAGCGACGCCATCAGCCCGCACAGCATATAGATGCCCATTTTCACGCGATTGATGTTGATACCTGCAAGGTAGGAAGCACTCTCGTTGCCGCCGATGGAATGCACCTTGCGCCCGAACGTCGTTTTCTTTAATATAAACGAGAATATGATGATGCACACCACCATGATAATGAGCGAAATGGGAATCACGTCAAACAAAAATCCACGTCCCAAAAAGCTCATACTCGTGTTTTTCAGCGCAACGGATTTCCCGTTGGTAATCAGATACGCAATGCCACGGAAAATGGACATCGTGCCCAGCGTCACAATCAGTGGGTTCACGTTTACCCACGTGATGAGCGCCGCATTGATGAATCCGCACAGCAGCCCCACACCCAGGCACAGAAACAACACTTCAATCCCCAGCCCCGTCGCCGGGATGCAGGTTGCCATCACCACTGAAGCCAGCGCCCCCACAGACCCGATGGAAACATCCAGCCCGCCCGAAATCAGCACCAGCGTCATCGCCGTCGCCGCGATGCCGTTGATCGCGGTAAACTGCCCGATGTTCATGATGTTTTTAACTGTCAAAAAATACGGGTTCAGAATCGCAAACACGACCACAATACAGATATATGCAATCAAAACCGACATTTCCGTCGTAATTTTAAATTTATTTTGTTTCAATACTCCTACTTGACTCATTGATTAGTGCTCCTTTCCAATCGCGTGCTCCAGCATCATGTCCTGATTCAGCTCATGTGCCGCAAACTCCGCCGAAAACATCCCATCCCGAATGATATACACACGATCCGATATCCCCAGTATTTCCGGAATCTCGTGCGAAACCATCAGCACCGCATATCCCTCCAGGCAAAGCTCCTTCAAGATTTTATAAATCTCGTATTTCGCGTTGACATCAATGCCGCGTGTAGGATCGCAAAAGATCAAAATTTTGCTGTTGGTACTCAGCCATTTGCCGATGACCACCTTTTGCTGGTTGCCTCCGGACAGGTTTCCCACAAGCTGATGCACGGAGGGAGTTTTAATCTGCATCTTCTCCCGCCATTTCTCTGCATTGGCGATTTCTTTTTTCTCATCGATCACGCCAATTTTGTTCGCTTCCTGATCCAAACTTGCCGTTGCAATGTTCTGCGCAATGCTCTGAATCAAAATCAGTCCGTTTCCCTTGCGGTCGCTCGTCAAATAAGCTACGCCGTTTGCAATGCTGTCTGCCGGCGACTTGATTGTCACTTCCTGCCCGTTGATGCGGATGCTGCCGCTGTGGATCTTTTTCGCGCCAAACAGCGTGTCTGCCAGCTCCACCGTACCCGAACCCATCAAGCCATATACGCTCACGATCTCCCCCGCGTGCACCTTGAGGGAAATATCTTTGACAAACTTTCCCGTCACGTGTTCCACCTCGTAAATCGCATCCCCCGGATGTGTTTCGATTTTGGGGTAGATGTCCTTCACTTCACGCCCCACCATGTCCTTAATCAGCAAATCACGCGAAACTTCCGCCACCGGATATGCGGCAATCGTCTTTCCATCGCGGATCACCTGCACACGGTCACACAATGCGTAAATCTCATCCAGTTTGTGCGAAACATATATAATGGAAATCCCTTTGGTATCTCTGAGATGTTTGACCAGTTCAATTAAGCTCAACGATTCCTGCTCCGACAACGCCGATGTCGGCTCGTCCATCACCAAAATCCTCGTCTCGTTGGTAATCGCCTTCGCAATCTCCACGATCTGCTTTTGCGCCACCGTCAATGTGCTCATCAGCGCAGTTGGTTCAATCTCCACTTTCAGCTCGCGCAATGCCTGCGCCGAGCGGGCGTTCATTTCCTTGTAGTTCACCATGTTGCGGTGCTTCGGCCACTTCCCCAAAAAAATATTCTCCGCCACCGTCAAATCATTCATAAAGTTCAATTCTTGATAAATGACACTCACACCCGCCAAAAGCGCCTCTTTGGGATGATTGAATGTCACGGTATTTCCGTCAATCTTGAATTCGCCTTCATAGTCCACATATACGCCCGCAAGCGTTTTCAGCAATGTAGACTTGCCGGCGCCGTTCTCCCCCACCAGACCCAGTATTTCCCTCTCGCCCACCGAAAAGGAAACCTGATCCAGCGCAATCACGCCCGGGAAACGCTTTGTTAAGTTCACAAATTCCAAAACCGCGTTCAAGTCCGCCCCTCCTTCCATGCTTTGCGGGTCCGATCATCAGACCCGCAAAACAACCCTAAATTCCACCTAAAAATTTTTGCATTCAGAATGCTGCATTCTGCATTTACTCCTGCCCCAACGAATCTTTAATCCGTTTCAATTCTTCCGCAGGCACATCCTGTTCCAAGGACGCTTTGTTGGTAAAGCTGGTTTCCACATAAGTCGTTTCCGGCATTTTGTCCGTCTCAATCCATTGCTTCACCAGCCCGACCGAAACATCCCCATAAACATCAAAGAATCCAAAATTCACGCTGCCGATAAATCCTTCCGTATCCTGCAACATCAGGCTGATTGCCAAGCTATCACAGCCCGCGCCGCACACCAGTACATCACCCGAACGGTTTGCGTTTTGCGCCGCCGCAATCACACCCTGCGCCGTGCCGTCGTTCTCCGCCGCAACCAAAATCTTCGTGAGCTGCGGGTTCGCCGTCAAAAATGCCGTAAACTGTTCCATTGCCGCTTGGGAAGTCGGCTCGGATTCCACATCTATGATCTTCGCTTCAGGGATGTCCGCAACCGATTTTGCTCCGTCCAAAAAGCTCTGCATCCGATCCGCAACCACTTCGCCTTCTGCCGGGTTCCACACAGAAACAAACGCATCAAATTCGCCGTTCCATTTTTCTTTTGCCGCATTCATCAGCGCCACACCGCCGGGCGCACATGCCTTTTTGTTGTCCACGCCGCAGAATACGCCGCCTGTCTGCGGCAGATCCAGCGTGATAAACCGCAGCTTATCCTGCTCGATCAGCTGCGCAATCGCTTCGTCCGTGGATTCATCCGGCTTGCCGTCGATGATATACGTGATGCCCTGCGCTACCATGTTTTTGACGTTTTCCACTGTCTTTTGTCCGTCGCCGCCGTTGTCGAAGTACACCGCGTCGTACCCCGCCGCTGTCGCAGCCGCTTTGATGCTGTCGCCATACGCCAACGCATCCTCCGCCTCACCCGACCAGATCGCATAACCGATCTTCACCTTGCCGCCATCGCTTCCACCCGCCGCCGGCGCTGCCGAACATCCGGCAAACACTGCAACCACCAAGCAAACCGCCGCTACCAATGCAATAATCTTTTTCATTTTATTCCTCCTTCTATATTCTCCTGCCTGCTCATCCTCAGGCAAATCAATATTGTCCGAATTCTTCAATCGCTTCATACACCGTAACCACATTTTCCCACGGCACTTCCGGCTCGATGTAGTGCGTCGGACCCAGCAGCAGTCCGCCGCCCGCACCTACCGTTTCAATCAGCTTTCTCACCTCCGCGCGGATCTCCTCCCGCGTGCCAAACGGCAAAATATGCTGCGTGCCTATCGCGCCCCAAAACGCCAACTTGTCGCCAAATTCCTGTTTTAACGCGCCCAGTTCGTTGCATTCCGGCTGGCACGGATTCAAAATGTCCACGCCCACCTCCGCAAGGTCGCCGATGATCTCCCGCGCATCACCATCCGTGTGAAAAAAGAACAAGGTGTCCTTGCCCGTGCGCTTCACATGCGAGATCAGTTTTTCGTATCGCGGTTTGAGTATGGAGCAAAACATCTCGCGGTTCATCAGCATACCGCGCTGGCACGCCACATCGTCGCCGCCCGTCACCACATCCACGCCCATCTCTACAAATTTCCCCGCCATTTTTATGCGCATCTCCAAGATGCGATCCAGCAGACATGTGCAAAATTCCGGGTTGATGTATAAGTCCATCATAAATTCTTCGTATCCGCGAATCGCCCACGCCAGCTCAAACACCGTTAAGTCCGTCGGCCCCACTGCCGCAAGCCCTTTCTTGTGCACATCCCCCACCACACCGAACAAATGCTTGTAGCACGCCTCGTCCATCACGTCCGGCAGCTTGTAATCCACAAATTCGTTGAGCGTCGTCGCGCTACGCAGCGGCGAAACCATGCGCGTAAAATGAAAGTCCGTCTGGTCAGACAGCATTTCCCCCACGCCATAGCAGTTGATGGAAAACAGCGGATTCTCCGCAATTTCACCGTAATATTTTCCATATACATCCAGGCTTGCCTGCGGAATTTCGAAGTCGATCAACCGCACATCAATGCCAAAGTATTCCTCCGGCGTTTTGCTGCCGTCTGTATTCGCATAAAAAATTTCCTGCGCCTTGGGCGTCATACCCCAGCTCATATCCTTGGGCACACAATCGGGAATTTGCCGCCGCATCGCCGCTAAAACACGTTCTCTTGATGTCATTGCAGACACCTCCTCTGTTTTTTAAATGAGTTCAAATAATCTTTTGATTTGATTGGTGTAATCGCCATAGGCAAGCGCATAATGCTGCCCCGGCGCATTGCGTAAAAATGCATGTGCGTCCGTTTGTAATACAATGCTGGGGAACGCGGGCGCAGGGTCGTCCCATCCAAGTTCCTTCCATGCGCTCGGTCGCGTCGTTTGCGCCGCCGCCGCATGATAGAAATATTCGTTTTCGTTGCTCTTGTCGATGCGTAGCGCGGTTGCCTGACCCGTCTTGCGTATGCTCGCGTCGATCACGCCGTCCACATCACCCCAGGTAAAGCGATCCAATGCGCGCCGCCCTTCCACATGATGCGTGGGTGTCATGCCACAGTTTGCAAACAATACGCCACCGTCCATGCAATCATAAAGTTCCACAAACGCAGGCGGCTGCCCCGCCAAACTTTCCAAAATCACCGACCCCAGCATCGCGTGTATGTCGCATTTGCAGCCGGTGCTGATGCGCTCTCCCAACAGCGAAAGCGGAATGCAGGGCGTAAATCCGAGGCTGCCCGTCCACCCCTCAAAGCATTTGACGCTTAGTGCCGTCAGCTTGTAGGCGTCCACCGCCCATTCCAGCGCCGCATACAGCCGCGCACAGCGTTCCATGTCTGTTTGTGAGAATCGCTCCCGCCCGCTCCATTGCCGCACCTGCCGCAAAAATTCCTGAATCTGTGCTTGCGATGCTTCGTCCGCGCGCCGTGCAATTTCCAGCAACGAAAGGTGTACAATCTCCGCCCCAAACTTTGCTTTGATGGAAACCGGGTCGCACATCCCCGTGTAAAACCCAAGATCGGTATACCCCACCATGCCGATGCGGGTCTCACGCAACCGCTCCCGCGCGCACATCGCCGCGCATAGCTCGCCAAAATATGCTTGCGCGCTGCCCACATCCGCAAACAACGTCAACAGCTTGCTTGCGCCCATCTTTTCAAGCGGATAGCGCAAAGAGGTAAATCCCGCCGCAGGCGCGCCGGTGACCATGCGCCCGTCCGCCTCGGGCACACCGCCCACAAACCACAATACAATCGGCTTGTGAAAGTGCCGCCTTAAATAGTCCACCGCATATCCCGAACCGCACGCCGCAAGGCAAGGCACCACGATCAAATCCGCATCATCCAGCGCGCGCAGCTTTGCCTGCATGCTATCACGATCCTTGACCAATCCCGCCCGCACCATCGGCACACGCACATCACGTTCGCACGCCGCCAAGCGTGCTTCCAGCGCATCCTGCGGATAACCGTCGTTGCAAAAGGACACCACTCCAAATTTCATCGTTCACTCCTGTTTTGCGAGACAAAACTCAAGATCGTTTTGTTCGTCTCTTTGCCCGCACTTCCGTTTCAGGTAAGGAGAACCTTACCTTACAACAGCTTTGTGAACAAGCTGACCATCGCATTGACTTCCGCATTGTCCAGCAGCGCAAAGCAATCGTCAATGGACGCACCCGCAATGATGATGCCGTGGTCGGGAATCAACGCCCCCACCGCGCCCGCTTTCAGCTCCTCGCGTCTACCGTAAAAGTAGGAAATCACGTCTGCCGCCATCTCCGGCGATGTCCCAGGATTTTTCTGTACGCAGTCCAGCGGCTTGCCGCCACCAAAATATTCAAAATTCTCGGTCACCACCGGCATACTCTTTTGCGCGCAGGCATAGACTAGGCAGTACCGCGGATGTGCGTGTAAGACCGCGCCCACTTCGGGCAGCGCCTTGTAGATGCCAATGTGCATCAGGCATTCACGCGTCAGACGCGTGGGGTCGTTTTCCACCACATCATAAGTGTTTGCATCCAGCGCAATCAAATCATCCGCTTCCAGTTGCCATCTTTTGATCTCGGCGGACTGCGCAGGCGTAATGTAGATCAGCCCGTTGTGCTTAACCGAGATATTGCCGCCGCCCGCATCCGTCAACTGGCGGTCGTACATCATCTGCCCCACTTTGATCGTTTTATATCTGATATAGTCGTTTCCAAAATTACACATAGTTTCCTCCAAATTGTTCCCATCCTGTTTCCTTCAATGGATGCTTTGCCTCGTCACGTTTCCTTCAAAATCGATTGCAACGTCTGCTCTGCCGGATTGCTAATCACCGTGTGTGCAATCAGCTTGCCTTGCCGCTCTGCGCCTTCCGCCGCTCTCAAGACCGCCGCCGAAATCTCCGCCACGCCGCCCGCTATCACTACAACGCCCTTGCCGCCGATGCCTTGTGCCAGCCTGAGTTGCGCCACCGCAACCTGCGCCGTTTTCACGCATTCGTCCGCCACCGCAATCGCCGATACCGCGTCCGCAGTCTCCAGCACGCCCAACGCCTGCGCGCCCGTGCAGTCCACGCAGTGCGCCACTGCCTCCAACACACCCGCGCTCAAGTTCCCAATCACGCAGCTTCCCGCAAGGTATGCACCGTAATGCGCCTCAATCTGCTGCACCGCGCTCTGCACCGAAGCATGACTGCCGCCAAACACCAGCAAAAACCGTCCGGGGCAAATCATCCCGCTTTTCAGCAGCACCAGCTTCTGGTTCTTCACCGCGCGGTCGGTGGCGCTCATGCCGATTGCAATGGTTGAAAATTCCGCCATGCCGACGGCATTGTATCGCCCGCTCATTTCTGACTCAGCACGCTTGCGGGGTCGTCCACAATGCCTACAATCGAAGCGTCCACCGGCGCGTTTTCACACCCCATGCCAATCCGCGCAGCGCTGCCCATCGCCAACAGCACAACCTCGCCTTCTCCGGCACCCACACTGTCAATCGCCACAACATAATCATTGGTCAGCTTTTGATTGCGAATGATGCGTACATTCAGCAGCTTTTTCCCAACCAATCCTTCATTTTTCTTTGTCGCAACAATGTATTGCGTCACTTGACCCAGTTGCATATCTGCATCTCCCAAACGATTGTTTTCCGCCACTCGCACCCGCCGCAGGACCGCTGCGGAATCTGCTTCCAATGGCGCATCAGCCCCCGGCCACACTCTTTTAAAGCATGACGTGCGCAGTAATTACTTCACTGCCGGCAAAATCTTTTCTACATCGCTGTGCGGACGCGGAATCACGTGCACCGCCACCAACTCTCCTAAGCTGCCCACGGCCGCCGCGCCCGCTTCCGTCGCCGCCTTGACCGCGCCCACATCACCGCGCACCATCACAGAGACATACCCCGATCCAATTTTGTCCACGCCCACCAGTTCCACGTTTGCCGCCTTCACCATTGCGTCAGCCGCCTCGATGAGTGCCGTCAATCCTCTTGTTTCAATGATTCCCAATGCTTCCTTTACCATGATCGTTCTCCTTCTGTTTTAATTAACCAAGTTCTGTTGCCGCGATTTCTTTGTGTTCCAGCGCGGGCAAAATCTTCTCTACATCACTGTGCGGGCGTGGAATGATGTGCGCCGCCACCAGTTCACCCAAGCCCTTCACCGCCGCCGCACCTGCTTCCACCGCCGCTTTGACCGCGCCCACATCGCCCGTGACCATAATCGTCACATAGCCCGATCCAATCTTCTCCATGCCCAGCAGCGATACATTCGCCGCCTTCACCATGCTGTCCGCAACCTCAATCAGCGCGGTCAATCCTCTGGTTTCCACCAAACCCAATGCTTCCTTCACCATTGTTCTCCTCCGTTTTTTTATTTCGTCATCATCGTGATAATGCGAAAAATCTCTTCGCTCGGCCTTGGCAGCACACGCGCCGCAAACAGTTCGCCCAGCTCCTTCGCTGTGCGGCTGCCTGCCGCCACCGCTTCTTTCACCGCGTCCACGCTGCCGGTCACCACAATGAAAATCAGTGCATTTCCAATCTTCTGTGTGCCCAGCACCGCCACATCCGCAGTCTTGATCATGTTGTCCGCCGCTTCAATGGACGCCGTAATGCCGCGGCACTCCACAATCCCAATCGCCTGTTGTGTCTGTTCCATATTCAATCACTCTTTAGATTCGTATAGCGGATCATCTCGCGGATTCCCTCGGATGGCAAGGCATTCACATGGCTTTTAATCACGTCGCCTACCTGCCTCGCTGCCGCCAGCCCTGCTTGCGTCGCCGCCTTGACCGCATCCACGTCGCCCGCTACCTTCAGCGCAACGATCAGTTGGATGCCCTCCTCACCTTTGGTGCGCTCCATGCCCACCAGCCGCACCTTAGCCGCCTTCAACGCCGCATCCGCCGCACACATCGCGCAAACAAAGCCGTAAACTTCGATCATCCCGCACGCTTCCCGTGCAAAATCAATGCGCGCCCGCTTGTAAGAATTGTCGAGATACATCAGCGTCTGCGGATCGGGATTGGCAAATATTTTGTACGCGATCACCTCGCTGATGGCTTGCGCATAGTCTCGTCCCGCATCCACCGCCGCGCGTACCGCGCTCACCGCGCCACGTACCACAATCGTAATCAGTCCGCCGCCCATGTCCTTTTTGATGTCGATGAATTCAACCTGCGCCGCCTTCACCATGCAGTCCATCACCAGCACGCTTGCACACAGCCCCCGCACCTCCAGCAATCCCAGTGCGTTCATCAAATCACCTCGTATTCGATATCCAGCAGTTCCGACAGCAGCGCCAGCTCTTCTGTGATGTCTCCATAGCAGATGACCATGTGGTGCGATCCGCCTGCACGGCAGTACGCCTCCACCCCTTCATCCAGCGATACGTTGGCAAACCGCGCAACGATCTGCGGGCAACCCATCTCATACGGCTGTACATCCACACATTCCATGTTTGCCGCCACCAGTTTGTATCCGCAGGGTGATGCCGTGATGGAAAGCAGCGTCACCGCGCCCGCTTTGGCGGTATATTCCACCGCCGCGCCCGCACCGCAAGGTCCGGGAAAGCATGGTTGCCGCGCAATCTTCACCGGATATTTCTCGTTTGCCAGTGCACTGTTGCCATATCCGCAGTGGCACATCATCACCAGTTCTTCTTGCATATCCATCATATAAAATTCGGTAAAATGCGCATTCCCCGCAATCTGCTGTGCAATCATCAGCGCCGTTGCACTGGGGATATCGCATTCACACGCGGTATGAATCCCCCGATTGGCAAGCTGCGTCAGAGCGTAGCAGGGCGCAACGCCCATGTCCTGCTCCAAAATCAGCAGCCCGCACAGCAGCGCAACCGCGTCTGCCTGTTTGCGCTCCACCAAATCTTCAAACGCCACACAATATTTTGCCGCGCGTTCCACTTCCTCGATGTTCAATGCCTGCACGCCGGCCGCCGTCAGTTTTTCCACATGCCGTGCCACCCGTGTTGCGTCTGCCCGCAAAAAGCATTGCTTGACCTCCACCGGATTCACATGATCGATGCGCACGCCGAAAGTCTGTATAAAGGAAGTCTCGTTCACTTGAATGGTCGTCATACCGGGATAAACATACCCGATGGACGCAATGCGTGAGCATGTCAATTTTTTCTTAGCGCCCACCGCCGCAAACAACTGCGCAAAGCGCTTTTGTGTGCGCGCATTGTCCTGCGTCCCCGTAATCACCTTACAGTCGATTCCCGCCTGAAACAACCAGTTGGTCGAATGCGGAATGCTGGAAACGCTGTTGTTCGCCATCGCCGTCCCAAAACCCATGCCGCGGTGCATCGCCGGAATCATCTGTGTATTCCAAAACACAATCGGAACATTCAGCCCTTCTACCACTGCTTTGAAGGTCGTCGCCAGCGTAAAAGCAAATTCGTGTACCACCAGCACATCAATCTTCGCCGTGCAAAGCAACCGGTTCGCCACCATCGCGGACTGCTCGTCCCCCGCAACCGGTGTGCAAATCACCTCACCAAAGGTGGAAAGCCATTCCTGCATGGGGGATAGATAATCCGGCTTGGATACATTCGGGATCTCTCCCGCACGCACGTCCGCCACATCCAGCACTGCGTCAAATTCCGCCATGCACGTAGGGACAAAACCAATTTTCAAGTTTCCTGCCATCGCCCGTTACACTTCCTCAATCAAGAATACAACCGTGTTGTCCGGGTCGGGGCAGCCCAGACGAATCCTGCCCGGCGCGCTTTCCCAAGGGAATGTCGCGTTGCAAATCATCGCATTGATGTATGGGATCAACCCCGAAAACGCCGCCAGACAAATGCCCTCCGGCGTTTTGTCATCGCTCATATAGAAGGTTTCGCCCACTCGATGGCACGCCACACAGGTTCCGCGAATATCTTCCACGGTGATGCGGAATTTTTTCTTGTCCGAAGTTGTTTGAATCGCGTCGTCATCTTTCCACGCTTTGGCGGCGGGTGCCGCACAGCTTGTCGCCTTGCCGATTCCCTCGGCAACCACTCGTTCCAGTTCTCTCTTGTCCAGTTCCATCTTTTACCTCCGGGAAACAAATGTTTCGATTGTTTTCAGTTTTTCTTTGGGATGGTTTTATCTTAACAGTAAGTTATTATTATGTCAATCTATTTTTTATTTTTTCATATTTTTTTGTATTTTTAAATATTCTTTGACTTTTACAATCACGCTTAAACCTCTCTATTTAAGCTATTATACACAATCCGTCATCACGCTCTGAATTTAATTTCTGCATTTTAAGTTATTTTTATAACGTTATGTAGCATTGACAAGTTGTTCTTATTTTGTCATAATAGAGTAGAAAATAATACACGGCAACAATAAAGCAAGCCGCCTTGTCAGGCTGTGAAGAAAGCTACAAGCATTTTCGGGATCCCTGTATTGGGAATTGCAAAAGACGAAATCGAATATCCAATTCATCGAGTTTTTTGCCTAACAGGGTTCCCGCAGAGCCTGCTCTGCGGGAGCAGGAGTAACCGCCCAAGGTGTGCAATTTTGTGCTTTAGCACGAAATAAGCGACATGGCAACGATGGAAGTTTCGTCCTTCACCCCCCGCGGCAGCAGCATAGCGGCAATCCCGGGTTGCTTGCATTCAGGGATTGGATGGGACGAGGCCGGTTGCGACTTGCAGGGCAGCCCGACAGAGGAGTGGTACTTATGGAAAAACAGCCCCAAAACATAGAACGCACCCTCGTGCGTAAATTGACCCGATATTATCGGTATCTCAACGAGCAAAGGCAACTGGGCGTGGAGATGATTTCTTCCAACCGCCTTGCGCAGCTGATGAGCATTTCCGCCTCGCAAGTGCGGCAGGATTTCAATCGTTTGATGTACGAAGGCCACCATGGCGTCGGCTATCGCATCGACACCATTTTAGAAAAAATCAAACAGCTCCTGCTGCTGCAAGAGCCGAAAAACATGATTATCGTAGGAGCCGGCAGTCTGGGGCAGTCCTTGTGCAAATACAAGGAGCTATATCATTGCGGTTTTTCCGTCAAGGCATTTTTTGATATCAATCCTCAATTTGAAAACGCAATCCTGCATGGTATCCCGGTGTTCCCGATGAGCCAGCTGCACGATTATATCCGCGAGAACAATATCGTCGCAGCGGTATTAAGTCTGCCTACCGAGGCAACCAAATCCGTCGCCCACCAGTTGTACGATTACGGCGTGCGCCTGTTTTTAAACTTTAACCCTGTTTTCTTTGATTTCGGCGACGATGTTTACATCGAAAACGTGCACATGGACGATAATATCATGATGCTTTCGTACAAAAGCGGCCTACTTTAAGGAAATGGCAGGCGAACGCCATAAGAATACTGGCGTTTTTTGTGTTGCCTTCCTTTTGAGGACACGCTAAGGAGCATACCCCTATTCCGCAAAAAAGCGTTTCACCACATCAAAATCATGGTATTATGATATAGTATAATTTTTAAAACCGGAGGTACCCCCATGCAACCCAAAACAGTCGCCGACTCCCGTACCGAGCAGGTACACATCCTCATGCCGCCGGACATCAACGGTCAGGGACGCCTGTTTGGCGGCATTTTAATGCAGTGGGTGGATGTCGTTGCCGCCGTGGTCGCGCGCCGTCATTCCGGCTGCAATGTCACCACCGCCGCCATCGATCACTTAAAATTCCTTGCCCCCGCGCACATCAACGACACCGTGTTCATGGTTGGCAAGCTGACCTATGTCGGCAGAACATCCATGGAGGTCTGCGTTGACACCTTTGTCGAAGAGCTGGACGGCACCCGCAATCTCGTCAACCGCGCCTATCTTGTGATGGTCGCATTGGACGGACAGGACAAGCCGCACCCCGTTCCCCCGCTTCTGTGTTCCACAGAGGAGGAAGAGCAGGAATACGAGGCGGCGCACCACCGCTGCCTGCATCGAAAAACGCAGTCTGCATCGGTTTGAGACGCCCTTTCCCCCCCCACTTTGTAACAGAATGTTCGTTTGATTTTCCTCCCGTTTTGTGATACCATCTATGGGAATCAAAAATTTGTCAAAACGGCATTTTGTGCTGCTTGACGCCAAAGGAATCGACGAATGAAACAGATTTTGCTTGCCATCGATGGAAACAGCCTGATGCACCGTGCATTCTGGGCGCTGCCCCCCACCATGACAGATGCAAAGGGGCGACACACCAACGCCATGTATGGCTTTTTCAATATGCTGTTCCGCATGGTGGAGGAATACCAACCCACTCACATTGCCGTGGCGTTTGACAAAGGCAAACAAACCTTTCGCCACGCTTTTTTTGATGCTTACAAGGCGGGACGCTCCGCCACGCCGGACGAGCTGCGCGAGCAGTTCCCGATGGTACGCGAGGCATTGACCACGTTGGGATTACATTATTATGAGCAGGACAACTACGAAGCGGACGATATCTTGGGCGCGCTTTCCAAACAGGCGGAAGCGCAGGGTATGCAGACTTTTATCTTCACAGGAGATCGTGACGCACTGCAGCTCATCGACGCAAATACCAGCGTCGTACTCACCAAAAAAGGCGTAAGCGAAACGAAGGTCATGACGCAAGAGGCGCTTATGGAAGAAATGAGCCTCACTCCCCCGCAGATTCCTGATTTAAAAGGACTGATGGGCGATGCGTCGGACAACATTCCCGGCATCGCCGGCGTGGGAGAAAAAACCGCGCTCAAGCTTCTTGCGCTGCATCCCACCGTCGAAGCGCTGTATGAGCAGCTTGACACATTACCCAAAAATAAACTCTATGAAAAACTGGTCAACGGCAAACCGGACGCATTTTTGTCCAAACAGCTTGCAACGATCGATCGGGATATGCCGCTCACTGCCACGCTGGACGATTTCGCGTTTACGGGCTTTGACATCGAAAAAATGCGCGCCATGTGCGAGGAATATCGCTTCAACGCCTTTTTAAAGCGGTTCGATCTGCCTGCCGCCCCACCGCAGCAGGAGCTAAGGCAGGCAGAGCGCAAACGCATCACACTGGATGCACTGGATTTCCTGCAAGGTGCGCAACGCATTGCATTGCACTGCGCGCAGGACTTTTACATCGCCACGGACGAAACAATCGAATACGAGATTGCGCTGCGTCAAACCATGCTGGATGACGGCGAAGACCTTGCGGATATCTTGCAGGCTCTCGCCCCCTATGCCAATCAGGCAACGCTCATCCTGCACGATGTCAAGCGAAAGATGCACGAATGGGGTGGCTTGGGTCTTTCCTTTTCGCAGTATTTTGATGTCATGATTGCGGATTGGGTGCTCAATCCTTCCCTCGCAAAATATGAGCTGTCCACGCTTGCACCGCGTTACGATTGCGGCGAAGGCGCAGCCTCCCTCCTTTGTATCGCGCAAACACAGCAGGAGCAGATCCGGCAAAACAAGCTGGATTCCGTGCTCTATGAAATCGAATTGCCTCTTGCACGGGTGCTGTTTCAAATGGAGCAAAAAGGTCTGCTCATCCACGAGCAGGAATTGCGCGCGCTGGGCAAGACCTACGAACTGCAAATCGAGAATCTCACCAAAAATATTTACAGCTATGCGGGCGATCCCTTTAACATCGCGTCCACCAAACAGCTCGCAACCGTGCTGTTTGAAACGCTGGGGCTGCCCGTTGTCAAAAAAACCAAAACCGGCTACTCCACAGATGTCGAGGTGCTGGAGCGTCTGCAAGGCACACACCCCATCATCGACGATATCATGGAATATCGCACGCTGACCAAGCTCAAAGGCACGTATGTAGACGGACTGCTTGCACAAATGCGGGGCGGCGCCATTCACACCACTTTCCTGCAAACGGCAACCGCCACAGGGCGGCTGTCCAGCGTGGAACCCAATCTGCAAAATATCCCCATTCGCTCCGCACTGGCAAACGATATCCGTAAGGTGTTCTATGCACCGGAAGGATACACCATCGTGTCTGCGGACTATTCGCAGATCGAGCTGCGTATTCTCGCGCACTGCGCACAGGATCAGCACCTTATGAGCGCCTTTGAAGGCGGCGAAGATATTCACGCGCGTACCGCTGCGGAAATCATGGATAAAGACATCGCGGACGTGACCAAAGAAGAACGTTCCAGCGCCAAAGCCGTCAATTTTGGTATCGTGTATGGAATCAGCGATTTTGGTCTGGCGCGCAATCTCGGCATCCCGCGCAAACGCGCCGCCAACTATATCGAGCGCTATCTCGAGGAGTTTGACGGTGTGCGTACCTTTATGCACGATGTCGTCAAGCAAGCACACGCAGACGGCTATGTGCGCACCCTTTGCGGGCGCATCCGGTATCTTCCCGATCTCGCTTCGCGTAATTACAACATCCGTTCGGCGGGCGAGCGCGCGGCGCTCAATACGCCCATTCAAGGCAGCGCTGCGGATGTCATCAAGCTGGCAATGCTGCGGGTCGCCCAGCAGTTCGAAGGGCTGCAATCCCAACTGGTGTTGCAAGTGCACGATGAACTCATCGTCTACGCGAAAAATGAAGAACTGGAGCACGTCAAACTAGCGCTTAAGGATTGTATGGAGCATGCAATGCAACTCAGTGTTCCCTTGGAAGTCAATGTTGCAGAGGGCAGCACATGGGCGGAGGCAAAATGAAACGGATTATTGGTTTAATGGGCAACAGCGGTTCAGGAAAAAGCACCATAGCAGCATATTTGAAAAAGCTAGGCGCGCATATCGTCGATGCAGACGAGATCGCACATCACGTCTGCGATCGCGGGCAACCCTGCCTCAAAGCGGTACGCAAAGCGTTCGGGGATTCCTTCTTTTTGGAGGATGGCTCGCTCAATCGTCGCTTACTGGGTAGCTATGTCTTTCAGCATCCCGCGGAGCTCAAGCGACTGGAAGCGCTGCTGCACCCTCTCATTTTGGAAAAAACACAGCAGCAAATGGACGCGTATCCCGACGGCATCGTGGTTGTTGACTGTGCATTGCTGGTGCAAACCGGCTTGCATCAGCGCATGGACGAGGTCTGGCTGGTCAAAGCGCCGGAGGATAGCAAAATCAGCCGCATCTGTTCACGAGATGAAATCAGTTGCGAGGACGCGGCAAATCGCCTGCGCAGTCAAATCAGCGATGATGAGCTTGTGCGCTATGCCGATCAGGTCATCTTAAACGATGCAGGGCTGGATACCCTCTACGCACAGGCAAAGGAGTTATTGGATGCGGCAAGTCAAGCGCAATAAGCCAAAAAAAACCGGCGTCATCGCCGTGGTCTGCATTTTAGTCGTTGCTGTGCTCTTATTCGCGGGCTACCAGTTCTTAAACGGCAAGCAGAGTTATCCGTTGCAGTACGAAGACCTGATCGTGCAATTCGCCGGCGAATACGGACTAGATCCCTATTTGGTTGCCGCCATCATCCACACGGAAAGCGGGTTTGATCCCGATGCCGTTTCTCGCGTCGGCGCCATCGGCTTGATGCAGGTTATGCCGGATACCGGCGAATGGATCGCAGGCAAGCTCGGTTTGGAAGATTTTGATTCCTCCCTGCTGCACGACCCCTCACTCAACATCCGCATGGGCTGCTGGTACCTCAACTATTTAAAAGGCTTGTTTGATCAAGATATCACGTTGGTCGCCGCCGCCTATAACGCGGGGCAAAACCGCGTCAAGGGCTGGCTCAAGGATGATGCCTATTCCAAAAACGGCTCACTCACCAACATCCCGTATGCGGAAACCGAGCAATATGTCAAGAAAGTTACGAGAGCGTATGAAAAATACAAAGAACTTTATCAAATCGATTAGTCTGCTGCTTGCAGTGCTAATGGCTGCGCTTGCCTTTGGCTGCGCAAAAAAAACAGAGGAAACCGCCCCCGTTGTGGATTTGGAAGGATTGGACGCGCCTGCCGCAACCGCAACTTCCGCCGCCGTGCTGGAGCGTGGCGGGGAGCTCTATGTTCCCATGCCGGAAGATATGTCCGCGCTGGATCCGCTCAACGCACCGCGTGAGGATATGCAAAACATCTACGGTCTGATGTACGAATCCCCGTTCAGGCTCTCCGCGGGCGGCAATGTCGCTACCAACCTTGTGGAAACATGGGAGGTAGACGAAACAGGCACCATCTTCACCTTTGTGTTACGCAGCGGCGTGGTGTTTCATGATGGTCAAACCCCACTGCAGGCAAATGATATCGTAACCAGCGCACAACGTGTGCTTGCGCTTACGTCCGATACCAACGCCCTGTCTGCAGAACAGCCGGAGGACCCCGAAGACACGCAAACGCCCGAAGCAACCGCTGCGCCCTCCGCCTCCGCCAGCATAGCGCCTTATGAACTGCAAACGGGTCGGGACGACGATGGTAATACCGTCGTAATGACGGAGGATGTCTCCGAGGTCATCCCCCGGCGTAATTTATACGCAAAATACAATCATCTTGTGCAAAGCATCGAGGCGGTTGACGAAAATACGGTGCGTCTGACCATGCGGGAGCCGGGTCAGGCAGGTTTGTATTTCATGCTGTTCCCCGTCATGAGCGATTCTCTTACAGAAGGCGGCACACTGCCTATGGGTACGGGGCCATATATTTTAGAAAGCTTCAGCAGTGCGGATGGTATGGTGCTCAACGCCAGCGAAACATGGTGGGGCGGCTTGCCGCATATTGAGCGCGTGGTGGCAAAGCCGCTGGATTCCACGGACGAAAAGCTGGAATCCGTCAGTACCAGCGTGCTGGATTTCATCACCACGGATGTACTGTATGCAGGGAAGTATAATCTTGCCGGCAAAACGCAGGTTCTGGATTATATGACCAATAATTATGAATGCCTGTTGCCCAACCTCAATGTCACGGCCTTGCAGGATGTGCGGGTGCGTCAGGCCATTTCTTATGCACTCAACCGCCGGGAGATTATTTCTACCGTGCTGCTCAACCACGCCGTACCGGCAAATTTGCCCGTCGCGTCAGACTTTTATGCGTATAATCCCAAATACAAAAACGACGTGGATCAAAATGTCGCCAAACAACTTTTAGAGCAAGCCGGATACAAAACAGGCGAAAACTCCGCAGGCACCGAATTGCGGCTCAAACTGATGCTGCCTGATGACCGCGACAAATCCTATCGCATCGAGGCAGGCAAAGCAATCAAAAAGCAGCTTGGGCAGGTGGGCGTGTTGCTCGATCTGGAATATGTGGCGCCGCTGGATTATATTGCACGCCTGCAATCCGGCGATTTCGAGCTTGCATACGCCGGTTTCCACCTCAGTGAAAACCCCAGCTTGGAGTTTATGCTTGCGCCTGATGGCGAAGCAAATTTCAACGGTGTCTCCAACGAGTCTCTCAACACCGCAATGGCAGCATACGCCGCCGCCGTCACCGAGGAAGACCGTATTGCAACAATGGATGCGTTGCAGCAGGTGCTGTGCAACGATCTCCCGCAGATCGGTCTGTTCTACCTCACCAATTCCATCATTTGCGACGCTTCCCTGCAAAATCTGCAAGGCATGCGCGAACATCGTGTGTTTGCTGAGATACAAAAATGGTACTATCAATAATGCGTAGTCCTCTCCATCCGTGCCGCCGCGCTCACCCGTGGCGGCACTTTTTTATTTTGCCACCGCATTTGTGACTTTGTCACAGAACTCCTTGTTAGAAAAGGATATCATGTGTTTATCAAAATAAAACGAGGTGACCGGATTATGAGTAAAAAAATTGTTATCGTAGGCGGCGTCGCGGGCGGCGCATCGGCAGCCGCGCGGCTGCGTAGATTGGACGAGCAGGCACAGATCATCATGCTGGAGCGGGGTGAGTATATCTCCTTTGCCAACTGCGGTCTGCCCTATTATATCGGGGGAACCATCACAGATCAGTCCGCGCTCACATTACAATCGCCGCAAAGTTTTCATGCGCGCTTTGATGTGGATGTACGCATTCACAGCGAGGTTATCGCCATCGATCGCGCCAATCAAAGCGTCACGGTAAAGCACACGGATACGGGCGAAACCTATCGGGAACCGTATGACGAACTGATTTTATCCATGGGCGCAGAACCTGTCAGACCCCGCGTCACAGGTATCGACAACCCTCGCGTATTCACACTGCGTAATATCCCCGACACCTATCGCATCAAGGCATTTCTGGACGAACATCACCCGCAATCCGCAGTCGTGGTCGGCGGCGGCTTCATCGGCGTGGAAATGGCGGAAAACCTGCGCCACGCAGGTCTTGATGTCACTATGGTAGAGCTTGCAGATCAAATCCTGACGCCTCTCGACTATGACATGGCATGCGAAGTGCAAAGGCATATGCAGAGCATGGGCGTAAAACTGCTGTTGCAGCATGCACTCACCGGCATTGCAGATACGCCAAACGGGCTGCAAATCAGTCTGGGTGACGACGAAGTCTATGCCGATCTGCTCATTCTCGCCATTGGTGTCAAGCCGGAAAGCGGCATTGCAAGTGCGGCAGGTCTTGCCACCAATCAAGCGGGCGGCATCGTGGTCAACTGCCGGATGCAGACCGACGACCCTCATATCTATGCCGTAGGCGATGCAGTGGAAGTCACACACTTCGTCACCGGACAAAAGACAATGATTCCGCTTGCAGGCCCCGCCAATAAGCAAGGTCGCATTGCCGCGGATCATATCTGCGGCATCCCCGCCGCATATCAAGGCACGCAAGGCAGCTCCATCGTCAAGGTGTTCGATCTAACCGTTGCCGCAACCGGAATCAACGAAAAAACCGCAAGGATGCAAGGCATGGATTACGATAAAATATTTCTGTATTCCGCCTCTCACGCTTCCTATTATCCCGGCGCAGTCCATATGTCCATCAAGGTCGTATACGAGCGCCAAACAGGCAAGATTCTGGGCGCACAAATCGTTGGCTATGAGGGCGCGGACAAGCGGATTGATGTGCTCGCCACTGCCATCCGCTTCGGTGCTACGGCAGCGGATTTGGCGCAGCTTGAATTGTGCTATGCGCCGCCCTTCTCCTCCACGAAGGACCCCGTCAACATGGCAGGCTTTGTCATCGAAAATACCATGTCCGGCAGGCAAAAGCTGTTCCATTGGCATGATGTCGCGCGCATTGCGCAAGATGCCAACGCAGAGTGTATTGATGTGCGCACACCAATCGAGTTTGAAAACGCTCATATTCATGGGTTCCGCAACATCCCGCTGGACGATTTGCGCAGCAGAATGTCCGAAATCGACAAAAACAAAAAGGTCTACATCACCTGCCAAATCGGTCTGCGCGGTTATGTTGCAGCTCGCATCTTAACGCAGCATGGTTATGATTGCTCCAATCTCAGCGGAGGCTATCGACTGTATCAGACCATCTTCGGTTCCAATCCCGCACCGTCTCAGTAGCTTTTTCGCAGTCTCACGCTTGGCGGCACCGCCTGCTTGCTCGCCTTTGCCCAAGAAATCGATACGAGCTTGTTTATTTAATTTCCCTGCTTTCAAATCCCGTGCGGTCACACTGCATTTCCGCAAATAAATGCCCCCTGCCGCAAGTCGAAACTGCAACAGGGGGCAAATTGGTTCCATACGCCTCAAGCGCATTGGACTATCTTTCGTCATACGCACGAAAAAAAATCCTAACAGCGCAATCCCGAATGAATCACCGGCAGCCCGGCCGAATCACAAGGCAACCATCACCTTGCGGCGGCGCGTTCCCACCATCATAACTGTATCCAAACGCAAAGCGGGCATGCTTTTTCGAGTTGAAAAGCATGCCCGCATTATGATAGTTGTTTCCCGCAAAGACTATTCTAATCCCTGCTTCTTCATGTTCTCAAACGCACTGTAAATCATCAGTTTGATGCGGTTAAGCTGGTTGACCTCGCTTGCGCCGGGGTCATAGTCCACCGCAACGATGTTTGCCTGCGGGTATTTGTCGCGGATGCCGCGAATCATACCCTTGCCCACCACGTGATTGGGCAAGCAGGCAAAGGGCTGCACGCAGATGATGTTGGGCGCACCGCTCTCAATCAAATGCAGCATCTCCGCCGTCAAAAACCATCCCTCGCCCGTGCAGTTGCCGTTGGAGAGCATGTTCTCTGCCAGTTCCGCCAGATGCGCGATGTGCGGGTATTCCTCAAAATGCTTGCTCTTTTTCAGCGCGCGCTGAATCGGCTTTTTAAAGTTGTTCACCAGCTTCACGCCAAATTGGCTTGCCTTGTACATCAGCTTGCTTTTTCCCATTTCAAAATGCTTGAATTTGGAGCTGTAAAAGCTGTACATACCAAAATCCATCAACGCGGGCATCACGCACTCGCCGCCCTCGCGCTCGATCACGTCAATCGCATGATTGTTTGCATCGGGATGATATTTCACCAAAATCTCACCCACAATGCCCACCTTGGGTTTCACTGCACCGGTACGCGCCACATTGTCAAATTCGCGCACCATCTCCTTCGCTGCTTTACGATATCCGAAATAGCGCGTGTGATATACCACGTCTTGAATGCGCTTCGTCCACTTTTCCGCCAGCGCATCACTCTCGCCCTTGTTGACTTCATAAGGGCGCGTCGCCAGCAAAACCTTTTGCAGTAAATCGCCCAGCAAAATCGCCATCATGATGCGAATGCCCCAGCCCACAGTCATTTTAAGACCGGGATTCTTCTCCAAGCCGGAGAAGTTGATGGATGCCACCACCACCTGCGGGAACCCCGCCTCCTTGAGCGCCTTGCGCAAAAACGCGAGGTAATTGGATGCACGGCAGCCACCGCCCGTCTGCGTCAGCATAATTACGGTGTTGTCCGGGTCCAGTTTCCCCGTGATAAATGCGTTCACCAGTTGTCCCACCACAATAATCGTAGGGTAACACGCGTCGTTGTTCACATATTTCAGCCCAACGTCGATGTCCTCTTTGGTTACTTCCGTCAGCACCTTGAAGTTATATCCCGTAGGGTCAAACGCCTGCTTCAAAAACTGAAACTGCATGGGCGCCATCTGCGGACACACAATCGTCCCCTTCAGCCGCATCTCCTCGGTGAATATCTTACGATGCCACACCGGGTCTTTCTGCTCCGCCGGACGATCACGCTTCTCTTTCAAAGCCGCAATCAGCGATCGAATCCGAATCTTCGCCGCACCCAAATTGCTGATCTCATCAATTTTCAGCAGCGTGTAAATCTTGCCCGCCGCCGCAATGATCTCCTGCACCTGATCCGTGGTAATCGCGTCCAGCCCGCATCCGAAGGAGTTGAGCTGCACCAGCTGCAAGCAGTCCGTCTTTGCCACCGTCGCCGCCGCTTCATACAGCCGTGTGTGATACGCCCACTGGTCCATCACACGAATGGGGCGCGGCAGGTTGCCCAAATGCGCCACACTATCCTCGGTCAAAACCGCCAGTCCATAGCTGGTAATCAGCTCCGGAATGCCGTGGTTGATCTCTCTGTCCACATGATACGGCCGTCCCGCCAGCACAATGCCCGTATTGCCCGTCTCTTTAAGCCATGCAATCGTTTCTTCACCTTTTTGCTCCATGTCCCGCTTAAAGCGCGCCAGCTCCGCATACGCCGCCTCGCTCGCCGCCGTTGCTTCCTCGATGGTCACGCCATACTGTCCAAATTCCTTGACCATTTTTTGCGGCATAAAATCGGGTTCATCCAGCGCCACAAAGAATTTAAAAAAGGTGATCTCCTGCTCACGCAGCACTTCCATGTTGTTCGCAATCACTTCAGGATAGGAAGTCACCACCGGGCAGTTGTAGTTGTTGTTCGCGTCGCCATATTCCTTGCGTTCAAACGGAATGCAGGGATACAGTATCTTCTTCACACCCTTTTCGGCAAGGTTCTCGATATGCCCGTGAATCAGCTTCGCCGGATAGCAAACCGTGTCCGAAGAAATGGTCTCCATGCCCTTTTCAAAAATCGCATGGCTGGAAGGGTCGGAAAGAACCACACGGAACCCTAACTTGGTCATCATAGTAAACCAGAAGGGGTAATTTTCAAAGACATTCAACGCGCGTGGAATGCCAATCTCTCCGCGCGGCGCTTGCTCCGCCGCCAATGGCTCGTAATCAAACACACGCTGCAATTTATACTCAAACAAATTCGGGAAATCGTTCTTCTGCACCTTTCCGCCGCCCTGCTCGCAACGGTTGCCGGAGATAAACTTGCGCCCATCTTCAAAGGTTGTAATGGTCAGCATACAACGGTTTTCGCACTTGCCGCAACGCGCAAAGCTGCCCTTATAGGCAAAGCCCTCCAGCTCCTGCGCCGTCACAATGCCGCTGCGTTGCCCCTGCATCTCACGCCGCGCAATCAGCGCCGCGCCAAACGCGCCCATCAATTCCGCAATATCAGGGCGAATCACCTCACGCCCCAATTCCAGTTCAAAGGTGCGCAAAATCGCATCATTTTTGAATGTTCCGCCCTGCACCACGATGTTCGCGCCCAAATCCTGCGGATCTTTCACTTTAATAACCTTATACAGCGCATTTTTCACAACAGAGTACGAAAGTCCGGCAGAGATATCCCCCACCGTCGCGCCTTCCTTCTGCGCCTGCTTCACACGGCTGTTCATAAACACCGTGCACCGCGTTCCCAAATCAACCGGATTACGCGCCTTGAGTGCCTCCTGCGCAAATTCCGTAATGGGAATCCCCAGCGAAAATGCAAAGGTCTGTAAAAAGCTGCCACAGCCGGAGGAGCACGCCTCGTTGAGCATGATGCCGTCCACCACACCGTCGTGGATTTTCAGGCACTTCATGTCCTGACCGCCGATGTCGATGATAAGATCTACATCCTGATTGAAATATTGCGCCGCGCGAAAATGCGCCATGGTCTCGATTTCGCCACAATCCAGCCGCAACGCTTCCTTGATGATGGCCTCGCCGTATCCCGTCACACAGCTTCCCGCAAGGTAAGCCCCCTGCGGCATCTGCCGATAGATTTCTTTCAAAATCTCCACCGCCGAATCCAGCGGACTGCCCTCGTTGGAATGATAATGCCGGAACAAAATGCGCTTCTCGTCGTCCATCAGCACCGCCTTAATGGTGGTGCTACCCGCATCAATGCCCAAATATACAGGGCCTTGCTGCGTCGCCAATTCCGCCGTTCCCGCCTTGCGCCCGCTATGCCGCGCCGCAAAATTATCGTAATCTTCCCGGCTCTCAAACAGCGGCTTTAAGCGCCGCGTTTCGTGTTCCCCTTCACCTGCCGCATCCATAAAGTCCGGCAATTCACGGACATAAAACTCCTTGCCGGATGCCATCAACGCCGCGCCGATCGCCACAAACAAATGCGAATTTTCAGGATGGATGATCTCATCCTCTTTTAAATGCAGCGTCTCAACAAAGCGCTGTCTCAGCTGTGTCAAATAATGCAGCGGGCCGCCCAAAAAGGCAACCTTGCCGCGGATGGGTCGCCCGCATGCCAGCCCTGCAATGGTCTGGTTCACCACGGATTGAAACACCGATGCCGCCACATCCTCACGCGCCGCACCCTCGTTGAGCAACGGCTGGATGTCCGTCTTTGCAAACACGCCGCAACGCGCCGCAATCGGGTAGATTGTCTTGTGCTCTTTGCTCAGTTCGTTCATGCCCATCGGGTCGGTCGCCAGCAGCGTCGCCATCTGGTCGATGAACGCCCCCGTACCACCCGCGCAAGTTCCGTTCATGCGCTGTTCCAGCGACGGCTTCATGTAGGTAATCTTCGCGTCCTCGCCGCCCAGTTCCAGCACCACGTCTGCCTGCGGCATAAATTGTTGCGTCGCGCACGCACCCGCCACCACTTCCTGCACAAAGGGCAGCCCCAGCAGATTCGCCACCGATAGCCCGCCCGATCCTGTGATGGAGCAGCTTACCTGATATGCTCCACACTCCTGCGCTGCTTCCCGAAATAAATTCATCAGCTCGCCGCGCACATCCGAAAAATGCCTTCTGTATCGTTCAAAGATAATCTGGTTCTCCGCGTCCAGCAACACCAGTTTGATGGTTGTAGAGCCGATATCCAGACCTAATTTATAATCCGTCATTCTGACCTCCTGATCCTAGGTGCCGCGGTTTCCACCACTTCACCACGTTACAGTATACCAAATCAGCCGAAAAATATCAACCGCGTTCGCGCCCCACGCAGAAAAGACCTCCCTGCCATGCAAACAGAAAGGTCTTTGCCCCGTCAAGTTTTTCTAACCCGTTATCCCCGCTTCTGATTCAGCAGCTCTGTTTTCAGTGCGTACAACCCGTCGGATAAGTCCACTTTGTAGATGTGCGGACGTTTCAGCCGCTTGAATTCATCCCAGAACGTATCCTTCTCCGCCTTGGTGCTTGCGCAAATTGTCTCCATATCCGGACAAGCATAAACCTGCTCTCCTCTACGAAACACAGGCACCAGCAGTTCCTTGATCGTGAAATCTGTAATGGTCATTTTCTTCCATGTCTCCACCGGATCAAAGATAGTCAACGGCCGCGTCTCGTCAATGGTTTCCTGCTCCAGCATAATGAGGTCGGCAATCGCCTTGCCGCTTGTCTTACCATAAATGCGCACCACCTTCTTGATGCCCGGATTGGTGATCTTAGCAATATTACTGCTGATTTTCAGCTTTGGAATCACCCGCTCTCCCTCAATCACCGCACTCAGCTTATAGACGCCGCCCAGCGCAGGCGATTCGTATCCGCCTGTAATCAAGCGCGTCCCAACCCCCCATGTATCGATGCGCGCACCCTGCTGCTTGAGATCGGCAATCACATATTCGTCCAAATCAGAGGACGCAACGATCTTCGCGTTGGGGAATCCCGCATCATCCATCATTTTTCGCGCCTCTTTGGAAAGGTACGCAAGGTCACCGGAATCCAGCCTGATGCCTGCAGCCTCATAGCCTTTCTCCCGCAATTCACGAAACACTTGTATCGCGTTGGGAACGCCGCTTTTCAGTGTGTCGTAGGTGTCCACCAGCAACAGGCAGTTCTGCGGAAAGGTGTCCGCATACGCGCGAAATGCCGTGATTTCGTCCTCAAAGCTCATCACCCAGCTATGCGCGTGCGTCCCCGCCGCCTTCACGCCAAACATCTGTGCCGCCAGCACATCCGAGGTCGCGTTGCACCCCGCGATCATCGCCGCACGTCCGCCATACAGCCCCGCATCCGGCCCCTGCGCCCGCCGCAGACCAAATTCCAATACGGAATCCCCCTGCGCCGCATGCACAATGCGGCTCGCTTTGGTCGCAATCAGCGTTTGGTGATTGATAATGGTCAGCAATGCAGTCTCCACCAGTTGCGCCTCGCAAATAGGCGCACGCACCCGCATGATCGGCTCCATCGGAAACACAATCGTCCCCTCCGGCAGCGCGTCAATATCGCCGGTGAAACGCAAATCTTGCAAATAGTCCAAAAATGCCGAATCGAATACATTCAGCGAGCGCAAATACGCAATATCCTCCGGCTCAAAATGCAGATTGTTCACATATTCGATCGCCTGCTCCAACCCCGCACAAACGGCATAGTTGGTCTCCTCTCCCTGCTTGCGGAAAAACAGATCAAACACCGCTTCATTTTGATAACTGCCCGTTTTAAAATATCCGTTCATCATCGTCAACTGATAAAAATCCGTCAACATCGTCAAATTTCTCAACTCAATTTCCTCGCTTTCCTGTCTACCCATCTCGCGGCTTTCGCCGCCAAATCTGCTTTTCGTGCCTGTTTCACTTGCGACCCTCGCGCAGCCACGCAAAGCCCCCACAATACAAAAACCCTGCAAAAGCAATCCTCACAGGGCTTGTGGTTGATTATTCCTCTTTTGGTTGCTCCGCCTCAGCGGTTTCCTCCTCGGTCGTCTCCTGCGCGCTTTGCAGTGCATCTGCTGTTTCTTGCTTCACCGGTTCCGACGCAGCCCGATTCTTCTCCGGCTTCACAGCCGTCCTGTCCTCAAATCCAATGCAGTAACGTCCCTCATACAGCGGATTCTCTTGATTGCGCTTGCGTACAATCAGCAGATAGATCACGCCTATCGCTGCCAAAATCAGTGAAAGCAGCATGGATACCGGAATACCGGATTCAAAGGATAGTGTACGAATGCGCACTCCTTCAATCCAAAAGCGCCCGATGCCATACCCGATCAGATACGTTGCAAACACACTGCCATCGCGCTTTGCCTTCTTCGCCACGCGCAGCAGAACAAACAACAGCGCCAAATTCCACATGCTTTCGTAAAAGAAGGTCGCCAAATACCAGTTCCCGTTATCCACATGCACCGCAAACGGAAAAAATTGCAGCGCAGGGTCGCTCACCTGCATGCCGTATGCTTCCTGATTGAAAAAATTACCCCAGCGCCCGATGATCTGCCCAAGCGTCAAGCCGGGCACCAAAAAGTCCATCAAACGGAAAAACGGAAATTTGCGCCACTTCGCAACGATAAACGCCGCTAAAATGCCGCCCAGCACCGCGCCGTAAATAGCGATGCCGCCCTCCCAAATCGCAATGATCTGTTCCGGGTGCTGGCTGTAATATTCCCATTCAAACGCCACATAGTAGACGCGGGCACACACAATGGCAAGCGGAATCGCCAAAATCATGCAGTCGATCACCAATTCAGCCGTATAGCCCTTTTGCTTTGCCTGACGGATCGCCAGTGCAATGCCCAGCACAATGCCCAGTGCAATTAAGATTCCGTACCACGCGATGTCCAGCCCTTCGATACCGAATAAGTTGTGAATCGCAATCTTGTCCAAACCAATCATAGTGTACTCTTTCCTACGCCGTTTCGATCGAGGCAGCCGCCTGTAAATTCAGCTCCTCAATCGCCCACTCACGCATCTTATATTTTTGTATTTTGCCACTTGCCGTCATGGGGAAGCTGTCTACAAATTTGATGTAGCGCGGCGATTTAAAGCGGGAAAGTCCCTCTTTTACAAATGTGATCATCTCTTCCTCGCTTGATGTTTCGCCATCTTTCAAAATGACGCACGCCAGCACTTCTTCACCGTAGCGCTTGTCCGGCACACCAATCACCTGCACATCGCGCACCTTGGGATGTGTGTACAAAAATTCTTCAATTTCTCGCGGATAAATGTTTTCACCGCCACGGATAATCATGTCCTTGAGCCGCCCTGTGATCTTGAAATATCCGTCCTCATCGATGGTTCCCAAATCACCGGTATGCAGCCAACCCTCTTCGTCAATGGCCTGCGCTGTCGCTTCAGGCATTTTGTAGTAGCCCTTCATGATGTTATATCCGCGCGCCACAATTTCGCCCTGTGTATTCGTCGGCGCGTCCTCACCGGTTTCCGGCAAAACGATTTTCGCCTCCACGCCCGGCACCACCTTACCCACGGTCGCCACGCGCAGCTCAATCGGATCCGTCGTTGTGGTCATGGTAATCGCAGGAGATGCCTCCGTCTGCCCATAAGTAATCGTGATCTCGGTCATATTCATGTCCGTCATCGCACGCTTCATAAATTCGATCGGGCAGGGCGAGCCCGCCATAATGCCCGTGCGCAAGTTCGAGAAATCGTATTGTTCAAAGTCCGGATGCTCCAGCATAGCAATAAACATCGTGGGCACTCCGTGCACCGCCGTGCATTTCTCCATCTGGATGGCGTTCATCACCGTCAGCGGGTTGAAGTGGTCCACCAAAATCATCGCCGTGCCGTGTGTAAAGCTTGCCATTACGCCAAGCACACAGCCAAAGCAGTGGAACAGCGGCACCACGATCAGCAGTCGATCCTTGCTTGTCAGCTTCATGCAATCACCAATCGCCATACCGTTGTTCACCAGATTGTAATGCGTCAGCATCACACCCTTGGGAAATCCCGTCGTGCCCGACGTGTACTGCATGTTGATGACGTCATGGATGTCCAGTTCCTTTTTGCGCGCGTTGAGCGCCTCCTGCGGCACCAGCTTGGCGAATTCGAGCAGTTCCTCCCATGCAAACATACCCGACGGCACATCCTCATCCAGAAAAATCACATTTTTCAGGCAAGGCAGCCGCTTGCTCACCAGCTCTCCTTTTTTGCAGGTTGCCAGCTCCGGACATAAGCCCATCACATGCTCTACATAGTTGGAATCTTTAAATGCTCCCATCATCACCAGCGTTGTGGTGTCGGATTGTTTGAGTAGATATTCCAGTTCAAACTGTTTGTAGTTGGTGTTGACGGTCACCAGCACCGCGCCCATCTTTGCCGTCGCAAACTGCGTCATCATCCATTCGGGATAGTTGGTCGCCCAAATCGAAACATGGTCGCCCTTCTGGATGCCCATGCCCATAAAGCCACGTGCCAGAAGGTCGGTTAGCTCATCAAACTCCTTATAGGAATAGCGCACATTTTTGTACGGATCCACAAGCATATCGTTGTCGGGTATCTCCAGTGCCTGTTTGTGAAGCATTTGGTCAATAGTCATTTCAAGCAATGCAGCCATGTCTCTCCTCCTGAAAAATTCAAAATTAAATCGCCTTTCAGCAAAAACTCTTTCAGCATATTTTATCAAAAAAATCACGGGTTTTCAATAGCAGAAAAATACGGCTCGCAACACAAAAATGTCGCAAGCCGTATCTTGCTAGAATTTCAGCGTCATCGCGCGCCCTCGGCTACATGCCTTCACGCGCTTTTATGCCGCGATGCGCCTCCTCACAAACACAAGTCGTCACGCAACCATATGCTTTTTCGCGGCATTGAGCATCACGAAAGAAACAATGCTTGCAACGCCATATGCAATGAGGCATACGCTAAACAAGACGGTCTCCGGCGGTGTTCCAAAACCCAGCGAACGGATCAGCAACACGGCGCCCACAGCAATCTGCACCAGGCTCAAAACCATGATGGCTAAAAAAGCACTCCTGCGAGAGGATCGGCGTATCTTCATGGCGTCGATCAGGCACATAATCCCCGTAATCAGCGCCCAAACGCTGACAATGATCGGAATAATCAAGCTTGCAACGCCGTTCTGGAACAACAGCAGCAATATGCCCAACACCACCGCAATCACCGGCATTATAAATGCCGCATCCTCATTGTGTCTGCGCTTTCTGGCGTTCAATAATACCTGAATCCCACCATAAGCCAGCAAGGCAATGCCCATCACAATCACAATGATCTGCATTGCAGCCTCTTGGTTCACCAACACAAAGATGCCCATTGCCAAAAACACAACGCTAAGCAGCACTCGTATCGTATCCTTTGATGGTTTCGAACTTTTTCCCGTACTCATTTCCGATCCTCCTCTTGTTCTTTTCTTCCATCGACTAAGGCGCCCGCCCGCTAGTATCAACCATCCATCTTGGCGCGGCCGGCCTTTTATTTACACATAAAAGTGCATCGGATACGCCAAATACTCCACATCCTCTAATTTCTCCACTGTCACATAACCCGCAGGCGCATCCAGCACTGTCGGAATGCGGTTGACAACGGTCGCGCAGGTGTGCTCCACGGTTGCCGGCTTGCTGACGTAGAATGTGGTGTCCGGCTCTCCTATGATTTTCCAGTCGCACATATCTCCGTCGTCCGGCCCATACACCTTGCCAATGCACTGCGTTTCGATCACAGGCCCTTGAAAGGTTTCTGTCGTCACCACAGCGCTCATGCCGATGCACTTGCCTTGCGGGATATTTTTGCCCATCGTCTCGGAATAAACGTCGCCGTCATGGAAATACGGTACGCATTTTTGTGTTTGAGTTTTGATCGTCCAGCCCATTTTATTACACAATGCCTCGTTGGAATTCCAGACGTAAGCAGGCTCCAGCACCTCCGGATGCGCAATCGTAGCCTCAAATTCCTCCGGCGTCAAATCCACGCCGTGTGCCTGCGCAAGCGCCAAACCGTAATCCTCAACATTATAACTGACCGCGCCTTCAATGCGCCGGATGTTGTGCACACCCCCTGCCACACAGCCAATCATATTCACCCAGAAAATGTCCTGCATGCCGGAACCGACAATGGTACATCCCGTTTCTTTTGCAAGCGTGTCCAAGCGGTTTGTCATTTCCGCCGCCGTCGTCCACGGATAAATTGCCTCTTCACAGGTCGAGATCACATTGATGCCGCGTTCGGCGCATTGCTCAAACGCGTCATACACATCGCTGATAAAGCTAAACAGCGTGACGATTGCAATGTCCGGGTCTGTCTCATCCAGCACATGCCCTGCATCCTTTTGGATCACCACGCCCAGTTTACAGCCCAACCCGGCATATTCTCCTACATCCATGCCGACAATCTCCGGATTTACGTCAATCGCTCCCACGATCTCCGCACCTTTTTCATACAGATAGCGCAAAATATATTTTGCCATTTTCCCGCAGCCATACTGCACCACACGAATCTTCTCTTTGTTTACCATAAAAGAATCCTCCTTCGCTTTTCTTTGTTGCATTCGATTTTGTCATACCAGAAATTGGTGTCTGAATTGTTCTGCACGAAACCACATGTTTCCTAAGCTACCCATGCCATCGTTGTTACCCTCATCATAACACACGCTGCGCACGATTCCAAGAGGAAAACGCGCTGTAACCCACAAGTTTTTTCGCTTGTCGTTTTCCCGCCCGCTCCTCACAAAAAAGAGAGCGCGCACAGTAGACAAACCTCCCAAGCCATGATATAATTATTGCGGTTTGTATCCGTAGCTCAGCTGGATAGAGCGTAGGACTCCGACTCCTAAGGTCGCAGGTTCGAACCCTGTCGGGTACACCAGTCTAAGTGTTCTTATAGGCTTTCAGCCTTGTAAGAGCACTTTTTGTATTCATACCACTTTTCTTTGAGAGGAATATTGCGCTTCCACTCCTTGCCTTGTACCCATGCACACATTGAGCTCGGGAATCTGCTCTGGGAATTGCACATCGCCGATGCAGTAGAAGTAAATCGTCAGATGCTGCAAGCGCTTTCCGTTTTGCACTTCCACGCGATGAACCTCAATTTTTTCAATCAACTCATTAAGCATCCGTTCTGAAAGCTTCTTTGCGCGGGTATATTTGCGCACAATCTGCACAAAATGCTTCGCGGTAAGCGCCGAGGCTTCCTGCTGCGCAATCTCAGATTCCAGTAATTGCATCTGCGTGTGTAACACTTGCTGCTCCTGCTCGTAGTTTGCGGACATACGCGCATAGCGCTCGTCGGACACTTTCCCCGAAGCATTGTCCTCATACAGGCGTTCATACAGCATATCTATTTCGCGGTCGCGCGCGTCCATTTTGTATCGCTTTTCCTGTTTTCGCTTTAATTCTGCTTCCACAGTCTGTTTCGAGAATCCCATGACGATCTGTACAAACTGAGATTCATGCTTCACCGCAAACTTCATCAATCTGCGAATTTCGCCTAAGACAACCTGCTTCAGAAAATCCACACGAATATAATGTGTGGACTCGCATTCCTTCAAACTCTTGTTGTACCCCGGACAGTTAAAATATTGTATATCCGGATTTTTGGAGTTGCAGTGAAAATGCAGATTCTTCCCGCAGTCGGCACATTTGAGTAAACCCGAAAACATATTGTGCGTTTGGTCTGCTCGTTTACGTTTGCGCACCGTGCCTTGCTGCCGTTTGACCTTCTCCCAAGTTGCCCGGTCTATGATCGCCTCATGCACATCACGAAAAATCTTGCGTTCTTCCGGCGCAACGGCGATCTGCCGCCTGCTAAAGTGCGAGATCTTCCGCGTTTGGAAGTTCACGACATCCCCGCAATACGCTTGTATTCTGAGAATGTTGTTTACGGTGGACGAACGCCATACACCGGTTTTGAGTGGCAGCCCCTTGCGTGCGTTTTTGTAGTTGGTGGGCGTCATGACGCCTTCCTGCTGTAAAACATCCGCAACCTGCGCAGACCCAAGGCCACTGAGTGTCATGTCGTAAATACGTCGAACGATGCTCGCCGCTTCCTCATCTACCACCCAAAACTTTGGATTGCTTGGGTTACGTACATATCCGTACGGCGGATGACCGATCGGGATGCCGGATTCGCCGATAGTGCGTTTCGCAATACGCACTTTCTTGCTGATGTCCTCTGCATAGCTCTCGTTGATGAGGTTTTGAATCCCCAGCAGAATCGAATTCAGATTCTTCTCACTGTCCAAATTATCTGCGATGGTCACGACGCGCACCCCGTAATCATGGATGCAAGAGCGAATGAAGCTCCCCACTTCCAGATGATCACGTCCCAAACGGGATAAATCCTTTGCGATCACCATTTGTACTGTTCCACTCCGGATTTCCTCCTGCAATTTGAGATAGGCAGGACGGTCGTTTCTTGTACCGGAGATGCCGTCATCAAACAGAAACTCAAAAGCATCACAATCGTATTGTTTCACTTCTTTCAGCAATAGCTTCCTCTGGTTTTCGATGCTGTTACTTTCTCCTTCCGAGCCATCAGTGCGGCTGATGCGCCCATACCCAATTATCTTTTTCTTATTGCCCTTCGACTGTTTCATCGTTCCTCCTTTCCGGCAGTCGAGCGAGCAGAGTTTTGCTGCTTCCACTCTACCATATTTTCTCTTGCTTGAACATCCCGTTTTAGCAGTTGGATTAACGGATAGATTATGCTTTCGCTTGCAGTGTATACGGGCATGACAACAAATTCCATACCGCCTATCAGGTAGACGCTGGAAGCTGGTTTTTTGTTTTCATGCGGTTTCGTCATTGCTTCTCCTTTGTTTCAAATAAAAAAGTTTATGCAAAATACGGCATAAACTCATTTTCACAGATACCATCACCTACATCTTTTGAGGAAGCAGGCTGCTTTTACCATCATTGTATGACACAGCATTCTAAAATTGCAAATATATTTTTGAGGAAATTTTCTCCACGTAAAATTTGAGGATCTCCGAGCAGAAATAGCTGGTTACCCGCCGAGCGTGTAACCACTATTTGAGGTGCAGCAGGACTCATGGGTTTGCGATACATGTTATTTTAGAGTGTTCAACCGATACAGATAATGCGACACCACAACATCGCAGCGATTGTGCCCCAAGGCTCTGCTCACACGCAGCAATACAGATTTGCGAAAGCTGAGACCCTTCATATCTTTACGGCAATGATATATGCGTTCCTCAGGCGATAGAGGAATTTGTGCATCATAATATTGATACAGCTTGCTTGCATACTGAGCGCGTCGGGCATGGATGTCCCAATGACCCAATTCGCTTTTAGAGAAGATTCGCTGCTCCATTCCGTGCTTTGTTGGGCATGCAACGGTTGGACGAGCAAAAAAAGCTTGCACATCCTGCTCATACCCCGGCAGGACAGGCGCAAGACGCTTCTTCCCGCCTTTCCCGCGCAGATAGACGGTATAGCTGCCATCCAGATTTCGATGCAAATCTGACGAGCGCAGACGCAACGCCTCTATTCTGCGGCAGCCTGTACCAACGAGGAAGCGCTCCAAGACGGCATCTTCCTTGCTTAAGGCATGGTTTGTGTCCTCAACTGCAGTGCTGCGAGAGCGCGTGATGATTTTGCGTTCTCGTTTCGGGCAGACAAATCCGAAGTCTGAGGAATCGCAAAGAAAGGCTGCAGCAAGTGAAAACTGCCGCGTATGAACCGTGCTGACAGAAAGGCCGGCGACAATTTGCCGATTCAAGTATTCCGCAACCAAAGATTTCGCACCGTTGAACTTGCGGATTTCGGGGTGTACTTGCAACGCCCATTGAATGAAATGCAGCGTGTGCTTTGCATAGGTATTGTATGTGCTACTGGAATAGATACCTTTCGGGTATTTCCCGCTCTCGTGATCGCGCATCTGCTTTTTAACGGCATATTTCGACTGCCCACGGCAATCGATCCGGTTCAAGTGTGCAAATGCGGCTTCCAGCCATTTTTTCTCTTTTCCATCGGTGACTGTGCTCAGCACTTTTCGTTGTATGTATTCCGTACCGACTCCTTTCCCCGCCTCAAGCGACGTGTTCAAGTCTTGCGAAATCCGTTGGACTTCTATGCTACCGTGGATTTCTTCGCTCAATCTGTTCACGGTCAAACAAATGTCTTGGCGGTTTGTTTACTTGGGTAATGCCCACATACTTTTTTCTCTCGTGTAAACCCGGAGTACGAATACTCTGCGATTCTGTGAGCTGTAAAAAAGCTTGGTCAGTGTAAAGCTGACGCGCAAATCTATCTGATCGGCAAAACTGCCGTAAAAACATAAAAAAGCCAAGCATAAAAATATACTTGACTCAAATCCTAACTTGCCGTTTCTGCGTACAGATTCGGCGGAATCTTACTTTGTATACTCACCATACCATGTGGTGAATTAGAATGTCAAATTTTTTTAAAAAACTCTTTTTCGGGCGTTGCAAGAACCCTTGCTCTGTGATATACTGCATCTTCTAAGGTGCATCTCGATGCCATGCACCGCGCACTTTGAAAACACAGAATCCACCATGCAAGGTGGCGAACAGGAGGATTGTATGACAGACAGAGCACAGCTTCACAAGCAAATTTGCCAAAATGTTGGACAACTTCGTGAAACACTCAAGAATACCCCGATAGATCAGCGGGGCGAGGATTATTTCTTTGATCGAATGCTGGTAAGCGCATATGACTGCGCGAAGCACGAGTATGAGGAATGGGAGAAAACAGCTCCTGAGAAGTAATATGAAACAGGCATCGAATCTCTGTAATACAAAATTCTAATCTAACAAAACATCTACCAAAACGGGGCTGTAGCAGTAAGAAAAAACTGCTACAGCCCATTTTTGACGCGTGCGCA
>CAYVTZ010000004.1:0-116739 GCA_964454685.1 uncultured Christensenellaceae bacterium
TGAGCCGAGCCACGGCCCGCCTTCCCCGGCTCCGAGTTCTCCCGGCGGCCGGGTTGACGGAGACACGGACCACGGGATCGACTCGGCTGGGCGGCCGCCGCGCAGCTCCGGCATACGCCCCAGCAGCCGATGTAATCCCGCTACTCCAACATCATAAATGCGACGTACTCGATTTCCCATCAGCTCTGCCGTAATGGCGGCTTCCTCCGCCACTCCCACGTCGGATGTTCCGGCACAAATCACTGCAATACACCCAAAGGGCTGCTCCATCACCTTGGGATTCGCCACAATCACCTGCGCCGCCTCGTGAAATACCGCAGTTGCATCCACGGCGCGCACGGCTTCATATTTCTGCGCATCCGCACGCGTCAACAGAATATTCTCGCCGCCATGTGCCAGCATGTGTGTCACAATCTCTGCAATTTGCGCCCCTGTCTTGGACGCACAGTAGATCACCTCTTGATGCCCCTGCGTCTGCTCCCGCAAGTGATCCACCGTCGTATGCCCCAGTTCGCTCACGTACCCCTGCACAATTTGCTCTTGCGCCTGATCTACCGTCAGCCCCCCTGCAAGCAATTCTTCCAAAATTTTTCTCACGCTTTTCCACTCCGTTCGTATGCCGCAAAGTCCACAGCCGTCACACCTTCCATCGCCATCAGCTTTGTGCGTACCGTTTCCGGTTCCCGAACCGGCTCATCCGTCTGCACTGTTATGTGACCTTCACTCAGCCGCGCGCGCACAATACCTTTGCTATACCAGCGGATGATCTTCTCCGCCTCTTCAATCAATTCCAGCTTTGGCACCGTAATCGGCTCTCCCGTTCGAATGCGCGTCGCCAAACATGCGTTGGGCTGCAACACAAAGTGCGGTCTGCCAATCGCTTTTAACATCTCCACAATTTCACGCTTCCCAAACCCCAGCTCCAGCAGCGGGCTGACGATTCCCAGTTCCTGCGCCGCCTTTCTGCCGGGGCGATAGTCCTGCAAATCATCTACATTCGTGCCGTCCATCAGCACATTGCTTCCCATGCCCTTCGCCGCCTGAATCAGCCGCTGCAAAATCATGCTTTTACAAAAATAACACCGATCTTGCGGATTCGCGGCAATGCGCGCATCTTCCAGCACATAAATCGGTATTCTCGCATCCTTCTTGATGTTCAGCTCGTCCAATACTTCATGAATGTGGAATAGCTCCTCCTGCGTCAAAAAAGCGACGTTTGCAGTCACCGCAATCGCACGCTTCCCATGCGCCTCCTGCGCCGCACACAACAAAAGACTGCTGTCCGTACCACCGGAAAATGCAACCGCCACATCAGAAAACGTATACAAATACTCCACCAGTTTAGAAAAGTTCTGCTGCGGATTCATCTATTGGTCTCCGCTCTGCCCATGCGATTGATCCGTTTGCTCCGTCACGCTACCCTGCGCCTCTTGGTTCTGCTGCTCCTCACATGCCATCTGAGCTTCCTCACGATTGCGCTCGCGCTTCATAACAAACCAGTTCAGCAATCCGATGCCCAGCGAGATAATCAAGATCAAGCCCGCGCTTTGATATTTCTTGTCCTCCGGCAATGCCATGATGATGGCCGCCATGCCAAACATAGCCGAAACAGCATAAAGCAGCATCACCGATTGCTTTTGGTTCAGTCCCAAGTCAATCAGCTTGTGGTGTAAGTGCTTGCGATCCGGCCTGAAAGGCGGCTGCTTTGCGATCAGCCTGCGGATAATCGCAATCAACGTGTCTAAAATCGGCAGCCCCATTACCAAAAACGGCACAACAAACGAGACTACCGCGTTGACTTTAAAGAATCCTTGTATGGAAATCACGGATAATATAAACCCAAGGAACATCGCCCCCGTATCGCCCATAAATATTTTGGCAGGGTTGAGGTTATACGGTAAAAATCCAAGGCAAGCGCCCGCCAGCAATGCCGCCAATACCATCACCACTTGGAACTCCGGCGAAACCGAGAACATGGAAACCACCAGCAACGCCAGCGAGGAAATCGCAGAAATGCCGCAAGCCAAGCCATCCAATCCATCAATCAAATTGATGGTGTTTGTAATGACCACAATCCATAGCACGGTGAGCGGAACCGCCCAATCTCCCAAAACCAGCTTTCCGCCGCCGAATATACCCGGAAGGCTCACATCACGAATCACAATACCCGCAGCGCAGATCACCAGCGCCGCCGCAATCTGCGCCAGCAGCTTGATGATCGGTTTCAGATTGTAAATATCGTCCACCATGCCTGTGACCACAATGATGGTGGCACCCAGCAGCATGCCGGTGTACTGCATATCCCACACTTCTATAAAAAGCGGCACAAACGCCAAAACGCCAAAGAAAAACGCCGCATAAATCGCCAGCCCGCCCATCGTGGGGATGGGCTTGTTGTGCATGCGCCGTTCATCCTTGGGAATATCGATCGCCTTCACGCGCATCGCCAGCTTGTGTACCAGCGGCGTGGTCGTATACGAGAAAAAGAACGCAAACAAAAGCGCTATACCAAGGTATATGATCATGCGGAAGTCAACGTTCAAAGGTTTTCCCTCTTTTCACAAATGCCACAAACGCGGCGCAGGCTCACTTTGCCCCGCCGCATCTGTGGTTGATACTATTATATCAATTTTCTTTGCGGAATGCAATATCTCCGTCCTGCACAATCATCTCGATCTGGTCTCCGATGTCGATCGTGCCCGAGAGTATCTCTTCCGAGAGTTTATCCTCTACGGTCTGTTGAATTTTGCGGCGCAGAGGACGCGCTCCATATTGGTCGCTCATGCCCTCCTTTGCCATCAATTCAATGGCCTGCGGTTCATAGCTCAGATTGATGTTGCGCTCCTTGAGCCTTGCAATCACTCGATCCAGCATCAACCCCGCAATTTTCTCGGTGTCCGCTTCACTCAGCTTGTGGAACACAATGATGTCGTCGATACGGTTGATGAATTCCGGACGGAAGGTCTGTTTGAGCGCCTCCATCATCTTGTCCTTCATATCGTCATAGCCCGCGTCACTCTTTTGCTGCTGCGTAAAGCCGATCTTGTTCAGCGCCATGTCATGCGCCCCCACATTGGAGGTCATGATGATGATGGTGTTCTTAAAGTCCACCGTCCTGCCCTTCGAGTCTGTCAAGCGCCCGTCTTCCAGCACTTGCAGCAGAATGTTGAATACATCCGGGTGCGCCTTCTCGATCTCATCAAAGAGAACCACCGAGTAAGGCTTCGTGCGTACCGCCTGCGTCAACTGCCCGCCTTCGTCATATCCGACATATCCGGGCGGCGAACCGATCAGCTTGGAAACCGCGTGTTTTTCCATGTATTCGGACATATCCAGCCGAATCATCGCGCTGTCGTCGCCGAACATGGCTCCTGCCAGTGCCTTGGTCAGTTCCGTCTTGCCTACGCCCGTGGGTCCCAGGAAAATGAACGAGCCAATGGGTCTTGCAGGGTCCTTCAGTCCTGCGCGCGCTCTGCGGATCGCCTTGGAAACGGCGCTCACCGCCTCACTCTGACCAATCACGCGTTCGTGCAGCATCTCTTCCAGGTGCAGCAGTTTCTTGCTCTCGTCCTCCGTCAGCTTACTCACCGGAATATGCGTCCAGCTTGCAATAATCTGTGCGATGTCCTCCTCCGTTACCACGCCTTTGATTTTCGCAACGGACTTCCGCCATTCCTCTGTGCAGTGTTCGATGTCACGCTTGATGTCCTCTTCTTCCTGCTTGAGTTTTGCAGCGTTCTCATAGTCCTCATGCGTGATGGCATTTGCCTTCTCCTGACCGATCTGCTCCAATTTTTCTTCCAGTTCGCGCAGATCAGGCGGCGAAGTAAACATCGAAATACGTACCTTCGAGGCAGCCTCGTCAATCAGATCAATCGCCTTGTCCGGCAAAAACCGATCCATGATATAACGCGTGGACAGCTCCACCGCCGCTTTAATCGCCTCGTCCGTAATGGTCACCTTATGATGCGCCTCATAACGGTCACGCAGCCCTTCCAAAATCTTGAGCGTCTCGTCCTGTGTCGGCTCGCCCACCTGTACCGGCTGGAATCTGCGTTCCAGCGCCGCATCCTTCTCGATGTATTTGCGGTATTCGTCAATGGTCGTCGCACCAATCACCTGAATTTCGCCGCGCGCCAGCATCGGTTTCAAAATGTTCGCCGCATCCATCGCGCCCTCTGCCGCGCCGGCTCCTACCAGCGTATGCAGCTCGTCAATGAACATGACCACATTGCCCGCCTCTTTCAATTCCGAAAGAGCGTCCTTCAGCCGTTCTTCAAATTCGCCGCGGAATTTCGCTCCCGCCAGCATTCCCGCCAAATCAAGCATGATCACACGCTTGTCTCGCAGCATGTCCGGGATGTTTCCTTCCACGATGCGCTGCGCAAGCCCTTCCGCAATCGCGGATTTTCCCACGCCCGGCTCACCGATCAACACCGGATTGTTTTTGGTTCTGCGGCTTAGAATCTGAATGATGCGGTCAATCTCCTCGGATCTGCCGATCACCGGATCCAGTTCACCGTTTTTAGCGGCCTTGGTTAAATCTGCGCCAAACTTGTCCAGATTCGGCGTCTTAGATTGCGCCTGCTCCTCGTTCTTCTGCGGACCAACCTGTGCAATTTCCAAAATCTCTGCTTGAATCGCGTTCAAATCCGTGCGCAGCTCATACAGCAGCCGAAACGCCATGCTTTCCCGTTCGCTGATGATGGCAAGCAGCATGTGCTCCGTGCCGATATAGTTTTGGTTCAGTTGCCGCGCAAACGCAACGCTCATCTCCAAAATCTTTTTGGTGCGGGGCGTATACCCCATCATCTGTGCATTGCCGCGACTGGGCGTCTGTGCCGCCGCCTCATCAAAATACGGCTGTAATGTCTCCTTGGTCATTCCCTGCTTTTCCAATATTTTGGCGGCCGTTCCCTTTTCCAGCACCAACCCCATCAGCAAGTGTTCCGTTCCCACATGGGTCTCCCCCATGGATACCGCAGTCTGCGCCGCAAGGTTCACCGCCTGCTGCGCACCTGCCGTAAATCTTGACATATTATTCATTGCCATTCACCTCTCTCGCTTCTAATGCCTTAATCTGATCCCGCAGTTTTGCGGCATTTTCGTATTCTTCTTTTTGCACCGCCAGCACCAGCTGGTCTTTCAGCACTTTGATTTCCTCCGTCACGGGACGCTCCATCGCCTCTCCGCTAAACGGCAGCTTCAATCCGAGCGGCTCAAACGCGCTCGCTGAACGTTCTTGTTTCATTGGTTCCTCCTTCAGCGGCTCAAACATCGATTCCACAGTTTCCAGCAGCGTATTCGCGCCGATTCTGGTGTTCCCACGCTTGAAAAAGCTGGTATCAAAAAACGAATCGAACATCTTATTGGGATTAAACATCGCCATCGCATTCGTATCCTTTTGCGCACATTCGCTGCACAAATGCAGTTCCGACTGCATCCCGTTAATATTTTGGCTCATATGTATACTCGCCTCATTCTTTTTACATTTGTCACAAAGCATCTTTCATTCCTCCTTAATCTGCCATCAGCGCCGTTAAAACTTCCTGTAATATTCTGCTGCGCACCTCTTCGGTTCGCTCACCTGCCGGTTGCAGTGCCTTGTCCGATGTCACGGACAGCAGCATTTGTTTTGCAAAATCATCCAAAAATCCACTGTGTTGCAGTCCGTCGATCATCTCCGCCGCATGTCGCGCGCTGATCCCCTGCCCCAGCTCCTCTGCAATCAACTCCTGCATATAGTCGCCTTTTTCTGCGTTCACGCGGATCACGCGCACATATCCCCCGCCACCTCTGCGGGATTCAATCAAGTATCCCCGGCTGGGAGAAAACCGCGTGGTCAGAACGTAATTGATTTGCGAGGGCGCACAATGGAATTTCGCCGCCAGCTCGTTTCGTTGCAGCTCTGCAATATCGCGCTCCGCAAACATCTCTTGGATAAATCGCTCAATATGGTCGCTCAATACCGACATCGCTCCCGCTCCTTTCTTTGACTTTCTTTGACCTTCATATTATTTTTAACCATTCCTTTTCCCCTCCAAACAGTTTTTTGAAAAATTTTTTGTGATTTTTTTGTTCTCGTTCAGCGCTCTGCCGACCCTCACAGATGCGGTCACTTCCGCGCATAACGGTTGCTGTTTTGTGTGCATTCTGCCTGCCAAACCTGTACGTTTTGTATGCCTGCATACCCCGAACGCTATTCCCCAAACCATTTCGCCAATCGCGGCGACAATCTTCCCTTGATCTTGGTGTTTTCATAGTCTTGTTTCAGGCAAACACGTGCCTGCTTTTCTTGATCCCAACGTCGTTCCAAAAAGTCGGCTAGCAGCTCAAATTGCCCCTGTGCGCTTACCGGTCTTTGCAGGCTTCCCTCCGCACGCGCTAGCTGCGCAAGTCCCGCAAACACTTCAAACATGCTTGCTTCCTTCTGTGCAAGAAAGCGCAGTGTATGCTTTGCGCGCCCTGTGTTGTAATAGCGATCCAGCAGCTCTTCCACGCCCTTTAGCGTCAGCAGCTCCTGTGCGCTCATCCAGCTTGTGCGCAGCACCTCATACGGCGCGCTTTCCTGTGCCGCAATGCCATATTGCAGCATCTGCTCCCGCAGTCGACTGCCATGCAGCAATTTCAAAAAACCCAGTTGCAGCATGTGCGGAAACACCGCAATCACACGGTCAAACGACCATGCAAAACTTTGCATGTTTTCATACGGCAACCCCGCAATCAAATCCAGATGCACGTGTACATTTCCCATTTGCACAATGCGCGCGCAATGGCGAAGCGCCTTGTCCACATCCATTTTTCTGCATACCGCCGCCAGCGTCTGTTCGTTGCAGCTTTGAATGCCCATCTCCAACTGCACACATCCTTTTGGCAGCGCCTCAATCATCTCCAGCAGCTCCTCATCAAACAAATCCGGCGCAACCTCAAAGTGAAAGCACGTCTCCCCCGCATGCCGCGCAATCCACCGGAAAATCGCTTTGGCTCGTGCTTTGTTGGCATTGAATGTCCGATCCACAAATTTCACCAATCGAACACCCGTCCCCGTCAAACGTTCCAGCTCCGCAAAAACCTGCTCCAACGGCTTTTCCCGCACCCCCTGCGAGGCACAGGAGAGGCAGTACGCGCAGCCAAACGGGCACCCGCGCGAAGACTCATAGTAATAAATCTTATTAGGATCATAACGATCCTGCGGATGCGCAAACGGTTCGCACACGCCACGCAGATCATCCACCGCCGCAATGTGCGCCTGCCCGCCCCGCTCCAAGATGCAGTCCGGTATTTCACCACGCAAAAAAAGCGGAAAGGCGTGTTCCGCCTCACCGCAAAAGATATAGTCTAACCATGTGTGCCGCGTCAACAGCTCCTGCGCGCGGTAAGTTGCTTCCGGCCCCCCCAGCATAATGGTCACACGCGGGCAGACCTGCTTCAAATCAGAAGCCAGCTTCAACACATATTCTATGTTCCAGATGTAGCAGGAGAACCCGATCAAGTCCGCATCCACATCCAATATCCCCGCAAACACATCGCTGCGTTTCTGGTTGATATTATATTCCTGCCATTGCGCTCCGCTGGCCGCCGCAATGGATCGCACCGCCGGATTGGTATGCACATAACTTGCGTTAATCGCGATCAGCAGCGCCTTCATTGTGGCAATGCGCCTCCATAAATATACGTTGTACAGTTATTTGCATTCTGCTTGATCACCGCGTCAATCAGGTACGCCTCGCGCCCTGCGCCGCCGGTCATAATCTGCGCCGTGCGCAGCAGACCGATCTGCTTTTGCGTCAAGGTATCCATCTCTACCGCATAAAACGCAAACGGATATCCGCCCGCATGCCCATCCTCGGCAGGCGTCGCATAATAAAATGCACTGCCGTCCGCAGAGAACGCGTAATTGTTGTTTTCCAGCAGCAGGTTTTCCGCAATTTTCTGCACATCTCCCGTTTTCAGGTTCACATGCTGCAACGTCAGCAGCACAGCCGCCTCTTCCACCTGCGACGGCACCACGGTCATCATGTCGATCCCGTTTGGCGCAATCGCAAAGTCGATGCCGCTGCTCACCTGCATGCGCTCGCCGGTTTCCAAGTCAACCGAATAGCAGATGCCGCCCGGCTGCGCGGATTTGTCCACATAGTAAATCTTGTTGTTGCGAATCTCCAGACTGCTTTCCGCGCCTTTGATTTCCCCCAAAGACGTCACGCGCTCCACAGAATCCACGCTTTGCGCAAAGTCAAATTTGGTCAGCTGCAACTGCGTCGATCCCGTCATCGCGTAAATCACCGGCTTTTGCGCATCCCAAACGAAGGAGACCGTGTAGTCGCCGAGTCCTTCCTCGCCCAGGTTGTGTAAAATACCGCTCTGCTGGTCATAAACGTACAAGATTTTGTTGCTGATCCCGCTGTCCAAAATCGCAATATATTGACCGTCCGCAGATTGCGCGGCGCTCTCCACACTGTAAAAATCACGCGTTCCCAGTTCCTGCGCGACGCCGTCCGCCGGCATAATCCACAAACGCTCTTTCAGCACGCGCTCGGTGTCCTGCGCATAGTCCGGCAGATACGATCGCACAAACAGTTTGCTGCCATCCTGCAACGTGCACAAATATCTGCCATTTTGGATCAGCACCTCCAGCTCCTGCGGCTCTCCGTTCACATATAAGACCGGTTCCGCCTCACCCGACTGCTGTGTCGACGCATTCATCACCGGCAGATCATTTCCTTTTTGCAAAATCACCTCTGTCACCAGATTGGGCGCATGCTGCTGCATGGCCTGCGTAAAGGATGCAGCAAGGCTGTCCGCCGCTTCGCGTGTTTTTTGCGGCTCGGAAACGAGCATGGTTTCGCCTCCCTCTGTTTTGGTCGGCGTAAGGCCCAGCTCGTCCGCAATCAGATTTTTTTCGTAAAGTTCCAGCGCATTGCTGACCACCAAAATATTCTCGGATGCCGAGAAGGTCTTGGGCGTAAGCGTGATCACCAGCTTCTCTCCCTGCTCCTGCGTGGAAATCTGCACATCATCCTTCAGCTGAAAATAAACCGCATGTGTGTTTGTGCCCTCTTTTTGTATGTCAAAAACATCGCGCACACTGCCCGCCGCATACCAGTCCGGATTCTCCTCATAATCCCAAAAATCCACCGCCAGCTCAACGCACAGCCGTGCGGGCGCCACCAGAGTTTTCACCTTGTAATCGGGCACAGATGATATTTTGGATTCCGGCACTTCTGCCTGCCGCGATCCATACAAAAAGGACATCGAAATCACCGTGCTGCCGTTTTGCATCTCGATTGCAATATCTTTCAAATTGATATTTTCACCCAGTTCCGTTCCCTTGGGCTGCTGCGATTCGATCAATTCCGCTACCTGCGAAAGATCCACCTCGCCATTGCATCCGGCAAACAGTAGGCATATCGCCATACACAGCGCAATGATCCATGTCTTTTTCTTCATTGTTTTACTCCCAATCCGATCTTCCTCTGTCCGCATACGCGCCAGTCGGAACATCTGCTTCCGCTTTTCATCACAGTTGAGCCATCGATACGGCAAGAACGTCTCAAGTCTAAGCCCCAACCCAAACTCCTATTTCAGCTTTTCGCCGTAAAACCGCATCTTGTCCCGCACTTCTGCCGCATCTGCAAAACCGTGCTTTCCGTTTTCGTATACGATATCGCCGCCGATCATCGTCAAACACACATCGTTATCACTTCCGGCATAAAGCACGCTTGCCAGCACGTCATATTCCGGCGCATAACGCAGCCCGTCCGTGTTCAGCACGATCAAGTCCGCGCATTTCCCCGGCACAATCTCGCCGCCATCCACGCCCATCGCCTGCGCACCACCGCGCGTCGCCATGTCAAACGCCTGCTGCGCGCTAAACGCCTTAGGGTCGCATGCAACTCCCTTTTGCAGCATCACGGCGTATTCCGCTTCGCTCAAAATGGACAATTTGTCGTTGGAAGCCGCACCGTCCGTACCCAGCGCCATCGCAATGCCCGCCGCCTGATATTTCGTCAGCGGCGCAATGCCACTCCCCAAATAAAGGTTGCTCCGTGGGCAGCTTGCAATCACGGCCTGCTTGTGCTCCGCCATGATGCGCACATCCTCCTCGGAAAGCCACACGCAGTGTGCGCCAATGAAGGGAACCTCCAAAAGCCCGCATGACTGCGCCAGCGCCAACGGTGTCATACCCTGCTGCTGCAAACAACGCTCATGCTCGCCGCGCGTCTCGGAAATGTGCATGTGCACCCCTGTTCCCAGCTTTTGCGCATGCTCCGCAATCTGCTTCAGCGTCTTGTTGTTGACGGTGTACTGCGCGTGCGGCCCCATATAGACTTTGATGCGCCCCGTGTTGTGATATCGATCAAACAGCTCCTGTGCTTCTTGCAGCCTGCTGCCGCCGTCCTCGTCGCCAAACGCAACGATGCCGCGCGCCAAAATCGCGCGCATACCTGATTCCTGCGCCGCTTTTGCCACTTCATCCAAAAAGAAATATTGGTCGTTGAAGCCAACCACGCCCGCCGCCGTCATCTCACATACCGCACTCATCGCACCCCAGTATGCCGCCTCCGCCGTAAACTTGTCCTCTGCCGGCAAAATGCGCGTGTCCAGCCACTCTTGCAGCGGCAAATCACTCGCATAGGAGCGCAACAGGTTCATCACCACATGCGAATGCAGATTGTAAAACGCAGGCATCAGCAGTTTTCCGCCCAAGTCAATCGTACGATCTGCCTGTGCACTCTGCGTCTGCCCGACGTATGTAATTTTCCCCTCTTCAACATGCACGACCGCATCCCGCAGCACCGGCGCATAAGCGCCCTGCAAAACCGTCGCATGCACAAATTGAATCTTGCTCAATGCTTATTCTCCGTATAAATACTTGCGTTGCTCGTCCGTCAGTACATCCACACTGCCGCCCATCGCCTTCAGCTTGCGCACTGCAACACTGTAATCAATGTCCGCAGGCATGTTCATCAAGCCGGGCTGCATCTTTTTGTGGTTTTCCACCACGTATTTCTGCGCCAAAAATTGCAACGCAAAGCTCATATCCATAATCTCTGCCGGATGCCCGTCGCCGGACGCAAGGTTCACCAGACGTCCCCCTGCCAGCACATTTAAAATTCTTCCGTCCTTCTGCACATATCCTTCCACGTTTTGGCGCATCGGAACCACCTTCTCGCTGATTTTCGCCAACTGCGCAACGCTCACTTCGCAGTCAAAGTGTCCCGCGTTGGAAAGCAGCACGCCATCCTTCATCTTGTGGAAATGCCGCTCCACGATCACGTCCTCACAGCCTGTCACCGTTACAAACACATCTCCCAGCGCCGCCGCATCGTCCATGGTCATCACGTCAAACCCATCCATCATGGCCTCCGCAGCCTTGATGTGGTCGATCTCCGTCACAATCACACGCGCGCCCAGCGCCGCTGCGCGCTTCGCAACGCCCTTGCCGCACCAGCCGTATCCCGCAACAACAACGCGCTTGCCCGCCACAATCAAATTTGTGGTACGCATGATACCATCCCACACGGATTGCCCCGTACCGTAACGGTTGTCAAACAAATATTTGCACTGCGCGTCATTCACCGGAATCACCGGAATTTCCAGCTTGCCCGCCTTTTCCATCGCGCGCAGGCGCAGCACACCCGTCGTGGTCTCCTCACTCGCGCCGATCACCTCCGGCAGCAAATGCCGCAGCTCTTTGTGCAGCATGGTGATCACATCGCCGCCGTCATCCATAATCAGGTTCGGCCCCGTCATCAACGCACTGCGGATATGGCTTTCATATTGCTCATCACTCGCGCCATGCACCGCATAGACGTCCGCGCCGCCCTCCACCAAGGCCGCCACAACGTCATCCTGTGTGGACAACGGGTTGGACGCACATGCCGCAACCTGCGCGCCGCATGCCTGCATCACCTGAATCATATATGCCGTTTTCGCTTCCAAGTGAATGCACACGCACATTTTCAAGCTCGCAAAAGGCTTCTTCGGCGCAAATTCCTCTTCAAAGCTGCGCAGTACAGGCATGTAGTGCTTCACCCACTCAATTTTCTGTTTGCCGGACGGTGCCAGCTTAATGTCCTTGATTTCGCTCATTACTTCATTCCTCCCACAAGTTCTTTTAAATACTGCGCAAACCGATCACTGAGTTCCGGTCGATCCAGCGCAAATTCGCACGTCGCCTTTAAGAATCCCAGTTTGTCGCCCACGTCATAGCGTTTTCCTTCAAATTCATACGCACAGATGGGCTGTTCCTTGCACAGCAGCCGCAGCGCGTTCGTTAACTCAATCTCGCCTGTTTCCTCTGCCTTGGTGCGCTCCAGCGCGTCAAAGATTTCAGGTGTGATGATATATCTGCCCAAAATCGCCAAATTAGAGGGCGCTTTTTCCTGCCCCGGCTTTTCCACCAGATCAGAAATCATATGCACCCGCCCCTCGTTCGTGCGCGGCGCAACCACACCATATTTGTCCGTGTCCTTGATGTCCACCTGCTGAACGCCCAATACCGAGCATCCGCGTTCTTCATAAACGTCCATCAACTGCCGCAGCGCCGGTTGCTCCGACTTCACCACGTCATCGCCCAAAATCACGCCAAACGGCTCGTTGCCAATCACTTCCTTTGCCGTCCAGATGGCGTGTCCCAGCCCAAGCGGCTCCTTCTGCCTGATGTAAATGACGTTCGCCATCCTGGAAATGTCATCCACTATTTTCAGGAGTTCATCCTTTTGCTTGCTGCGCAGCTCATATTCCAGCTCTACCGACTTATCAAAGTGATCCTCGATTGCGCGCTTGCTTCGCCCTGTGATGATGACAACGCTCTCAATGCCGCTGGCAACCGCCTCCTCCACGATGTACTGAATGGTCGGCTTGTCCACAATCGGCAGCATTTCTTTGGGCTGCGCCTTCGTCGCAGGTAAGAACCGCGTGCCCAGCCCCGCGGCAGGGATCACGACTTTACGTATCTTCATTTCAATCCTCCATAATATTCATCCATCATTTTTTGCATGGTATCTTTCACATATTCCGACATCATAATCGCCTTACGCGGCTCGTTCAGCCCTTCCAAATCCGCAATGTCCGCAAGGCAAACGGGCTTGCCTACAATCAGTGTGACGTCGTTGTCGTTGGGGAAAACAAAAACCATCGGCAGCACCGGCACATCGTTTTTGATGGCAAAGCGAAACGCCCCGTTCATAAACGGGCGCAGCGTCCGCGAGCGTGGGTCGATCTCCCCTTCCGGAAAAAGCTGTACTTTATGATGCGTCGTGCGCAGCAACTCGTTCACTTCCGCATAAAACTTCTTGAAATACTTTTGTTCCTCCGGCAGTGCTACCCCGCGCAAAATGCGTACCAGCCCTCCGATTATGACCGCCTCAAAATTATGTTTGCGTGCCACAATGTAGGGCGTACTGGGCCAAAATGCATCAATCAGCAATACCGCATCCAGATTATGTACGTGATTGGCAACCGTCACTGCCGCTTGTTTGCGCATTGCCTTGATATTTTCTTTGCCTATCACCTTGAATCTATATTTGATTCGGAAAACAATCTTGGCAATCGGCATCCCAACAATCATTGAAAATCGATACAAAAAGCGCAGTCCTATATTTTTTGTCACATATTGATAACTGTCGCTGAATTTCAGCTTGATCGGTGCCCACATGCGTTCGGCCGTACCCTTACGCCGATGCTTGCGCGCAACAGTCCCAAGCTGTTCACTAGCCTGCGCCTCGTTTTTTTGCTTATTTCGTCCCATCTAATTCATCATTCTCCAATGATCTTAATCATCAATTTTTTGGTGCGTTTGCCGTCAAATTCACCATAGAAAATCTGTTCCCACGGCCCAAAATCCAGCCGCCCGTTCGTAACCGCAACCACCACTTCACGCCCCATGATGGTTCGTTTGAGGTGTGCGTCCGCATTATCCTCATATCCATTGTGCGCATATTGCGAATATGGTTTTTCCGGCGCAAGCCGTTCCAGCCACGCCTCCATATCACTATGCAGCCCGCTCTCATCGTCATTGATGAATACGCTCGCGGTGATGTGCATGGCATTCACCAGGCAGAGTCCCTCCTGAATGCCGCTTTTGCGCAGAGCCTGATCCACCTGCGGTGTAATGTTGATAAACTGTCTGCGCTTTGCAATGTTCAGTTCCAAAACTTCCCGATAGCTCTTCATTGCCTCGCTCCTTTTTTGCGTGACGGTGCATCACCCGTCCTCCCTTATGATATCCGCGTTGCTGCCGCCTTTTCGCGCAGCCGCTACGGTAAATCCCTCGCTGCCGCCGGTGATATCCGTTCGGCATTCGGCGTCGTTTCAGTCCTCATTTGCAGGCATTTCGGCGTACCTCAACAAAGTGCTGACGCAACGCATATTTGCCCAGTATTTAATATTATAACATACCTGCATCCTAAAAGTCTATGTTTTACACACCAAAAACGCAATGCCGATTCTCAAAACGCACTCGCACACGCTCACCCCACGCCCGCGCCGAAATCCCTTTCGCCATGCGGCTTTCATCCACTCCCCACCGCCTTTGCGGCGCTTTCCCCCGCACAAAAAAAAACCGCAGAAGCCGCGTCTATGCTTGACGCGCACTCCCACGGCATTCTCTTTATTCCCTACTTCCGCCGAATCACATTTTGCGACGGTTTGTCCCGCCTATATACTTCGGAGCAAAAGCTCCGACCTTGAAGCAGACTACTTCACCTTCACCGGCTCACTCTGGAAAGTCGCTACGCAGCCCTTTTGGTTCCAGACCACATTCGGCCCCGACAAATTCTCGAATTTGTTCCCGTAGACCTCGCGCACTTCTTTAAGCTGTGTATCCGCCTTTTGCGTGTCAAACGTCAAAAAACCGTAAACCGTCTCCGGCCAGTCTGCCTGCACCGCAAAATCCGCAGTCAGGTTATTTCCCTGTTTTTGCAATTTCACAGAATCCAGCAGCGCACCGCCCGACCCCATCACGCTGATGACGCCGTTTGTGCCGTCCATCAAATTGGTCTCTCCCGAAACCGTCAGCACAGAGCCGTTCAGCACCGCCTTGCAAGAGCCGGTCACCTCAAACATCTGCGCTCCTTCTTCCACCTTGGGACGCGCAATCTGCGTCACATTACCGCCGCAACCGGCAAGCACCGACGCCAATACAACGATCAAAACAATCGTAACAATAATCTTATTTTTTCTCATGCAAACACAATTCCTTTCAAACACTCATTACAGTATACAGAAAACAGCCCGTTCTGTAAAGATTTTTATCTGAAATACTCGCCGTGTCTGCCCAATTCCCACATTGACAAAAGGGCGCAAACCTTCAATAATAGTAACAAGACCATGCGCAAATACCGCGCAGCAGATTGGAGCATATGATATGACCCCCTACCGCCACCTTGTTTTAGCGACCGCGCTCTGTGCGCCGGATGCAATACCCGCAGCCTCGCAGCAGATTGCCGCCCTGCTCGCATCCTCCACGCAATCCGTCGCAAGCTTTGATTGCAACGCGCCGCTTACGCAGCAGAGCGCCTTGCAAGAGATCGCGCAACAGCTTTCGGGTCATGCACTGCACGATCAGCCTTTTGCAGATGAGGTGCAATGGATCGCCCGCCTATCGCTGGACGCTCAGGATTTCGAAACCCGTCTGCGCAGTGTTTTTTTAGGTCAGGACGCACAAGGCGCACTTTTCCCGCCCGCAGATTGGAATATAGACAGCACGGCTTTTACACCGCAGCAAAGCCTGCCCGCATTTTTGCAATCCTGTGACGCAGATACCATCCTGTGCAACTTTGCCGGTCAACCCTTTGCATACGAGACTTTTTTGGATGTGCATTGCCGTGCGCTGGAGCTGTTTCCCGACTATGTCATTTTCTGCGAGTCTGAGTCCACGCTTACGCAAGCAGGGCAGGGCGATCTCACGCAAGGGCTCCATCGTCTGTCGCAATCTGCCGACGTCCTGAAGCGTGTCTTTCACTTGGATGCCTTGCTTTTCTGCCTTTCGCCCAACGAAGTCATAAATTCCGTTTGCGCAGCGCACAATATCCCGCTGCTGCCGCAGGAATCAGACGTGTTGCAAGCGCGAAAACCCTTTCACAGCGCACAAAGCTGCTGTTACGATTACGCCCAACCCCTCCCGCAGAAGATTCAAACCCTATGCGATGCACTCGGTTTGCCCGTCGCTTACTCCGCGCAGTTTCGCTCCCAAATGGAGTCTGCGCAAGCGCTGGAACTCAGTCGGCTTCCGCTCTGCGTCACCACCGCAGAATCTTCACAGTTCGAGCGCCTGCATGTTTATTCCGGCGCGGGTGTGCTGTTGCTAGAGCACTAAACACGCGCAGCACAAACAAAAGAGGGGCCACTGCAATTCATTTGCAGCAGCCCCTCTTTTTTGTAACTATTTTGCAAACTGGCTGTTATACAGACCCGTGTAGAATCCGTCCTGCGCCATCAATTCATCATGTGTGCCATGCTCGATGATGTCGCCATCCTTGAGCACGAGTATAATGTCCGCGTCTTTGATGGTCGAGAGTCTATGCGCGATCACAAAGCTGGTTCTTCCCGTAGTCAGCTTGCTCATCGCATCTTGAATCATGCGCTCTGTGCGCGTGTCAACCGAGCTGGTCGCCTCGTCCAAAATCAAAATCTGCGGGTTTGCGCAGAAGGCGCGCGCAATGGTTAAAAGCTGCTTTTGCCCCTGCGAAACATTGCTCGCCTCTTCGTTGATAATCGTGTCATATCCCTCCGGTAACGTGCGAATGAAGAAGTCCGCGTTTGCCATCTTGCAAGCATCCTCCACTTCCTCATCCGTCGCTTCGGGTCTGCCATAGCGGATATTGTCGCGGATCGTTCCCGAATAAAGCCACGTCTCCTGCAACACCATGCCAAACAAACTGCGCAGATTCTGCCGCGAGATTTCCGTGATGTCCACCCCGTCGATCAATATGCGTCCGCTGTTCAGCTCGTAAAAGCGCATCAGCAGGTTCACCAGCGTGGTCTTTCCTGCGCCCGTCGGCCCTACGATGGCAGCCTTCTGCCCCGGCTTCACCTGCACGTTCATGTCGCTGATCAAGATTTTGCTCGGCACATATCCAAAGCGCACATGATCGAAGGTAATTTCCCCTGTGGTATGCTCAATGGTCTTGAGTTGTTCCGCTTCTTTGCCGATTTCCGGCTCATCCAGCAGCGTGAATACACGCTCTGCCGATGCAATCGCCGATTGCAGCAAATTGATGATGTTCGCCGTCTGTACAATCGGCTGCGTAAACTGCTGCATATATTGAATGAACGCCTGAATCGCACCCACGGTCAATCCGCCGTTCGTGGTCAGTACGCCGCCCAGCACGCAGATGCCCACATAACCAAGGTTGCCGACAAATGTGGTCAACGGCATCACAATGCTCGATGCAAACTGCGATTTACGAGCATCCTCACGCAGCGCCTCATTGATTTGGTTGAATTCTTCTTCCACGCGCGGCTGTGTACCATACAGTTTCACAATGTTGTGACCGGAGTAAACCTCCTCCACATAGCTGTTGATGTCCCCCAGCTTGTCCTGTTGCCCCGCATAATATTTTTGCGATTTACGCACCACCATCGAGGACAAAAACAACGCACCCGGCAGCACCAGCAGTGCCAGCAAAGACATCTGCCAACTGATCGAGAACATCATCACAATGATGCCCACCACGGTAAACACCGAAGTAATCAGCGTCGTCATGGACTGTTGCAACGTAGACGAAATGCGCTCGATGTCTGACGTCGTGCGCGACATCAGATCACCGCGCGTATGTGTGTCGTAATAGTTAAGCGGCAGACGCTGCATCTTCTGGTTCACGTCCTCACGCAGGTTGTACACCGCGCCCTGCGAAACATGCGCCGTCAGCCTCTGTTGCAGATAAGAAAACAACCCGGAACCCGCATAAATCACCAGCAGCAGCGCCAACGTGGCAGCCAGCCGTTGAAAGTCGATGCCCTCCGGCGTATTGATTCCCGCCAAAATGGTATTGGTCGCCTGTCCCAGCATGTTTGGACCAATCACCAAGCATACCGTTGAAACCAGCGCAAACAGCAGCACCAAAGCCAACTGTTTTTTGAAAAAACCGATATATCCCAGTAAACGTTTGGTGGTCGCACCGAAATTTTTCGCTTTTTCCGTGCCTGCGCCCGCATTGTTATTTCCGAATGCCATTGCAAACCACCTCCTATGTTAGCTGTGTACGCGCGATCTCCGCATACACATCGCATGATGCAATCAATTCGTCATGCGTTCCCTGTCCAATAATTTTACCCTCATCCATCACCAGAATCTTGTCTGCATTCATGATGGTGCTGATGCGCTGCGCCACGATAATCACCGTTGCGCCCTGCGTATTTTCTTTGATGGCCTGCCGCAGTGCAGCATCCGTCTTAAAGTCCAGCGCCGAAAAGCTATCGTCAAAAATATAGATACTCGCTTCGCTTGCCATGGCGCGCGCAATGGCAAGTCGCTGCTTTTGCCCGCCGGAAACATTGGAGCCGCCCTGCGCGATTGGGTCATCGTATCCTTTTTCCTTCTGCGCAATAAAGTCCGCAGACTGCGCGATCTCCGCAGCCTTTTGCACCCGCTCCTCACTCATCTTCTCATTTGCGTAGGCAATGTTATCGCGGATGGTTCCCGAAAACAGCACCGCTTTTTGCGGCACATATCCGATACGCTTGCGCAAATCTTCTACATCATAGTCACGCACGTCCACGCCGTCCACCAGCACTTCACCTTGTGATACGTCATACAGCCGCGGAACCATCATAATCACGGTGGACTTACCGCTGCCCGTCGCGCCAATGATCGCAGTCGTTTGTCCGGGCTGCGCCGTAAACGTGATGTTTGAAATCGCGGGGTTTTCCCCCTCGCCATAGTAAAATGTTACGTCCTTAAATTCGACAATGCCGCTCTGTCCCTGCGGTTTTTGTGTCTGCGCTTTGTTTTCGATATCCGGCTCAATCTCCATCACTTCCATGATGCGCTCTGCACAAACGGAGGCGCGCGGCATCATCGCAAAAATCATTGCCATCATCACCAGCGCATACATGATCAGCACCAAATATTGAATCATCGCCATCATGTCCCCCACCTGCATGATGTTCTGAGAAATGAGCGATCCGCCCACCCAGACCACCGCAACCGTGGAAAGGTTGATGATCAGCATTAAAACAGGCATCAGCGTCGCCACCATCACCTGCGATTTTTGAGATGTCTTGGTCAAGTCGCGGTTTGCCGCTTCAAAGCGCTCTTCTTCACGTTTCTCTGCGGTAAATGCACGAATCACGCGCACACCTGTTATGTTCTCGCGCATGACCACATTCAAATTGTCCAGCTTGGACTGCACCGAGGTAAAAACCGGAAAGGCGCGCCGCAGTGTAATTGCCAGAAAAATCACGATCACCGGAATGCACACCACCAGCACCAGCGCAAGGCTGGGGCTGTTTTGCACCGCCAGCACCACGCCGCCAATGCACATGATCGGTGCCATGATAATCACACGGAACAACATGATCGTGAAGTCCTGCACCTGCGCCACATCATTGGTCGTGCGCGTAATCAGCGAAGTGGTTCCCACTTGGTCAAACTCACGCATGGTAAATTTTCCAACATGCCGGAACAGTTCGCGCCGCACATCTGTGCAGAATCCTACGCCGACCTTAGACGCAAAATACCCCACACCAACTGCGCATAAGGCGCCCATCAGCGTAATCAGCAGCATGATGCCTCCCGTGGCGGTGATGTAGGGCATATCCCCCTGCAATACACCATTGTTGATGATGCTCGACATCAGCGACGGCAACAGCAAATTGCCCGTCACCTGCCCCAGCATCAGCAAAACCAGCAGTGCAATCTGACCCGTATACTTTTTTAATCCACGATATAACTTGAGCAAAAAAACGACCCCTCTCATTTAAGAATGTGTCACATATTTTTAATTGTAGTCCATTCCCGCACAAAAATCCAGTGAAACGACAATTTTTTCGCTGTAATTCTTAAAAACGTTGCGTTCACACCCTACTGCGTAGCATCCGCGTGCATTTTATTCAGGCAAATGACGTCATGAAAAAAAATACCAGCATCACACCCATCACCAGCAATACAGGCAGCAGCGCACGGGTTTCCCCCGCCTTTAGCGTGGAGATCCCCGTCACCAATCCTACAATGCCACAGGCAATGCCCAGCCACCAAACCCAAAACACCAGTATCGCGCCAATGCTGAACGCAATGGAGCAAACAAGCTTCTTGCTCATACGCGCACCTCCGGCTCATAATCTTCAAAAATCACGGCGGCAATTCCGGAAAGACCGTCCTGCTGCGCCTTGGAGCGCACCGTCCAGCCCAGAATGGGAATCCCGTCCTTGTGCATGCGGTTCAAAACCGATTGCCCCAAAGAATTTACGTCATAGCTGATAAAATGCGGCCGCGCGATCACATTGGTCAACAGATTTCGCACCACGAATTTTTTCAGCGCACTAATATGCTCCGCACCCACCTTAAAGCTGCAGGAAAGCTGTCCGCGCATCACGCCGGGCGCATTTTTGCGAAACCATTGCAGCGCATAGGGCGAAAAAGACTGCACGGCAAATCTTCCCGCATATCCTTGCAGCAGTTCCCACAGCTTTTCTTCCGCCATTCCCGCCTTACCCTCGCTTTTGAGTTCGATCAGTATCGGCACGCGCCCGTTCACCTGCATCAGCACATCGCGCAGCGAAGGGATTCCCTGATCGCTCTTGGCAAGGCGCATCGCTTTGAGTTGCGCCATGGTATAGTCCTGCACATTCCCCTGCTGCTGCGCCATGCGCCATAGGCTCTCGTCGTGAAACACCATCACTTCATTATCTTTTGAAAGCCGCACATCCAGTTCAATCGCATACCCCTTCTGCGCCGCCGCTTCAAAGGCAGCCATCGAGTTTTCCGGCACCTCTCGTCCATGCAGTCCACGGTGCGCATACGAAAATTGCGCCAGCCAACGTTCCCCGCGATATTTCTGCGCCATCGTCAGCCACGCAACCAAAACCATAAACGCCAAAATAACAAATAATGCAATCGTGATAATTCCAATCAGTTCCATCCCTTGCTCCTTGCTTGATTTCGATACATTCAATCGTCATTAGTTTACCATGCTTTGACATTTTTTGCATGGAAAATTATAATATAGACATCTAAAATACCGGAGGGCATTGTATTGGTTCAGGCAGGGTTGGTTTTAGAGGGCGGCGGTATGCGCGGTTCCTATACCGCGGGTGTATTGGATGCTTTTTTGGATATGGGTCTGCATTTTAACGATCTGACCGGTGTTTCCGCAGGTGCCTGCAACGCTATTTCTTACGTTTCCGGCCAGTTCCAGCGCAATTTATATATTTTTCGCAACTGCATCAATCGTCAATATCTCAGCCTTTGGAATTTTCTGACCACCGGATCATTTTTCGGCATGCGTTATGTGTTTTATGAGGTCACGCGGCACATTGTTCCCTTTGATTATGCCGCGTTTCGCAATTCTCCCAAACGTTTGACCTGCGTTTGCACCTCGGTTGCAGACGGTACGCCGCATTATCATACGCTCCGTGATCTGGAAGAAGAGCGTGATATGCGTTATCTTTGTGCTACTGCAGCCATTCCGCTCGCATCTACGATTGTGCAGGTCGATGGCAAACGACTGATGGACGGCGGCGCCAGCGATTCTATTCCCATCGCCTATTCTCTGCAAAAAGGCAACCGGAAAAATGTCCTCGTGCTTACCCGCAATGAAGGTTATCACATGCGTGACCGGCATCAATGGCTGCCCTATGTGCGTTATCCGTTTGATCGTGCATTTGCGCGGCAGGTCGCCAACCGCGCCGCATTTTATAATGAAAGCATCGACCTTGCGCAGCAGCAGGAGCGCGACGGCAATGCCATCATCATACGCCCCAGCCTGCCCATCATCGCAGGACGTATGGAGAAAGACCCCGCAAAGCTGGAGGCACAATACCGTGTCGGCTATGAAGATGCGTTGCGTTTGCGCAATGCGCTGTTGGAATTTGTGTCAGACTGCGATAATGTGCAGGTCAACCCGCCATAATTTCTCGTTTCAATCCCGCCTGCTTGCTTATCTATATTGCAGTATACGCGGAAAGCGAGGGCATATTCTTGAAGGTTAAAAAGCAATATCTGATTCTCATTGCCGGTTGCGTCTGGATCATTGCCGGCGCAAATGTGCTCAACATCGGCATTCAGGCATATTTACACGTATGGAACGTGTGGATGCTGCTGGGTGCCGTGGTGGTGTTCACGCTGTTTCATGTGTTCATTTTTCAGAAGATGGTGCGCAAACACACCGCGCGCATTTTGGCGTATGAAGAGGAAAAGCAGAATGTATTCCGCTTCTTTGATGTCAAATCTTATCTCATCATGGCCGCAATGATCACCTTTGGCATCGCTCTGCGCGCCTCCGGCCTGCTGCCCGGCGCCGTCATCACCACCATCTACTGCGGGCTCAGTCTTTCCCTGATTCTGGCAGGTATCACCTTCGTGGCGCAATACGTTCACGTGGTCAAACAAACTAGGGAATTACACTGCCCCGTACCCAGAAAGCAGCAAAAATAGTGTCATGCTGCGCTTTTTCAACACCAAGCGTTGTGTGAACGGATTTGACTTTTTACAAGTCCCCGCACTACACCGTCATAGGCGGCTCCCGCTTGGTTCATTCTGTTGTTCTGACCTCTTTTCATGTGTTCGCTCTTGCAAACCTCAAAGAAATTGCTTCACGTAGCCCCCAAAGCAGCCGCATTTTTGGAACTTGCTTCTTGCACGCAAAATTGATATACTATTTCATATATAATATGTATGTTGAAAGTCCGTCCTACATTGGCGCACCCTGTTTCGTGCCCACAGTCATTCCAATCAGCGTTGCAGATCAGCCGATGGTTGCACAGCGAGCGCGATGCAGGACGCAATACCGGTGGTGCGTCGCCGTTTCGTTGTGACGTTCGCCACCATTGCGCCACGCAGTCACATCATCTATGGAATGTGCACCGCCGAGGGTACTGCGAATGAAACGAGTAATCAAAGGTCTGTCCACTTATGCTGCAAACACGATGCTGCGCGTCATCGCAACGACGATCATCGTCTTTGCTCTTTTGATGCTTGCATTCAATTTTGCAATGGGGTTGCCGCGCGTGCTGGAGCACGAGGACATCTCCATCACCAATGGCGTTGCAGATCTTCGTGGATATTCTTTCGATTCCTCCCCGCCGGTCTATTTGGACGGCGAATGGCAGTATTTCCCCGGCTTATATTTAAGCGCAGAGGGCTACGATCCCGCGCTTTTGCAAAATCAGCAAAGCATTTTTGTGCCCGTCTCCAATCTGCTGCTTGCGCGGGGCAACGCCACTTATCGACTTTATCTCGATACAGACGCAATCACACAGCCGTTGTCGCTGTTTATTCCCAATGTAGAAGGCGAAATCCGGTTGTTTTGGAACGGGGAGCCTCTTTCCGTTTCACCGCAAGCACAAAACTGGATCAATTTTAAAATGTTTTCGAACACCTTCGACATCCCGAAGACCGACCCCACGCGCAGTCAGCAGGAGCTGGTGATTTCCACCGCGCCGCAGCCGTCCAATGCCACATTGTTTATGCGCTCCGTGATGCTCAGCACTTCCGGCAATCTCAATGCCTACCATCTGCTGAACACCACCAATGTGCTGATGCTGTTTGGCATGCTGCTCGTGATACTGCTCAACGGTTCTATCTTCATGATCTTGCGCCCCGGGCACAAGCTGATCACACTGATTACGCTGTTTGATACCTTGCTCATCTTCCGCGTCCTGCTGGGGTTACACGGAAATCTTGCTGTGCTGCCACGGTTTTTGCCGTCATCTCTCTTTAACGATTCCGCTCTGCTGTCTCTGCAAATTATGCTGCTGATGCTCAGCGGCATCTTAGGGGTTCTGCTTGCCAAGCACCTGTTCGATCCGTCGAACAAAATCCCCCGCATGATTACCACGCCGTTCACCATATTATATGCGATACTCGCCGTCATATTACCCTTCAATCTGCAATGGTTTTACCTGTTCGGCATTCAGCTCATCACCATCGCGTACATCCCGACGTTTGCTATCGTCATTCTGCAAGTCGTTGTATATCTGCGCAAAAAAGTGTCCTTTTACTCATTGTTTCAGGTGTTAAAAACCGCATTCATCGGCGTAGTTATCTATTTCGACATCCAAACGCTGACCGCAAAATCAAATTTTCTGCTGTACTCCTATCTGTACGTGATTTTCTTCATCTGCCATGTGTTTGTACGGCTGTATGACAACAACACCAGCTATAAAAATGTTGAATTTCTAAATCAAAATCTTGAAAAGCAAGTGGATGCGCGCACGCAGGAGCTTTCGCATGCCAATCAGGTGCTGCAGGAAATGTCCGTGCGCGATGCGCTGACACAGGCGTACAATCGTCTCTATTTCGAGCAAACCATCGAACATGCCATTGAAGAATACGATGCTCAGGCCGGCTACCTGCATCTTTGCATGTTCGATCTGGATCATTTCAAGCAAATCAACGATCAATACGGTCACCCCGTGGGCGACGAGCAACTGATCGCGTTGGTACAAACCGTGCATCGAATGCTTCCGCCGCAAGATACATTTGCGCGCGTGGGCGGCGAGGAATTTGTCATATTGTTCCCGCACAGTCAGCCTTCCGATGTGCTTGCGTTTGTCGAATCTTTGCGCAGCAAGCTCGAAGCTGAGGCGCATCGCAATCCACAACGGACGACTGCCAGCTTCGGCATTACACAATATCGCGTTGGTATGAAGCAAAAAGAATTTCTCAAAGAAGTGGATCGGCAGCTTTATCAGGCAAAAAGCAATGGTCGCAACTGCATCGCGTTTTCTCCGGAGGAGCCTGCCTGACCCCTCCGTCATCTCTTATGCCACGCGCTTGCCGCAGATAAAATTGCTCACCCAGTAATCCGAATCGTTAATGTTGGAAGATTCCACCACCTGACCGGAACTGGAAGAAGCCGTAATCATTTTATAATCACCCAGGTAAATCCCTACTGATCCTTGGAACACCGCCACATCACCCGGCTGCATCTCGTTCATCCCCGTCACAGAGGGGTACGACGCATTGGCCCAGTCCGCAGAGGTCATGTATTTCACATCTGTACCCGCCGTCTTGAGCACATAATATACCAGCCCGGACGCATCAAAGTTATCCGGCCCTTTGCCGCCTTTTTCGTATGGCTTGCCCACTTGCTCCTTTGCCACGGTCACAATGGCCGCACCGCCCTGTTCATTCACCGCGGGCAGCGGCGTAGGTTCCACGCTTGGAGTTGCCTCCGGCGTAGGCAAAGGCTCCGGCGTGGGTGCCACGTCGGGAGTCGGTTCCGGCGCAACGCTCTCCTGCACCGGCTGCGGTGCCTGCGTAACCGATTCGATCACGATGGGCGTTGCCTCCGCTTCCTCCTCTTTTTGCGAGCATGCCGTCATCACACTAACGCACAGCACACCCGCTAAAAGTAATATCAAAATTCGTTTCATGTTTTCCTCCTGACATGATCCTAAGTGACCACATCTTTCAAATCTTCCACCCTACTATGTCAAACATAATCGAAAAGATCGCTTCTGTCAATCAAAACACACAAAAAGTTTACATTCCATGCCCGTTTTTGTTCAAAATCCGACACGCTCTCCCCACATGCTCCCCAAAATCGCTGCAATCGTAATTGACATCCACCCCCGTTTGAGATACGCTAATGTTATTAGGAAAACAACAAAATAAATCACAGGAGAAGAATGATGCAAGTTGAAAAAATGAACGATTTGGTGGCCATGTCCAATCGGTATGGCAAAGATGAAAAGTATGTCCTCGCAGGCGGCGGCAATACCTCCGTGAAAGACGAGAGCACCATGTACATCAAAGGCTCGGGAACCACGCTCGCAACCATCACCGCAGATCAATTTGTCGGCGTAGACCGCAGTGTTTTAAACGGCATGCTGGTCAAAGCATATCCGGACAACGATACAGATCGTGAAGCACTGGCGCTTGCTGACCTCTTGAGTTCGCGGCTGCCCGGCAACGAAAACAAGCGCCCCAGCGTAGAAACCATGCTGCACAATATCTTCCCCTTTACCTTTGTGCTGCACATCCATCCGCCGATGGTCAATGGCCTCACCTGTGGCAAGGACGGCAAAAAGGTCGCAGACGAGCTGTTCGGTGATACCTATATCTGGGTAGAAATGTGCCGCCCCGGCTTCATGCTCTCCAAGCTGTGTGAAAACAAGCTCAATGCGCACAAGGCAAAAACAGGCAAAGATGCGCAAATCCTGATTCTGCAAAACCACGGCATTTTCTTTGCGGCAAACACCGTTGCTGAAATCGACGACATCGTTGCCGATACCTTTGCAAAGTTCGAGTCCAGGGTGCAGCCCAAGCCGGATTTTTCTCTGACGGAGATGGACGCGGCAGCCCAACAGCAGGGCATTCAGACCATTCAGGATATCCTTGGCAAAGAGACGCTCGTAAAGGGTCTGCTCAATGCAGAGATCAAAGTGCTGGTCACCGGCCGTGATGCGTTCACGCCACTCGCGCTGCCCTTCACACCGGACCACATCGTCTATTGCAAAGCCATGTTCCTGTTTGTGGATTCGCTGGACGATCTCAAAACGCAAATCGACGCATTTCGCGCAAAGGAAGGCTATGTTCCTCGCGTCATCGCAGTCAAAGGTGTGGGCATCTTCATCGTTGCTACATCCCCTGTCGAGCTGAACAACGCGTCCTTGCTGCTGCTGGACGCAGTCAAGGTTGCCGCATACAGCCGCTTCTTCGGCGGTGCAAGCCCCTTGAGTGAAGATCTGATCTATTTCATCACGCATTGGGAAACCGAACAGTATCGTCAAAACGTCGCATCCAAATAATTACGATACGCTACAAAACAGTAAAAGTTCTTTGGTGGGCTGCTCATCGCATCCGGTTGGAAGTCGATTGGCAGCCTGCAAATTTTGGAGGTTTCAAATGGACAAAAATTACAGAGCCGAACTGGTTGGCGTGCTGGGCGATCCCGTGGACACCAACCCCAGCGGCATCATGATGGAGGCGGCATTCGACGCTTGTGATCTGTTTTACCGCTACCTCATCATTCGCGTAGCAAAAGAAGATCTGGCAGGTGCCATGCAAGGTCTGCGCGCATTCAACATGAAGGGCGCAAATTTCACCATGCCGCTTAAGGTAGAAGTGCTTCCCTATCTGGATGAGCTTTCTCATGCAGCGGGCATCATCGGCGCAGTCAATACAGTCGTGCGCAAAGGCGATAAGCTGTATGGGGAGAACACCGACGGCAAAGGCTTCATGACGGCGCTTCAAAAGGACGCACACTTTGATCCCAAAGGCAAAAAGGCGGTGCTGCTGGGCGCGGGCGGCGCTGCGCGCGCCATTGCGGTGGAGCTTGCGCTCGCCGGCCTCAAGGAATTGGTCATTGTCAATCGTAATGAGGATCGTGGTACATCACTGCAACAGGTCGTTAACCAAAACACGGATTGCAGCGCTTCTTTTGTGCGCTGGGATCATGATTACGCCATTCCCGCAGATACGCACCTCGTCATCAACGGCACCTCCATCGGCTTTGCGCCGGATCCCACTGCCAAGCCGCCGCTGGACTACGCAACCATATCGCCCTCTATGACGGTCTGCGATGTGGTCTGCTACGCCACAACGCCGTTTTTGGAGGAAGCAAAGCAGCGCGGCGCAACCGCAATCGACGGACTCGGCATGATCGTCTATCAAGGCACCATCGGTTTTGAAATGTGGACCGGGGTAGACGCACCCGTGGAGGCAATGCGCGCCGCCATCGCAAAGGAATTTTGCGCAGACTGATCGATACGTTGTATGTACAAAAGCCGGCTGCACTGCACAACCGGCTTTTTCTGTGGTCGTTTTATCGCTTAATCTTGAACTTGTCGATCAAATGCTTGAGCAAATCTGCCTGACCGGACAGCTCCTCACTGGATGCCGCGCTCTCCTCGCTGTTTGCGGAGCTGGAGTGCACCACATCTGAAATCTGTGCAACGCCTGTCTCCACCTGCGCAATGGAGTCCGCCTGCATGTTGGACGCAATGGCAATTTGCTTCACCAGCTTGGATACCTCGCCCGTGCTCTGCACCACCATTTGCAGCTCGTTTGCCGCATCGTCCGTCAGCGTCACACCCTTGTTGATCGCCTGCACCGATTCATCGATCAGCGCCGCCGTATTCTTGGCAGCCTCAGCCGATTTCGCCGCCAGCACACGCACCTCATCTGCCACCACGGCAAATCCGCTGCCCGCCGATCCTGCGCGCGCCGCCTCTACCGATGCGTTCAGCGCCAAAATATTCGTCTGGAACGCAATATCTTCAATCGTCTGAATGATCTTCCCAATCTGTCCGGACTTTTCATTGATGTGCTCCATCGCCTGCATCAAGCTGTTCATCTTGTCATTGCTGTTTGTCACAAACACTTCCGCCTGATCCACCAACTCATTCGCCTGACCCGCCGCTTTTGCATTTTCAGAAACCTGCTGATTGATGGATGCAATGGTCGAGGAAAGCTCTTCCACACTGCTGGACTGTTCCGTCGCACCCTGCGCCAGCATCTGCGCTCCGGTTGAAAGCTGATCCGCATTCATGGAAACCAGCTTTGCCGATTCTTCAATCTGCTGCATCGTCGCGGACATCTCTTTCATCAGCTTCATCACAGACTCTTCAATGGACGCAAAGTCTCCCAAAAAGTGCTCTTTCGGCTGCCTCAGGTCATAGTTGTTGTTTGCAAATTCAGACAATGCGTAAGAAATCTCGCCAATATACAAGTCGAATTTTTCCGTCGCGTTGCGCAAGCTGTCCGCCAGCACCCCCAGTTCATCCTTGCGTTTCACCTCCGGCACCGGTGAATGAATGTCGCCCTGCGCCAGCATAGCCAGCCGCTGCGTACATTGCTCGATCGGCGTGCTGATGGATTTTCCAATACGCAAAGCCGCCAGCGCGCCAATTACGCAAATCGCCACGCCAATGCCCAGCATCAACAGCGAAGATATGTTCGCCGCAATCATCATCTCGCCTTCGCTGACTGTAACACCAATGCTCCAGCCATCCGTACCGGGGATGGTTGTAAAGCCCTGCAAGCTTTGAATGTCACCATACTGGTATCTTCCAATGCCCGTTTCCCCTTGCACCATTCTCTTTTCCACCGCAGCCAGATCTGCCAAAGGTTGATCGTTCGGGCTGGCAGCCGATTCCTGAATTGCGTTGCTTTTTGTCAAAACCAGCGATTGATCCGCATACGCAATGGTCGTGCCGGTTTTGTCCAGAATATAGCCGTCCCCTTCTTCACCGATGGAAATGCCGTTTACAATGTCCTGCAATACAGTGTTGTCGCAAGCAAAGTAAAGCACGCCCGTCACAGTATCACCCTGCTTCACAGGTGCCGAAACCATAATGCTTGCCGTTTGCTGATCCTCGGAAACATACGGTGTAGAGAAGTAGGTCTTGCCTTCCAATGCAGATTTAAAAAAGTCCTGCCCCGCGTAGGATACGCCGGTCAAGTTGTTCGTCCCTGTGGTGTCCAGCAGACCGCCGCCCTGCATATAATACTGCGCGACCTTTTCATCAATAAACTTTTGTTTTTCTTCTGCTGAAATCTCAGGATTGGTCAAAATTTGATTGGTTGCGATTTCCCCGACCACATAAGTGTAAGATTTGATGACGTTTTCCGCGTCATGTGCAGCCAGCTCGGCTGTCTGTAAAAGAATTTTTTCGGCTGTGCTGTTTGTCGAATAGCTGATTGCCAACGCCGAAAAACCGCACAATGCCCCTGCACAGATCAGTACTGCCGCCAGCACGATCATCATAATACGTGTTCTGATCTTCCTCATGATGCACTCCTTTTGTCCCACCCGTGTTGATACTATTGCAAGTTTATCATAAAGATTTCATCAAAACAATAGCCATACAGCCTATTTTACTTCTTTTTTTCCGTGATCTTGTTCGCCGGCCTATTTCCTGCCGATCTGCGCTTGTCCCCGGATCGGCCGTTCCAAGCCGCTGAACACGATCTTTGCGGATGTATTGAGCGCATTCCGCTCACTTTTATTGCCTGATCTGCATGCAGGTTTTGCTCACGCTCCCGACATGTGCAGAGGTTTTTCTGCGCTTAAAGCAAAAAAACAAGGCTTCGCCGCAGCGCTGCCTTGTTTACCATAACCGATACGGGCTTTTCCCTTATACCAACACTTCACCCGCCATGTCCAGTTTGCCTGCATATTGCGATAGCACCGGCTCCACCTCCGCGCCGATGAAGTCCTCCACCTGCACATCCGCAAGCCCAATAAAGTTTTTGGGGTCCATGATCGCATCAATCTCCTGCGCGCTCATGGCAAACGCTCCGTCCTCCTTGATCAAGTCGATCAGATTGTTATTGAGTCCCTCCTGCTTCACGCGCATACCTGCCTGCATCGAGTATTCCCGAATCTTTTCATGCAGCTCCTGCCGGTCTCCGCCGCGCTTCACTGCCTCCATCAAAATGGTTTCGGTCGCCATAAAAGGAAGCTCCTCGTTGATGCGCTTTTCAATCACTTTGGGGTATACCACCATGCCGCTCGTCACGTTCAGATAAATAGAAAGCACCGCGTCCATCGCCAAAAATCCCTGCGGAATTACCAGCCGCTTGTTCGCACTGTCATCGAGTGTGCGCTCAAACCACTGCGTCGATGCTGTGATCGCCGGGCTGTCCATCAGCGAAATCACATAGCGAGCCAGCGAAGAAATGCGCTCACTGCGCATGGGATTGCGCTTGTACGCCATTGCGGACGAGCCAATCTGCTTGCTGCCAAACGGCTCTTCCATCTCTTTCAGATTTTGCAGCAGACGCAAATCGTTGGAGAATTTGTACGCGCTCTGCGCAATGCTCGCCAGCAGGTTCACCACCAGGCTGTCCAGTTTGCGCGGATAGGTCTGCCCCGTCACCGCAAACACCTTGTCATACCCGATTTTGCGGATAACGCGCTGCTCCAGTTCCTTCACCTTTCCCGCATCCCCTTCAAACAGCGTCAAAAAGCTCGCCTGTGTGCCCGTCGTTCCTTTGACGCCACGCAGCTTGATCTGCGATTGCACAAATTTAAGCTGTTCGTAATCCATCAGCAAATCCTGCATCCACAGCGTAGCGCGTTTGCCCACCGTCGTAAGCTGCGCCGCTTGATAATGCGTGAATCCCAACGTAGGCAGCGCCTTATACTCCAATGCAAACGCTTTCAATTTCGCAATCACGTTGACCAGCTTCGTTTCAATCAATGCCAGCGCACGATCCATCACGATCACATCGGTGTTGTCCCCCACATAGCAGCTCGTCGCACCCAAATGAATGATGCCCTTCGCTGTAGGGCACTGCACCCCGTATGCGTAAACGTGCGACATCACATCGTGGCGCACTTCCTTCTCACGCTGCTCCGCCACATCATAGTTGATGTCCTCCGCGTGCGCAATCAGCTCGTCCACCTGCTGCTGCGTGATGGGCAGCCCCATCTCCATTTCCGCCTGCGCCAGCGCAATCCACAGCCTGCGCCATGTTTTAAATTTTATCTCATCCGAAAAGACATACGACATCTCCTTGCTCGCATATCTTGTAATCAACGGGTTTTCGTATTGTTCTCTCATGCTTATCCACCTTTATTTTATTCTAGCCGCGCCACACGCGCATGTTGTCATACATTAATATTGTATCGGCTCACACAAATTTTTGCAACAAAAAAGGGGCGGTTGCCCGCTCCTTATTTTGCAAAGTCTACCGTTCTCACTTCCCGAATCACATTTACTTTGATCTGACCGGGGTAATCGAGGTTTTCTTCGATCTTTTTCACAATGTCTCTTGCCAACAGATTTGTTCCTGCGTCGTCGATCTCCTCGGGTTTTACGACAATGCGTATCTCCCTGCCTGCCTGAATCGCAAAGGATTTATCGACCGCCGAGAACGAATTTGCAATTTCTTCAAGATTCTCAAGACGTTTGATGTAATTTTCAAGGGACTCTCTTCTCGCACCGGGACGAGCCGCGGAAATCGCGTCTGCCGCCTGCACCAGAACAGCTTCGATGGTTTTGGGTTCCACATCACCGTGATGCGCCGCAATGGCGTTGATGATGTCCGCAGATTCCTTGTATTTTTTTGCAAGGTCCGCGCCGATTTGAATGTGCGGTCCCTCCACTTCATGGTCCACTGCCTTACCGATGTCATGCAGCAAGCCTGCGCGTTTCGCCAGCTTTGCGTTTGCACCGATTTCGAATGCCATGAGTGAAGCCAAATGCGCTACTTCGAGGGAATGTTTGAGCACATTTTGACCATAACTGGTACGGTATTTCAGTCTTCCAAGCAGTCTCACAAGCTCCGGGTGCAACGAGTGGATTCCCACATCGAACACCGCCTGTTCTCCTGCTTCTTTGATCTGTGTTTCCACTTCTCTTTGGGCTTTGCTCACCATTTCTTCAATGCGAGCCGGATGGATTCTGCCATCCACAATCAGTTTTTCGAGTGCAATCCGCGCAATCTCTCGACGCACCGGATCAAACCCGGACAAAATGACCGCCTCTGGCGTATCATCAATAATGAGATCAATGCCGGTTGCCGTTTCCAGCGTCCGGATATTTCTGCCTTCTCTGCCGATGATTCTGCCCTTCATTTCATCGTTGGGTAGATTCACCACAGAGACCGTCACTTCCGCAACATGGTCGGCTGCACACTTTTGAATTGCCAGCGAGAGAATGTTTCTCGCCTTCTTGTCCGCCTCATCCTTTGCCTTTTGTTCGATGTCACGCAGCATAATCGCCATATCGTGGCGTGCTTCGTGCTCCACCTTTTCCAGCAAAAGCCCCTTTGCTTCGTCAACAGTCAAGCCCGATATCTTCTCAAGCTGTTCCATTTGTTGATGATTGAGCGCATCCAAATCTTCCTTTGCTTTTGAAACCTCTCTCTGCTTCCGGTTGATTTGCTCTTCTTTTTGTTCCAGGCTGTCTAATTTCTTATCCAGCACTTCTTCCCTCTGTACCAGTCTCTTTTCAATTTTCGTGATTTCGTTACGTCTCTCTCTTGTTTCCTTGTCAAATTCGCTCCGCAGTTTGTGAACTTCATCCTGTGCTTCGAGCACGGTTTCCTTCTTGATGACTTCCGCACGTTTCTGTGCGTCATCGATCAGCCGCTTTACAGAGTCCTCTGCTCTGCCGATCTTTGCTTCAGCGATATTTCTGCGATAGAAATATCCAATCAGCAAGCCGACAATCAAGGCTCCAACGCCGACCAGGATAGGAATCAGTATCTCACCCACGTTGCAAATCCACCTCCAATCCTTCCATATTATCGCGTCTTGTCATAATCCATAACAAGTTGCTCTTTTTTATATATATTGCTAATCAACTTAACAAAACATACCTAATACATTTTATCGTCATTTTTGCGTTCTGTCAATCAAATCCTATTGCCATCAACGCATGAACCCGGTATTCATTATTCTGCACACTTCCATGCACCTGTCCTTCGCGTCCTACACCGGCATGCCGGGCTGTGCCTTATCATTGATTTTTCTTTTGCTACGTTTCATTTCTCTAAAAAGAAACGTACATCATCCATATTTCACAAAATCCCCGCACACCCTCACTCCGCACTGCTGCCTGCCAAATATCCCGTTGAAAACGCAATTTGCAGGTTAAAACCACCCGTTTTCGCATGCACGTCCAGCACCTCGCCCGCAAAGTATAATCCTGTGACCAATTTGCTTTGCATCGTCGATGGGTCGATCTCCCGCACCGCCACCCCGCCGCCGGTGATGATGGCCTCCTCAATGGGGCGCACCCCCGCAATCAAAACTTCAAATCCCTTAAAGGTCTCCACCATCGCTCTGCGCTGCTCTTTGCGCAGTTGGTTCGCAGGCAGTTCGCCGTCTATGCCACATGCGTCCAAAAACACGCCGATCATCTTGGAAGGCAGCAGCTCAGGCATGATGTTTTTGATCTGCTTGTTGGGCGCCGCCTCAAACTCTCTTTGCAGCCGCGCATCCAGCGTTTCCCTGTCCAGAGCCGGCTTTAAATCAATCATCACACGCACCGGCTCAGCGCTGTCCTGTTTGATGTAACAGCTTGCCGTCAGCGCCAACGGGCCGGAAATCCCAAAATGTGTGAACAGTAGTTCACCTTGATCCGCAAACAATTTCTTGCCCCCTTGCGCCAGCGTCAGTTTCACGTTTTTGAGTGTTAAACCCTGCATCTTGGGGCAGACGCGCCGCGCATCCTCCAGCGGAATCAGCGCCGCATACGGCGGCTTCACGGTATGCCCAAAGGCTTGCGCGATCGTATATCCGTCGCCGGTCGATCCGGTCGCCGGATAGGATTTCCCTCCCGTTGTCACAATGACTGCGTCCGCACGCACCTCGCTGCCATCCTCCATCACAAGTACAAAGTAGCCCGGCTCTGTTCGCGTCACCGACTGAACCCGCGCATTCAGCCGCACCTGCACCTTTGCCTCCCGCAGCATTTTTTCCAATGTACGCAAAACATCCGCAGAACGATCGCTCTGCGGAAAAACGCGTCCGCCGCGCTCCGTCTTGAGTCTCAGCCCCTGCTGCGCAAATAATTCCATCAGCATTTCCGGCGTCAACCCGTAAACCGCGCTCATCAAGAATTTGGGATTCACGATTACGTTGCGAAAAAAGTCCTCCGGCGCGCAATCGTTGCAAAGATTGCATCGCCCTTTTCCTGTGATAAAAAGCTTCTTGCCCGGCTTTTCGTTGCGTTCCAGCAGCAACACTTCCATGCCGCGTCGTCCGGCAGCAATGGCAGCCATCATGCCTGCCGCGCCACCACCGATCACCGCAATTCGTTTACTCATCCTCCGCCTCAACTTCCCGCGTGGCATAAACATCGTTGGACTCCCAGAGTTCTTCCAGCTTGTTAAAGTTGCGGAACAATACTTCCTTGTTCTTCAGCCCGATCATGATAATCAGCAGATTGATGATAGAAAGCGGAGCCGTAAAAGAGTCCACAAAAGAGTTCATGTAGCTTTTTGCCGTCAAAACATACTCGGAAATCTTCGCCGGCGGTGATTCCACACTGTCCGTGATCGAGATGATTTTGCAGCCCTGCCTCTTCAAATAGTGCATCGTCTCAATGGTCTGCATGGAATAGCGCGGAAAGCTGATCGCCAGCACCGCGTCCCGCTCATCCGCATGCAAAATCTGGCTGAAAATATCGCCGCCATCATAGCGCACCATGCGAATATTATCCTTGATATAGCTCATATAATAGCGGAAAAACTCTGCCAGAGGCCCGCTGGAGCGCGTCCCTAAAATGTAGATCATACGTGCACTGCTGATGACATTCACAATTTTTTCCAGCATGTCCGGATCAATGTTCTCCTTGGTGACCCGCATGTTGTTAAAATCCGTCTTGAAAGAGGCATGGATGATATCCTCCACCGAAAGCCCCTCCATCATGTTCAGCCGCTGCGCCGTCGTCATTTTATTTTGAATCACTTCCTGCAAATCCTTTTGCAGTTGCGGATATCCGGCATATCCCAGCGCATAGGCAAAGCGCACGATGGTCGATTCGCTGATCCCCACCGTGTCGCTGAGCGCAGAGGCCGTCATAAATGCCGCCTTGTCATAATTGTCTAAAATATACTGAGCAATCAACTTTTGCCCTTTGGACATGTGGTCAAATTCTTTGGAAATTCGGTCCATAATATTATTCTGCATACAAATCTCCCGTCTGCATCCTAGCGCAGCACATTGTCTTTTCCTTGCATGGTCTCATCGTTACATTTATTATACATCACCGAATCAAAAAATGCAATTTCTTGTTTCAGAAATTGCATTTTTCCATGTTTTCCAAATCCGTCAAGTCTGCATGCAGCGGCGTTATTGTAATCCTGCCCTCCCGCAAATACTGATGGTCGCTTTCGGGCACGATACGCCCCTCGCCTTCCACCGGTTTCCCGTAAAACCAGTAATACTCGCGTCCAAACGGATCAATGCGCTTTTCATAAGCATCCATATAAACATGCTTTCCGTGCCTGCACACCACAGGCTTTGGCGTTTTCTCAAGCGACGCATATGGAAAATTCACATTTAAAATGTAATTCTTTTTACACGTAAAGATTTCATTTTGCAGCATTTCATGCAAAATCCGCGCATCCCGCTGCATGTATTCATACATCCGCGCCATATCCAGCGGCTTACGCACCTCCTGCGACACCGCAATGGATGGAATATCAAAAATCAACGCATCCAGCGCAGCGTTGACCGTCGCAGAGTAAAAAATGTCCGCGCCAATGTTCGCGCCAAAATTGATGCCGGAAATCACCAGATCGATCTCATTTGGATACAGGGTAGACAGCGCAATCTTCACACAATCCACCGGCGTTCCGCTGCACGACAATGCCTTCACCGAGGCAGCATATCGCTCATAGCCGCACGGCTTTACGGAAAGCGGCAAGTTCATCGTCACAGAATGACTGCATGCGCTGCGTTCCTGATCCGGTGCCACCACCATCACCTCATGCTCCTGCGCAAGTTCATTCGCCAGTGCTAAAATGCCCTCCGCCATGATGCCGTCGTCATTCGTTACCAAAATCCTCATGCTTCACTCCTAGAAAAAAACCTGCCTGCGTCAGCGCAAACAGGTTGCGTATTGTTCAATTTTCGGCATCGCAGTGCGGGCGTACCCGCTCTTTGCCCGGTGCCTCTCTTTACAAACTTACAGCGGACGTTTTCCGCAAATGAAGTTGCTCGTCCAATAGTTGCTGCCCTGAATGTTGCTCGCCACGCGCACAACGCCTTGGCTCGACGATGCGTCCACCATGGTGCCGCCACCCACATAGACACCCACGTGGCCTTTGAAGCACACGATGTCGCCTGCTTGCAATTCGCTCATGCTGCCTACCGTCGGATAGTCGGAGCCTGCCCAGCCGCCGGAGGTCATGTATCCAATGCCATTGCCGGAAAGCTGCAACGCAAGGTATACAAATCCCGAACAATCCAGTCCGGAGGACGACTTGCCACCCAATACATACGGCACGCCTACCAGCGAATATGCCGCATCAATAAAGGCAGAGACGCTGCCCGGATTCGCCGTGACATTGGTACTCGGTTTCTTACCGCCACCGCCGGAAGAGCTGCTTCCGCCGCTCGGCTTCTTCGATTTTTTGGGTTGTGCCAGCGCCGGCTCTGCGGTTTCCGAAAACAGCAGGTCTTTCGTGGTTACACCCACACTGCCGTCATCATCCAAACCGTTCATGCGCTGAAAATATTTAACCGCCTTTTCGGTGTCCGTTCCAAAATAGCCGGATACCGTAGAGGTATACCCCAGTTCCTTTAAGCGTGATTGAATGTGCTCCACATCCAAGCCTTCGCCGCCCACCGTTACAGAATACGGTTTTGCGTCGCTTGCAAACAAAACGCGCTGCGTCTCTTCTCCGGCATAGCCGTCCACCGCCAAGCCATGCTTGCGCTGGAAGTATTTCACCGCCTCCTGCGTTGCAGGACCATAATATTCCGTAGGTTCGTCATTCTCCAAATAGTTGAGTGCCATCAAACGTTCTTGCAGCGGAATCACATCCGGATTCTGCATTTCAGGAAACACATTCAGCAGTGTAAATTCTTCTCCTGTTTCTGTTTTTAGCTTCAAATCAGGAATGCTGTCCACCAGTTCAACGGAACCTTCCATTTCACCGATATTGTTTATGGTATTTTCATCCACCACCGGCTGTGGCGCATTCGATGCCACCGGCTCCGCTTCCGGCGTTGCAGATAGCGCCGCCACCTCGGTGCCTTCCGTAACTGCCGCGTTTGTATCGTTGGGTACCGCCGCCGAAGCAACCTGCGCGTTCACGCCGCCGGATGCAAAAATCGCTACGGGCACCACCACGGCAACCGCCGCAGCCGCGCCTAAAATCATGATCTTCTTTTTTTCCAGCGCATAAGCAAAGCTTCCTTTGCTGCGTCCCGCCGGTCTGCCGGCATGACGAGAAGCCCTGCCGCCAGCGGCATACGCTTTGTTCGGCTTTCCCGGCTGCTCAAATTTACGCACGATCGACGCAAAAGCCTCTTTCAGTTTTGAAAAGAATTGATTCATATATATCTCCTGAGAATCATCGTCAGTCTAATCCACTTTACTATGGTTTACCGTATTATACCGCAGTTGCGCGTTATTGTAAAGCAAACGCTAAAAAAGTTTCAGAAATGTTACAGCGCCGTTGATCCCGTTGCGGCACACAGCGGACACGCCGCAATGCACGCTCCGCAAACCGAGCCCCTGCCAACATTCCGATATCTGTCCTTCATAAAGCGGCTGCATTGCTCCACATCCAGCATCACAGCGGTGGGATTTTCCTGCACCCATTCTACCCCAAAAATTGCCCCCGACGGGCATGCGTTCATACATTTTTTACATTTTCTACATGGATTTTTCATGATTGGTGCCGCCTCCTGCGGAAAATCCGTCAAAATCGTGGACAAACGCAGGCCGCATCCGTATTCCGGCGATAAAAACAACCCGTTCATTCCAATGCCGCCCAGCCCCGCCAGCCGCGCTACCATTTTGTGCGAAATCTCTCCGGCAAATCCGTCCGCAGAAACACTCTGCGATGCCGGAATGTACACCGCTTCATAACCCTGACGTTGCAAGTGCAATGCAATGCGCTGCGCCGTCTGATCCAGATATGCGTTGATGGTGCGATAATGATGGAAATATAGCTTGGTCGGCGCCTGTATGATACTGCGCACCACCGTTCGCGGCAGCGGCACGCCAAAGCTGATGGCATACGGCAAAGATGCAAAGACGCGCTCCCGCTCCGGCAGCATCGCCCCGCCCCGGCATACGATCCCCGCCTGCTCAAACAATTCATGCAACATCCGATTTCCTCCTAACGCATCCCTAAAACTTCCTATCGTTATTTTCATATTATATCACACTTCCTCCTTCGGAATGCAGTAGATTCAAACACGCAGTTGACATTGCCCCCCGCCTGCGTAATAATGAAAGAAAGACAATCCATTGCGGCACACCCGTGCGCAGATCAAGGAGGAATCAAGCATGAAAAAGTTGGTCGTTATCGTACTTTTTTTGACGTTAGCCATCATTTTTACCGGTTGTCAGGGGGTGCAGATCAGCCAGATCACCGACAACATTAACGCAGCACAGGAAGGTTTTCAAAGTTTTGTGACCGACGTTCAATCCATGACGAGCGCGATTCCCTCGCCGCCCGTGTTGGATTTACCCTCCGCGCAGCCGAGCGCAACGACGTCTGCCGCGCCAACTCCTTCCATAGCGCCCACCGCCGCACCAACCGCTTCGGCAAGCGCTGTGCCTACGGTGGCTCCCACGGCTACGCCGCAGCCTGTGAAAACCGTATCGCCTTCCGCATCCGCCGGTGCAGCGCCCTCGGTCACACCCGGCGCGTCTATCGCGCCTTCTGCGGAGCCATCCGCCACGCCGAGCGCGTCTATCGCGCCTTCTGCGGAGCCATCTGCCGCGCCGAGCGCGTCGCCATCTGCCGGCCCAACTGTGCAGCCGAAACCCGGCGCTTCCGCTTCTGTCGCACCGGTCGATCCGGCAGCGCCTGCGGATCCCAATGAATACCTGTTAATTGATAACGTAAAAATCGTTCCGGTCGTGGGCGATAAAATTTTCCGCGGTCAGATTTTGATTCGCGGTGGTCAAATCGAGCAAATCGGGCTGGATTTGCAGGTTCCGGCTGGCGCAAAGGTGTTCGATGCAACCGGCATGACGGCATATCCCGGTATCATCGACGCGCATTCACACCTCGGCATGCCGCCCGTCACCGCAGAAAACGCGGCATTTGCGCCCTTCCTGCGCGCCATCGACGGCTTTGATCTAAGCGATGCACTCGTGCGGGAAGCGGCAAAAAGTGGTATCACCACCATCTGCGTCGGGCCTACTACCGATGAAACCGTCGGCGGGCAGTTCCTTATTACCAAAACGATGGGCGCGGATGTGGATGCCGCCGCAATCGTCTCTCCATACGCCGTCGAGGTGTTGTTTAGCTCAGATGAAGTGTCCGCCAATACGCGCATGGCAAACGCGGCGCAACTGCGCCAGGCATTGTCGCAAGCGCGCTCCTATATGAATAACAATCAGACCGGCGATCTTTTGATGGACGCGCTCGCCACCGTGCTGCGGCGCGAAACCCCGCTCAAGATCAACGCATACCATCGTGCCGATATGCTCAATGCCATGCGTATCGCCAAGGAATTTAACATACGCTTCACGCTGGACGACTGCTCGCAGGCAGGCCAGCTCATCAATCAAATCCAAAACAGCGGCACAGAGGGTGTACTGCTGACCTCCATGCCGCAGAATGGCACAGATGCAATCCTGACAGATGAGGATATCCGCACGGCAAAGGCACTGGAGCGCGCCGTCATTCCCTTTGCGTTTACTTCCGGCGCTTACGAATATCCCGCCACATCCGCGCTGCAATGCGCGATTTACGCGGCAACGTTAGGCTTAGACGAGCAAACAGCACTCGAAGCAATCACCATCCATCCCGCAACCATTTTGGGAGTCTCAAACCGCGTCGGTTCTCTGGAAGCCGGTAAGGACGCGGATATCCTGCTCGTCGGCGGCAACGGAAATCTGCTGGACGCGCAAAATAAGATCGAAGCTGTCTTTATCGGCGGCGTTCTGGTGCAGTAGGTGCGCTTATGACAAAGCTGGATGCAGACACCGGAAAAAAGCTCACACAGCGCATCGAAGATTATTTTCTCAATGAGTTTGACGAACGCATCGGTCTTGTCAAATGCGGTAAGATTTTAGATTTGTTCACAGAGGAGCTTTCCCCCATCGTACACAACCGCGCGCTCGATCAAGCAAAGCGCTGGTTCCAAGATCGCCTTTCGGATGTGGAATACGACTACGATGCTCTCTACCGAAGCGAGGAATAACAAAAAAATCCCCTGTCACGCAGCAGCGTGGCAGGGGATTTTTACAGTTTACGATTCTATTTTATCTTTGCGTACCCGCTTATAAACCGCCTTGCGTACCAAGTCCACCGGAATGATGGTCACTGCCATCAGCAGCACAAACACCCATTCCATGCCCGTCAGACCATAGCAACTGAAAATCACACCGCCCAAATAGGTCAGCGCAACCTGTACCACCGCGATCACGCCCATCACTTTCAAGAATGCCGTGTTCTGCTTCACGTATTCCAGCAGGTTGTATTGCTCCGTTCGCGCGTTGAACGCGTTAAACACCGCAATAAACATAAAGAATACAAAGAACCCTGTCATCAAGTAACGGTTCGCGTCATCCGACCGGAAAAAGTTATTTGTGATCGGCGCAAACAGGAACACCATGCTCAAAGCAAAAATCCAGATACTCGCCGTCAAAATCGCACTCCACATATACGGGCTGACGATGTTATCGTCCCGCCGCTTGGGCTTTTCTTTCATATAACGCTTGAGCGCAGGCTCACCGCCAAACGCCAGCGCCGCCAGCGTATCCATCACCAGATTGATCCATAAAATCTGCGTAATGGTCAGCGGGCTCTCCGCACCCAGCAGCGGAGCAGCAAAGGAGATCATCACCGCCGCCACATTGATGGTCAGCTGAAAGATGATAAACTTGCGAATGTTGTTAAAAATCGTACGCCCATACAAAATCGCTTTGTCGATGGAGTTGAAGTTGTCGTCCAATATCACGATGGCGCTCGCCTCTTTTGCAACTTCCGTGCCGCCGCCCATCGCAAATCCAACATCCGCCTTCTTGAGCGCAGGCGAATCGTTTACGCCGTCGCCCGTCATGCCTACCACCAGTCCGCACTCCTGTGAAAGGCGTACCAAGCGGCTCTTGTCCGAAGGCAGCGCCCGCGCAATCACACGAATATCCGGCAAAATCGCCTTGATCTCCTCGTCCGGCATCTGCGCCAGCTCGTCAGAGGTCAATACGCGGTCTGTCTCCGCGCGCAGCAATCCCGCCTCTTTTGCAATCGCAACCGCCGTTTCCTTGCGGTCGCCCGTAATCATCACCACTTGTACGCCGGCGTTGTGCACCTCCGCAATCGCGGTCACAGATTCCGGCCGCACCTCGTCGCGGATGCCCACAATGCCCACCAGCGTAAATTCGCCGTCCGGCAATTCCCCATCCACAATTTCCCGATCCGCCGTGGCAAACGCCAGCACACGAATCGCGCGGTTTGCCAGTTCGTCGATCTTTGCAATCAACTGATCTTCGGCGCAGAAAGGCTGCTTATTGCCCTCCTGATCGTAACGCGTCTTGCATCGATGCAAAATGCGCTCCGGCGCGCCCTTCACCAGCGAGAGCGCATACTCCCCCTCGACACGCGCCACGGAATATTTATTGGTGCTGTTGAACAGCACCGTGTCCACCACCTGCACCTCGGCATGATACGCGTGTTCCGCCGCAAAGTTCATGATGGCGCGCTCGGTTGCATTGCCGCCCAATACGCGCCGTTGCGCACCCTCTCCGGACACCACTGCCGCCGTGTTGCTCAGCATGCTTGTGCTCAAAAGCTTGTGCAGTTCGTCCTCCACCTGGTCAAGGCGCTGGTATTCCTTGCCCGCACCGTCAATAAAAATCACGGTTTCCAGTTGTCCCTTGGTAATGGTCCCCGTCTTATCGCTAAATAAAATGTTCAGGCTGCCCGCCGTCTCAATGCCGGAAATCTTGCGCACCAGCACATTGTCCTTCAGCATTTTTCCCATGTTGAGGGAGGAGACAATGGCAATCATCAGCGGCAACCCTTCCGGCACTGCCATTACAATGATGATCACCGCCAGCATGATCGCATTGATCACATCGCCCGCCACACGAATACCATCCGCAAAATATGCGGAAATGGCCGCCGGATCAAAGCCGTTATGCACAAAGAAGTTCATAAACAGGAACACCAGCGCAATCGCAATACCGCCAAGGTAGCCAAATTTGCTGATGCCCTTGGCAAGCTTGCTCAGCTTCACCTTCAATGGTGAATCCCGCTCCACATCCGTCTGCAACTCCTGCGCGATCTTGCCGTATACCGACTTGTCACCCACCGTCGTCACCTGCATCACAGCGTTGCCGGATACGATCACAGACCCGCGAAACACCTTGGATTCGTCCAAAAAGTCCAACGACTCCGCAAACGCAGCAACGTCGCTTGCCGGAATTTTCTCCGCCTCTTTGGATTCACCGTTCAGCACAGATTGATCCACCTGTAAGCTGCCGTCCACCACCACGCCGTCGGCAGGAATTTTATCCCCCGTTTGCAGCAATACGCAATCGTCCACCACAATTTCGCCAATCGGAGTTTCCGCAATTACGCCATTGCGATACACTTTGCAAAAGATCTGCGAGGCCTCCTCCTGCAATTTCTGGAACGCATTCTCGTTCTTATGCTCCGAAAACGTGGAAACAAAGACCGCCAGCAAAATCGCCGCCGCGATGCCGATGGATTCATACCACTCTGCATGCCCCAGCGCGGCAAACACCACGTTGATGCCCAGCGCAACGCACAAAATTTTAATCATCGGGTCACCTAGATTATTGCGAAACTTCTTCCAAAATCCTTCGGATTTGGTTTCGCTGATCTGGTTGGTTCCGAATTTTTCTTTTGATCGCAATACCTGCTCGTCTGTTAATCCAAATTTCATAAAAAACCTTCTCGTTTCACACTTCATAATTTTACTGTCACGCATCCAAGATATCTTTGGCTCGCACAACTCAAGTGTATTATATCAGCCCTTCCAAGGAATCACAATACGATTTTTATTTCTCAGGTCAAAAGAGTGCAACGCTGGATCAAAAATCCTTTTACAACATCTCTTTTCGCTTCACGTCCGTATATCGTCCATTTGCCGCAAACTGCTTGTTTTGCAGCATTCTTTTTTATTTTTTGGTTTTTCTTTTCCTTATTATATGATAAGATGGGTATAGATATCGATGGACCGCAAGCATTCGATTGCGGCATACCAATAGACTACTCTTCGGGGGTTCGCTTCATGAAAAAACTAACTGCTATCATTTTGTGTCTCTGTCTGCTCTGTTCCATCACTGTGGTGGGTCTGGCGCAAGAATCGGAAGAGGCTCCGCTTGCGAGCGCTTCCGCATTACCGGAGGTTTCCGAGCAGCCAAGCTCAATCCCAACAGATCTTCCGGTTGAATCGCCCGGTGAGGTTCCCTCACCGCAGCCCGATGCAGAGCCGAATCCGACCCCCACGCCCATTGCGGAGCCAACGCCCCTTCCCACGGAGCAGCCCACCGCCGTGCCCTCGGAAAGCCCATCGCCCACCGAGGCGCCTAGCGAAGCACCTTCAGAAGCACCCACCGAAACGCCGTCCGCTTCGCCCGTTGCGCAGCCCTCGGAGTCTCCCGCACCCGGCGCGTCGCCCACTGCAACGCCGAGCGTGCTGCCCACGCCTTCTGCGCCACTGATGTATTCCACCTCGGACGCGGATCCCACAGAAGAAATCGTGGTCATGTATGCGGAGCCGCAGCCCATGCAGCTCGATAATCTTTCCATGCTCAGTTCGGATATCATGGCGATCGAGCAAGTTTCGGATGTGGTAGATGTCATCGTTCCTGCTCCCGATGTGGATGCCGATGCCATGATCGATCAACTCAATCAATCGCCCAATGTTCTGTTCGCGGGAAAAAATGATGTGCGTTATCTCAACGCCGCTCCCAACGATCCTTACCTCACCGTGCCATACAGCGGCGTCACGCAGTGGTGGTATTCCAGCATTCAGGCGGATCAAACATGGGATTTAGCGCGCAACTCCGCGCCTGTTGTGGTTGCGGTGCTGGATTCCGGTCTCAATACCTCGCATCCGGATTTGCAGGGGCGCATCGCCAAAGGCTATGATTTTGTCAACAAAACCACCAATGTCACAGACACCAATGGTCACGGCACCAGCGTAGCAAGCTGCGTTGCAGCCGCCACCAACAACAGTACCGGAATTGCCGGCGTAGCAGGGGCAAGCAACGTCAAGGTCGCGCCTTTTCGCGTAAGCTCCGGACGCATCATTCAGGTCTCAAAAATTGTCGCCGCATTGCGTATGGCGGCAGATCGTCCGGATGTTCAAGTCATCAATATGAGCTATGGCGGTTATATCAAAGATTATCTGTGGACCTACCCGCCGCAGTCCTTTCTGGACAAGGATGTAGAATATCAGGCGGTTCAATATGCCGCACAAAAAGGAAAAATACTGATTTCCTCTTCCGGCAATGAGGCGGATGACCCAACACTCGCCGGTGCATATTCGTTCCCGGCAAGCTATGATAATGTCATTTCGGTTGCATCGCTCTCTTCGGGAAACCGCCCATCCTACTATTCTCAATACAACGATCGTGTCGATCTAAGCGCCCCCGGCGAGGATGTGCTCATGGCAAGCTACACCGGCAGTTACACCATCAGTGACGGCACTTCTTTTTCATCGCCCATCGTTGCAGGTTGTGCCGCTTTTTTGCTTTCGGTCAGCCCCAATCAAAGTCCGGCAGCCGTGGAAAAGATTTTGACCTCCACTGCGTATAATCCTACCGGTGCAGGCTATGATAAATATTACGGTTACGGCAAAGTTCAGCTCAAACGGGCATACGAGCAAATCGTCATACCGGTTTCCAAAATCACGTTGGATCGCAGTTCTCTTACCATGGGGCTGTCCTCCTCGGTGCAGCTTTCCGCCACCATCACTCCCTCAAACGCCGCAAATAAGGCGCTCTCTTGGTCCAGCAGTAATCCTGCCGTCGCAGACGTAAGCGCATCCGGCAGAGTTACCGCAAACGCGCTGGGAACGGCTACCATCACGGTCACCGCAGAGGGCGGCAAAACTGCTTCCTGCACCGTCACTGTGCAGCAGAATGTTCCAAACATCTCACTTTCCGCATCTGCGCCTGCCGTGGGCGTCAGCAAAAAAATTAAAATGACTGCTTCTGTCAGCCCCGCAAGCGAGGCGCAATACCCCATTCAATGGAGCAGCAGCAATAAAAAAATCGCAACCGTTGATTCCAAGGGCGTTGTCTACGGTCGCGGCGTAGGGCGCGTTACCATTACGGCAACCCTGCAAAACAGCGCACGCACCAAGGCTACCTACGCTTTAAAGGTCACGCCAATGGTACAGCAGGTCAAAATCAGCAAAACCTCCATGAATCTGTTTATCGGTCAATCCTACCGACTCAAAACAGGCGTGGCGCCTTCCGGCGCTTCCAAATCTGTCCTTTGGACCACCGGCAATGCCAAGCGCGCAACCGTGAATTCCAAAGGCATGGTCACGGCAACGGGCACCGGTAAGGTGCGCATCACCGCCACCGCAACAGACGGCAGCCGCAAATCGGTTTCCTGCCTTATCACCGTATATAGGCCGGTAAAAAGCGTCTCGATGTCGCCCACCTCCCTTACGCTCAAAAAGGGCAAAGTCGCCACGCTCAAGGCAAAAGTGCTCCCCGCCAACGCTTCCAAACGAACGCTCAAATGGGTCAGCAGCAATCCCAAAGCCGTTCAGGTTTCCCCTTCCACGGGCAAAATCAAAGCGGTCGGCGTCGGCACTTCCACCATCACGGCATACGCCCTCGACGGCACCAAAAAAAGAGCGCGCTGCCGCGTCACCGTGTATGATATGACGTAAACGGCTCTCCCGGCGTGTTGCATTGCGCCATTGTAAATAAATTCCTAATTTTTCATGTATATTAAGGAGATTGTATCGTGAAACGAGTTCTACCCCTACTGATTTGTTTTTGCCTCTTTTGTTCCATATTCACCCCCGTCATAGGGTTTGCTCAGCCGGTTGAGTCTGCGCCGGTCGATTTTACGGACACTCCTTCCGGTGCGGACACCCCTACCGATCAACCAACAGCCACACAGACTGCGTCGCAGCAAACCGACCCTGCAATTTCACCGGAACCATCCTCCGCACCGGAACCATCCTCCGCGCCGGAACCGTCCATTGCTCCGGTGCCCTCTCCCACTCCTGAAGCGCCCGTTCCCACACCCTCCGCGTCACCGCAGCCGTCTGCGTTCGAGCCTGAGCCGGATGCGTCACCCGTACCAACCGAAGAAATCCCTGAGGTAGCGCTGTCCTATTGCGCCTCTGTGCCCAATCCCGAAGATGGCATCGTTGTGATGTATCAAGAACCACAATCTGTTCAGTTAAATAATTTGAGGTCCGTCGGCGGTCAAATCGAGCTGATCGAACAAGTTTCCGATGTGGTAGATGTGCTTATTCCGTCTCCACAGGCGGATGTTGACGCGCTCATTGACGAATTGAACGCCGCACCCAACGTGCTTTGCGCCGGAAAAAACGAATTGCGTTATCTCAACGCGCCACCCAACGATACCTATTTTACAGAGGCTCTTGTCAATGGTATCAAGATGTGGTGGTATCCCGTCATTCAAGCAGACCAAACATGGAACAGCATCAAAAACCCTGCTTCCATCACAGTAGCCGTGCTGGATTCGGGGCTTAACACCACACATTTCGAGTTTCAGAATCGCATCACAAGCGGCTACGATTTTATCACCAATTCACCCAATGTAGTCGACACTCTGGGGCATGGCACGGGTGTCGCAAGCAGCATTGCCGCACTCACCAACAATCAGGCGGGCATCGCAGGCTCGGCAGGTTTGGCGAATGTGTCCATCGCACCTTATCGCATTGCGCAAGGCAAAGTCGCCTCAACCGCAAACATCGTCGCCGCGCTGCGCATGGCAGCAGATCGTGCAGACGTGCGTATCATTAACATGAGTTTTGGCGGCTACATGGAGTCTTATAAAACAAACTATCCCCCGCAGGAAGTGCTGGATCAAAGCGTTGAATATCAAGCAATTCAGTATGCCGCGCAAAAAGGTAAAATCCTCATCGCCTCCTCGGGTAACGATCGCGGCAGCGCCAATTATGACGGTGCATACAGCTTCCCCGCCAGTTACGATAACGTGATTTCCGTTTCTGCATCCACCTATAAAAATGGCATTGCAAATTTTTCTCAGTATAACGACCGTGTCGATCTTTGCGCGCCCGGCGCCGATATCATCACGGCAAGCCATACCGGTAATGCGTTCTCCTTCAGTGCCGGCACTTCCTTTTCCGCACCCATCGTAGCAGGCTGCGCCGCGTTTCTGCTGTCTGCCAACCCCTCACTCACCCCCGCGCAAGTCGAGCAGTTGTTGGTCGATACCGCCATGCACCCGCTTGGTAAAGATTATGATGTAGACTTTGGCAACGGCATTGTTCAGCTCCAAAACGCCTATGCACGTCTTGTCGTTCCCGTTGCTTCCGTGTCGCTGGATACAGCCACGCTTACCTTAAACGCAAACGCTACGCACAAGCTGACGGCAACCATTTCCCCCGCCAATGCCACCAATCCGGCCGTCTCTTGGGGCAGCAGCAACCCCGCCGTCGCTTCCGTGGATGCCTCAGGCATTGTAACCGCACATGCCGCAGGCACCGCTGTCATCACGGTCACCGCAGAGGGCGGCAAAACCGCTACCTGCACCATCACTGTGCCGAGTCTTGTCGTTCCCGTGGCTTCCGTGTCGCTGAATGCAGCCACGCTTACCTTAAACGCGAACGCCACGCATAAACTGACGGCAATCCTTTCCCCCGCCAACGCCACCAATCCGGCCGTCTCGTGGAGCAGCAACAACCCCGCCGTCGCTTCCGTGGATGCCACAGGTATGATAACCGCGCATGCCGCAGGCACCGCTGTCATCACGGTCACCGCAGAGGGTGGCAAAACTGCTTCCTGCACCGTCACCGTGCCGAGTCTTGTCGTTCCCGTGGCTTCCGTATCGCTGAATGCAGCCACGCTTACCTTAAGCGCAAACGCCACGCACAAGCTGACGGCAACCATTTCCCCCGCCAACGCCACCAATCCGGCCGTCTCTTGGGGCAGCAGCAACCCCGCCGTCACTTCCGTGGATACCTCAGGCATTGTAACCGCGCATGCCGCAGGCACCGCTGTCATCACGGTCACCGCAGAGGGCGGCAAAACTGCTTCCTGCACCGTCACCGTGCAGCAGAATATTCCAAATATCTCACTTTCCGCATCCGCGCCCGCCGTGGGCGTCAGCAAAAAAATTAAAATGACTGCTTCTGTCAGCCCCGCAAGCGAGGCGCAATACCCCATTCAATGGAGCAGCAGCAATAAAAAAATCGCAACCGTTGATTCCAAGGGCGTTGTCTACGGTCGCGGCGTAGGGCGCGTTACCATTACGGCAACCCTGCAAAACAGCGCACGCACCAAGGCTACCTACGCTTTAAAGGTCACGCCAATGGTACAGCAGGTCAAAATCAGCAAAACCTCCATGAATCTGTTTATCGGTCAATCCTACCGACTCAAAACAGGCGTGGCGCCTTCCGGCGCTTCCAAATCTGTCCTTTGGACCACCGGCAATGCCAAGCGCGCAACCGTGAATTCCAAAGGCATGGTCACGGCAACGGGCACCGGTAAGGTGCGCATCACCGCCACCGCAACAGACGGCAGCCGCAAATCGGTTTCCTGCCTTATCACCGTATATAGGCCGGTAAAAAGCGTCTCGATGTCGCCCACCTCCCTTACGCTCAAAAAGGGCAAAGTCGCCACGCTCAAGGCAAAAGTGCTCCCCGCCAACGCTTCCAAACGAACGCTCAAATGGGTCAGCAGCAATCCCAAAGCCGTTCAGGTTTCCCCTTCCACGGGCAAAATCAAAGCGGTCGGCGTCGGCACTTCCACCATCACGGCATACGCCCTCGACGGCACCAAAAAAAGAGCGCGCTGCCGCGTCACCGTGCCCGATATCTCGTGAATATACTCCCACCGTAAAACCCCGCAATTCCCTCCACAACACAAAAACGCACCATTTCTCAGCATCAAAAAGCCGCGCATTCAGGCAAAAGAAAAATTGCCCAAATGCGCGGCTTTCGCGCCTTATAAAATCGCTCCGCGGCTCTTACAAGCTCATCAGCGCATCCCCGATATCGCACAGCGAATCCGTGGCCTTGCGATAAATCTGCATCATTTTATCATAGTATTCCATGTTCTGCGCGCTCGGCACAACGCGCTCCTCAATGTTGTGCAACTCGTCAATCTTGTCAAAGTTGCTCCACAAGCCGGTTCCCACCGCCGCAACCGCCGCAGCGCCCAGCGCCGCCGCCTGTTGATCGATGTTGGATTTTAACACCGTCACCTTGTAGATGTCCGCATAAATCTGCCTCCACAGCGCACTCTTAGACCCGCCGCCCACCAGCAGCATTTCGTCGCTGATCTGCGTCATGGTGCGCAGTTCGTCCAGACAAACGCGCAAGCTCATAGAAATACCCTCCATGGAAGCGCGGATGATGTCCGCGCGCGTATGGATCAAATCCAAGCCCATAAAGGAACCGCGCAGATTGTAGCTTTTGTCCATCGGCATGCCGCCGCCCAGGCTTGGATTAAACAACAGCTTGTTTGCTCCCACAGGTGAGTTTGCCGCCTCCGCCGTCATCAGCTCATATTCATCCTTGCCCGTGCGCTGCGCCTCCTCAATAAACTCGCGCCCCAGTTGATCCCGCATCCAGCGAAACGCCGTGCCACCCGCTGTCACGCAGAGTGCAGAAGCGAAATATTTCGGTACCACGTGCGTGAATACATATGGTCTGGACCGCTTTTCCAGCAAGGGCTTCTGTGAAGAAATTGCGATCCACGAGGAGGAACCCAGCGAGTTATACACCCGCCCTTCCTTGAACGCTTTTGCGCCCAGCGCCATGCAGGAATTGTCCACGCCGCCTGCCACCACAGCAACATTCGTACTCAATCCCAGCGCCTCCGCCGCCTCTTTGCTAATCTGTCCGATCACATCTGTGGATGCCACCACCTCCGGGAAAATTTCCGCCGGCAAACCCATTGCCTCAATCAGCTCACCGGAATACTGCCATCCGTTCAAATCCCATACACCGCTGCCCGAAGCATATGAAGGCTCCGTCACCAGCCGACCCGTCAGCTTGTAGTTGATGTAATCCTTTGTGCCGATCACCTTGTCGATCTTTGCAAACACGTCCGGTTCGTTGTCCTTATACCAAAGGATTTTAAACGCGGTGTAAAAAGCAGGGGTAAAGCCGTTCCCTGTGGTCATGTACCACTTTTCCTCGTCATACCCCTCAAACACTTTGGCAACCTGCGCCGTCGCGCGCCCGTCCGACCATATGGGCGTCGCCTCCTTGAGCAGAGACCCGTCCTTACCGATGGGTACCGCTCCCAGGCTATGACCGGAAATACCGCAGCATGTGATATCATTTTTGTCTACCTTGGTCTCCGCCAGCAGTTGCCGTGTGCTCTGCACAATGGCGTTCCACCAGTCCTCCGGCTTCTGCTCATGCCAGCCATGCGCCGGATAATATGTGTCATACGATACAAACGTCGCCGCAATGCAGTTCCCCTCCGCATCGTATAGCGACGCTTTGTTTCCGCCGGTCCCTAAATCCCATGCAATAATTTTCTTGCTCATTGTCTCTCTCCTCATGTGTTATATATCTGGTTCAATTCCTTGTTCGCCTCAGACAATGCCGTCTGCGCATCCGTTTTACCCGTGATCGTGTCATACACAGCCCGTCCCAAAATGCGCTCAAACATACTCTCGCTGATCAACTGCCCGCTTTTGCTTTTCGGAAGCGCGCGCAGCCGCCCATGCTTGCGCGCCTGCGTATTCTTACGAATCCACGGATAAATATTTTCCAGTTCAATGTTCTCAATGGAAATTCGGTTGGGAACAAAATTCCCAATGATCGTGCTGATCACCGAAATTTCCCGGCTCGTCACCCAGCGCATAAACTCGTATGCCTCGTCCTTGCGCTTGCTGTTGCGGTTAAGCGCCAGCACCCAGCCACCGTCCACGCTAAATTTTCCCGGCAGCAAGTCAAATCCGATTTTCCCCACAATATCAGATTTATCGCGCTCCGTCACCGCCGTCAAATTATCCGAAAACAGCACCATCATTGCCGCTTTCCGCTCACGAAATTCCACCGGCTGCTCCGGCCACCAGTTGTCGCAGGAGCCCTCCGACGCATATTTATAGCTCTGCTTGTAGTTCTCCAGCGCCGCCACCGCCTCCGGGCTGTCCAGCGTAAACCCCTTCTTGCCGTGCACTTCTCCGCCAAACGACCACAACCGCGGCAGATATTCGCACACCGCGCCGCTGCTCATGCGTCCGCCCAGCGTTGTGCCAAACTCCGTTGGCGAATCCGGATTGAATTTTCGTGTAAAAAACTCCGCAATCTGGTTAAACTCCTGCCATGTCTTTGGCGGGCGCAATTCTTTTTTATATTTCGCGTGATATTTGCGCTGTGTCACAATGTCGTCAAATAAATCCTTGCGATAAAACAGCAGTTGCTGACAAAATGTATAGGGTACGCCATACGTTTTTCCCTTGCGCACCGCAAATTCTTCATAAACATCCTGCGGCACATCATTGTAGAACAGCGGGTCGCTTTGAATGCGCCCATCCAGCGCTTCCACCCACTGATTCTCCGCAAATTCCTCCATCCACGGAATGTCAAGATCCAGCACATCATATTCGTCGCTCTGCGCCGCTTCGCACACCGCGTCATACATTTTTGTGTAGTCACGATAATCAATCTCCACGCGATAACCCGTGGTGTTTTCAAAGCAGCTTTTCATGGTCTGCACCGCAACGCGCGCGCGATCATCCGTGAGTAGAATACGAATCGTGGACTTTTCTTTTGGCTTCTTCGGCGTGTCCAAATGCTTGGTTATCACCGCCTCAATGTTGATGTATTCATCCGTCACAAAAAGCTGCTTGGTCTCGTGCAAATTAGGGCTGTTCACACGCTCCATCAGCAATCGAAACGCTTCGTCCGCCATCTTGTCATAAGGCAGCGGCAGTTCAATCACGCCCGGCATCATAGAGCTGGTCCAGCTAGCGGGTACCAGCGCCAAAATCAGCGGACGCCGCTCCGGCGCAATCCCCATCACTTCCAGTGCCTTTTGTACAGATTCCTTGATCTGGCTGCACGAAGTCAGCACCACGCTGGGCGGTTCCTCCTGCGATAGAATGCGGATCGCCGCATTGAGCGCGCTCTCCCTGTCATAGCTTGCCGTTGCGCAATAATCAAGATTGATCTCGCCATGCATATCGTGATGTGCCGAAGCAAACCCGTTGAAAATTTCTTTCTCCAGCGTATATTCGCGCGGCCCCACAATGATTCCCATATTACGATAGCCGCGCTGTAACATCTGCTTAATCGCAGTGTAAGCGGCTTTTTTGGCATCCACCGCAATAAAGTCGGTGTTGAGTTTTGCAATCATGCGCTGCAAAAAGACAATCTTAAGACCCCGCTCACGCAGTTCCCGAAACAGATCCGCATTTGCCGGCTGGCATGTCATCAACAGTACGCCATCCTTGTTGTACATCAATGCTTGATTCAGCAGCTTGGTTTCCAAATCCGCATCTTCATTCGTGGTATGCAGATTCGCCGTATAGCCCAGCTTTGCGCCCAGCACGGAAAGATTGGTGTGCATGAGCGATAATGATTTGTCGATGATGTTGGGCAAAATCACGTCAAACTGCATCGTCTTGCTTTGCTTTAAAGTCGATGCAATGGCATTGGGAACATAGCGCAGTTCCTTCATCGCCTGCTCCACGCGTTCAACCTTGTCTAAGCGCACGCCCTTTGCGCCGTTGATCACATTAGACACCGTCCCATGCGATACCCCGGCAAGGCGTGCAACGTCCTTCATTGTAGCCATGCTTGGCTCCCCTCACTGACCGCCGAATCAGTATCCACCGCCAAGTTCCGCTCCTGCTTCAATAAACAGCGCGCCAGCCTTGTCTCGCTCCACTGCATCCAGCAAAATTTCTTTGGAAGAACGTGTGCCAATGCGCACCGTTCCCGTTGCAATCACCGCCAGCGCCTGATCCAGCGTTTTCACGCCGCCGGCCGCCTTCACTTTCATGCCGTCCGCATGCGCCACCATCAGCTTCAAATCCTCAATGGTCGCACCGCCCCCGGCATATCCGGTTGAAGTTTTGATAAAGTCCGCTCCCGCCTTTTTGCAAAGCTCACAGCACTTGATCTTCTCTTCCTGCGTCAGGTAATAATTCTCAAAAATCACCTTCAGCAGCGCGCCGCCTTCATGCGCCGCCTTCGCAACCTGAGCAATTTCATCCTGAACGTAGTCATATTCCCCCGACTTCATTCTGCCGATGTTGATGACCATGTCCACTTCCACCGCGCCTTTGCGCACTGCATCCTGCGTCTCAAAGACCTTGGTTTCTGTGGTGCAGGTGCCATGCGGAAATCCAATCACAGTCGTCGCCAGCACATCCGAACCTTTCAGTTCTTCGCACACAATGGGCAAGTCAGAGGGTCTCACACACACCGAAATACACTTGTACTCCTTTGCAAGCGCACAGCCTTCCTTCAACTCCTGCACCGTGATGTCCGGGCGCAGCAGCGAATGATCGAGTACATCTGCAATTTCCTGAATCGTAATTGATTTCTTTTCCATATTTCTCACGCTTCCTTCCATGTTTTTTTAGTAATTGACGATTATTTCACCGCATCCAGAATGGAAAGCGCCGCCTTCATCCCGATTCCAAAGCGCGTTGCTCCCGCATTGTAATACGCTTTGATGTCATCCAGGTTCCGCACACCGCCCGCAACCTTGATTTTGACCCGATCCCCCACCGTCTTTTTCATGATTTCTACGTGATGCACCTCTGTGGGCATAGGAGAATATCCCGTTCCCGTTTTCACATAATCCGCGCCCGCCTGCGCCACAATCTCGCTGCCTAGCGCAATTTCATCATCCGTCAAATAGGTCACTTCCAAAATCACCTTCAACGGGTACGCTCCCACCGCATCTTTCACGCGCTTGATGTCCTCACGCACGTAGTCCAATTCGCCGCTCTTGAGCTTGGACACACAAATTACCATATCAAATTCCGTGCAACCACGCTTCATCATCTGCTGCACCTGAAACACCTTGTCCTCTGTAAAATCTGTCCCCGTGGGGAATCCAATGGGCGCCCCCATAATGACGTTGGTGTCCGCTCCAAGACAGTTTCGCAGATACTCCACATGGCAGGGCATCACAAACGCCGCAATAAACCGGTGCGCATTCGCCGCTTCCGCCAGCTTCTTCACGTCATTTTGTGTGGTTGGCACAGATAACGCACTGATATCGATGATTTTAGGCAGATTTTCATAGGTAAAGATTTCATTTTGCATGGTCTTTTCTCCTCTTTCAAAAAAGTTCATCGTGAAAAGAAGAAACGCTGCTTTCGTTCCCTATTCCCAACGTTTCTTCTTGTTTCGCATATTTCTTCCATTCGTTGTTTCTAAATCACACTTTTAAGCTTTTATGCGAATCACCACTGGCTTAACCGGTGGTATACATAAGCTCTGTCAGGGCCTTTCGCCAGCTGCTCCTGACGGTGCTCTAAGTGATAAGTCTCGTCATCTCCCAAACAGTCGTTTTCCGCATGCTTCGTTTACGCAACAGCGTTATCGTGTCCGTGGTCTTTATTCGCCCACCGCATGTTTGTCCAGCGTAAAGCTCATGATCTTCACCTGATCCGCCTCGTCGTGCATCAAAATGCCGCGCAGCTCGCCATGGTGCATCACCATGATGCGGTCGCACACAGACAGCACCTCCGGCAGCTCTGACGACAGGAACACCACCGAAACACCCTGCTTGGACAGTTCGTCAATCAAGCGATAGATCTCCGTCTTTGCGCCGATGTCAATGCCGTGTGTCGGCTCGTCCATAAAGAGGATGCGCGGGTTGTTCATCAGCCAGCGTGCAATGATGCACTTCTGCTGATTCCCGCCCGAAAGGTTTGCAATACCCTGCTGCAACGAAGGTGTCTTAATGCTCAGTTTCTTTACATATTCGTCCGAAACACCTTTGGATTTTTTCAGATCGATGAATCCTGCTTTGTTGGTCAAGCGCTTCATATAAACGGAGGTCATGTTATCCTCTACCGTCATTTTCAGGAACAATCCCTGAATTTTGCGCCCTTCCGGCACCAAACCCATCCCAAGATTGATGGCGTCCTCCGTGCCGGTAATCTGCACCTCTTTGCCGTCCACATAAATGGTGCCCGTTTTCATCATCTGCGCGCCAAAAATGCACTGCAATAATTCGGTTCTGCCTGCGCCCACCAGTCCGGTTAGCCCCAGCACTTCACCCTCATATAGGTCGAAGGATACATCTCGCACCTTATCCTGCATGTCCGAAACATTCTTCACAGACAAAATCGGTGCGCGTTTTTCGTAGTCACGGATAAATTCGCGATGTGCCTTTTGGTCAAAGTCACGACCCACCATCAGGCTGATCATGGTGTGCTCGTCCATCTCGGATTTGGGGCGCGTGTCAATGTGCGTTCCATCGCGCAGCACCGTAATCGTGTCGGCAATCTTCATGATCTCTTCCAGTTTGTGAGAGATGTACAGGATCGCAACGCCCTGCTGTCTCAAACGATCCACAATATTCAAAAGGAATTCGATTTCCGCATTGGTCAGGGATGAGGTCGGCTCGTCCATAATCAGCATCTGCGCATTCAGCGAGATTGCCTTACAGATTTCCAAAAGCTGCATTTCGGAAACACTCAGCTTTTTCACCAACACATTCGGCTTGATATAATTAACGCCCAGCTCATTCAGCAGCCGTTTGCATTCCGTTTCCATTCCCTTGCGGTCAATGAATCCCCCACGTTTCGACATCATTCTGCCCATGAAAACATTTTCTGCGGCAGTCATATGGGGTGCCAGCGAAAGCTCCTGATGGATCATTGCAATCCCCGCTTTGTTGGCTTCCTTCGGTTCCGAAAAATGAACCGTTGATCCGTTGAATTCAACACTGCCTTCCGTCGCCGGATATACGCCGGAAAGGATATTCATAAGGGTAGATTTCCCCGCGCCGTTCTCGCCTACAATCGCGTGAACCTCGCCCCGTTTGATTTCAAAATTAACATTATTGAGTGCCACAACACCCGGAAAACGTTTGGTAATACCGTTAATCTTACAAATCACTTCATTACTCATTTGCGTACCTCCGCAATTTTGCAGGGCCGCCGCACTTGGCGACCCCACATAAATCTCTTATCATCGGTTTGCCGGATGTCACTCCAAGTTACAAACCGCTCGTCTTAGAACAATTCCGGGAACAGATCTTTCACGGTCTCAGGCGTAGCGATAACGCCTTCATACCATGTTTCAGCGGGGATTTCTTTGCCGTCAACGAGTTTGTTGTAAGCATCGATAACCGGCTGATAGCCCTGGTTGAAGGGATCCTGATCGAGGCACGCGGAAACGGTGCCGTTTGCGATGTAAGGAGCGATTTCAGCCAGTACGTCATGGCAAACCAGTTTGATTTCACCGGCTTTGCCGGCATCTTCGATTGCTTTCGCAGCGCCGGAAGGGCCGCCTGCCGTCACATAGATGCCTTTGAGGTTCGGGTTCGCTGTGATCAGGTTGGTCGCAACGGTATAAGCTTCTTCTGCTTTGTCGTTGTTCTCAAACTCACCAACGAGCTTCATTTTGTCGTTTTTGTCCAGTACGTCTCTTGCACCGGTTCTTCTCAATTCGTGACCCAGTACAGAGAAGTCGCCGGTGATGATGCCGTATTCGCCTTCGCCGCCCATCGCGTCAATCAACGCCTGGCCGCATTTTTGTCCGCCTGCAAAGCCGTCCTGACCGTAGAATGCGTCAGCAACGTTCGGGTCGCCAACCGGTGTGTTGAATGCGAGCATCAGGATGCCTGCATCTTTGCCGCTCTGGGTTACAGGTGCCAACGCTTCGGAAAGACCAAAGTAGCAGATTGCGTCATAGCCGGTCGCCACAAGGTTTTCCAGCGTAGAAGCCCATTTCTGTGCGTCGAAATCTTCCACAGAGATGCAGTCAACAGTTGCGTTTTTGTCAGCCAGAATCTTTTTGGAGAAGTTCTGTCCCACCAGCACTGCTGCGCCAAACGGGTTGTTCTGAACCATAACCGTAGCAATCTTGAGGGGTTTTTCTGCCGATTTGTCAACCGGAACAGACAGCAGCGTTTTTCCGGGAGGCGCTTCGATTGCCGCCGCCGGAGCCTCGGAAGCCGGAGCCTCAGATGCCGGAGCCTCGGATGCCGGAGCCTCGGATGCCGGAGCCTCAGATGCCGGAGCCTCGGATGCCGGAGCCTCGGATGCCGGAGCTTCAGATGCCGGAGCCGCAGCCGGAGCCGCGCAACCGGCGAAGAGCGCTACACACATCAAAACTGCAATGATTGTGATTAAGCTTTTTTTCATAATTGATTTTTCTCCTCTCAGTTTGTGTTTATTTTTTTTGACCAGTTCAGCCAAACTTGAATTCTTGTTTACCGCGCACGCAATTCCGTCCGGATTATCTTGCGGCTCTTTTCTTTCTCACAGAGTCGATTGCAACCGCGCCGATGATAACCGCGCCGATGATGATCGTCTGCCAGTAGCCGGATACAGCCAAAAGTACGAACATGTTTTGCAGCACACCCATCAAACCCGCGCCGATGATAACGCCAACGACGTTTCCTTCACCGCCTGTCATACTGATGCCGCCGATTACAGCCGCCGCAATGGCGTTCAGCTCGATGCCCTTACCATAAGATTGGTCTGCCGCGTTCATCTGTCCCACCAAAATCAGTCCGCAGATGCCACACAAAATTCCTGTAATCACATAAACGCTGATTGTCGTTTTGTCTACATTGATACCGGACAGCTTTGCCGCTCTCGCGCTGTTGCCCACGGCATACACATTTCTGCCGGCAAGTGTATATTTTGTAAAGATGAAACCAAACACCAGCACAGCACCCATCACGATAACCGTTACCGGCACCGGACCGATGTAGCCGCCGCCAAATACGCTGATCCATGTCGCCTGATAGCTGATCGGCGCGCCGTTGGTCAGCAGCAACGCAACGCCGTTGCCGATAGACAGCATACCCAGTGTTGCAATGAAAGGCGGTACGCCTACCTTCGCCACCAATAGACCGTTAGCTAAGCCAATAGCTGCGCCCATTGCCAAAATCAGCAGCAGTACAAAAATCGGATTGATGCCCCCCTCCACTGCACGGTTCACAAAGGAACCAAAGCAAGCGGAGCATGCCACTATCGCACCGACCGAAAGGTCAATGCCACCCGTAATGATGATCATGGACATACCAACCGCAATAATTGCGATCAACGAGAACTGTCTCAAAATATTAAAAATATTCTTGGCAGTCGGGAAAACGTCCGGTCGTGCAACACATAGCACCACAACCAGTACGATCAGTGCAAACAGTACGGTCAATTCCGGTTTTGCCAGCACTTTTAAAACCTTGTTCTCCTTCTTCAATGCTACTTCTTGCGGATTTTGATTTGACATCTTAACTCCTCCTGAAACAAAAATCTGTTTTTGAATCGTCTATATCATAATATAGAAAACTATTTTGCGTTGTATTCACCCAGCACTTCAAACATGGCAAGCATGTTCTCCACCGGCGTCGTCGCCTGAATGTTGTGCACTGTGTTGAATACAAAGCCGCCGCCCGGTGCAAAGATCGCAAGTCTCTCCCGCACCTCTTTGCGCACATCGTCCGCACTTCCGTTGGACAGCACCCCCTGCGTTTCCACGCCGCCGCCCCAAAACACGAACTTGTCTCCGTATTTCTCTTTGAGCATTTTCGCATCCATGTCCGTCGCAGAGCACTGTACCGGGTTCAGAATGTCCACACCCGTTTCCGCCAGATCGTCCAAAATCTTCACGATGGAGCCACAGCTGTGGAACATGGTTTTCCAGCCCGTATTTTGATGTACCCATTCGTTAATGCGCGTGTGATACGGCTTATAAAAGGTACGGTACATATCCGGCGCAATAAATTCGCACCGCTGTGTGCCAAAGTCTGTTCCACTGATCTGAATGACCTGCGGCTTGTCACCAATCGCCGCCTTCAGCTTCGTCAGCGTTTGCAGCGCGTTTTGCAACTGCATTTCGTAGACTTCGTGCACGTAGTCCGGCGTCAGGTAATGCGCCATCAGCCAGTCCTCAACACTGCGGATGCCCTTGGTTTCCTTTTGTCCGGGGCCGGGCAATGCAGCAACATCGCCGAATCCGCACATAAAGTTCCCCACATTGATGCCATATTCCGTATTGTTGTAAATGTCCTCGACCTGCGCTGTGATGTCCGCCACCACCTCGTCGCTCATGACAGGAAAATCGTTTGCAAAATCATTCTTCCCGTCCAAAACGCTCTCGTCGATGTTACCCTGCCGCACATGATTGTCGAAGTAAAATCCTCCCTTGGGCATCCACGCGCTGTAATCAACGCTCTTGTCCCCCTTCGGGTAAACACGGCAATCGCCCTCTTGTGTGAAATCATAAGTCAAATCAGCGCTGATCAACATGTCAATCTCGTGGAACCTCCACGGCTTCCATGCGTCGTTCTTGGAGCCGAATGTCGTGTAGGGCGACCACGCCCCCTTCACATCAATGCCCAGCGCTTCACGCAGGTCATCCTCCACCAGCCCCAGCATCTGCATCGGCTCATAAACCTTCACCGGTCGCTTCTCCAGCCCCAGCGCATCACGCAGTTTGGATAGCGCCACAGCGGAAATACCGGTCACCAGCGAGCTGCCGATGTCCAGCACCACCTTGTCAGGCTGCTTATGATTTAATGTTTGTGTCAATCGTTCTCGTGCGTTCATTCTGATTCCTTCTCCTCAACGTTCGCGCAAATCGTCTGTCTTTACAGATTGCGCGTTTCCGGTTCGTTTCCTTTTACCAAGCGGTGTACGCGCCATCCACCGGAATGCACGCTCCCGTCGTAAACGTAGAAGCGTCACTCGCCAGATACAGCACGATGCCTTCCAGCTCATCCGGCGTACCCGGACGACCCATCGGGCTCATACGCATCCATGTATCCACCCATTCTCCGCCGCCTGCAAAGAATTTTTCAGTCATAGCAGTTTTCATGTATCCCGGGCAAATCGCGTTCACGCGGATGTTGTGCGGCGCCCATTCACACGCCAATGATTTGGAAAGGTGCATCACTGCCGCCTTGGAGGCGTTGTAGGAGGCCTGCGGCTGCGGGAAGTTGACAATCATGCCGGACATAGAAGCGATGTTGATGATTACGCCGCCCTTCTGCTTGATCATCTGCTTTGCGGCAGCCTGACATCCGAAGAATACGCCGTTCAAATTGACGTTGATCACCGCCATCCAATCCTCAGGACTCACATCCTCTGCCGGAATGTGCTTCGTGATGCCCGCGTTGTTCACCATCACGTCCAGTTTGCCAAAACGCTCCACTGTCTTTTGGATCAGTGCATTGCAGTCCTCCGGCTTGGTTACGTCGCACGCCATCGCAACGGCTTGTACGCCGTATTCCTTTGCGATCTCTTTTGCGGTTTCTTCCCCAAGCTGCGTGTTGATCTCCGCAATCACAATGTTCGATCCCGCCGATGCCAGCGCCTGCGCCATGGCTTTGCCCAATCCCTGCGCACCGCCTGTAACCACGCTAACTTTACCATTCATAGAAAACTTATCCATTGTATTCATCCTTATATACCCCTGTTTCGCAAAATTAATTTATGTGCAATGCATGATTCATCTAAGTCTGTCCTTGTGTTGTGTTCGCGTTGACATCTTGTAAAATTGAGCTGATCGGCGAATATGACCGATTCTTCCTTCAATATTTCATACTTCTGTAATATTCGTAAATCTTTTTTGATATTATTTTGAACGTTCCATTTATTGTAGCTTTATCCTATCACAGCTCATGATGAAATGCAATACTTTTTTCTGTTTTTTCACTATTCTTGCAAATTTGCGACTATTACAACGATTTCTTGAAAAAAATTCGCTGAAACAAGCGGCTTTGCGCACCTTCCTCACTCCAATTTCCACAAATTATTGACACGTTCCAATTTTGTTGTTACAATGATGACAGTTTCGCACTTTACTTTCGCATCAGCCAATATCAATCAAACGCAATAACTGGAGGGTTATATTATGAATACAAAAAGAGTCGCCATCGTAACCGGTGGTACCCGTGGCATGGGAGAAGACATTTCAAAAGCACTTGCCAAGGACGGCAACACCGTTGTCGCCGTATATCATTCGAATGAAGCCAGCGCAAAAAAGACGCTTGCCGAGCTGCAAGCCATCGAGCCAAGCTGCACGATCATCCAAGGGGATGTCAGCATCAAGGCGGATGTCGATCGCATCGCCAGCACCGTCGCACAGCAATTCGGCAGAATCGATATCCTGATCAACAATGCGGGCATCTTTAATTTCGCCTTCATGGATGAAATGACAGAAGAATATCTCGATCGCATCATGAATGTCAACTTCAAAAGTCAATTTTTGATGACGCAGGCGGTTGCGCCATATATGAAGAAGAATATGTACGGACGCGTGGTCGGCGCTTCCTCCATTTCCAGCTCCATCGCAGATGTGGGGCTCATCGGCTATGGATGCAGCAAAGCGGCAGTCGATATGTTCATCACCATCGCCGCAGGAGAGCTTGCCCCCTATAACATCACGGTCAACGCCTATGCACCCGGCATCACGCACACCGATATGACGGACGCGATGATCAAAGAACGCGGCACCGAGCAGGCAAAGCAAATCGCGCTCAATCGCTTTGGTTCCGGAGAAGAGGTTGCCAATCTGGTTGCGTTCCTCGCTTCGGAAAAGGCAAGCTATGTAACCGGCGTCATCGTTCCCGTCGACGGCGGATTCTTTAAGGTGCAAAATCCCTACCGCGCACACGAATACGCAGCGCAAAAAAAATAACTTCCGGTCTGTCGATCCAGCCGCAGCAGCCTGTGCGTACAACATTACTTTTTTGATACGCCGCAATTACTTTTCCTCACCAAAAAACCGCACACATTCTATCGTATGCGGTTTTTTAATGGATCTTTCGTTTAAAAGAGACGCTGCCCCGTGCCGCTGCCGCAGCAGTAGCAGCTGAAGTTGCTGGTCGCGCCGTTTTCGCCCTCACCGTTGTACGGACACGCGCATCCGTTATCCCCTACGCCCGCACCGCTGCAGTTGCAATATCGTCCGCCGCTCACCGACATCAATTCATCTTCCATCATCTCCCCTTCCGGTGGCGCAAAGTCTGCTACCACAAAGGAAAATCCATGTTTTTTTGCAAAAGGGATCATGTGCTGCTCAAGCGCCTCGTCCCGTGCAGACACGTGCTCAATCTTACGACTTACCTCTTTAAATTCCTCTTGCATCGCTGCATCACCCTGCACCTTCAGCAAAAATTCTCTGATTTTGTCACTCATGGTTCCTGCTCCTTTCCTGACCTGTCATCTTCGGTATTTAAAATGCAAAACATTCGCTTGCACAGATCTTCTGTGCGCCGCAGTCGTATGCACCCTATTGCTTGTATAACGCACCGGATTCGTCAGTATCCCACAATTTCATAAAATCTCGGTTTTTTTTGAGGTTATTGTCTTTCATCGTTGCGCTCTTTGGTAATGTAGATCGGGCGCTTCTTCACTTCCAGATACATCTTCGCCAGATATTGGTTGGATATCCCCGTGCAAAACAACTGAATGCCCCCAACCAGCAAAATGATGCACGCCAGCGTCGGCCAGCCTGCCACCGGATCGCCCCAAATCAGCGTTTTGATGACGATAATCACAATCAGTACCGCCGAAACCAAAAACATCAGCACCCCAATGATGGATGCAATGGCAAGCGGCGCGGTCGTAAAGCCCACAAATCCCTCAATCGAATACATCAGCAGCTTCCAGAAAGACCACTTGGTCTCTCCCGCCACGCGCTTCACGTTCTCATATTCCAGCCATTTGGTTTCAAATCCCACCCAGGAAAAAATGCCCTTGGAAAATCGATTGTATTCGCAAAGCTGCAATACCGCTTCCAGCATCTGCCGCGTCATCAAGCGATAATCCCGCGCGCCGTCTACAATCTTTGTCTGCGTCATGCGGTTGATCATCCGGTAAAAGGTACGCGCAAAAAAGGACCGGATCATCGGTTCCCCCTTTCGCGTCACTCGCCGTGTGGCAACGCAATCATACCCTCCCTGCCGAAGCTCCGCAAACATCTGCTCCAACAGATAAGGCGGGTCCTGCAAGTCCGCGTCCATCACACCGATATAATCCCCCGTCGCCGTCTGAAACCCCGCGTACATCGCCGCTTCCTTACCAAAGTTGCGGGAAAAAGACACATACTTCACCCGCTCATCTTCCGTCGCCAGCGCGCGCAGTACCGCCAATGTTGCATCTGTCGATCCATCATCCACAAACACAAGTTCAAACGCCGCTTGGGGCATCTTCGCCGCCTGCTCGGTGATCGCTTGGTAGAAAAACGGCAGCGCCTCCTGTTCGTTATAGCAAGGCACCACAATACTGATTTTGTCCATCTTAGTTCCCATCCGTGATTCCGCATTGCAGAATCAGCGCGTCTGCCAGCCGTCCTGCACCCTTGCCGTCTACGGCGGCGCGCGCGGTGTCTCCCAGCTGCTTGCGCAGCGTTGGTTCCTTTTGCAACCGCTCCGTCAGCACACGAATACGCTCAAATAAGTCTCCATCCTCAAATTTTCCCGCACACAGCATCAAACCCTTTTGCTGCATCGTCTGTGCCGCCATAATCTGGTTGTCGGTAAAGGAAAAGGTCACCGTAGGCAGCCCGCAGCAGCAAAGCTCATAGAGCGTCGTCCCCGCCGCCGAAATCGCCATATCCGCCTGCATCATCAACCGGTGCATCTCCCGCACATCATGCTGCACACAAATCTGCTCATCCGCCATCTGCTCGATCTCGCACGCATAGCAGTTGAGTCTGCCTACCACCACATCAAAGCACACATCCCGCATCCCGCGCAGCTCACGCAGAATTCCGCGCGTCAAATCCAAATTATCCGTGCCGCCCGTCGAAATCAAGATGCGTCGCATACGCTGATAATCCCGCTGCACCGTCATCTGCGCAAATTCCGCGCGCAACGGCGCATATTGCGTGCCCAATAGCGTCACACCGTCAGGATATTCAAACGCATCCGCATACACATTGTAATTGATGATGATGTCCGCACCCTTCGGCACTGTTCCGTAATCAAAAAAAAGCGCAGTGGTCGTCTCTTCATGACGCTCAAAATAATCACCATCCGCAAAATAGCTGTCCACCAGCATGAGGTCAGCCGCCCATTGCCTGCAAACAAAGCTTACATCCTCACCGGATAAGTCGTCGTATCGTCCGGTGATTTCCAATGCATCAAATCCCTGCGCCCGCAGCAGTTCCGCCGCGTCGATGCTCACAAACAGGACTTGCGCGCCCCGCTCCCGCAGCGCATGCGCCACAGATAAGCAGCGCATCACATGTCCCGTGCCAATTTCCTGATTCCCGTCTACGCGTATGATAATTCTAGCCATTTCATTCCTATTCTTCAAACTCCCAATATCTCATGCACATCGCGCGAGATTTCCCGCATACACGCCGCCGCCTGCCGCTCGCCTTCACCGCGCAGCGAATAATAGATTTTGATTTTCGGCTCGGTTCCCGAAGGTCGCACCACCACACTGCCGCCGCTTGCAAGCGCAAAGCCCATCACATCCGATTGCGGCAATGCCAATCGCTCCATATGCGCACCTTGTGTGCGTGTGCCCGCCCAATAGTCGGACACGCTCGCCACCGCGTCGCCGCCCAGCTTTTGCGGCGGGTTTCGGCGCAAGTTTTTCATCATCTCATTCATGCGCGCCATGCCGTCCGCACCCTCAAACGCAAAGCTTTCCAGCACCTCATGGTAATATCCGTATCGCGCATAAATTGCCTGCAACGCATCCATCAGCGTCATACCCTGCCGCCGATAGTCCTCCGCCATCTCGCAAATGAGCACCGCGGCATTCACCGCATCCTTGTCTCGCGCATGCGTACCCGAAAGATACCCGTAGCTTTCCTCAAATCCGAAGATAAACCGCTGCTTCTCTCCCTGCTGTTCCAGCGCGCCGATGTATTCACCGATAAACTTAAAGCCCGTCAGCGTATTCTCCAACGTCACTTGGTATGCACTTGCAATCGCCTGCGCCAGTTCCGTCGTCACAATGGTCTTGACCGCCACCGCGCGTTCCGGCATATTGCCGTTTTGTGTCCGCATCCGGCACACATATTCCAACAGCAAAACGCCCATTTGGTTGCCGTTGATCAGGTGATATTCTCCCTCATGCAGCACCGCGCAACCCACACGATCACAGTCGGGATCAGTCGCCAGCAAAAGTTGCCCACCGCAGGCACGGCAAGTTTCCAGCCCCAGCCTCAGCGCCTCTTTTTCCTCAGGATTTGGATAAGGGCACGTGGGAAATTCAGAATCCGGCAGCTCCTGCTGCGTCACCACCGTCACATCCCGCATTCCCATACGCTGCAAAACGCGGCGCACCGGCTTGTTCCCCGTACCGTTCAGCGGCGCATAAACCACCTTCAGGGTGCCCTCACGCTCCGGCTGCATCCGGCACGCCAGCACCGCCTCATCAAAGGCGTCTGTCACCTGCTGCGGCACATAGCAGATTTTCCCTTGTGCCAACAGCGCATCAAAATCGCCCGTCCGCACACCGTCAAACACATCCGCCCGCGCAATCTCCTGCGTGATGCGCTCTGCCGCCGCAAGCGTGATTTGGCATCCGTCCGCGCCATACACTTTATAACCGTTATATTGCGCAGGATTGTGGCTTGCCGTCACCACAATGCCGCCGCTGCATTGCAGCGCCCGCACGGCAAAGGACAGCATCGGCGTGGGCATCAATTCCGCAAAAAGGTGTACCTTCACGCCGTTCGCCGCCAGCACCGTGGCCGCTGTTCGCGCAAACAAGTCCGAATTTTTGCGGCTGTCGTACGCAATCGCCACAGAAGGCCGCTCAAACTGCGCATTCAAATACTGTGCCAGCCCCTGCGTCGCCTTGCCTACCGTAAAAATATTCATTCGGTTGCAACCCGCGCCGATCACGCCGCGCAGTCCGCCCGTTCCAAAGGACAGCTCCTTAAAAAAGCGATCCTCAATTTCTTTTTCTTTGCCTGCAATGCCAATCAGCTCCTGTTTCAGTTCGCCGTCGGTTCTTGCCAGCCATCGTTCATATTGTTGCTGCATTTTTTCCTTTGCTTCGGCGCTCATTTCCGAAAGGCCTTCGCCACTTCGCCCACTTGCGCCGCTTTGTCCATGTCCGCAACCAAAACATTATCGCCGTTGCGGATCACCACCACATTATTAAGTCCAATGCACACGATTTTTCCGTCGCCACTGACATACGAGTCCGTCGTGTCCTGCAAGATAATCTGCGCGCCGTTCGCCACATTGCCCGCCGCGTCGCGTTTGGATTGCGCATGCAAGCTGCGATATCCTCCCACATCACTCCATCCAAAGCTCGCCGGAATGCAGTATGCTCGATCCGTCTTTTCCATCACGGCATAGTCGATAGAGATGGACGGCACGCGATCAAACGCGCGCGCCACATCGTATACATTGTCCGGATCCACCCCTTCAAACGCCCGCCAAACTTCCGGCGCGTGGGTGCGAAACTCCTCCAGCATGGTCTGTGCGTCAAAGATAAACATTCCGCTGTTCCATAGATAATGCCCCGCATCCAAAAAGCGTTGCGCCGTAAGCGCATCCGGCTTTTCGTGGAATGCCACCAGCTCCTCCGCCGATTCGTTCACGCGATAGTCCTCGGACGGCACTTCTATGTATCCATATCCGGTCTCGGGATGCGTCGGCTGAACGCCAAACGTTACAATGCAGCCGCGCTCCGCCTGCTTGATCGCGTGTTGCAGTGCCGACTGAAACGCGCGTTCCTCTTTAATCACATGGTCTGAGGGCATCACCACAACCGTGCCACCCCCCCATGATTTTGCAATGCGCAGCGTCGCCCACAAAATGCAGGGCGCCGTGTTCTTCGCCATCGGTTCCGCCATCACGTTGATGTCTCCTGCAAACTGCTCATCCACCAACGCGGCATAATCCTGCCCCGTCAACACAAATTGCCGCTGCAAGGGAATCATACCCTGCACTCTTCGGCTGGTCTCCACCAGCATGCTATGCTGCGCAAACAGGTTCAAAAACTGTTTGGGCTTGCTTGTATCACTAAGCGGCCAAAGGCGCGTTCCCGCGCCCCCTGCCAGTATCACACAACTGTTCATCCGAATCCTCACTTACCATTTTATATTTTCGATGATCTCGTGCCGTCCCACCGGCCTTCTTCCGATGGATTCATACACCACGCACAATTCATCCATCTTGTCAAGTTCAAAGCAGTTCCGCCCGTCAAAAATCAGCGGCGTTTTCATCCTCTTTTCAAATTGCGTCACATCAAACGCACGAATCTCCGGCAGTTCCGTAAAAATCATGCAGCAATCCACATCTTGCAATGCTTCCTCTATGCTTGCAACGCAAGTCACACCCTCGCCCAGCACCCCTGCCGCCTGCTCGCAGGCCAACGGGTCATACAGTTTCACCTTCGCGCCTTCTTCCAATAATATGGAAAGATTCACCAGCGAAGGCGCCTCCCGCAAATCATCCGTGCCCGGCTTAAATGTCGCGCCCAGCGCCGCCACGTTCAGTCCCTCAAAGCTCTCAAAATGGCTGCGCGCCTTCTTAATCAGCCGCACGCGCTGCCGTTCATTTACGTCAATCGCCGCCTTCACGGTCTTGATTTCATAATCATTGATCATAGAAAGCCAGTGCAGTGCCTTGGTGTCCTTGGGAAAGCAGGAGCCGCCATAGCCAATGCCCGCATTCAGGAATTTATTACCGATGCGGCTGTCATATCCCATGCCGCGCGTCACAAGGTCGATGTCCGCGCCAATCATCTCGCACAAATTCGCAATCTCGTTCACATAGGAAATCTTGAGCGCCAAAAAGTCGTTGGACGCATATTTCACCATTTCCGCACTTCGCCGATCCATCATCAGCAGTTCACCGGGAAAGTCCCGATACATTTGCGCCATCACATCCCGCGCCCAGTCCTCGTTTGCGCCCACCACGATACGCGCAGGCTGCAAGGTGTCGTAAACCGCTGTTCCCTGCGCCAGAAATTCCGGGTTTGAAACCACCGCAATGCGCTTGTCCTCCGCTTGTTGCGCAAAAAAGCGTTCGATTTTATCGTTCGTTCCAATGGGCACAGTGGATTTAATCACCACCACGCACTCGGGCGGCGCACATGCCGCAATCGTCTTGACGCACGCATGCACATAGCCAAGGTTAGCGGAGCCGTCCTTCTTCTCCGGCGTTCCCACACATACCATCACCACTTGCGAATCCGCCGCCGCACGCGCACCGTCCGTCGTATAAGTCAGCCGTGCCGCGTTCTTCGCCATCAACTCCGGCACATCCTTTTCGCTGATAGGCGAAACGCCGTTTTGCATCATCTCAATTTTCTTGGGGTCCGTGTCCACACAGTAGACGTAATGTCCCTTGTCTGCAAGGCACACCGCCGTCACCAGGCCGACATACCCGACGCCAAAAACCGTAATCTTCATGTATTCTCCTCTCAAATCGTCCCCACTTGCGCCTGCTGCGCCTCGTCGATTCTATTTTGTAAGAAGTCTTTTAATCCATCTATTATTTTATCCCATTGATAGTGGTTTTGTATATAGATTTTACCGTTTGTACACATTTTTTCCATGGTTTGCACATCCAGCGCGTCCATCTGCGCGCACAACTCGGCTTCCGTGTCAAAGCAAAGCCCCGCCCCGCTGCGCTCCGCATGCTCACGCAGCACCGCGCATTGCCGCCGCAAAAGCACCGGAATACCCAGCGCCATCGCTTCCAGCGTCACAATGCTCAGGCTCTCCACCCGCGATGGCAAAATCAGCGCCCGCGCGCCTGCCAGCAGCGCATATTTTTCCGCTTCGCTCACAAACCCCGTGCACAAAATCCCCGCGTTCTGCGGCACTTCCATCGAAATCTGCCCCACCAGCACGAGTGTCGCCTCCGCGTGGTCGCGCCGAAACGCCTCCCACGCACGCAACAGCATCCCGCAGTCCTTGGTCTCGTCCACACGTCCGATATAAATGAAGTAATCTCCCGTCACACTCGAACTTTCAATCTCGCAAGGCAACTGTACGCCGCTCCCCGCAACCATGTGCGCAATCTCCGCATTATCAAACCGCCCCTGCACCAGCTCTCGCTCCGTTTGCGTCAGATAAATCATACCCAGCGGCATACGCATCATTCCCTTGAAATAGTTACAGCGCAGCAAGGAATCCTCCTCATGCGCCGTGGGAATCAGCACCGCCTTGTGCGCCACCAGTGGCAGCGCGTAGGTCGTGGTAAAATATAAATATCCCGAAAACACAAACAAATCGTATTCTCGTGCAAAATTCGCAATATAATTGAGCAGACCGGCACATTCCGGCCCAATGCTGCGCAGCCAATTCGCCGCCAGCAAAAAGTCTTGATGCGGCTGTTCGTAAATCTGCGTCGTAAGATCCGCGCATCGCTTGGCATCCCGCCGTTGATCGGATAAAAAGCGGATGACGCGCACACCGTCCTCCCACTGCTCCCCCTCCGGCAGATCGTTTCGCCATTCGTTGTAATCCAAACAGCAGGAAGTCAGTATCGTAATCTCAAAATCATCTTTCAGCCGCTGTACATAGCTGCGCACCAGCGCTTCCGCTCCTCCGCTGATCTCGCTGTGATATCGCTGTATCACAAATGCAATTCTCTTACGCATGGCACACCTCGCCGATCAGCGTCAACAGTCTGTCTTTGACGCGGTCGGTATGGGCATTCAACGCAAATTGTTTTCCATTCTCCGCCAGTGTGGCACACAATGCCGCATCGCGTTGCAACCGCCGCAGCGCAAAGGCAAATTCCTGCGGCTCAGCAAAATATAACGCCGCGTCGCTCAGCAGAGCCAGCCGCTTGTTCAATCCCACACCTTCGTCCAGCAAAACAGGCTTGCCAAGCTGCATCGCCTGCATCGCCGTCTGCGCATCCCCGCATACCGCAATCCCGCATCCCGCAAGCCGCGTCTCGTCCGTTTGCAACGCATCTTCCTGCACACCCGCACACTCCAACGCCCGCCTCAGCACATCCTCACGCCCGGCAAATCCACCGCAATAAAGATACGCGCCCGGCACCGCCGTCTGTTCGTCCACCACCAGCGCACCGCACGCTTTGCCCCGCAATCCATACTGTTCCTGCATCCACGCGCGTTCCGCCTCATGCAAAAAAAACAACGCGCGCGGCAGCCGCAGCCAGCCATTCCAGCACATCATGCCTTCCGCTTCCTGTGTGTCCTGCACCGCAGGAATCAAGATCGACCGATTTCCAAGACGCAGCAACCCGTTCATGGTCGCATCGTCCGCCATACCCAGCCAAAGATAGCAGTCCGCCTGCTGCTCCTGAATCCGGCGATTGCGCGCCTCACTGTATCCCATCGTGCGCAAGTAATGTGCCGCGTGGCTCATGTTTGCGCGCCTGCGGTGCACTGGAAACGCAGAAAGATCCTCCTCGCGCATCATCGCAAATTCCGGTGGCATCACCACATGATAGGCTCCCTCCAGCATCTGCTTGTAACACAAAGCAAGCCGCACCAACTCCGGTCGATGCGGCGGCGCAATGATACAAACTGTTCGCCGTTCTTCCATACGATATCCTCATTGCGTGAAGGCCGCTTTTGCGCCCTTGTCACGCATTTGTGGTTGTCTTTGTGTGTCTCTCTCGCAGGGCTTACTTGCTTCACGCGCCCTGCCGAAATTACTGTTCGGCAATGCCTAGCCGCCAATCCCGCTCTCCCGCATTTGACGGTGAATTTCCTGCATGGTGCGCCCCACCGCCGTATCCGGTTCCTGCTCCGTCGGCGCGTCTTGCTCCATCAAATAAGCAAGCGTGCGTGTCACCTTGCGCAGTTCACTTTGATAATCCGTCTCCGAAAACAGCCGCAGCTTGTCGCGCACCGCACGGAGTAGCGCCTCGTCCATGAGCGACGGCGATTGATCGGCGACCACCGCAGCATACTGCGTTTCCTGCATCGGCGCCACTCTAACATTCAGCCCGATATCCGCCTGCAAGCATCGCTCCCGCATTTCATGATCCGGCACCAGCAGCTTCACACAATGCCGCGCAAAGTATAAAAAGCAGGCTCGCTGCTCGCACTGCTGCTGAAAATACGCTGCGTCAGATTTCGCCCGCGCAATGTGCGCCTCCGTCTCGCGCGCATATTCCGGTTCAATGTATTGCCGATACGCTGCCCAGTCAAACACCGTATCGCGGCAAGCCGCCGCAAAAAATCCGTGATAATCCTTGTCCGTCAGCTCCACCACGCCCTCGTAATTCTTCATGTAGCGCAGCATGTACGCCGCATCCTCTTGTGCGGGCAGGAGATATACGACATAATTCCACGATGCCGCATAAAATGCTTCATGGCGCTTTACTTCAAATTCGCCGATCATGCCGTTGCACTCCGCAAATACAAGCAAATCACCCAACCCCGCCAGCGCCCGCAAACGCGGCAGCACGCGCGCATCCTGCGTCGTCACAAAAACCGCAATGCGCTTGCGCGCCGTCTGTTCTGCACGTTTCGGCTCCAATGCCTTGATTTTATCCAGCACCTTTGCCGCAACGCTCGTCCACTGATATTCTTCCAACCGCCGCCTCACCACAGGCGCATAGGCCTCTTCATCATAGTGCTCCAGCGCGCGAGTAATGCCCGTTGCTATGTCGTCCACGTCAAAAGGATTCACCAGCACACACGCATCCCCGCCCACTTCCAGCAGTGCCGAGCAGTTCGAGGTCACCACCTGCGCACCACAGGCAAACGCTTCCGCCACAGGCAGTCCAAACCCTTCATAGTGTGAAGGAAACACCACCAACCGTGTGGTGTTGTACAGCATCACCAGTTCATCGAAGGAGACGAACCCCAAAAATTTCACGCGCCCCTCCAACCCATATCGCCGAATCAGCTCCGCCATCTCTTCCAAAAAGAAGGGTCGCATCCCGCCGGAAAACACCAGTTGGTATCGCTGCCGAATCTCTTCGGGCAGCCGCGCATAGGCAAGCACTGTTCCCGCCACATTCTTGCGCGGGTCGTCCGCCCCCGGCATAAACAAAAATTCACCCTGCATCCCGAATTTCTGTTTGAGCGCATCCAGTTGTTCTTGGGTATATTCCTTTTTTTGAAATATTTTTGCCACCCCGGCCAAAATGACTTCGATCTTCTCCTCCGGCACCTGTACATGCTTCACAAAGGAGTCTTTCGTGTCCTGCGAAATCGCATAAAGCTGCTGCGCGTGCGTCACCGCGCGCAAATTACTCATATAGTTTTCCCGCGCAAACTCCGTAAAAAAGTATTTTTCGGGAAACAAGTAAGGGATCAGGTCATAGATAATCGCCACGCACGGCACACCCTCAAACCATTCCGGCTGAAAGGATACATACTCGTCAAACGGCGAAAGATTGAAAAAAACGTCAATGTGGTTGCGCTGCAAAAAAGCGCGATAAATCTTGCCCGCGAGTTGCTCCTGTGCCAGGCTTTCAAAGCGGTTGCGGCATAAAAGCGATTTGTTCTCACCCATGTACAGCGAAACCAAATGTACATTCTCCGGCAAGGATGCAAACGGCGCTTCGTCCATATCATATACATTCAGCAGAAAATACTGGTTCTCCTTGTCCAGTTCAAACATCGCCAGAAGCAGTTCGCGGCTGTAAACGCCCATGCCGCGTTTTTTAGACGCGGAATACAACGGCTGCAAATCCACGCCAATGTTCATGACCGCTCCTCCGCCTGCATCCGGCAAATCTCCTCCCGCAGGGATTGTATCTCCCCCTGCAACTGCGCAATGTGCTGCTCCTGCTCTGCGCTCAACCGCTGCATTTTCTGCGCTGCCGCATCCTCTCTGCGCTTGGCGCGAATGATGTAATCCTGCATCATCGCGGTCATTTGCAGCATGGAGTCTCCCACAAATACATTCACATCCGCCTGCTTTTTGATGATCGGCTCAATCACAAATTCAATGCTTTTGCGAATCATCTTTTTGCATTTGACGATCAGCTTGCCAATGCCCGGCTTGCTGGATTCAATCGGCGCATATTCAAATTGATTGTTTTTCAAGATCAAATAGACGTTTTTTCGGATCGAATCCAGATATTCGTCCATTTCGTTGTAAGAAAAAGCGCTGAATTCCTGTTCCAGTTTCAGCAGCTTTTGATAGATGATCTGTTCTTCCGCCCGCTCCGGCATCCCGTCACACTCCTTTATTCCTGCGCTTGCTGCGGCACACTCCAACTACGCTCCACCAGCACCATGCCCGTACAGGTGTCGTTTGGAATCACGGTAAAGCGCAAATAATCCCGATAAAAATCCAAAGGTGTTCCGTTGTCGTCCTCAATGGAAATATTCAGCTTATATTCTCCGCCCAGCAAAGGCAGTGAAGGGATGCTGCATTCCACCGTTCCCTCAAACGGCAACTGCTTGATGGTCATGCCGTCGATCGCCGTGTTGTTGCCCCACACGGTCTTGCCCTCCGTGGTAAAGAACCCTGTGCCAAACACATATCCCCGCTGTGGATTCACCACTTTGTATTGTATCTGAATGGTCACCGGCTCGCCGGTTCGCAATACCTTGGTCGGTTTCCCCGCACTGTCGATCAAGCACGCGCTTGTCACAATCGCGTCGTCTGTACCAAAATGATCCGCCGTAAAGTCAATTCCCTTCCAGTCCGGACGCTCCTTGATGCGCTCGTCATGAATGGCATGTTCCTGCCGTCGCATTGCCTCCACTTGCTTCTCACTCATATAACTGCGATACTGCGCCACCACAGATTGCGGAGTGCCGTCCGCCATAATTTCCCCGTGGCTCAGCCAAATCGCCCGATTGCAAAACTTCTCCACCGTGCCGGATTCATGTGTCACCAGCACGATTGTAATGCCATTGTCCTTCAACTCGTTCAGCTTGCGATAGCATTTCTGCTGAAAATTGGTGTCACCCACCGCCAAAATCTCGTCGATCAGCAAAATATCCGCATCCACATTGATGGCGACGGAAAATGCCAAGCGCATATACATGCCTGATGAGTACGTGCGTACCGGATTGTCAATGTATTCTTCCAGTTCCGAAAAGCGGATGATCTCCTCAATGCGCGCGTCCGTCTCCTTCTTAGACAATCCGAAAATCGCCGCATTGGTGTATACATTCTCGCGTCCGGATACATCGGGATGAAATCCCGCACCCAATTCAAGCAAGCTGGAAACCCGTCCGTTCACGTTGATTTCACCCTTTTCAGGGTACATGATGCGCGTCATCAGCTTGAGCGTGGTGCTCTTGCCGCAGCCGTTCTCGCCAATCAGCCCCACCACATCCCCCTGATGGATGGTCATGTCGATTCCATTCAGCACCTGATGCACTTCATGGCTCTTACGCTTGCGGTGCAGCGCCCGCTCCTTGATGGTGACGGCGCGATCGCCATATATGCGGAAGGATTTATATACGCCTTTTAATACGATTGCTTCCATTACGCATCCTCCCTTACAGCTCTTCCGCAAAGCGCTTTTGCAGCTTGTGGAAGATCACATACCCCAGCACCAGCGCCACCACCGAAACCAGCAGCGTAATCAGCAACGGTTGCAAATTCGGCGCCTGCTTGTAATATAAGATGTCCCGATACGCGGAAACAATGCCCGTCATGGGGTTCGCCATCGCCAGCGGCATAAAGCGTACCGGCACCATGTCCAGCGTATATAAAATAGGCGTAATGTAAAACCACGCCATCGTTACAATGCCCAAAATATGTTCCAAATCGCGGAAGTATACGGTCAGCGCCGAAAAGATGAACACCAACCCCAAAACGAAGAAAAATTCCAGTATCATGATCACCGGCAGCCAAAACGCGTACACGGAAAGCCCGATACCGGAAATCAGCAGCGCCGCAAACACGATAATAAAGGAAAAAACCATGTTCATAAAATTGCTCACCACGGACGTGATGGGCAGTATAATGCGCGGAAAATAAATTTTTTGTACCAGCCCCGCGCTGGATAAAATGCAGTTGGAACCGGAAACCAGCGAGGTCGAGCAAAACAGCCACGGCACTAGCGCCACAAACAGATACATAGAGTAGTTCTCAATCTGCGAACCACGCATCAATATCTGTGAAAACACCACAGAATAAATCACCAGTTGCAACAGCGGGTTGATAAAGGTCCACAAAAATCCAAGGACAGAGCCTTTATATCGCGTCGTCAACTCCTTCTTCACCAGGCTGAACAGCATCTGACGATAGTCCCACAACTCTTTGAATGCTCTCATTACACTTCCTTCTTCAGCGATTCTTCCCAATACGCAAAGGTATCACGCAATGTCTGCTCCCACGCCATACGCGGCATAAACCCCGTATCCGCACGCAATTTTCCGATGTCTGCACAAATCGTCGGTACGTCCACCGGTCGCAGCAGATCCGGGTCAATCTGCACCTCAATCGCAACGCCCGCACAGTCGATCATCGTGTCCAAAATGCTGCGCACCTCGCGCGCCTCGCCCGATCCAACGTTGTACGCCTCGCCGCTTCTGCCACGCTCCATCAGCAAACGATAGGCGTGTACCACATCGCGTACATCCGAAAAATCGCGCCGCGCGCTCAAATTTCCCACGCGCACACTGCCGCCGCTTCTGCGTGCATCCAAAACGCGCCGCGCAAAGTCCGGTGCCACAAACCCAAGTTGCTGCATGGGGCCGGTATGATTAAAAGAACGCGTCGCCACCACTTCAAGGCCATACGCCCGATGGTATAACAGCGCGTATTCCTCCTGCGTTTTCTTAGAAATCGCATACGGGCTCTCCGGTTGCTGCGGGTGTTCCTCTGTCACAAGGTCGTTTTTGATTCTCCCATACTGCTCGGAAGACCCCACCACCAGCACGCGCGCCTCAGGGCATATCTCCCGCATCGCGTCCAGCAAGTTCAGTGTGCCACCCACATTCACATCCAGCGTTTCACGCGGGTTGCTCCACGAACGCGCCACGGAGGATAACCCCGCCAAATGAAAAATACAATCGGGTCGCTGCGCGCGCATCATATCCATCACCGCGCTCTTATCCCGCAGATCCAGCGCAATGTCTGCGCCTGCCACATCCGTGGTCACCACGTCATAGTCGCAAAGCTCCTGCGCTAGATATTGACCCACAAACCCCTGCGCGCCGGTAATCAATGCCTTCATGCAAGGCTCCTTTTACGCATTGAGCGCGAGGTCGTTTTCCACCATGCGCCGCACCAGTTCCTCAAAACCGATCTCTCGCTTCCAGCCCAGCTCCGCCTCCGCCTTTACGGGGCTTCCCAGCAGCAAGTCCACCTCGGCAGGGCGGAAGAATTGCGGGTTCACACGCACCAGCGTTTTGCCGCTGTTCGCGTCTGTCGCATATTCATCAATTCCTTTTCCATGCCATTGCAGCTCGATGCCCGCCGCCTGAAACGCAGCATTCACAAACTCGCGCACCGCGTGCGTTTCGCCTGAGGCAATCACAAAGTCGTCCGGCTGCTCCTGCTGCAACATCAGCCACATTGCGCGCACATAGTCTTTGGCATGCCCCCAGTCGCGCTTCGCGTCCATGTTCCCCAGCTCCAGCATTTCCTGCTTGCCGCTTTGAATGCGCGCCACCGCATTGGTGATCTTGCGCGTCACAAATTCGTAGCCGCGCCGTTCGCTCTCGTGATTGAATAAAATACCGGAGCAGGCATAAAGGCCAAAGCTCTCACGATAATTTTTGGTAATCCAGTGCCCGTAAAGCTTTGCCACACCATAGGGGCTGCGCGGATAAAAGGGCGTGGACTCCGTCTGCGGAATCGCCTGCACCAGCCCGAACATTTCCGAGGTAGATGCCTGATAATACCGCGTATCCGGTTTAATCAGGCGGATCGCCTCCAGCATGTTCAATACGCCGATACCGTCAATTTCCGAAGTCGCAATGGGCTGCTCCCACGAGGTGGAAACAAAGGACTGCGCCGCAAGGTTGTATACCTCATCCGGCAGCGAAACCTCCAACGCACGAATCAACGATGCAATGTCCGTCATATCCGCATAGATGAAGTGAATGCGGTCTTTGATATGCTCCACATTACCATAGGAAACCACGCTCTTTCTGCGCATCAATCCGTAAACTTCATATTCCTTTTCCAACAGCAGTTCGGCAAGGTAAGACCCGTCCTGTCCTGTAATTCCCGTAATCAACGCCTTTTTCATTCGTTCTCCTTATATCATGTTCCCGCGATGCCTCGCAGCGCTTCCCATGATGATTCCCCGTTTTCTTTATTTTTGCCGAACAGCGCAACGCGGCTTTGTCTCTATCCGGCTGCTTCATCGCCGATGCAAAGCGTCCGCCGATGTCTCACGTACATCAATAAAATCATGTACGGGTTCAGCAGATATTATCATACCATATCCGGCACATTTCATCAATCGGCTTTTTTGCGTTTACAACACAAACCAGCGCTTGCAAACATGTTTACAGCGCTGTTTTGCTTTGCGCGGGCACAAATTCATGTATTGCTTCTGCCCACGCCTTGATGTTCCGCATTCCGGGTGTTCGCACTCAGTCGACGTTCAGCGTCAAAATCGGAATCACGTCCTGTGCGTACGCTTCCACAATCAATTCTTTGGTCAGCACCGTTCCCTTTTTAATTTCAAAGGAACCGTCGTCGCTCGCCACATCATCGTTGAGTGTCTTGCCCATCAAATAGCTGATGGATTCTTTCAGCGCTTCGTCCATCGGCTCTTCCACTACCGGCTCCTCTACCGGCTCCGCCACCGGTTCCACCACGGTCTCTACCACCGGCTCCACCACAGCCTCTACCACTGTCTCTACCACCGGCGCTGCCACGGTTTCCGCCACAACTTCAACTTCCGGGACTGCGGCCACTGCCTGTGCCGGCGCTGCTGCCGCTTCTGTTTCAGCGACCGGTGTCAAAAAACCCAATCCCGGAACATCTCCAAAGAAAGCAAATTTCGTCGTCAGGCATACGATATCATCCTTGCCATAGACAGATTCGTCATCCAAAATCAGCTTGGAGATTGCGCCGCTTTTTTCGTCAAATTCCACTTCCACAATCTTGCCTTTTTCGTCACCGGAGCCCATCACAGTGCCCAAATCCAGCAAATAAATGCCTTCTTCCACAATTTTGATGGTCTCCGCATCCCGATAGATTTTGGACAGCATTTCCACCGACTTCACCAGTACAAAGCTTTCCCCGATGCTCACCACATCGCTCATGTTCAAAATCAGCGGCAGTCTGCTGTCTTCGGTGCTCACCAACAACTGTTCCACATTCTTGGTCTTTGCGGAAGCGATGATGTCCACAATTTCGCCTACCATTTTGCCTTCCTGTATGCCCATAACCGGAAGTCCTAAAACTTGATTTGTACTTTTCATTACCTTGCCTCCAACATAAATATATTATTGTAATTGATACTATTTTGCTTCGCCCGATCCCTTTTGGATGAGGCCTGTCACCGCCGGATAACGATCCTGCGAGAGCAGTTCACGCTTCACTTCGGCGCCGTTTTGATAATAGATGCGATAAACATCCACATCGTAACCCTTGCGGGAGGAAATCACCGTCTTGGTCACACCTGCAGGCAGCTGCGAGGTGTATTCGATCTCCGCCTTTTTGGGCGGTGTTTCTTTGAGCATCACCGGCTCAATCACGATTTCCATGCCATCCGGCAACGGTTGGCCAAAAATCTCAACCTTCACTTCCTGCCCTTCAAAGTTTGCGGAAAGATACATCGGATATTCCGACGTATTCTTGATTTTCAAATCCTTGTCATCCCAATTCAGCGTGGAATCCAGACCGATCGGCAAATATGCGGATGGGAAGGAGTGCCGCACACGCTCTACGATTTCCATATTCGCCAGCAGCGCCGCGTTGTACAGCGTGCCTGAAAGCTGGCAAATTCCGCCGCCCAAATCGTCCACGAGGCGCTTACCATCCATGATGGCAGGTGCTTTTTTAAATCCTTTTTCCTCCGTGCGCTCACCCACCAGCTCGTTGATGGAGAGTGTCTCACCCGGCTGCAAGGTCAATCCATTCACCGCTTCACACATCAGATTGATATTGGTGTTCCGTGCCTCGTTGTTTGCCGCAATCGTCGTGCATTCGCCGATTTTGACTGAATTTTCTTTCAGCTTTTGTGTTGTCAGTTCGGGAACCACCGTCTCCCCTTGCACAAACACCGGTTCATCGTCCAGCCGCTTGGTCTGATCAATCACCGTTCCGCTTACTTTGGACGCATCCGTGGTAAAGCCGTTGCTGCTGCTTGTGTATTCCATTTTGTGCGTCGCCTTGTTCAGGCTTGCCGTCGCATCCACCGGCGCAATAAACTGCGCTTCCAAAAAGCCGCTCACCTGCTCGGCGATCGCCTTCTCGTCCACAGAAAGCTGCGTCAAAAAATCCGTGCCGTCCTGCTTGGTCTGCGCCGTTTCGTAATAGTTCTCCAGCATCGTCTTGTTTTTGCCCACTGCAAACGCAGCGTCCACCACCTCGGCAGCGTCTGTCCTAACGCCAAAATCCTCTGCATTAAAGTGTTGTGTCGCGCCGTTGAAGGAAATCTCCAAATCAAACGCGTCCATCTGATCTTGCAGCGCAGCCACCACTTCGGTTCTGCCCTCCTGAAGTGTTTTCCCGCCCATCTCAATGCCATTGACGGTGACCCCTTGCGCAAAGGTATCCTCTTCCAGCGCCTTGGATATTGCAAAATATCCCGAGCAGAGCACAACCCCCACCACAATCGCTGCCAACACAACGATGTTTAAAACAATCAGCTTCCCGCTATTTTGTTGTCCGCTTTTAGAAATATTCCTCACTCAAAACCCTCTTACGATTTTTTCAGCATCTTCATGATGACTGCAATTTTCTGCTTCTCCTGCACATTTGCCATGCTTCTATCGCTCTGCAAATATGATGCGACCGGACCAATGCGCTTTATCTGCTTTAAATGCACATAGCACGCAAATAATTCCTGCGCTACCTTCGTCTTAAACGGTTCGCGGCTCTGCTTGTAGCACTTCTCAAGCAACCCCGCCGCCAACTGATGCAAGGACTGCTGCTTGAGTTGCAGCGCCTTGTGATACAACATCTCGTTTTCAGACATCGGTTTGCGCGCGACCGTAGCGCGGTACGCATCCTCCATCTGTTCTTCCACATGCTCAACCCCTGTCGGCTGCTCCGCTTCTTCTTGCGCCTGCTCAGGCATCTGCTCAGGCTGCTGCCATGCAGACTGCTCTGCCGTGTCCGAACGTGACACCACTGCTTCGGCTGCACGCTCTTGCGTCCAAGCAGATTCTGCGGTGCGCTCCGTCTGCGTCCACGCCGTCTCAGGCAGGGCGTCCTGCGCACTTACTTCGTCAGATTGCCACGCTTCCGGCAGCTCTGTCCGTGCAGATTCCACTGCTTCTTCTACCTGCACTTCTTCCTGATATTGCTCATCCAAAGCCACTTCTTCCGGCTCGTCTGCGGGTTCTGCCACAGGCTCCTGCGTCAGCGCATCATAAGGCTGCCACTCCTCCTGTTGCTGCGCCACCCACTGTTGAAGATGCTCCGCCTCCTTGGGCACAGGCGCCCATTCACGCTCGATTTCCGCTTCGTCGGAAGCAAGCTGCCAGTGCTCAATCGGCTCCTCCGTCTGCACCACCGGCTGCTCCTCCTCTTGGTATTGTTCTTCCAAGGCGGCTTCATCCGGCACATCCGATTCCTGCGTCACATCGTCCGAATGCCACTCGTACTCCTGCATATACGCAGGTTCTGCCGTCTGCGGCGCACTTTCCTGCCGATCTATCTCGTCCTGCTGCCAGTACGCGGCAACGTCGTCCTTCGTCCCATCCGCTTCCGGCTCGCTTGTTTCATCCGCTGTCGTTCTATCATCCGTGTGCCACGCCGCTTCGTATTCCGGTTCACTTTCCATGGTCTCTACGCCAATCTCATCAGACTGCCATTTTGCTACTTGCTCCTCATCCGGTTCAATCCACTCCTCCGGCTGTACCTCGTCATCACTCTGATCCAGCAACGCCGCTTCCTCCGGCTCAACATCCTCCGACGCATCCGTGCCTTCCACCAGCGTATCATAAGGCTGCCACACATCCTCTTGCAAATGCTGCGGCAGTTCTTGCTTGACTTCCTCCGGGCGTGCCCACTGACGCTCGATTTCCGACTCGTCTTCCTCAAACTGCCAGTGCGCAACGACATCGTCCGCCGCTACCATCGGTTCGGCTTCCTGCTGCGACTGCTCCTCTAAAATGCGCGCATCCCGCTCGCCTTCTTCCTGCCACGTCGACGCTTGCGCGTCCTCCGGCATTCTGCGCTGGTCTTCTTCCGCTCGATTGCGCAGACGTGCCGCAATCGACTCCGCCTGGCTTGCATCCGGCAGTTCTTCCACCCACTTGATGCCACCGGCACGGCGCTCCGGTTCCGCGTTCGCGCGCTGTTCCGCCGCTTGCACATTTTCCAGCCTTCTGCGCTGCCTTTCTTCCTCGCGGCTTCGCATACGCGTCGCAATCGGCTCCGTCCGGCTTGCCTCCGGCAGCTCTTCCACCCATTTGATGCCGCCGACGCGTGGCTGCGCTTCGTTTGCGCCATACTGCTGCGCTGTCTGACTTTCTTCCGCTTTTCTGCGCCGCTGCTCCTCGCTCTTGCTGTCCATCACCGCCGCAATCGACTCCGCCCGGCTTGTGTCCGGCAGCTCTTCCGTCCACTTCACACTTTGGATTGGCGGCTCCGCTTCCGTCGCGATCTGCTTTTCAGCCTGCGTGGTTTCCAACTTTCTGCGCTGCTGCTCGGCTTTTTCTGATTGTTTGCCAAGCTTCGCCTTTACTTCTTCCGCTTCAGCGCGCTTCATTTCGCTTGCCTTAGCCAGGCTCCGTTCTTCCTTTGCAATCCGATCCTCACGCAAGCGTTGCTCTTTTTGCGCAGCGGCTGCCTGTGCTGCTTCCAGCTTTGCACGCTGCTTTTCCGCCTTCTTTTCCTGTTTTTTGCGTTTTTCTTCGGTTTTCGCAATCGCAGTCGTTACAAAAACTGCTCCTTTTGCTTCCTTCACGCGTTTGCCATCGTTTTGATCCTTCTCGGAGTCCGCCGCTTTCGCCAACTTGCTTGCCGATATAATGCTCTGTTTCGGACGCTTTTCCTCCGTAGTTTCGGATGCCGCTTCCGTCTCCTTTGCAAGCTCCGGCTCCTGACGGCTTACAGCCTCCTCCGGTTCAGCCGGTGCCGGCTGTTCTTCTCCCAGCTTACGGCGCATGGGAACAACCTTGCTGTTCTTCCTCTGCAAGCGCAGCGCTCTGCGGTGCGGTGCGGTCTTGATGCGGTTGAGCAGCACCATCGCCAAAAAGAACACAATAAACGCCAACGCAATGCCAATCAAAATAAGAGTGCGCGCATAATCCGCACCGTCAAAGTTGATCAATGCGTCAAAAACTGCATACGCAATCAAAGCAGTGGAAAGCACCGCCAATATGGACGCTGTCCGCAAAATTTTAGCTTTGCGGTTTACGATTACCAGCACGACGATTCCGGCACAGATTATCGCCGCTACACAAGCAATCCAGAGTGCATACTCCATCATTCGTCACATTCCTCAAAATGTCTGCTGCCCCGTATCCTGGTTTCGCTACACTAAGCAAAACCATCCCTCAGATGATTGGTTTTTAGATTCAATCACGCCCGGCAGCGCAGCCTCATGTCCAAATAAAGCATTTTTTACGGATATCAAACAAACGCTTGACCAATCCGGATGTCTTTTCCACAAACATCTTTGCTCATCAGGCATTAGGTATCACGTTATATTATATTATACGCTCTAATTTTTTACAAGATTTTTCGCGCAATCATGCCTGTACAAGCGCTTCTCCCGCTGTTTTGCACTGCGGTATCCGCCCTTTATTTGCTGTCGCCCATACCACCGGTTGTATGCAGGTCAGTCTCTTACCCCAATCCCTGTACAATGCGCAGTTTTACTTCAATGCACAAAAATTTGTTCGTTTTCCCGGAAATTTTTCTCGATTTACGCAGATTGCACAACTCGTTCCACGCAAAACCGCTCAACCCTGCGGCTTCTCATCCTTCTCTCCAATCATGATTTGATACACTCGATTTTTGGGCACCCCCAAGCGCGCCACCACGCCACGCACCGCATCCTTTTTGCTGCCCCGCGTTTGTGCACGCAATTCCTGCAAAATCAGCTCGTCCGTCACCTCTGTTGTCTGCTGCTGCGGCAGCACCAGCACCACAAATTCACCCTTGATGCTGTCCCGCGCCCGCAAGGTTTCCAGCGCCTCATGCACACTCGCACGCAGGCATTCCTCGTGGATTTTAGTGAGTTCACGCGCCACACACACACGGGTATCCTGCCCCAGCACCGCACCAATCTGTTCCAGCGTCTTGAGGATGCGATGCGGACTTTCATAGATGATGCAGGGCATCCCAAACGCCCGCATCCCACTGATTTCGCGCTCCCGCTCGGATGTCTTGGCACTCAAAAACCCAAGAAAGACAAACCGTCTGCAATCCATCGCACTTAGCGTCACCGCCGTCACCGCCGCACACGCGCCGGGGATGCTTGTCACCGCAATGCCTTCACGAACGCAGTCCTCCACCAGCACAAAGCCCGGGTCGGAAATGATCGGTGTGCCCGCATCCGTCAGCAGCGCAATCTTTTTACCCGCGCGCAGCAGGGCAATCAGTTCACCGCGACGCTTTTCATCACTGTATTCATGAAAGCTGATCTGCTGCTTTTTCAGCTCAAAATGATTGAGCAGCTTCACCGTCCGGCGCGTATCCTCTGCCGCCACATAGTCCACTTCCTCTAAGGTTTGCAGCGCGCGCAACGTAATATCACCCAAATTCCCAATGGGCGTTGCCACCAAATACAGCATGCCCGCCCCGTCTTGATTGATCATTCATCTTCTCCTGTTTGCGTTGTTGCATTTCCGGCACAAGACCGCTCCTGTTTGACAAAAAGCGGCCGCATCACGCGCATTCCTTCTCGTCCGTCCTTCGCCGCACACACCAGCACATACTTCGCTTCACTTGCCGCGTCTCGATGAATGGCGCGTAATAGCTTCGGCTCCAAGCGGTGTGTTTTCAGTGTTGCAAAAATCTCCGCCAAACGGTTCGCCTTGTGGATCATGTAAAAACGCCCGTTTGTTTGCAGCAGCCGCGCCGCCGTCGCACACAGTTCAGACAGAGAAATGCACTTCTCATAGCGCGCAATGCCATGGCTCTCGTTTACTCGGTCAATGCCGCTATCCACCTTTTCATAAGGCGGGTTTGCCACCACAATATCGTGCTCGCATCCAAAGACGCGCGGCGCTTCGCGCAAATCCATGTGCACCACGCGAATCACGTCTTGCAGCCCATTGAGCGCCATGCTGCGCTGCGCCAAATCCGCCAGTCCGCTTTGTATTTCCGCCGCACACACGGTAATTTGCGCGTTGCGCCCATACAGCAGCAGCGGCAAAATGCCGCACCCCGTACCCAAGTCCACCACGCGCGCGCCATTGTGCAGCTTTACAAAGTCCGCCAGCAGCACCGTATCGGTGCCAAAGCAAAAATAATCGGGGTTTTGAATCACCCGCAATCCGTTTAATTGTAAATCATCAATGCGTTCCATTTGTTTATTTTAACATAAATCCTCTTAGAAGGGCATAAAAAAAGAAACCTCCGCAGAAGTTCCTTTTTTTATTTGTTTTCCTTACGCTTCGGAAATCGCGTCTGTCGGGCAGGATGCCGCGCAAGCGCCGCAATCAATGCAAACATCCGCGTTGATTTCGTACTGGGAAGCGCCTTCGGCGATCGCATCTACCGGGCAGTCTTCAGCGCATGCACCGCAAGAGATGCACTCATCAGAAATTTTGTAAGCCATTTGTTTCACCTCCATAAAAATTTGAAAACTCTGCCAAGGAAAAACCATGGCAATCATACGGACTCGCCGTATATTCCACCGACCTTCCAAGGTCAATTCAAATATTATTCTATCAAAGAAAAATCAAAATGCAACCCTTTTTTTATTCATCCAGCAAGGATTTTATTTCTTCGTCCAGCACCACTTCTTCTTCCGCCACAACTTCAGGCGGCGTATCCTTTTTCCCACCGCGCTTTTCAAACTTGATCTGGTCCAGCGGATAAGTGGTCAAGTCATAAGTTCCATCCGGCAAAAGTCGTTTGACCTTGACGCGCTCCGTGAGCGAATTGGTTTCCACCACATCACCCTCGCCGTCCGGCGTGCGCACTGCGGTGCCGTTGCGCGGCAATTTTTTGCGCGTTTCTTTGTAGTGTTCGTATTCATAGCTCAGGCAGCACATCAGCCGTCCGCAAAGACCACTGATCTTGGTGGGCGACAGCGAAAGGTTCTGCTCCTTCGCCATTTTGATGGATACAGGCTGAAAATCCCCTAAAAACGAAGCACAACAGACCGGACGCCCGCACGGCCCCAGTCCGCCCACTTTTTTCGCCTCGTCGCGCACACCAATCTGGCGCAGCTCGATGCGCGTCTTAAACACGGACGCAAGATCCTTCACCAGCTCCCGGAAGTCAACGCGCCCTTCTGCGGTAAAATAGAATATGATCTTACTGCCGTCAAACGCATGCTCCACATCAATCAGCTTCATATCCAGTTTGTGCCGCGTGACCTTCTCCTCGCAAACACGGCGCGCCTCATTCTCGCGCTCCTTGTTTTTGCGAATTTTTTCCATGTCGCGCTCGTCCGCCACCCGCAGCACCTTTTTAAGCGGCTTTACAATGCCCCCCTCGCTGACCTCATGCGGTGCCTGCACCACCTCGCCAAACTCCGTACCGCGTGATGTCTCTACAATCACATAATCGCCCTTATCCATACGAAAATCCGCGGGGTCAAAATAATAAATCTTCCCGATTTCCGAAAAACGTACCCCGATGACACAACTCATAATAATACTACCTCCAAAATATCAAACAACAGCTTTTCCAGCGCTAATTTACTGTTCAGCCCTGCGCACTGCTGCCGTTTCGCAATCAAATCGCCAATCAGCAATTCTGTGTTGGTCAGCACACAATCGCTGACCGCGCCAAACTGGCGCAATTCCCCCATTTTATCCGCAAACACCGCCTGCCCTGCATAGCGCAGCGTTAAGACGTCCGCGCACACCGCCTGCATCACGCCAAGCAGCGTCCCCAAGGCATTTTCATGTTTTACGATCATCTGCATCACCGCGCTGGTCGCTCTGTTTTTGGCGTTCCACAAACGGTTTAAGATCAAAAACGCATCTTCGCGCATTGCAAAGAAATCCTGCTCCACCATGCTCTGCGCCAGCAAAAAATCTCCCTGCGCGAATTGGCTGAGCGCGGCAGCGCGTACCGCGGAAAGCCCGCACTCTTCACGCAGTTGCTCCATGGTCTGCTCCACATCATAGGCAATCTTCACCAGAATGCAGCGCGACAAAATCGTAGGCAGCATATTGCGCAGATTGCAGCATCCCAGCAGGAAAACACAGCCCGTCGGCGGTTCTTCCAGCACTTTGAGCAATGCGTTTTGCGATTGCGGCGTCATTTTTTCCGCTTCCGGAATGCACACCGCCTTGTGCCCGCCTTCATAGGACTGCTTCGCAACCTCCATGGGGATCACGCGTACATCGTCCACTCGAATGGTCTTTCCGGCAGGGTCTATGGTCAAAATGTCCGCATGCGTGTTGCCCAGTACCTTGCGGCAGCCGTCACAAGTACCGCACGCCGAATGACTTTCGCAGAACAACCGCTGCAAGAAAGCGTCTATCTCCTGCCGGACGGTCTGCGCGCTGCTCGCCTGCAACAGATAAGCGCCCGCAATGTTTCCGCTTTGTAACGCGCTTTGCAACACGTCATTCATACCCGGCCTCTTTCAAAATCTCCTGCATCTTGGCGTATACCTTCTCTCGCGTGGAAAACTTATCGCCGGATACGTCCATGCGCAAAATGCGCTGCGGATCACGCTGTGCCAGCAGGTCAAACCCCTCGTAAAGCTTCAAATAAAACGCTTCATCCTGCATCTCCAGCCGATCCAGCTCGCGTCGTTTGCTCATGCGTTCAAACGCCAAGTGCGGCGGAAAATCCAGAAAAAATGTTTTATGCGGCATCGCATCACCAATGGCAAAACGATTGATGGTCATAATCGCATCCAGTCCCAATCCGCGCCCCACACCTTGGTATGCCAGCGAAGAATCGATAAATCGGTCGCACAGCACAATCTTCCCTTGCGCAACCGCCGGCTTAATCACCTGCTCCACATGCTGCGCGCGCGCTGCCGCGTAAAGCAGCGCTTCTGTTTTGTCATTCATTTCGTCGTGCTCCACATCCAGCAGCAAACCGCGAATCTTCTCTGAGATTGCGCAGCCGCCCGGTTCACGCGTCAAAAGCAGGTCGTGTCCCTGCTCCTCTAATGTTTCCGCCAAAAAGCGCATCTGCGTACTTTTGCCGCATCCATCCACGCCTTCAAACGTGATAAATAATCCCTTCAAATACTCAAAATCCTTTCCACTGTAAGACCCGCAATGTCACAGCATCGCTACATCAATGCCAACGTCGCAGCCAAACAGCGTATATCCCAAATCTCTTAACTTACGCAGAAAACCTACGCTCTCCTGCGTGATCTCCTGCCCCGGAATGATCACGGGCACACCCGGCGGATACGCCCCCGCGCAACACGCGCTCACACGCCCCGTTGCATGCTCCAAAGGCACATGCTCACGCGGCGCAAAGAATGCCTTACGTAAGCTCATGACGGGCATCACGGATAATGCTTGTCTCCACTCCTGCCCCGCGCCCTGCTCCGCTACGCTGTAATGCGTTCCCCGCACCGTTCCCAACGCCTCCCGCAAGCGGTCGAAGTGCTCCGGCTCGTCCGCCACGCCACAAATCAAAATCACATGGTGCAAGTCTGCCGCCTCAATGCTCACGCCCTGATCCGCAAGCTGCTTTGCAGCCGTAAACCCGCTCACGCCGCGATCTTCCACCTCAATCACCAACCGCAAAATATCACGATCCACCGCGCCCGTCTGACGCGGCACGTCCTGCAACACACACGCATATCCGCCGATCGCTTCAATCTTGCGGATGTTCTCCTCCACACACTCGGCAACCGCCGCAATGCGTTCCTTGCCAAAGGCGCGCATATAGGCCAGCGCATAATCACCGGAACCCAGCAAGAGATAGGATGGACTGGTGGTCTGCAACAGATTCAATCTGGATTGTGCCACTGCCGCATCCTGCTCGCGCGCAACACTCAGCGTCGCGCACTGGTTGAGCGCAGGAAGCGTCTTGTGCAGACTGGTCACCCAATAGTCGCAGCCCGCCTCCGCCGGCGACCACGGCAAAATTGCCGAAAAATCGTATGCTGCCGCGTGCGCACCGTCACAAATCACCTGCATCCCCGCCGCGTGCGCCTCTGCGCAAATGCCCGGCAGATCGCAGCACAACCCGTAATAGTTGGGATATGTCACATAAACCGCCTTCGCATGAGGGTGTTTGCGAATCGCATCACGTATCTCCTGCACCGTCACCACTGACGGCAGCTTGTCATGCACGCTGTCGGGTGTCACAAACACGGGGTTCACATTGCCCTGCACAAACGCATGGATCGCGCTTAAATGCACATCCCGCGCCACAATCACCGTGTCCGTCGGCATCAGTGCGCTTTGCACCGCTGCATGCACTCCCACACTGCTGCCATTCACCAAAAAAAAGCTGCCCGCTGCCCCGATATAGTCTGCATGCAGCTGCTGCGCATGCGCAATCACGCCTTGCGGCGCATACAGATTGTCCGCACCATCCAGCTCTGTAATATCGTATTGACCTACACTGTCCGGCAAAAAGCCGCCGCCGCCTTTGTGCCCCGGCATGCAAAACCGCGTCACAGACTGCTGCGCCACTTGCGAAAGCATGTCAAGAATCGGTGTGTTCAAATTCTTTTCCATTTTTTGCATCCTTGAGATTGCGGAAAAAGCGATCGGAAGCAGTTAATACCACCGCCACATCCTCGCACAGTAAAACCTGCCAATGCTCTTTGCTTCGATAGCTGTATCGGTAGATTTTCTTTCCGGCGCACGACTCTCTTAGCTGCGCATAGCTGCCCACACGCACAATATCGCGCAAGGGAACAAACAGCAGTTCCTTCTCCCGTTTGCCAATCCTGCGTCCAAAGCTGACGCGATCCTTGCCGATCACGTACACGTAATCCGTCAGACCCTTTTGAAACAGCAGTATCGTTCCGACCACCACCAGCGCATACAAAACAAACTGCGGCCACACCAACCCCACAAATTTGGTGAATTCCACAAAAAAAGCAACCGTAAACAGCACAAAAAAGATTAGCACCACAATGCCAATGCCCTGCAAAGTTGAAAGCCGCTGATGCGCCAGTTCCTCTCGGTACATATCCACTCCTCGAACGCCCGTATTTTGCGTTACGCATTAGTATAGCATATTCCCGTGCGGGATTCAATCATCGGGTTTGGTCGTTCTCCCACTCCCTGCGCGCCCGCTTTACCGCCAGCGCATATCCTATGATAATCACAGCCAGCGCCGCAAGCAACACCGGAAGCAGCCAAATCGGCAGGGTTCGCCCCTGCAACGCACCCAGCATAATCGAACCAAACACCACAATCAAAAAAATCTTGGTCAGCAGCAGCAGTGTGTGCGTCAGTTCTACCACATGCGGATACGCCGCGCTCTCCCGCTCCACAGGCATGTTCCACACCTTAGGAAAGAACTCCAATAGCGTTATAACGCCGAATATCGCAATGGGTATCAGCATCACCGCAAGAAATTCATTCTTAGAACCATACCGATCCGCCACACCCTGCCAGTCGAAGTGCGTGGGCAAAATCTCCGGCACGGACGCCCAGCTTGCCGCGGTGTACGCAATCATGCCCACCAACAGCGCAAAAGAGACAACCTCCAAAACTTTATTACGCGTAGAAAATGTAATTTTCATGCTTCAGCACTCCTAATTTGTTCACTCTTCCGAAAGCTCCAGCCACTCTTCCGAAAGCGCCTCATGCGCCTGCTTCACACGTTCCAGCTCAGCGTAACACGCCGTCACACGCGCATAGTCCGCCGCACATTCCTGCGCCTCGGCAAGTAACCGTTTTTCTTCCGCTTCCAGTCGCTCAATCTCACGCATCAATTCGGAAAGACGTTGACGCCTCTGCGCGTCCTGCGCGCGCTTCTGCTTCCGGCTGTGTTCTTTTGGTGCGTTGCTTTGCTCTGTGCGCTCCGTCATTGCCGCCGCTTGCGCCTCTTTTTGCTGTGTATACGCGTCAAAGTTTCCCAAATATTCCTTGAGCGAACCTTCTTCAATCTCCAAAACCTTGTCTGCCAGAGCGTTCACAAAATAGCGGTCGTGGGATACAAACAGCAACGTTCCCTCATATTCCATCAGCGCCTGCTCCAGGCTCTCGCGCGAAGGCAGATCCAGATGATTGGTCGGCTCGTCCAGCAATAATACATTGTGCTCACCGCACATCAAGATGGCAAACCCCACCTTGGCGCGCTCGCCGCCGCTCAGCATCTTCACTTGCTTGTATACATCCTCGCCCATCAACAGCACACGCCCCAGCATCCCGCGCGCCTCATACTCTGCCAGCGAAGGAAAGCGATCCCACAATTCGTCCAGCACGGTTTTTTCGGGGTCCAGATTCTTGTTTTCCTGATCGTAATACCCGATCAGCGTATTTTTTCCCCACACCGCAGACACATCATCCATCTGCGACGCACGCAGCAATCGCTTCATCAGCGTGGATTTCCCTGTGCCGTTCGCGCCGATCAACGCCATTTTCTCGCCTCTGCGGCAGACAAAATTCACATCCTGCGCCAGTGTCTTTTGCTCCACGGATAAATCCAGGTGTGCAACCGTCAACACATCTTGCACGCTTTTGCGCTCAAACCGGAAGGAAAAGGACGGAGGACGCGTATACTCTCGCGGCTTCTCAATCAGCTCCATGCGCTCCAGTTGCTTCTCGCGGGAACGAGCGCTTGCCGCCGTGGAAGCGCGCGCCATGTTACGCATCACATAATCTTGCAAATGCTCAATCTGGCGTGCCTGCTTTTCGTATTCCTTCTTTTGGAACGCCACACGTTCTGATTTTAGCTGCTTGTATTGCGAATAATTCCCTTTGTATTCCCACAGCCTGCCGTCTTCCAGTTCCCAGATATGATCGGTCAGCCTGTCCAAAAAATACCGGTCATGCGAAACGATCAGCACCGCCCCCGCATATCCGCGCAAATAATCTTCCAGCCACAACAATGTCTTAAAGTCCAAGTGGTTGGTCGGTTCGTCCAAAATCAGCAATTCCGGCTTTTCCAGCAGCAGCTTTGCAATGGCAAGCCGCGTCTTTTCCCCGCCGGACAGCACATCCACGCATTGTTCATAAGAGGTCTCGGCAAATCCCATGCCAAACAGCACCTTACGAATCTGCACCTCGATTTGATATCCGTCATGCGCTTCAAAATAGGCAAGCACTCGATCGTATTCCCGATGCAGCCCTTCGTCCTGCGGATTTTCCTGCATCTGCGCTTCCAACACCCGCAGTCTTTCGCCCGCTGCCGTCACCTTGTCAAACGCACGGCGCATCTCTTCGATCAACGTGTTGCCGCTGCGCAAGCCGCTGTTTTGGTGCAGGTATCCAATGACGATGTCCGCCCCGTGAATCACCTGCCCTGCCTCGCAAGGAATTTCACGTACCAGCGTTTTAAGCAATGTCGTTTTGCCCGCGCCGTTTGCACCGATCAAACCGATCTTGTTTCCCGCGTTCACTCGCGCGCTTACGCCCGAAAAAATATTGACTTCTCCAAAATTCACACTGACACTTTCCAGTGCTGCAATCATGCGTTTCCTCCAAATCCGGAGCGACGTTTAATGTGTTTCGCCTACCCTGTTTTTTCATTCATGCCATAAGGTTTGTGTGTGCGTGCAAAAATCACCCGCAACACAGCCATTGATTGTCACTCCTCATGGTTCAGCAGACATTATTATAGCACAACCGCCAAAAACTGCAATTCCTACGCAATGAAAAGCCTAATATTTTCGTTGGGTATATCGGCATTTGGGATAATTGGAGCATCCCCAAAACGCGCCGTATTTTCCGCTTCGCTCCACCAGCGCTCCATCACACTTCGGGCATCGTCCCTGCGCCGCGCAGCGTTCCGCTTCCTTTATATTGGTGTGGATGTCCCGTACGTGCGCTCGTTTGTTTTGCGCCGAGCACACATTGGCTTGCCTGATGCGTTCACACAACTCTGTCAAATGCTCCGCTTGTATCTTCGGCTCTGTAAAAGATCGAATGGTGCGGATGATCTGCGTTGTGTCGATCAACAGTTGCTTGCTCTCCACCCGCAGCGTCGCATCCGGCGTGAATGCCACAATCGGGACAAATACCTCCTGCGGCAAATCCAGCAAGACCATCAGCGCCTTAACATGACCGTAGTTTTGCAAAAAAGGATTGCGAAAGGAATACTTTTTTCCATACATGTTTTTAGTCCATTGCGCGCCCTGTTCACTGCCCGTGATGATCCCCTTGTAATTCTTGGTTTCTATTACAAAAATACCGAATGCAGACAAGACGATATGGTCAATCTGCGCCGTTCCCCGCTCCGTTGCTATCATCACATCGTGCATCACACGATATGCCTCCGGCAATCGGCTCAGCGAGACCGCCACCGCTTTTTCTCCAAACCACCCTTTCATCCTAGGCTTTAGTATGCCGATGAGAATGCCGCCCGCAATCAGCGCCACCACACAAATCATGATCGTGTTCATCCAAACCCCTCCTTTTTTAAGATATATGCTTCTTTTATAACACAGATGCGCATGAATGGCAAAGAATCCATTCCCCTCATTTCCGCTGTGTGTCACAACCGTTTTGTATCCTCCGTTCTCCCTTCGCAAACGCCTGCGCCCATTTCCGGCTCGAATACGATTCCATTTCCGGCTCAAATACGTTATAATCATAAAAAACATTGAAAAGGAATCAAAAATGCTTCAAGCGCTCAACCAATTAGATCAATCCATGCTTTTTTCCACCACGATCGGGCTGTCTTGTGGATTTCTCAATGCTGTCATACTGGCATTTTTCACCTCCACCGCCTCGGTTGCCGCGCTATGGCTGCTTGCCTGCGCCGCGCTGCTGTTGGATCAAAAAACACGTCGCTGCGGACTCGCGTTGCTGTTAGCCGTCACGCTTGCTTTTATGGTTGGTGAACTCACCCTCAAAAACACCATCATGCGCGATCGCCCGTTTGTATTTTATGAAGTAACCGACCTGCTCATCAAAAAACCGGGCAGCTTTTCCTTTCCCTCCGGGCATGCCGCGTCCTCCTTTGCGTCACTCACCGTGCTTTATACGATGTGCCGCAGGATGCGCATTCCCGCCGCCATCTATGCGCTGATGATTTCTTTTTCTCGGGTATATCTGTTCGTGCACTATCCTTCCGATGTACTCGCCGGGGCATTGCTTGGAATTGCAAGCGGCTATCTTGTGATGGCGCTCATGAACCGCCTTGCGCCGCAAAACGTCAGGCTGTCGATCAGGCTACACGCTTCATAAAAAAACCACTCGGCAGATCGCCGGTGGTTTACACTCTTGTAAAGCCCCTCCGCCGCTACGCTCCTTACGCGTGGCCGGCTTTGTCTTGTGCGCTCGCCAGATCAGCAGCCCACGCATCCTCTTCCACCATCCAATCCGGTCTCGTGTAGACCACGATCGGCATTGTTGGCGTAGAGATCGTTTGTACCTGTTCTAAAATATCCGCCCGTCCCGTCGTCAGCATCAGCGGAATCCCTAAGTCTGCGCTCACTTGTGCGCAAATTTCCTGCCCTTCCAGCAAATCTTGCGCCGTGGTCTGTATCCCCAAATTGGTATTGTTCACCAGCCCGTCCACACTCATCCGCACGCGCCTGCTGATTTCCTTGAGCATTTCTTCCGCTTCCGACGCGGTCTGCTGCAATGGTCTGCGCGCATTCATCACATAATAAAAGAAGGTGTCTTCCCGCTGCGCGTTAAAGTAACCAAACAGGCTACCCAATGCCGCCGCACCCACCGGATCGCCGCCCGCATCAAAAATAGCACATTCGCTGTCAAACGCCGAAAAGACTTCTGCCGAAATAGACGGCGCGTCCACATTCGTATTCGCAAACGGCGGCGCAATCAGCCGCACACCATGCTCTTGCAGCAGATCCGCGTGTTCTGCACTCCGAAAGTACGGATTCACCACATCCATGTCCACCAGCGTCACGTGTTTTCCCGCTTGTGCCAGCGCCAGCGCGGCATTCAAGGAGATTTCCGTCTTGCCGCTGCCGTAGTTGCCCGCAAAGACGGAGAACCGCTTTGCCTCTTTTGCCCAGTCATACCCTGTCATTCGATCACAACCTCAATATTCTCGATTCCCGGCTTGATGGTCGCCTTGATGTCCGGTCGATTTTCAAATTTAACGGGCAGCGAATAGGTACCGGCCGCAAGGCCCGCCGCATCCACAAAAGGCTTCAATTCGTCCGCCGTAATCGCCTCCAAATCTTCCTTGATTCCGACCAATGTCACATCCACCGTTTCCGGCGAAAGCTTCACAGAAAGGTTTTGCCCCAAATTCTTCACTGCGATCGCCACCGCATCATAAGTCTGCTCCTGTTGCGGTTTTCCAATGGTCAGTGTTACCGTCACTTGGTTCGGCACCACCGCCACCACGCCTTCCGGACGCTCGATGTCTGCCGGAATCACAACATCCGACGATGCGTTGTCCAGCGTAATCGGGAGCAAATAAAGATTGTTCACCGCATCCAGATTTTCCAGCTTACCCGCAATTTCCGCCGATTCCGGCTCCACCTTCACCCCCAGCACCTCAAATCCATCCGCAAGCCCATAAACCGTGCTCGCCACCGTGCTGATGTCAATCGGTTTGGTCTTTTTGGGGTATATCTGCATTTCCACAATCACAGACGGCGTGCCCGCATAAATGCCGGAATCCAGCTGCATTCCATCCGCGTCAAACAGCGTCACGGGGATTGTCTGCTTAAACGGCTCCTCCTGATCTGCAACATCTACGTAACAAACCGCACGCGCCACTTTATCCACGTTGGTGCGCGAACCTTTGATCTCCACCGTTTCCTGCGACAACAGCGGCGTTCCATAGTACAGCCAGTCTTTCTGCTCGCCGTTGATCTGTACCTCCACCGGCACCTCACGCGTCGCCTGCTGCTCGATACGCAGCTTCACCGTCGCCGGGTCGGTGCGCAGCACCTTTGCAATCGTGCCTATCGTTTTCGCTTTCACAGGCAGTTCGTATTCCCCGACATCGTTGATGCTGGAAAGATCCACCGTAACGGAAAACATGTCCTCCGTCACATATTGCAGCGCGCTCGCCGATGCCTGCGCCGTCAGCGAAACGGAGGTCAGCACCTCGGACAATGGCACGTCTGATGCCAGTCCCTTCTCCCGTAACTGTTCCATCGCAGAAAATTTAACGGGTATGTTCTGAAATGTTTTTTCGCGCAGCGGGTTGTTGTTTGTAATAACAAAGCTCCACATCAAGAACGCCACCACGATTGCTGCGATTTTGTAACCCCAATCTTTCGTGAAAAAGCGCTTGATAAAATTCCAAGCCGCTGTAAAAAACGCTTTCACTTTAAGCTTCATCCCGCGCACCTGCCTTCTTGCTCTTTGGCTGCTGAATCATAAACAGCTGCTCCAGCGTTGCTTTAAGCGCCTTCGCATCCAGATGCCGCATCAGCTTTCCGTCATAAGCAAAGGAAATGGAACCTGTCTCCTCCGAGACGACAATCACATACGCATCTGAAACCTCCGAAACTCCCAGCGCGGCGCGGTGTCGCGTTCCCAGCTCGGAAGCAATCTGTTTATTGTCCGAAAGCGGCAAAAAGCATCCCGCCGCTACAATCTTTCCATCTCCGATAATCATTGCGCCATCATGCAGCGGTGTGTTGGGATAAAAGATGTTTTCGATCAGTTCTGCGGAAATTTCCGCAGAAAGCATGGTACCGGATTCATATACGTCCGCAAGACCGGTGCGTCGCTCGAATACAATGATTGCGCCAACCTTACGCTTTGCCATATCCAGCACCGCGCGGCTGATCTGCCCCACAAGGTATTCCGCATCGGCAATTTCGCTTTGCTGTCGTCCGAAACTGAATATACGCCCTCGCCCGATCTTCTCCAGCGCGCGTCGAATCTCCGGCTGAAACAAAATCACCACCAACACGGCGCTTGCCTGCAATAGCCAGCTCAAAATCCACGTCAGCGTCTGCAAATTCAGCGCCTGGCAGATTCGCGCAAAGATCAAGATCGCCACAAGCCCGATCGCCATGCGGAAGGCGCGTGTGTGCGCCACCATTTTAATTAAGAAGTATACTAAGACTGCGACAATGATGATATCCACCATGTCTCGCCATCCAAAACCAATGAGTGCGTTTTTAAGCGGCTCCAAATACGTGATCAATCCTGTTCTCCCATTCTCTCGCAAAGCAGCATTGTCAAATCATCTGTCACATTATTATGCAGCAGATTTCGAACCTTCTGGATAAACTGTTTTCCGTCAAAGCCCTCCGCGCCCAACATCTCCAGCAGTTGCGCCTGCACTTGCGCGTCCTCGTGGATGCCAAACAATCCATCCGAGAAGATCAGCAGACGATCGCCCCGCTGCATCTCAAAATAGTCATCTTCAAATTCGTTTTCCTCAAACCAATCGCAAATCGGCGTATTCGGCATATAAATTTCACGAAATGTGCCGCCGGAATAAAGAATCGGCAGCACGGAAAGACCGGCATTGCAGTATGCCACACGATTGGTTGTAAGGTCCAGCGTTGCCACAAACGCCGTAATATAAATAGAATCCTCCAGCTTCAGATCCAAAAACTCGTTTTGTACATACGCCAGCATCGCCGCCGGAGAAAGCGTCCCCGTGGATGCCGCCGCACGAATGGCGCGTGTGAAAAACACTGCCAGCATCGCAGGCATCACGCCATGTCCGGAAACATCCGCCACATACATCACCAGTTTTTCGCCGTACTCGGCACAGTCGAATACATCGCCGCCCACTGCCTCGCAAGGGAAGAAGCCGGAGGTGAAGCGATATTCCCCTACTTCCGGCATTGCCTTTTTCACCAAAGCCAGCTGCATTTTTTTTGCAAGCTGCAAATCGCGCTGCATCTTTGCATTTTGCGAAAGCAGATTTTGCTTGATATTGTGTTCCAGTGTGATATCACGGAATACTTCTACCGCAGCGGTAATGTGCTTTTTTTGATCGATCAACGGCGAAGCCATCACCGAGTATACTCGATTTTTGAAGTAGCGCGTCGTCTTGCGCGGCTCCCCCGTCTCAAACACCTTGCGCGTGATGCAGCCGTCACACTCTTTGTTCTGTTCAAAAACACGAAAACAGGGCTGTCCCTCCGTGCGGCCAAAATTGCGCTCAAACGCTTGATTGGTCAGCAAAACGGTGCCTTCTCTGGAAAGCACTCGAACCATATCGCTCATCGCATTGATGATGGAATGAAAGTATTCGTAATCTCTAAAATCAATTTTCATCAATGGGTCGCTTTCCGCGCTCTCTTCCGTTCGCTGTTCCGTTTGCACGACCAATTATTGGGTTTTTGTGCTATTCTTCCTCCGGCAACTCTTCCAGCATTTCTTGCAACTTCATGATGTCCATGCTCAAACTGCTGCACAATTCATTCTGCCGGAGCACCTCCCCGTCCGTCAGGGATTTCCCCAGCGCAATGCGCTGTTCACTCATGTGGTTCAGCTTTTCGCGTTCCCGCGCAAAATCATCCATGTATTGCTTCAACTGATGTAATTCTGTCTCTCGATGATTGTTATGTTCGCTCTTTTCCACTGCTCTTCCCCGGAAATTACCCTTCCTGCCGACGCTATTGTGCCAGCACAGCGCTCAAAATCCCCTCTGCTTTAAACATCCGCAATCCACGCGCACGCATGCAATATGCCGTCACTTTTTCCGGCTGAATCTTTCGCACAAAGATGCGCCGCTGCGAAATCTGCTCTCCGGATTGGTATACAATAATAACAGGTCTGTCCTGCTCCAATGCCAGCTTTAATGTCCGCATCACAATATCATTCATGTATCACACCTGCTTTTTCTATTCTAGCATATCTCAACTGTTTTGTTAACACCATTTCAGGGATTTTCAGAGTTTTTTCCACACTCAGCAGATTCCGTGCGTTATTTGGCATCCGCGTGCTTTTTTTCGTGCAAAACCGGTTGTGCACCGTCATTTGCAAGCGCTGCGCTTCAATTCCGCCAATCTGTGGATATCATTTTTTTGCCTAATGTGTTATACTGTGGGATGAGTATCAGAAAGGAACCGCTATGCAGTCTTTATTCTTTTCCATTTATGATATTCTCGGCACTGTTACATTCATTGCGGGCATTGTGCTGTTGATGATCGAGCTGTTCCGGCGCGGGCTTAGTCCCATTTCCGCCGTTTCCTATGTTTGCTTTGCGCTTAGCATACTGTTTTTGTCGCAGAGTGTATTATATTTTATAATCGCCCTTTCGGGGTTATCGGTCTTGTTTATCCTGCTGTACACCTTCTATCGCAGGGATAAAAAGTCAATACAGTCCGAGGAAGCCGCCCATTCGGCGGACGAGGAGGAAGAATGAAAGTATGCCCGTTATGCAAAACCAAGTTTGAAGACAGCGCAGAGTTCTGCCCGCACTGCAAGGCATTGCTGGAGGATCTTGTACAAGCGGAACAAGAAGAAAAGAAACCCATCCCGAAATCCTTCTGGATTGCGCTGATCGGTTCCTTCGCTTTCATTGCCGCTATGGTCGTCATCTATAAATTAGTCTACTCTCAACTACTCCCGTAATTGCAGATTGTTCGGGTGCTCCGCATCCTCTTCCGTGAAGCCCACTTCATACCCGCGGAACATGGCATATCTGCCTTTTCCCGTTTTTTTCACTTCATACAGTGCGTAGTCCGCTTTTTGAAACAGCTCATGAAAATCGATTCCGTCTTTGGGCGCCATGGCGATTCCCACCGAGCCTGAAATACGCATGCTCTTTCCATAAGCGTTAATTTCACGCTTTAACGTCGAAACCAGCTTTTGCGCCTTTTGCTCTATCATCTGCTCGCCGGTAACATGTTTCATGAACACCGCAAATTCATCTCCGCCAACGCGCGCCACAATGTCACTGTCTCGAAACGTGCCCTTGATTGCGTCGGCAAATTCAGTGATTGCCACATCACCGAAGTTGTGACCATACGAATCATTCACATTTTTGAAATTGTCGATATCCAGCATAAAAAACGCATACGTTTCCCCCTCGCCGGCATCCGCCATGATTTGCGTCACCAGCCCTTCAAACGCGCTTCGATTAAACAATTTGGTCATCTGGTCTCGCGCGGCACGCTCCAATAATTTCTGCTTACTCCGTTCCGCCTGATATAGCCGTTTCCGATAGAACAGCACAAAGCAAAGCATCAGCACCAGCAGCAACAATATCAGCAGCAACCAAAAAACACTCCTGTTTTGCTCGAAGAAGTCCCGCAAGCTGATCACTTCCACATATCGCCCCAGCCATTTGCTTGTCAGCGCATCCACCGTGCCATCCGCGCGCTCTTGTATAATCGCTTGGTTCACCTGCTCTATCAGCGCAGTGTTCCCCAGATCGGCCGCAATGCAAAAATCACTGTTGGCAAGCACCGGTCCCATCGCTTTTATGTCCGATGCTTCCAGCCGTGCCACCGCACGTCGCCCCACCGAATAGCGCATGATGACGTAATCATTTTCCCCGCGCATCACCGATTCAAACGCTTTGCCATAAGTCGGGTAAGCGGTCGTGTTTGCTTCCAACTGGAACGGGGTCAGGAAAAGAGAATAACTCCCGCTGTTTTCCATCGCCGCCAATCTTTTTCCGTAAAGGTCGCCTATGGTTCGGAACGGCTCTTTGCCAAACGCAACAAAAGGATCGATGTGCAGCGGCAAGGAAAGTTCCTTGTCCGGAAAACGGCGCGGCACATATTCCTGCCCCATCAGCAGATCCACTTCGCCGGATTGCAGCGCCTTCACTGCTTCATTCCAGTCCATCATCCGAATTTCAACATTCCTGTGCATCGAGTCGGCAATGGCATAGATCAGTTCCACATCATATCCGGCAGCTTCCCCTTTTTCATTGTAAAAAGAGTACGGCTCAAACCCTTGATCCATCGCAACGCGCAGCGTTTGATCGTAAGAGTTGTTTGGCTCTACCACAAACTCCGGTGCGCGGCTTTGCACAACGCCTACAACAACAAAAGCGCCGACAACGATGCCCACAATCACAAGAAATAGCGCTACCATTTTTTTTGCTAGATTGTCTTTGAAAAACATATCGTACCTTAACCTGCTCCTGCGCACGCTGCGCATTCGTCACATCGAGTTTCAAACGTGAGAATCACCAGGTGCATCCTTGTTTTCATTGTAAGGTGACCGCAGTGTACTTGTCAATACATTTCCGTGCCCTGCAATACAATTTCAAGACTTTTTCATCCACTCGGGATCTGCGCGCATCCATCCGTTTTCTCATAGGCAAAACCCGATACCCGCAAAAAAAATTCATCCCGAAAGATCCTCGCTCCCACCCCATCTTCATCCATAACGCTTGCAGCCCCTATTGAATTTCTCTCAATGCTTGTTATAATGAAAGTATTCCAAGCAAAAAACGTCATAACTGTGAGAAATCGAGGTGTATACAATGGTAACAGACAACAAGCTTTGGATCGCCAAGGCAGAACAACCCGTCTACCTTCATCCCAAGATGGCAAATCGGCACGGTCTGATTGCAGGCGCAACCGGCACAGGCAAGACCATCACACTCAAGGTGCTTGCCGAATCCTTTTCCGCCATGGGCGTTCCTGTCTTTCTCGCCGATATCAAAGGCGATCTCTCCGGTTGCTGCGTGCAGGGTCAGCTGGTAGAAGCCGTACAAAAACGCATCGATGCCTACGGGCTGCAAGGCTTATGGAACGCACGTTCCTTCCCCACCCGCTTCTGGGATGTTTATGGGGAACAAGGCATGCGGCTGCGCACCACCATATCAGAAATGGGCAGCCTGCTGCTTGCGCGCATCCTTGATCTGAATGATACACAAACGGACATTCTCAGCATTCTGTTCCGCATCGCAGACGAGCAACAGCTTTTGCTGCTGGATATGAAAGACCTGAAAGCAATGCTGCAATACTGCGCAGACAACGCCAAAGAGTTGACGCGCGACTACGGCAACATCTCGCCGCAGAGCATCGCCACCATACAACGCAGTTTGATTGCGCTGGAAGAGCAAGGCGGCGATATCTTTTTTTGCGAGCCCGCATTGGATATCCAAGATCTGTTCGCTCAGGACAGCGATGGACGTGGCTTCCTCAATATCCTGCATTGTGTGAAATTATTCAATTCACCACAGCTTTACGCCACCTTCCTGCTGTGGCTGATGTCTGAGTTATACGAGTCACTGCCCGAGGTGGGCGATTTGGATCGGCCTAAAATGGTGTTCTTTTTTGATGAAGCGCATCTGCTCTTCAACGATGCACCCAAGGTGCTGCTGCAAAAGATAGAGCAGGTCGTGCGGCTCATCCGCTCCAAAGGCGTGGGCATTTATTTTATCACACAAAATCCTACCGATGTCCCAAACGATATCCTCACGCAGCTGGGCAATCGTGTGCAGCATGCGCTGCGCGCCTTTTCCCCAGCCGATCAAAAAGCGCTTAAATCTGCGGCGCAGACCTTCCGGCAAAATCCGGCATTCGATTCTGTCGCCGTATTACAAGAGCTGGGCACCGGCGAAGCGCTTGTATCCTTTCTGGATGAAAAAGGAACGCCGCAAATTGTAGAGCGCGCTTTCATTCTACCACCCGAAAGCACAATGGGACCTTGCGACGAAACCACACGTCAAAAAATGATTGCCGGTTGTCCGCTCAGCGCAAAATACAATCAGGAAATTGATCGCGAGTCGGCATTTGAGCGACTCACGCAGCGAGTCGAGCAGCCTGCCTCCGCCGCTCCCCCCGCGCCGCAAGCAGAGGCCGAGGCGGAACCGATGGACGATATCGCCCGCCAAAAGGCACAGCTCAAACGCGAGCGCGAAGAACTGGAACTGGAAAAGGAGCGTGTCAAGCTGGAGCAGGAGCGCGCCGCACTGAAAGAGGCAAAAAAACCTGCTTCACATAAATCCACACGCAAATCCACACGCATGTCAACGGGCGAAAAAGTCGCCAGCGCAATGGCAACCACTGCCGGACGGCAGATTGCCAGCACCTTCATGCGTGGTTTGCTCGGCTCCCTCAAAAAGAAATGGTAAAGGCGTATTGCTTTTTTCCCTGAAATAAGGGGCTGCATCCTCCGTGGATTACAGCCCCATTTTTTGTTGTTTTCTTTTCGTATGCACTCAACGCTTGCCCTGTGGTCTGCCTTGGGATATGACGGAATAGTCAAAATACTTCTGCTTGATAACAAACTGGCTGGAGCGCGAAATAGGCACATGGATGTGGTGTGTCGTTCGAATTTCTCCGCTGGTCACAATGTCGATGTAGTCCATGTTTACAATGTAGGAGCGGTGCGGCTTGATAAACTGCGGATAGCCCAAAAGCTGGCGCTCTGCCTGCGCCATCGTGCCATGCACTTCAATCACCTCATTGTTCACCAGATGATAACGCAGTTTGCGCCCGGAAAACTCCAAACATTCGATGTTCGTCAGATGTATTTTGGAAAGCCCCGCCTTGCTCTTGAGCGTGATGCTTCCCGCAATATTGCCGGATTTGCGCTCCTCTAATTCTCCGCGCAACGCATCCAGCAGTGGAAAAAGCTTTTGCGGCGTCAAAGGCACCGAAATATGACGATAGGCGCGCACATCCGAGGTCTCCGCAGAAAGCCCGCGTGCACCGGTCAACAGAACGATACGCGCATCCGCATCCATCGCGCGCACCTTCTGTGCCGTTTCAATTCCTGACGGCAGCAAAACATCCATCATATACAAATCAAATTGTTTGCAAAGCATAGCCTCGCTTAGTGCCGCTCCACTTTCATACAGCACATAAGCCACCTCATAGGGGCCAAGCGCACGATATTGTTCCAAAAGCTGCGTGATCTTTTTACTGTCTAATTTTTCGCTGTCGCAAATCGCAATGTTCAACGATGTTCCCTGCTTTCCTGATGGCGGCTCGCAATGCCACCTTCAGCACTGCGATTACATACTTTCATCATATTATCATAACCCAAAATAGTGCCGCCGCCTGATTTGCTAACAAAATGTTAACAATTTTCCTTGAAGCAGACAGCACCGAAGATAAGCGCAAGCACTTCCACTTTCCATCCTTTCGGTGTTAGCCATGCAAAAAAATGGGTATTAATGTATTAGTGAGGGTATAGCCAAAAGGAATATACGCTCTACTACATACTACACAATCACCCGGTGGCATCGCGATATCACGGGTATTTGGGAAAAGCAAAGGGATTATAGCATGAAAAAAAGTCATCGTTTGATCGCAGGAATCATCATCTTGTGTCTGGTGCTGGGAATGGGGTCCGGCGCTCTTGCAGTGGAGTCTGAGAGCGCTTTACAGCCGCCTGCGGCTACGGCCGGGTCTGACCACTCTGTCGCCGCAACGCCCTTGCCGGGCGAACCGGACGCAGATACACCGCTCGATCCGGAGCCAAGCATCACCCCAACGCAGGCGCCTAGCGAGGAGCCTACGCCGGAGCCAACCGCAGCACCAACTGCGGTACCGACGTTAGAGCCAACCGCAGAGCCTACGGCGCAGCCAAGCGCGGAACCATCCACGATGCCCAGTGAGCAGCCGACAGGTGCGCCCAGCGAGCAGCCGACGATGACTCCCTCCCCGACGCAGCAGCCGAGCGCATTGCCAAGCGAACCCACCGCGCCGCTTTTGACGCCGCAGGTGGAAGCATACGCGCAAGCCATGGCTGATCCCAGCGTAACGCATTATAATACGGTCGTATTTGTGCGGTTTGCGGATAGCATAGGCGATTTCGCGGCAAATAGGCTGGCGGACACCAAGCGCATCTTCGGCGATCTCGACACTTTGGTACCCATGTCGTTCAGCGGATATCTTTATACGATTTCGGAAGGCAGTTTGCTTGTCAAAAGCACTTATCCGCAGGAAGCGGTGGGAGCCTTGGCCTCCATCAAACTCTCAAAAAACCGGGAAGAGTATCGTAACAAAGAGTATGAGCTGGTCACGGAGGCGATTCAACTGTTGCAGCCCCTGGTACCGCAGGGCTATCCTTTGGATGCAGACGGCGACGGCATTGTGGATAACTTGAATCTCGTTTTGCAGGGCGTGACGGACGATGCAACAAAGCCCGGGCAAGCCGACAAGACATTCTGGCCGCATAAGGCAAGCGTTTATGGCGGCGCAAAGCTAGGCGGCAAAGAGGTTTGGGAGTACAATTTTCAGATAGAAAGTCATTTATATGATATATTCGGCGGCGCTGGCGTTGCCGCACACGAATTTCTGCATATTTTGGATTTGCCCGATTTATATCGGGGTTCCACAAACAATGATAGCGGCAACGCACAGCCGATTGGGCCGTGGGACATCATGGCAGACGGCACTTCCGCATTTTTGCAATATCCGCTTGCTCACACGCGAGAGCGCTACGGCAAGTTCATCACCATTCCGCAGGCATTTCGCAGTGGTAAAATCACGCTGACCGCTCCCAAAATCGGGAACGAAAATTATGCGGTCAAAGTCAAAACGCCGCTTTCCGATTCGGAGTATTTTGTTATGGAATATCGGAAGCAGGGAAGCATCGGCGTGAATGATCTGGATCAAAAGATACCCGGAACGGGATTGGTGATCTACCGGGTGAACTTATCTGCAAAGGACGGGAACATCTCGGGGCCACCGGATGAAGTCTATGTGTTTCGCCCCGGCGAGACATCCCCGACAGACGTCAGTAAGACGCGGATCAATCAATCCTTCTACTCTCAGGCATCCGGACGTACCACGCGCGGCAGCGCAGCGCCCGACGCAACGGTAGCCGATGGCACGCTGTATTTCAGTGACGGCAAAAACAGTGGGATCGTCGTGTCTAACATTGTTGACCTTGCGGACGGGATACAGTTTGACTTGAGTATCCCTGATTATTCCAAATGGAAATTCTGGAATATGGTCGGGTCTGCGGCGGATACCAAGCCCGCCTCCGTGGTGAGCCTGACATACGATGGTGACATCCCATATATCACCTACCTGTCTTCCAACAACCTCTACGCAAAAACGTTGCAAAATGGCATTTGGACACCACTGGGAGCATCCCTCGGCTCAACCGGAAACAAAGCCGGGATCGTTCGGCACCAAGGCGAGACCTATGTTGCGATGGGTGAAATCAACAGCAAAACGGGAATGCCACTGGCTACATTGAAAAAATTTGATGGCTCCTCGTGGGTGAATGTGGCGACAGACCCAAGTAAGCTGCAAGCCAATGACGGAATTGCCGCAACGGTCTATCAGAACAAAATCGTGATTGGCTATGCACAGTTTTCCGAATCACCGCTCAGTTGGAATGCGGCGGTGCAAACGCCGAATGGTTCTGATCTCACAGGATTGGGTGGATTTCCCTCCGGCATTAACGGCGGATTTTCTCCAAGTCTAAGTGTGGATGGCAACAATCTGTATTTTGCATTTCGCACAACGAGTGGGTCGGGCGAGGTTTATTGCTACAATGGCAGCGCGTGGAGCAAGCTTGGCAACAGTATTCCCGGAGCAAGCAGCATTGTGGTTACAGCACGGAGTGGTGCCATATATGCGGTGACGGGAAACGGAAGTGGCATCACGTTGTATCAATGGGATGGGAACGGCTGGCAGTCGCTGGGTACAAAGGCGGACGGCAATGTGGTTTCCGTTGATTTGGTGATGAATGGGACAACCCCGACGGTAGCTTACGGCGTGCAGGATCAAGGGATGCGTTTTGCGCAGTATAACGGCACGACGCTGGAGCAGGCTGCGCCGGAGTACCACAATGGCGGGGGTCGATCCTTGAGCCTCGCAATGCGCTCGGACAGTCTTGCAATGTTAACAACGCAAGATGAGGTTTCATTGCAACCCGTTTTGCTGGAGTGTGCGTCAGCAAGCGCACCGGAAGGCTATACCGTAACATTCGACCCTGCGGGCGGTACTCGTACGGGCGGCGGCGGGCTGATACAGGTGATCAAGCAAGGGGGAAACGCCAGTCCTCCCACCGTAACGCGCAAGGGATATACCTTTGCAGGCTGGGAAGGCGATCTTACCAATGTGACTTCTGCGCGCACGATTACAGCAAAATGGTCCACGGCTCCGGTGAACTATACCGTGACGTTTAACCTCGCGGGCGGCACACGCACCGGCGGCGGCGCACTGACGCAAACAGTGGCTTCCGGCGCAAGCGCAGTTGCGCCTACCGTGACGCGAAGCGGCTACACCTTTGCAGGCTGGGATAGTGCGCTCACAAACATCACGGCAAACAAGACCATCACTGCAAGGTGGACGGCGAACGTGGTGAACTATACCGTGACATTCAACCTCGCGGGCGGCACACGCACCGGCGGCGGCGCACTGACGCAAACGGTGGTGCACGGCGCAAGCGCAGTTGCGCCTACCGTGACGCGAAACGGCTACACCTTTGCAGGCTGGGATAGCGCGCTCACAAACATCACGGCAAACAAGACCATCACAGCACGATGGACAGCGGCTCCGGCTCCCACGCCGACTCCCAGCGCAAGCCCAGCTCCGGTTCCAACGCCCGCTCCTACTGCAACGCCGATCCCGCAAAGCTATACCGTACTCTTTGATCTTGCGGGCGGCACGCATACCGGCGGCGGCGCATTGTCGCAAACGGTGGTGCACGGCGCAAGCGCAACCGCTCCGGCTTTGGAGCGGCTTGGATATCAGTTTCTAGGCTGGGACAGCGATTTAGCCGGTATTACGTCAAACAAAACGATCACGGCAAAGTGGACGCCACAGCGATATGCCATTACCTATAACCTCAACGGCGGCGCATTGAGCGCAGATGCGCCCACACAATATACATACGGCGAAGGCACAGCGCTTCCCACCCCGACGCAGACCGGATATCGTTTTGCAGGCTGGTTTACAGACGAACAATTCCGTGACCAGATATCCGCCATATCCGCCACAGACAATGGGTATCGCTCTTTGTATGCAAAGTGGAACGCCAATGTTTATGGTGTGCGCTTTCACCCCAACGGCGGTTCCGGAAAAATGGGTTTGGAACGCTTTGCTTATGGCAGCTCAAAGAAGCTGTTTATCAATCGCTTCAAGGCACCCGGCGGCAAGGTGTTCGCGGGCTGGGCGCTGAGCAAGAAAGGCTCCCCTATCTATAAAAACAAAGAGTCTGTCAAAAATCTGACAGCCGCGCACAATAAGTCCATCACGCTTTATGCCCGCTGGATCACACCTCAAACCTACGCCATCACTTATAAAACAAACGGCGGGAAGCTGTCCGCAACAGCAAAGCGCTTTTATAAGAGCGGCGTCGGATATCGGCTGCCCACCCCAACGCGCAAAGGCTATCGTTTTGTGGGCTGGTATACAAGCAAGTCTCTCAAGGGCACCCCGCTCACGGAGATCAAGCCGTGGCACACCAAAAACAAGGTGTTTTATGCCAAGTGGGTCAAATGATTCAAGCAAAACTATTGATTCAAAGCGCTGAATATGATATACTTTCTATCGTTGGATTTCCCGCTGCCGGAGTGGCGGAATAGGCAGACGCACAGGATTTAAAATCCTGCGATAGTAATATCGTACCGGTTCGACCCCGGTCTTCGGCACCACCGGCTTGAAGCCGGACACACGTCGCGTACCATTGTTTGATGGTGCGCGATTTTTTTGCCCGCTTCCGGTTCGTTTTCATGAATTTTTGCTTAACCGCTCCCAAATGGGGTATTGATATTGTAGCGCTTGGAATTCACATCAAGTCAAGATTGTGACAGGATATGGCTTGCGGGCAGCATAGCAAAACGTTGGGAGGACTCAATTATGTCAGAATTTGTACAAGTGGAAGGGCGCAGCGTCGCCAATATCAAATTATTCACGCTTTCTACCTGCGGTTGGTGCCGCAAAACAAAGGCGTTTTTAGAAGAAAATAACATCGCATATTCGTATGTAGATGTGGACACACTTTCACAAAACGAAGAAGAGTACATCACAGGCGAACAACTGCGCTATAACCCGGAAGGCTCTTTTCCCACTGTGGTTGTGGATGATGACCAGGTCATATGTGGTTACGATTTGCCCGCGTTGCAGGCGCTGATTGGAGCGTGATATGGATGCGGCAATGCGTTGCAAGCGGCTGCAAGAGGACGCACTGCATTCGGGCTACACGCTGAATGCGGATGCCAATTTTGTACAGACGCTTGCCGAAGGATTGTTAAAAAACGCACAACGCTACGGCATCGAATCCTGTCCCTGTCGTCTGTTTCGCGGATCGAAAGGGGAAAACATGGACATCGTGTGCCCATGCGATTATCGTGATGACGATCTTGCCGAGCACGGTGCATGCTTTTGTGCGTTGTATGTATCCGATCGATATGATCCCGAACGGCAGATTCCCGATCGCAGGCGTTATACGCGCAAAGCGGCAATAAAGCCCGTTGTGCAGACGCTGCCCTATCCGGTTTGGCGGTGCTGTGCCTGCGGATACTTGTGTGCAAACATTCATCCGCCGGGCAAATGCCCTATTTGCGGCGCGAGCACAGAGCGGTTCGATCGTTTTTTGTAGTGCGGCGCTAATCTGGCATTCATTCCAAATATGGCATACCGGACGCAATGCGTTTTGATGTGCCTTTTTTTGCTTTGCTCACATAGCGCATCTGCTCCTGCTTGAGGCGCACTGTCCGCCGCCTTACCCCCAAACCGCTTTCTTACGAAACTGCCCGGCAGACTCACCTACGATTTTTTTGAATACTTGGCAAAAGTACGCAGGGTTTTTATACCCCACTTCATAAGCGATTTCCTTGATGCTCTTGTCCGTTCCCATCAGCAGCGTCTTTGCCTTTTGAATGCGGATTTCGGCAAGATAATCCGTAAAGTTTTTGTTTAGATGATTTTTAAACAGTTTGCTCAAATAGTATGTACTCAACTGTACATGCTCTGCAATATCCGCCAGCATGATCTCTTTTTCGTAATGGCTTTGTATGAAATCAATCGCCTTTGCCAACTGCGCACTGGTGCGGCTGCTGTCCGCGCTTTTCAGCTTGTTCACTTGCAGCAGATAGGCACCCATCATATTACGCAGTTCTTCCATCACATCGCACCGCTGCACCTTCTGACCCAGCAAATAATTTTGATATCGCTGATATTCGTTGTCCAGCGCTGCACCGATGGAGGCAATCATACGCTCCAACTCCAGCTTCAACGCTTCTACGCTCTCATGACAATGCAGCAGAGTACCCGTTAAAAAATCCTGAATCATGTCCTCCGTGCCGGATCCGTCTAAAACATGCTGCACGATCTGCTCCGCATTTTCGCTTCGCTGGGATTGCTCACTGTGTCGATAATCATTGATCGTTTTTGCTTCCGCCAATGCCATGCGCGCCTGATGATAGCACACATGGATCTCTCCCGTTGTTTGAAAATCCTCTCCCATCCCGATTTTGGCCTGCATTCCGCCCCGCTTCAAGCGTTCGGCAAGATACGCAACAAAATCCCGTATCCACTCCGCTTTTTGCACCGCATCCATGTTCTCCGCAATCGGCAGCAGAATCAGCACATATTCGCGCAATACGCCGGACACCACGCAGCAACTGATCTCTTTTGCGGCATTCATCACAGTCGATTCAAACACGTCGTCATATTGGCTTGGTTGCACCAGCACTACCGCCATATTGTCCGTAAAAATTTCCAGTATCTGCATGTAGTCGCTTAGCTCTGCAAGCGTCTTATCGCCATACACCACGTGCATGACGATCTCATGCTCAATATGCGGCGAGATGATATTGATCTGCTTGGAAATGCGCTCCTGTTGCACTAAAAAGCCGCGCTCCGCATCCAGCTCGCGGATATAATAATCGATAATGCGAATCATATCTTCACGGCTGACCGGCTTTAAGAGATATTCATTCGCACCGTACTTCATCGCTTTTTGCGCAAATTCAAATTTGTCATGCGCCGACAATATGATGATCTTGATCTTTCCCGATAGATCGCTGATCTGTTCCAGCGCCTCCAATCCCGTGCGCATCGGCATCTGGATATCCAGAAAGATGATGTCCGGACGGTTTCTTCGCACCATTTCAATCACATCATTACCCGTGGCTGCATCCGGCAAGATCTCCAGATCGGGAAAATGCTTCCGCACCAGTAGTCGGAACGCCTGCCGCTCAATCTGCTCATCATCCGCAATCATGATTCGGTACATACTTCTCCATCCTTTGGCAACAAAATCGAAATCATGGTTCCGATGTCCTTTTTGCTGTGAATAATCACCCTCGCGCGTCCGGAATAGAATAGTTCCAGACGGCTCATCACATTGCGCAATCCAATTCCCTCCTTCTCCCGTTCTTCTTCAAACAGCAGCCGCTGAATCAGCTCTTCCTCCATTCCGCATCCGTTGTCCACAACGTCAATACAGATATATGCGTCCGAATCATACACGCGCACAATCACCTTTCCGCCCTCCTGCCGATTTGCAAGCCCATGCGCCACCGCATTTTCCACCAATGGTTGAATAATCAGCGCAGGCATTTTGTAATGCGAAAAGCTGTGTGTTTGCTCCTCATCAAACACAAACTCGATGCGTTTGCCAAACCGCTGTTCTTGAATATAGATATAATGATGCAGCACCTCCATCTCCTGCGCGACCTCAACCGGCTTTTCAATGCGGTCGATTCCATATCGCAAAAGCTGTGTGGTCGCATACAGCATTTCCATCGTTTTGTTTGCTTCTTCAATATATGCGGTTTGATAAAGCATGTTCAGCGTGTTGAATAAAAAATGCGGGTTTATCTTCTCTTGCAGCGCATTCAGCTGTGTTTCCTTCAGTAAGTGTTTCATTTTCAAGTTTGCATTTTCTTCGCATAACAGCTTTTCTTTGAGAATCGCCGCCTGCTTCATCTCATTGATGTAATATTCGATGTTCGCAATCATTTCGTTAAACGCGTTGGTCAGAATGTTGATCTCGGCAATCCCCTTGACCTCGACCGGCTCCACGCAAAATCCTTGTTCCTTTGCGCGCAGCGCGCTGTCCGCTAACACTTGAATCGGCTGAGAAATCGATTTTGAATAAAACACCATGTAAACAGATGCACAAATCACCCCGGCAGCCATACAAATGTTGTTCCACAGCCAATATAAGGAAGTCTGCTGCTCCACCTGTGCCAAACTGCGTTCGATCACGCCTGTCAGAAGGTCAAAACACGGTTGCACCTGCAAATTGATCAACTCATGCACGCGGTTCGCCTGCTGCATGCTTTCAAACGCGCCGATCGAATCGTGCTGCGTCAACTTTTGCTTCATCTGCGAGACTTTTTCATCGTATGTCAAAATCATGTTGCGCACCAGCCCGTACCGAAACGCCACCTCTTCATCCTTTGCGTTTTCAATCAAACGATCGATCTGTGCATAGGCCGTATGCAGCAGTTCCTGATATTTCTGATAGTCTTGCTCGTCTTTGGAAGAGAAATAATAGGTGTAACTGGATTTCATGTCGTTCACCGTGCGAAAAAAACCGCTTAAAACAACATTCAGTTCCTTCATGGTCGTGTATTGCGTAATCATATTGTCCACACAAAAGTTGCACACAATAATCACCACCACCAGCACCAGCAGCATCAACACAAAATAAGCGCGCAATTTCCCTCTGAGCGAAAACCTCATGAGCCCCTCCTTGCTGCTGAAAAAAACAGAACCCTTCGCTCCGCAAACCATCCCCTGAACGTTGGCGCTATCCTCAAATCAATCCCGGTTCCCACTTGAGTATGAAAAAATCTATCGCTGAATTTTTGTTTGAAACATGTTCGTTCTGTGCAAATCATATTATATCAATCCCCCGCCCATAAGTATATGCCTCACGCAAAAATTAATGATTTTCCGCAGATAAATATGCCGCATATGCAGCGCAGCCCGCCTCAAGCGGCGCACTCAGCACTATTTTTTTGTTCAATACCTCCTCCAGTATGCTTTTCAGATGCCTGCACGCATGCAGCGGCTCTGTCAAAACAATGCGCCGAACTCCACTCCACGCGCTTTCCTGCCGGAGCACATCGCGCACCTGCTCTGCCCACGCGTAATACGCCGCTTTCACAAAGTGCCCCGGACCATGCCGATCCGTAATGCCCGCAAAAGAATCGAACGCAGTGCAGGTCAGTTCTGCTACGTCCTCCGTGACACAACCGCAGGCTTCATCCATCGTTGCTTTCACTGCGCACTGCGTCCTGTCATGCAGTTGCGGAAACAGCAAAGCCTGCAACCAGCCAAAGTCCATCGAGCGTGCCAGGCGATGACTGATCTGCAAAAAACTGGGCTTACCCTCATAGTTTTTCAGTGAGACAGACTCCATCCGGTCTTCCCACAGGATCAGCCCCTCTTGCTCCAACAGCGCCTCTGTGCCCAGCGCATAAACAACGCAAGGCTCCTCGCAGAAAAAGACTCTGCTTTCCGGCAACACCTCCAGCGCCGTTTCAACAAACACGTGCTTCAGGCTGCCTTCCAACCCAAGCACACCGATTCCGTGCAGCGGTTCCGTTGCCTGATCCCGAATCAATCGCAGCACATCCCGAAAATCCTCTACGCTGTCCTGTGTGTGTGCCAGCGCAGCGCACGCCCCCTCGCTCACCGCATAATGGATCGCCTCTTTTTGAAAAACTATGCCCGCCGTCATACCATCCTTCACCTTCCTCATTTCGCGCCGACTGACCGGCAACGGCGAAAGCTCAAGATCAGAGCCTTCGCCGTGCCAAACCAGTGGAGTGTTGTAAGCTTTTGTCGTTATTGCTGTCCCGTCATTTGCATGAAAATGATACCCACTGCCATTGCGCCCGCATCCGGATAGCTGAGACTGCGTTCTCCCACATAGGAGGCGCGCCCCTTGGTCGCGGTAATGTTTTTGGTATCCTCAGCGCCTTGCGCCGCCGCGCGTGCCGCGCTTTGAAACGCCATGCGTATCTCGTCCCCTCTGTGCGCTGCGGCACGCAATGCTTCTGTCGCAGGAATCAGCGCATCCAGCAGTGTCTTGTCCCCGCGTTTCGCCCCGCCGCGTTTTTGAATGCCCGATACCGCCGCCTCAAACAGCTCTGCCAAGTCCATCAGCGTCAACGTTTCCTTTTCCTTGGTGCTGATTGCCGCCGCACGAAATGCCGATCCCCAAATGGGGCCGGATGCTCCGCCGCAGTGCTCGGTAATAATCATGCTGCACCCTTTTAAAAAGCTAAAGATGCTGGTGGAATCAATTTCGTCCCACTGGCGTACCACTTCCTTGAACCCCTTTGCCACCGACATGCCAAAGTCTCCGTCGCCCGCCGCAGAATCCAGCTCGCAAAAGGGAACCTCGTTTTCAATGATAATCTGGCTCATCTGCCAAACCTTTTCTTTGATCTGTTCCAATGACACATTCATCGTCTTTCTCCTATCCTGCTTGGCTGCTGTCGCATCACACAAGAGCGCCCTACACCTTCCACGCTGCCGTGTCTGCCGGAGCATCCAGATAGCGCTTCAGTTCTTCATCCAACTTCAAAAACGTCACGGATGCTCCCGCCATGTCCAGCGAGGTCATATAGTTTCCCACCAGCGTCTGCACCGCGTCCACGCCTCTGTCCTTCAAAAATTCCTGCACATCCCGATTCAAAACATACAATTCCATCATCGGTGTGCCGCCTAAACCATTAATCATAACTGCCACTTCGTCGCCGTCCAGTAACTGCATCTCTTGCTCCAGCATGGCGCACATCCGTTGTGCCAGTTGTTCGGAAGTTTGAATGGCCGTGCGCTCAATGCCCGGCTCTCCGTGGATGCCCACGCCAAATTCCATTTCACCTTCGGCCAGTTCAAAGGTCGGCGTGCCTTTTGCCGGAACCGTACAAGACGTCAATGCAAATCCGATGGACTTCACATTGGCGATCACTTTGTTTGCAATGCGTTCCACCTCGTCTATATCACAGCCGCGCTGCGCCGCTGCGCCCGCAATTTTATGCACATACAATGTCCCCGCAACGCCGCGCCTGCCTACCGTATACAGGCTGTCCTTGACTGCGATATCGTCATTGACATACACCTTGCGCACCATTATGTCTTCTTCCTCCGCCATCTCTGCCGCCGCTTCAAAGTTCATGATGTCGCCGGAATAATTTTTGATAATCAGCAGCGTACCCGCCTTGCTTTCCGTCTGCAAAATGGCGTTGTAGACCTGTATGGTGGAGGGCGATGCAAATACATCCCCACACACTGCTGCCGTCAGCATGCCGCTGCCCACAAATCCCGCATGCGCCGGCTCATGTCCACTTCCGCCGCCGGAGATCAGGCATACCTTGCCTTTGTCGATTTGCGCGCGTTTGACGATACGGTATTTCGGATCATACGCAAGGGATGGATATGCCGCCGCAATGCCTTCGCACATTTGGTTTGCCACTTCCTCTACGCTGTTCAATATCTTTTTCATTCGCACGCTCCTCCCAGCTGATCCGCTGCATAAATGGCCGCATACACCATTTCCGGTGTAACGGGGAACACGGTGTTGTGGATGGTTTCACCCTCGGCACACGCTCCCTTGGCAACCGCCATGATCTTCTCCGGCGTTGGCTGCTTCACACCCAAATCCGCTAAGCAGGTCGGTAATCCAACTGATTTGCAATACCCGATCACTGCTTCCAGCTCCGCTGCGGGGGCATTCTCCAATACCAAGTGTACGATGGTGCCAAACGCCACCTTTTCCCCGTGGAAGCAATGGTGCGTTTCCTCCAGCACCGTCAAGCCATCATGAATGGCATGCGCCGCCGCAAGGCCGCTGCTCTCGAATCCCAAACCACTCAGCAATATATTCGCCTCGATGATGTTTTCCAGCGCAGGCGTCACCACCTTGGCTTTACACGCCGCAATCGCCTTATGCGATTCCTCCATTAAGGTATCGTAGCACAGCCGTGCAATCGCCAACGCCGCCAGCGTACTGTTCCCGCCGGGGATGTTTTTAGAATAGGCGCGCTCACAGCTGCGCGCTTCAAAATAGGTTGCCAGCGCGTCGCCCATGCCTGAAATCAGAAACCGTACCGGCGCATTCGCAATGATCTGGCTGTCCACCAGCACCAAATCAGGATTTTTGCGGAAAAACATGTATTCCTCAAATTCCCCTTTGGCCGTATAAATGACAGCAAGCGAGCTGCAAGGGGCATCAGTCGATGCAATGGTAGGAATGATGTATACCGGCTTGTTTTCAAAGTGAGCCACCGCCTTTGCCGTGTCCAGTGCCTTGCCGCCGCCCAATCCCAGAATCACATCGCATCCATTTGCCGTGCAAACGCCACGCAAACGCTCGATTTCCGCCTTGGTACACTCCTCACGAAATTCTCCCGAAATCATCTCAAACGGTTCTCTGCTCATCGCCTGTTCCAGCTGCTGCTGCACCCTGCCCTGATCGTCCTTGGAAGCGACCATCAGCGCTTTGCCGCCGCATTGCTTCACATACTCACCCAAATTGAGCAGTTCTCCCTCTCCCAAAACGAACTTTCCCGGTGCAATCAATACTTTTTTCATGTGAATCTCCTCGTATTATATATTTATGGTGTTTTGTACAAGTACACCATATAAAACTTG
>CAYVTZ010000005.1:0-71251 GCA_964454685.1 uncultured Christensenellaceae bacterium
ATCGTGCCGATGTTTACGTGCGGCTTATTTCTCTCAAATTTTGCCTTTGCCATTTTTAAATCGTCCTCCTGAAAATTCTTCGGCAAGGTTACCCCCACCAAGTTACGTTTTTTCGTTACAATACAATATTGTAAAAGCTACTTCCCCTTTTGTCAACACTTTGTCTTAATTCAAAGGTCACTTTTTTCCGATTGCAATGCAGTCCCGCCGCTTGTCAAACAGCCGCGCCGGGGTCAATCGGCGGTGTTTGCTCCACCGGCGGTGCCGGCTCCACCGAAACCACCGGATCAGGTACCACCGGGTCGGGTACCACCGGCGTTTGAATCGCGTTCACCTGCGCTTGCAATTCTTCCGCCGTCATGCCCGCCGCAGGTTCAGGCACACTTGAACCAATCTCATATTTACTGCCCATCGCCGGATATTTAGCGCCATTCACGCGCTTGGATTCCTCGATCACATTGCCGTCCAAGTCATACTTTGTCTGATATACGTCTACGATCTTACCTTCCCTGCCTTCCAAAACAGGCACGATCGCATACGGATCCAGTGCGGCATTACGGATAAATACGGGGGCAGGCTTGGGCACCACTTCCGCAACCTTGCTCTCCCATTTCAGCGTGTAATCGCGCGGTCTATATCCGTAAAAATTCACCGTCACCTTACGATCCGGCACATTACAATCAATGATAACATACACCGGATAATCCGTGTTGTTTTCAAATTTAAAGTCCGGTCCGCCTGTGGAAATCGTCGCGTCCATGCCCAGCGGAACATAAGAGGACGGAATGGTATGCGGTACGCGGTTCACCATCTTCATTTCTGCGCGCAGCGCTGCATTGTACATCGTGGTGGAAACCTGACAAATGCCGCCGCCCGGCTGATCTTTATATTCACCGTTCTCAATGCCCGGTGCCAGCGCCCAACCTTTTTCCACAGTTCTGTCTCCCACCGTGTCATTGACTGAATAAGTCTCGCCCGGCATGATTTTAGAGCCGTTCATGATGTCGCTGATCTTCCAGATGTTGTACATGCGCTCTTTTCTGCTTGCCGTCTTGCTGGTGTATTCCGTTGTGTATTTGCCGATCACTTCCAGCTCCGGCATCTGCGCCGTGCCTTCCGTTGCCGGAATGGTATCAATTTTCGCCGTAACAGGCTCATAGGTCTGATTTTGGATCTGCTCGCTCAACTTGGTGATCAAGTCCTCCGTGTCCACCTGATACCCGTCCTGCGCAGGCGTTCTCACCAGTTTGCCGCCCGTCGTCAGGTTCTCCTCACTGCGCGAGATTTCCACCTCGTATGAGCCGGCAGTCGGCTGCTGTGTCCAGCTCATCGCCTGGCCTTCGATCAAGCTGCGCAGCACATTTTGATCAAATGTAAATTCCAGCGTGTAATCTTTCGCGCCTTCGCCGATCTTCATCCCGTTGCTGTATTCCAACGCTTCCTTGATCTTCGCGTCAATATCGGTTGCCACACCCGCTTCTTCCAGCGGATAGGAATAATTTTGCTCCTGCACCGTAAAGGCAACCTTGCCATTGTTCAACATGTGGTTGGCAATGGGTTGCAATGCAATTTTCGCTTCCTCGGCTGTCTTACCTGCCAGTTGTACGCCATTGATGGAGACGTCCTTTCCAAATGTTGCCTCACCATTCACACTTGCAGTCGGCTGCTCCTGCGCATTCGCAGCATTGCCTTTGCCTGCAAAATTCAAAATCAAAATAATTGCCACGATAACCGCCGCAATAATCCCAATCACCAAAGCCACCCGTCCGGCGTTCACCCGACGACCCATCGGTCTCGGTCTGTAAGACTTCATCAAAAAAATAACTCTCCTTGTTTTATTGTTCCAGCGTCCCAAATACCCTCATTATAATCGTATCAATATCTATGATACCGCATAACCACGCGCTTGTAAACCTTTGTTTTATATGTTCAAAGATATTTTACGATTTCTCTTTTCCCGCTCATGCACCTGCCATTTTTTGCGTAGCGGCGCCCCCAAAAAAGCATCCTGCACATTCGCTCCTTTTTTGCTTCACACAACAAAAACCCCGCCAAGGCAAATCGCGCCAAGGCAGGGCTGGTCTGTTTCAAAAGGTGTTCGGGCGCTTCATCAGGCTGCGCGCGTCTCTCTCAATTACCACAGCGGCATCGTACCCACCCGCACCTTTGCAGGCTTATAGGCGTAAGTGTCAACATAGAATTTCTCTTTTTTGACCTCATTGCCATCCGCATCCACATAATGTTTGTACACTTGGTATTTCTTGCCCATGTGCTCTCCGATGATCTGCTGCTGCGTCCCCTCCGGCAAGGTCGCATCCGGCACCATAATAGGCGCGCCGCCGCCAAACGTATCAATCAGCTCCGATGAAAATTTGCGCGTCAGCCCATCCTCGTGCTTCGGGCCATAGATCATCACCCGTACCATGCGCGCATCGCTCGCATCCGTTTTGGTCACGATGTAAACCGGCACATCATAGTTGTTCTTAAATTTAAAGTCCGGCTTTCCGGTCGAGATCGTCGCATCCAGCCCCCCGGGAACGTACTCCAGCGGCCAGGAATGGTGCGAACGGTCTACAATCTCCAATTCCGCACCCAGCACAGCGTTGTACAGTGTGGAGCTGACCTGGCAGATGCCGCCGCCCGCCTCCATCTGATATTCCCCGCTGTTGATGCCCGGCGCCGCCTTCCAGCCGCGATCATAGGTGCGCGGGCCTGCCTCATCGTTAATAGACCAGGTCTCGCCCGGTTCCAGCACCACGCCGTTGATGATGTCGCTCATTTTCCAAATGTTGTATCTGCGCCCCTCTGCGGAGGATTTGTATTCCGTTTCATATTCGCCGATGACCGCATAGTCATTTTCCAGCATAGCGCGCGTCACTTTAGGCTGCACTTCCACCAGCGGAGCCTCCACCGGATCAAAGTTGCCGTTGTTCACATTCTCCGTGATGGTCTGCGTCAACGCTGCAACGTCCACGGTGCGCCCCACCACTTCATCCACAAACGAGATGTTCATGTCCGCGATCATCTTATCTTCATCGGAGATCTTGTCCATCTTGACTGTCGCATCCTGCGGCGCAATGTCGTATTTGCTGTTGTTGCTGGCAATGGACTGACTGATGGTCGCCTCATCAAACACAATGGGCGCGTCAATGCTCTCAGCCCCGCTCGCCGCAGAGGCAATCGCAGCGGTGCGCGTGGCAACATCGCCTTTTCTGCCATATTCCAGCGCTGCGCGAAGCGCCGTATCCACATCAATGCTTGCACCAAGCTGCTGCGCATCCAGTTCAAACCGGTCGGTGCCCACCGTAAACACTTCATTCAAACCACCCAGCGCCTGCTGTGCGCTCTCCTGCACCGGCGGTTTCGCTTCTTCCATTGTTTTGCCCGAAAGGTCAACCCCCAATACCGTTACGCCGGAGTAAAAAGTGCCGTTGTCAATCACTTCCTCCGTCGCAGTGTGCGGCGTCAAAAACGAGAAAAAGTCCGTGAAAAAATAAAGTCCCGCGCCCACCGCCGCCACCGCAACCACACAAAGAATCGCAATCAGCGGCCCCTTCTTCTTTTTTGGCTTCGGTTCTGCGCCTAACAGTTCTGCGTATTCTTCCTCCGGCTCGTCATAGTACGGCTCCGCATCATGGTCGTAAGCATCCAGCTGTTCATGCGTCACTCCCCAACGCGGTTCCTCCGATGTAAAGTCGTCCTGCTCTTCCTGCAATCTTCGGGGCTGCATTTCGTCGTCGTTTTGCGCATCAGAAAAAAACGGCTCCCGTAATTCGTCTCCTCCGCCGATTTTCCTGCCCCGTCCGTTGTTTGTAGACATGCTTTGCTCCTCTGCTCTTCGTTCCTACCTGCATACGCAGGACTTTTTATGCACCGCTTTCGTTATTTTCCACTCATCACATGCACGGAAAAATGCCGACTGCGCGGCCCGTCATACTCACAAAAATAAATACCCTGCCAGCGTCCCAGCGCAAGCTGTCCGTTTTCAACGGGAACTACCGTCTGATTTCCGGTCAGCAACGCTTTAAAGTGCGCGTCACTGTTCCCTTCCATGTGCGCAAAATGCAGCTTGGGCACCGCCGCGGAAAGCGCCGCCAGCAGGTCCTCGCACACATCCGGATCAGCGTTTTCATTGATGGTGATACCCGCCGTGGTATGCGGACAGTAGATAAGTGCCATCCCTTCCTGCACACCGCTTTGCGCCACGGCCTCGCGCACCTTTTGTGTAATATTCACAAACATACATTTCGTGTTGGTCGTCACCGGCATTTGCATGGTTCATTCTCCTTAAACTGTTTCATTGAGCCGATAGGACAGCACATAAAGACTGTCCGATAGGTGGATGTTCTCCACCGCAACACCGCGGCGTACCTCTACATCCACCGGTGCAAAATTCCAAATCGCCTGAATACCGTAGCTCACCAGCAGGTCTGCCGATCGCTGCGCATGCTCCTTCGGGGTGCAAATAATGGCGATGTCCGTCGGGTTTTTCTGCAAATATGCTTCCAGTTCATCCACATGCAGCACCGTCTTTCCTTCCACCGTGCCGCCCACCTTGCCCGGGTCTTTGTCAAAAATCCCCGTAACGTTAAACCCTTCCAGCATAAAATTTTTGTATCCCATCAGTGCGTGCCCAATGCGCCCCGCCCCGATGATAATCACGTTATAATGCCGATCCAGCCCCAAAATCGCGGCAATTTCCTTCTTGAGCTTGCCTACGCTGTATCCATATCCCTGCTGCCCGAATCCGCCAAAACAGTTGAGATCCCTGCGAATCTGCGAAGCATTCAGCCCCATTTCCAAACTCATCTGCGAGGACGATATTTTATCCATGCCCTTCTGCTGCAATTCTTCCAGATACCGATAATAGCGCGGCAGCCTGCGAATCACCGCCGGCGAAATCTTTTCCTTCATCCCTCGTCCCTCCAGCGTTCGACGCTGCGCATCAACATGCCCAAAACAAGCATATCAATCATACTGTTTCGAATTGTTCTGTAACCATCATTATACAATAACTCACACACCGATGCGACCTGTTTTTTCTTTTTTCACAAAAAATTTACGGCAAACAAAAGAGCCACGCAATGCAGCTCTTTGCAATCCTGTTTCGTTTTCTCGCGCCGCATCTCTCACGCTTGAGCCGCAGAATAATCCACAAAATTATCTTCGGTTTTCCACAAACGCTCCAACTGATAAAACTCGCGCTCTTCTTTATGAAAAATGTGCACCAGTACGTCCGCGTAATCCAGCACCACCCATCTTCCCTCACGCACACCTTCGGTGCGCAGCGGTGTCTCTCCCGCCGCCGCCATCTGGTGCTCCACCTCTTCGGCAAGCATCTGCACATGGTTCACATTGGGTGCGCTCGCAATTACAAAGTCATCCGCTACAATGGTCATATCCGCCACGTGCAGCAGCATGATGTCCTGCGCCTTTTTGTCGTCTAAAATCTTCGCAATCTGTTCAGCTTTCGTCATTCAATCGTTTCTCCTTCCACTATTTTCCGATAAAAATTATATGCCTCCACCGAGTCCGTGTCAATCAGTCCACCGCTTCGGATCACACTCAGCAAAGACATCACCTCACCTTGCAGCACCGCGCGGTTCAGGTTATCATATGCCTCTTGGCGCAGCTCTTCCACTCCCTCAAAGTCACGTTCCGGTTCAATGTAGTCCGCAAGATAAACAATCTTTTCCAGCAGCGTCATGTCCGCCTTGCCCGTCGTGTGCCATCGAATCGCATCCAAAATATCCGGATCGATCACCAATCCCTTTTCCTGCAAAAGCTCCGCCGCCACCGGCCCGTGCAGTGTCTTTGGGGCGTCGCTGTACAGTTCATATTTACGCGCCAGCGCTTCCACTTCCATCTGCTTGCAATAATCGTGCATCAGCCCCGCCAGTGCCGCCTTGCGCACATCCGCTCCATGTCGCTCCGCCAGCTTGATTGCGGTCTGCTCCACGCCCAAACTATGCTGTAATTTTTCTCCCTTCAGCACTTTTTTCAGCTCTGTATATAGCCGCTCACGCTCCTGTGTATAATCCATGTGCTTTGATATACTCCTCTATCTCCGGCGGAACCAGCCCGTCGATACTCATTCCCTTTTGTACACGCATACGCACCAATGTCGAGCTGACGTTACCGCCCTCGCAATTTGCCAGTTCAATGCGCGCGCCGCAGGTCTGTTGCAGCCTTTCCGCCTCCGCAGCCAAGCCGCTGTATCCACTGCGGCCCACGCACAGGAAGGTCACCATACGCATCACCTGCTCCGCACATTTCCATGTGCACAGTTCAAACAAAGTGTCCGCACCGACGATGTAAAAAAACGCGACCCGCGGATATCTTTCCGCCAGCTCCGTCAGCGTGTCCACTGTATAAGTGTGCCCCGCGCGGTGCACCTCAAGTTCACATACGGAAAGCCCGCGCACCCCTTTCACTGCCAGCCGCAGCATGGCAACGCGGTGCTGTGCGCTCGCCACATGCGTCTTGTGCGGCGGATGTCCCGATGGCAGCATCCACACTTCATCGAGGCCAAACTCCTCCAATACTTGCCGCGCCATCTCAACGTGCCCGCAGTGCACCGGATTAAACGTACCGCCAAACAGACCGATCTTTTTTTGTATGGCGGGCAGTCCCAATGTGTCCTGCACTGCCGTGTTCACATATTCCACGTTTGAATCAAAATCCTCGCTTACAGCTCGATCACCGGCTTGGTCGCCGATTTCCGGTATAGCACAAATTTGCGCCCCAGTACGCTCACACCCTCTGCGTTCAGCGTTTGCGCCAGCTCGTCACACGCCTCACGCGCAGACAAGTCACAGTTTTGCTGCACCGTGCCTTTAATCAGCTCCCGCGCTTCCAGCGCTTCATCCGCCTGCCGGATGATGTTCTCCGTCATGCCCTCTTTTCCAATGTGCACGATCGGCTCCATGTGCTGCGCCATGCCGCGCAGCTTTGCCCGTTGTTTGCTTGTAATCATCCGTTTTTTCTACTCCACAAAATCAAATTCTTCGCCATCCAGACGCACCGTATCGCCGTCCTTCGCGCCCGCCTTACGCAGCGCCTTTAAAATGCCAAAGTCCACCAGCAGCTTATGAAAATGCCGCATCGAATCCGGCTCGTTGGGGTCGATGCGCGCAAAAATGTCCTCGATCAAACTTCCGTTCGCCTCCAACACGCCATCCTCGCCACGCAGCACCTCAAAGGAAAGCTCGCTGTCCTGCGACTGCCATTCCTCGATCACGCCTTCCTCGGCGATCACGCTTTCCTCCGGCAGCGTTTGCAAAATCTCCATCATCGCTGTTTTCATCTCATCCAATCCCTGCATGGTCGCCGCCGATGTCAGCAGCACCTGCTTTTCGGGATATTTTTCCCGAAACCGTTGCAGATTTTCCTCCGCTTCCGGCAGGTCAGCCTTGTTGGCAACGATGATTTCCGGTCGTTGCGCCAGCACCTCGGAATACAGCTTCAACTCCGTGCGAATGGTCTCATAGTCCTCCAACGGGTCGCGCCCCTCGCTGCCGGCAATGTCCAGCACATGCGCAATCATACGCGTGCGTTCAATGTGCCGCAGAAAATCGTGCCCCAATCCGGCGCCCGTGTGCGCCCCCTCAATCAGTCCGGGGATATCCGCCACAATAAAATCATAATCATAAGTACGCACCACGCCCAAGTTGGGCGCCAGCGTGGTAAAATGATAGTTTTCGATCTTAGGCTTCGCGCTCGTAATGCAGGATAAAATCGTGGATTTCCCTACATTCGGAAAGCCCACCAGCCCCACATCCGCAATGGATTTCAGTTCCAAAATCACCTCACGCTCGCCAACCTTCTTGCCGGGCGTAGAAAAGCGAGGCGTCTGCCGCACAGAATTGGAAAAGCGCGCATTGCCTTTGCCACCGCTGCCGCCTTTTAGGATGATTACGGGCACACCCGCCTCACGGATGTCCGCCGCCACACGCCCGCTCTGCGCGTCCAAAATCACAGTGCCCACCGGCACCTTTACGATTCTGTCGTCGCCTGTTTTTCCGCGCATGTTCTGTCTGCGTCCGTTTTCCCCGTTACCTGCCGCAAATTTCTTGTGATAGCGGAAATCCATCAGCGTACGCATATTCTCATCCGCCATGAAAATCAGGTTGCCGCCGTTGCCGCCGTCGCCGCCGTCCGGGCCTCCTGCGTTCACATATTTTTCGCGTCGGAAGGAAGTCGCGCCGTTGCCGCCGTCGCCTGCCTTGATGATGATTTTTACTTTATCGACAATCATAGATTTTTCTCCGGATAAGGACACACCTCGCGCAAGCTGCATTCGCCGCACAAAGGTCGCTGCGCCTTGCACACCAGCCTGCCATGCCACAAAATCCAGTGGTGCGCATCCGCCCAGTCCTCTTTCTTAAATATTTTTTTCAGCGATTCTTCCACCTTGTCGGGATTCTTCGAGTGCGCAAACCCCAGTCGGTTCGCCACACGCCCCACATGGGTGTCTACCGCAAATGCAGGAATGCCAAACGCATTCGCCAGCACGACGTTTGCGGTTTTGCGCCCCACACCCGCCAGCGTCACCAGTTCCTGCTCCGTGCGCGGCACCTCGCCGCCGTATTCTTCCATAATGCGCTGCGCGCACGCAATAATGTTCTTCGCTTTGTTTTTATATAACCCGCATGTCTTGATGTAATCTTCTACTTCCGTCAGCTCTGCCGCCGCCAACTCCTTAGGCGATGGATAGCGCGCAAAAAGCTCACGCGTAACGATGTTCACGCGCGCGTCCGTGCACTGCGCCGCCAAAATCGTGGCAATCAGCAATTCGTATGCGTTCTGATAATCCAACGCGCTTTGCTTCCCCGCATACTGCGCCCGCAAACGGGTGATCATTTCTTCCTTTGCTTTCATAGATGTTAGTATACCACAGTCAGGAAGGGCGCACAATGGGGAAACGCAGAACAAAGCCCCGCTTCGCTCCTCTGCACTTTTATTTCGATTGTATGCCAAAGCAGTGCGGACAAACCGTGCGGCACAAAAAGCACTTGATCCGCAATCGCTTCTGCTCAATTTTGAAATATCGAGAGCACCCCTTTTTCCCGAATGCGGCGATGTCGTCCAGCGCCCCGGAGGGGCAGGCTTTCACGCATCGATTGCATCCATCGCACATGTCGGCATATGCACTCCGTTCATCCGCCGTCAGCTCCGCATCCGTTAAAACAGCGCTCAGCCAAAGCAGGTTACCATACTGCGGGTGGGTCAGCAAATAGTTTTTGCCAATTATGCCCAGCCCTGCGATTTGTGCGGCATGCTTCAATGAAATATGACCGAATTGCTCTTTTCTTCCGTCGCCGTCCACCCATTTTCCACCCGCAGCGCTGATGGCTTTTGCTCGAAAACCGTCCGCTTTAATTCGCTTCGCTACCACTTTTGCCATGTCGCTCATCGCGGTCAGCATTTCATTGCGGCTTTGTGTATATTGGTCAATGTCCTGCAAAACTTCCGCCGGTGCCGCCGCACCTAATACGATCACAGAGCGGCACCCCTCCAGCACATCGGTCGGTCGAAATCCTTCCGGAGCCAACGCAAAGTCCGTCGCCAATGCAATGCCCACCACGCTTGCCCCCGCTTCCTGTCCATACGTTCTGATTCTCTCACTGTTTTGCTCTGCTGTCATTTCTTAATGCCCTTTCCTCACACAGAATCTCACGTTCCATCCGCAATCAATTACCAATCCGCCTGCCCCCACCAAATAAAAAGAATGCCGAATCAACCAGGGCTGCTCATACATCCGCATAAGCAGCCCTGTTGTGCCATCCGTAATCATGTGCACGTGCACATTTCCGCACTCCTCTAAAACATCCCCGTAAAGTCAAACGTCGCAAAATAATCCTGCGGTGTCTCCGCACGGCGAATCAGCTCCACGCTCCCGTCCTCGCGCAGCAAAAGTTCCGCGCTGCGCAGCTTGCCATTGTAATTGTACCCCATCGCAAACCCGTGCGCACCTGTATCATGGATCACCAGCAAGTCGCCCATGTCAATTTTCGGCAGCATCCGGTCTATGGCAAATTTATCGTTGTTCTCGCACAGCCCGCCCGTCACGTCATATTTGTGGTCGGCAGGCGCGTCCTCTTTGCCCATCACCGTAATGTGGTGATATGCGCCGTACATCGCGGGTCGCATCAAATTCGCCGCACAGGCGTCCACGCCGATATATTCCTTGTAAATGTGTTTTTCATGCGTCGCCTGCGTCACCAAACATCCGTAAGGCGCCAGCATATAGCGCCCCAGCTCGGTGAAAATGGCCACATCGCCCATGCCCGCCGGCACCAGAATTTCTTCAAACGCCTCTTTCACCCGCGTGCCGATCCGCGCAATGTCCACTGGCTCTTGGTCGGGACGATAGGGAATGCCCACACCGCCGGACAGGTTGACAAAGGCAATGGTAACGCCCGTTTCCTGCGCCAGCTTGACCACCGTCTCAAACAAAATCTTTGCCAAAACGGGATAGTATTCATTTTCGTTGGTGTTGCTCGCCAAAAATGCGTGAATGCCGAAGCGCTTCGCGCCCTTCTGCGCCAAAATGCGATATGCGTCGCGCATCTGCTCATAAGTCATGCCGTATTTTGCTTCACCGGGCGTATCCATCACCGCGTTCTCAATGGCAAACTGTCCGCCGGGATTGTATCGGCAGGAAATCAATTCGGGAATGCCCCCTGCAATCTTTTCGTAATATTCGATGTGCGTAAAATCATCCAGATTGATGATCGCGCCCAGCTCCGTCGCCTTTTCAAAGTCCGGCACCGGGGTCACGTTGGAAGAGAACATAATGTCCGTGCCCGCAAACCCGCACTTCTCGCTCATCACCAGTTCCGTGTAGGACGAGCAGTCCACGCCGCATCCTTCTTCCTTCAAAATCTTCAAAATTGCCGGGGTAGGCGTCGCCTTCACCGCAAAATATTCTTTAAATCCCGCATTCCACGCAAACGCCTGATTCAGCTTGCGCGCATTCTCGCGGATTCCCTTCTCATCATATAAATGAAAGGGGGTGGGGTAGGTTTGGATGATGTCCTCCAACTGTTGCTTGCTCACAAACGGCTTCTTGATCATATATGGTTTCTCCCTGCTGAAATAGTAAATTCTACAATAGTATAGCGTAATCCGCCGTGCCGCACAAGTATGCAACCCCGCAATCCCCCTGCCGGACATTAAAATTGGAAATATTTTTTGAACTTTTCACCCGCTTGTGTCGTTTTTCACGCATAATAGTAGCACAACACGCCTAAAATTTGACTTTTTCGTTTTTTTGGGATAGTATTAGCTTGAATTATTTTGTAAAAATAGCGCACCGCGCTTTGTATGAGAATTTCGGAGGTACTGCAATGACCCGAAATCGTCGAGGACATGACGATCGAATCCATCCGGACGCCAAATATCATGGCGTTCTGTTTACGCCGCACCAACGCCCGCGCATGCAGGAGGACGATTTTGACCCGCGCAAACTGCGCAAACAGCAAAAACGCAAGGCAGCGCCGCGCAGCAGCACGCCTTATGTGTTTGGTTCTTCACGTCGTTCCGATCGCGCACAGCAGGAAGCGCCGCGTCAGGCGCAGTCGCCGCGATCTGTGCAACCGCAGCAGTCCGCTCCGCGCCCGGTGCACGCTACCACGCGTCAGCAGCCGGTTTATCCGCAGCAGCAGTCTTATCAGCGTCAGGATCAGCCCGCGCCGCGCAAGCCCATTCGCTTGCCTTTGCGCTTCATGCGTAATATTGCGCTGATATGTGCGGCTGTCATCGCTATTTCGGCAATCACCATCCCCACTGCGCTTGCAAAGCCCACCAGCGATGTCACCATCAATGACAATGGTCGCGTGCTGGAGGCGTCCACCGCCGCGCTCACCGTCGGTGAGTTCTTGGCGGAAAACAAAATCGAGCTCAGTCCGGACGATATTTTAGAGTCCGAGCCCGGCGATCCCATCATAGAAGGTATGGAGATCATCATTCGCCGCGCTATGCCCATCGTGGTGCATTCCGCAGGGCAAACCATCGAAACCAACATGATCGCAGGTACAGTCGCGCAGGTGCTTGAACGCACAGGCGTCACCCCCGCACCCGAAGATGAAGTGTACCCCGCGCCGGATACCTATGTCCGCCCCGGTATGGTCATCGAGCATCTGATCGTGACCACTGCGGATAAAGTGGACGTGCGCACCATCCCCTATTCCAAATCGGAAAAAGAGGACTCCAAGCTGGCAAAAGGTTCCAAAGAGATCGTCCAGTATGGCGAGGACGGGGAGCTTACCATCACCACCAAACAGGTCTATAAAAACGGTGTGCTCACTTCCGAGGAAGTCATCTCCGAGGAAGTCACCAAAAAGCCCATCACCGAAATCACGGCAGTGGGTACTTATGTTGCGCCGCCACCCAAAAAGAGCACCTCCACCTCCAGCATTCACGGCAGTTCTACCAAGCCAAACAAAAACCCGGGTAGTAACGAAACCATAGAAGGCTACAATGTCAAATACTCCATGCAAATGCAGGTCACGGCGTATTGCTCCAACTGCGACAGCGGCAGCGGCAAAACCGCCTCCGGCACCTATGCAAGCTGGGGTACCATCGCCGCAAATCTCAGCGTACTGCCCTTTGGCACCAAGGTGTTTGTTCCGGGCTATGGGCTGGGTCGCGTAGAGGACACCGGCGGCTTTGGCGGCAACGTCATAGACGTTTACATGGGCAGTCAGGGCGACGAAAGCGTGTGCAATGGCTGGGGACGCAAAAATCTCACGGTCTACGTGGTCGAGTAGCTTTTTCTTCCATCCATCACAAAAGGTCTATCGCAGTGCAAAACCGCAATAGACCTTTTTTGCATTCCCCGGCACAGCGCCGCGCTCAGTCTGCATCACACAAAGGATGCGCCCTGCAAAACGTCTGCGTACACCTTAGTATACAGCTCACCTCGCACCCACGCAAAGGACTGTTCGTCCAACGCGTCGGGGTAGCTCATCAGATACAGCGAAAGCGGCGGCACTTCCTCCTGCAAAGGCGGCTGCCTGTACACAAATTCATTGAGCACAAAACCATTGCGTTCATAAAATCCGATTCTGCGCCGCGCAATCTCAGTTTTGGGCAGCTCCACCTCCAAAATCACCGGCTTGGGGCACACGCCCAAAAGCTCCTGCAACATTTTGCCACCCATCCCGCCGCCGCGCAAAGCAGGCGTCACAGCAAAATGCTCGATAAAGGTCAACTTTTCCAGCTCCCAAACCGCCAAAAAAGCGGCAATTTCTTGCTCCTCGTCCCGCACCGCATAAACGTGATAATACGGGTTATCCCATAACTGCTCCTGCCCCTCCTGCGTGCGCAACTCCTTTGTGGGAAAGCTGTCGCACATGATTGCAAAAACCTTTTTTGCACTCGTTTTGTCTAATCGTTCCAGCATTTTCATTGCTCCTTTCCGCAAGTCCTGCTTGCCTAATGCGGCAAAAATCCATATAATAGTTAGTATCTTATCTTAACACGTATTTTTTTGCAACCGTTCTATCTGAAAAAAGATCCATCGGTCAAGCAAAATCATTGGGAGGAAACTAACATGCCTGAAATCGTATGCGCCGGTCATATCTGTCTGGATATGACGCCCAAATTCCCCATTCAAGATGTCTCCATCCGTGACGTATTTGTCGGCGGCAAGCAGACCGAGGTGCGCGGCATTGCCATGTCCACAGGCGGCAGCGTCGCCAACACCGGTATCGCGCTCAATGTGCTGGGCGTGGATACGCCGCTTATCGGCAAGATCGGTTCTGACGACATTGGCGCAATCATTGGTAATATCCTTACGCAGAGCGGCGCCAACAAAGATTGGCTGAAGGTTTCGGAAGGCGAGACCTCCTCATATTCCGTCGTGCTGGCGTTGCCCGGCTGCGATCGTATCTTTTTGCACGATCCCGCCGTCAACGATACCTTCGATGAAAACGACATTGATTTTGATATCATTGCTCAGTCTAACATATTCCATTTTGGCTACCCGCAGCTCATGCGGCAAATGTACCTCAATGGCGGGGTCAAATTGCAAAGCATACTGCGCCGCGTCAAAGAATTGGGCGTTACCACGTCTCTGGACACGGCATATCCCAATCCGGCAGCAGAAGTTGGTCAGCAGGACTGGCGGAAAATATTGGAAAATTTACTGCCCTATGTGGACATCTTTCTGCCCAGCATCGAGGAATTGCTGTTGATGATCGACCGCCCCTTGCACGATGCGCTCAAGGCAAAAAGCGACGACATCTTAGAACATTTTGAGATCGATTGCCTGCCCCGCCTTGCGCAAACGCTCACAGGCATGGGCGCAAAAATCGTGGTAATCAAGTGCGGCACACTCGGATATTATCTCAAAACCTCGGATGCGCAGGCATTGGCGCAAATGGGGAAAGGGGCGCCCGCTGATTACGGTGCATGGGCCGGTCAGGAGTTGTTCTCCGGTATCTACCGCGTGGACGATGTCAAGTCCGCAACCGGCGCAGGCGATACCAGCGTAGCAGGTTTTTTAACCTCGCTCACCCGTGGCAAAACACCGTTGGAATCCATTAATATCGCATGTGCAACAGGCGCGTTGTGCGTCACGGAATTTGGCGCAACCGATGCCATGATTCCCTTTGAACAAATCGTCGCCAAAATCGAAAACGGCTGGGAAAAACGCCCCATCGCATACAGCGGCTCGCACTTCACACCGGACCCGCAAAACAGTATGCTGATCGGAAAGTAAAACTGCCCGTCCGGGTAATCTGATATCAACAGGAAGGAACCACACCATTTTGAACAGAAAGACGCAATGCGCGCAGAGGAACCGCGCATGAACCAAGTAACACTCCTTGCCAATGCGGGCATCATGCTCCGAATGAATGGCAAAACAATCATGATCGACGCTCTGCACGACCGTGAAACTCCGCCCTTTTCCTCAACACCGCAGGAAGTATTGCGGCGCGTGATGCGCAAAGAACCACCCTTTGAGCGCATCGACATCTCCATCACCACGCATCGGCATCCTGACCATTATTCTCAGGCGTTGACGCAGCAGATGTACGCCACCCATCAGGAGACACAGTTCGTGTTGCCCAAGGGTACGCTCGTGCCCGGCGCGCGCGTCTCCATCTTGCGCAGCGGGGAAGATCGGCTCTCCTTTGGCGGTGTCAATCTGTACGCATACCAGATGACGCATGAGGGCGCAGAATATGCCCATGTCAAAAACTATGGATTTGTGATAGAATATGAAGGAAGTAAGGTCATTGTGCTGGGGGATGCCGGTTTCACCGAGATCTCAGATTTTTTGGCAGATCAAAATCCCGATGCGCTGTTTGTCAATTTCCCCTTTTTTACGTTGGTACGGGGCAGGCAGGCGCTCGCGCAGGTGCAGACAAAAAAGCTGTTTGCCTATCACCTTCCCTTTGCACAACAGGATGTGACCAAATATCAAGACGCACTGCGTAAAACCATCGAACGTGAAAAGATAAACGCAACGGTGCTGTGCGATATCCTGCAAACCGAGAATTTTTAGAGTAGAGGATCAATTATGAGCGAACAAAACGAACCGATCAAGAACGAATCCGGCAATCCTGAGGGTGCCAAGCGCAGACGGCGCAGACGCAAACCCAAAAACCCACAGGGTGCAGCCCAGCCGCAAGCGTCGCAAGCGCAGCAGACACAGACCACCGGTCAACCCGATTCCGATCAGGAGAATAGACAGCAGCGCAGACGGCGCGAACGTCCGCAAGAGCCGCGGGAACAGCGGGAATCACGTGGCGGACGCGATGGGCGTGACGGGCGCGACAGACGAGACAATCGAGATGCGCGCGACAATCGCAGGTCACGCTCCATGCAGGATACACGCAGAAATACAAAGCCTGCCGAGCCGCCTAAAGACGAGCCGCCCTTTGTTCCCAAAAAGGAATTTACGGCAGCAGGCAGCTATATTGAATCGCGTTGCGGGCGTATCTGCTCCGAATGCGGGTTTTTCGAGCGCTGCGGCGGCTGCACCAACATCCCAAAACCGCCGTGGGCAAACCGTTGTCCCATCAAAAGCTGCTGCGAGGAAAAAGAACTCATGCACTGCGGTAAGTGCGAAGGGTTCCCCTGCCGTAAGCTGGTCTCCTTTGCAAAAGATAAAGACTACGGCGATGGCGGCATACGGCTGGATCAGTGCCGCGCGTGGAAGGAAGAAGACCGCGAACAGGATGAGCAAAATGCCGCGCTGGCAGCTTTGGAAGCATCGGCAACCGAAAACTCATCTTTGCCTGAAGCCGCAGATGCTTCACCGGCTTCCGAAAGCATCGCAGAAATGCCACCGGCATCCGCAGATACAGCGGAAGCACAGTCGATCCATGTGTCGGAGCAACCGCTGGACACAGCAGAGGTGCCCTCCGTAACGCCGGATGCCACCGACGCGCAGGAAGTCGAGACAAACGCATTCGCAGCATCTCCGGACACGGCAAACATCATGGCAGCGGAGCAAACGGCAATGCCGGAATCAGAACTCGCGTCCACGACGGAGCAGGAAACGCCTGCGCCAAAAAAACCGCAAATTCACGTATAGAACAATTATCGGGGTGTCGCGTCGGCACCCCTTCCATTTATGCAGCAAAGGAGAGTCACATTGAAACAAATTCGCGCTATCGTAATCCTATCATTACTTGGTATTTTGATGCTGTCAGGTTGTGCGGGAACAGATTCCTCTGCGCCGCTCATATCTGCTTCGGCGCCAAGCAGTGCATCTTCAAACGCCGCCACGCCCGACGCTTCCGCAGTTTCGGGTAACGCAAATCAAACGGCTTCCGATCCAGAAGCCATCGTTCGCAAAATGATGGAATTGGACTATACCTCCATGCATGTGGCGGAGTTCAACCGGTCCATTGAAGAGCTTTGCAACGCCTCCGGCACCAATATCTTCGAGGTAATCGCCGCTCTTTATGACCGATATCTCGTCGACGATGTTGGTAACGGACTTCAATACATGCTGTTTCCCGATGTCGGCTTAGAAACTTTTGTGGACACCACACTGGAATACTCCGCGCAGGAACTGTTTGGTGAGCCTGTCATTCAGGATCAAGTGTCCTATCAGACGATGCCGTCCATGACCGCGGCGGATCTGGCGAAAAAAAAACAATCCATGCCGCCCGATGAGTGGGCAGCCTTTTTCCAAGAACATATTGCAGAAATCAATGTATTCCCCGTTCTAAGCTATTCCATCGAGTTCCTTCTCCCGCATCCGGAGTCGCTCACCGTTGCAGAGCGGGACAGCCGCCTCAACCATGTCCGTTCCGGCGTGCGGGATTATCTGCTTGCTCTAAGTCCGGAGGCAGTCCAAGCTGAAAGCCTCGAGTCCGATCTCTCCGCAGAGCTTGATCGTCTCAGTATCGCGCAAAGCGATGATGATATGACCATCATCTGCACAGTGCAGGGGCTTGAGCGCAATGTCGATTAACAAAAAAGGGATGTGCACCATCCCTTTTTTCATCGAGTCAATCTTCTTAAAAGTGTCGCTGCATAAGCGCTATTTTTTTCTGGTTTCCTCCAAATCGTTGATGTCCTGTTCCTTGCCGACCACAACCACCACAGACCCCTGCATGATTTTATCCGCAGGCATCGGGTTGATGTTGATGGCTCCGTCCGGGCTCTTAATGGCAATTACATTCAAACCGTATTTTTTGCGAAAGTTCAGTTCAATCAAGCTGTGATCCAGCCATTCCACATGCGCGCCAATCTCGGCAATGCCATAGTCCTTGGAAAGCTCAATAAATTCCAGCACATTCGCAGATAGCAAATTATGTGCCACACTCATGCCGGTGTCACGCTCGGGAAACACCACGCGGTCCACTCCCACCTTGGTCAAAAGCTTGGAGTGCACGTCGCTCGTCGTTTTTGCCATCACAAAGGGAACATTCTCCTCCTTGCACAGCATCGCGGTCAAAACGCTGGTCTGGATCTCCCCCAGACCAATCAGTACCACATCAAAATTGCGAATACCAATCGCCTTGAGCGCCGTCTCGTCTGTCGCATCCGCTTGTACGGCGTGTGTTGCCACTCCCAAGTAGGATGCGTGGTTCACCTTTTCCTCGCTCTTGTCAATGGCAAGCACCTCTGCGCCCAATTCTACCAGTGTCTTTGCAACGCTGCTGCCAAATCGCCCCAGTCCAATGACTGCAAATTGTTTCTCATTTTTCTTTTTCATCACTTTTTATCCAATCATTAATGTATCTTCCGCATAGCGTACCGATTGCTTCTTCTCCGCAGAGATGCGCTCCGCCAGCCCCAGTGACAGCGTAAATACGCCCACTCTGCCCGCAAACATTGTCAATATAATGAATATCTGGCTGCCCACCGCCAATGTCGGCGTCACATTCATGGATAGCCCCACCGTGCCAAAGGCAGAGATCACCTCAAATAGAATATCCGAAAGTTCGTTGTTGGTCAGCGATGCCTTTTCCGTCAGCATCACCAGCGAAGTCATGATGCCCACAAAGAACACCGCCAGCGTAGAGATCGTAATGGCGCGCAGTACGATCTGCTTATTGATGCGCCGCTTCATAACCACCACGTCCCCTCGTCCTGAAAGCACTGAAGTAATCAGCAGCAGCAGCATGATCGCCGTCGTGGTCTTGATGCCGCCGCCTGTACCGGAAGGCGAAGCGCCCACAAACATCAGCAAATTGGTCATGATCTGTGAAAGCGGTGTCAAGTCTGCCTGTGGCATAGATGCAAAGCCCGCCGTGCGCGTCGTCACAGACTGGAACAGCGCCATCAGCACTTTCTGTCCCGGCGGCACGTTGGGATTGCCCATCGTCAAAACGTTCTGCGATTCCGCAATCAGGAATACCACGAAACCGACCAGAATCAAAATGCCCGTCAGCAGCAACACCATTTTCGTGTGCAGGGAAAACCGGAATTTTCTGCCGAAGCGCACCTTTTTGCTCAGCTCCACCACCACCACAAAGCCCAGTCCGCCCATCACGATCAATCCCATGATGGTGCCGCAAACCAGCGGATCACCCGCATAGGGTATGATGCTGTTTCCCAGTCCGAATACATCAAATCCCGCATTGCAAAACGCAGAAATTGCATGAAATACACTATAATACATCCCCTGCGACACACCGTATTCCGGCACAAAGCGCATCGCCAGCAGCACAATGCCCACAGATTCGCAGGCTACGGTCACAATCAGCACATTGCGCATCATCTTGACCACACCCTCCAGCTTATCCTGATTCAAGGAATCCCGCATAGCAATACGGGTGCGCAGCGAAATACGCCTGCCCAGCATAAAATAGATCAATGAGGTCGCCGTCATAAAGCCAATGCCGCCAAATTGAATCAATAATAATAGGATCACCTGTCCGAATGTAGAGAGCGCCGCGCCCACCTCAATCACGGAAAGCCCTGTCACGCAGACCGCAGAGGTCGATGTAAACAGCGCGCTCAAAAAAGAGATCGGCTTGCCGTCCGCAGAGGAAAATGGCAACATCAGCAACAGTGCGCCAATCAAAATTGCACTGCCAAAGCCAATCACCAGAATTTCCGGTGTTGTAAAACGAAATTTTTTCATGTTTCATCCTTATCCAGCGCGGCTTCCGCAGTTGACGCGCATATCCAGACATCATTATACCGCAATTCCCGCAGAATACAACCACAACTTTTTTTGGTTTTTTGGAATAATTTTTAATTTTTCTATCTATATTGTAATAAAGAATAAATTCAGGAGGAATCTATGAATCAAAGCATCTCTGTTCTATTGCTGGAAGACGACGCCCTCAGTGGCGAACCGCTTTATGCCTATCTCAAGCAGCGTCCCGAAATGGAACTGGTTCAGTACGCTTCCAGCGTGCCCGAATCCCTTACCTTTCTAGACTTGTATCATTTTGATGTGGTCGTAGCGGACCTCATCATGCCGTCCTACGATGGCTTTAATTTTTTAGAGGCGTTGCAGCAACGTATTTGTGATACACGTGTCATTGTTGTTTCGGCTGCGGCAAATCAGGCGGTGATCGAGCGTTCCTTCGCAATGGGCGCAAACTATTTCATGATCAAGCCCTACGCACCGGAAATCATGCTGCGCCGCATCTTTGATGTACTGGCATATGAAACGCCAACGCTGCACAAAAATAATCACACCAGTCAGCCCAAACAAGTACGAAAAATGCTTCTGGATCTTGGTATCCCGCCACATTTAAAAGGTTATCAGTTCCTGTGCGACTGTGCAGAGGAGATCTTAGAAAACCGCATGGCGCTGTACAGCATTACCAAACATGTGTACCCCGTGGTCGCCCAAAAGTACGGGATCACATCCAGCAAGGTAGAAATTGCCATCCGCAACGCCATTGATGTTGCTTTTGTAAACAGTCGCAATCCTGCCATTCAGGCGCTTTTCGGCAGTGGTCGCAGCAAGAAAAAGCGTCCCACCAATGCCGAATTCATTGCCTATCTGACCGAGCGTGTTTCGATGTAACTTTATTCATTTTTGCAATAATTATTCTTATTTCTCGAAAATGAATATATTACAGCAGTGCACCCCATCTGTGGATAACCTGTGAAAATCACACCCCCGTTTCATGGGATTTGTGTATAGACTTGTGGATAACGTGGATAACTCGATGTATATTCGCCCGTTTTCACTGTATATTCCGCTCGATTTTTCTACGATTGCAGGAAAAGCCGAGCGGATATTTATTCCGGCAATCGTATTTACAATGCGTTTACATTTGCATAATTATTCACAAAATCTGTTTGAGCTAAAAATAAATTCCCACTTTTTCAGGTTGAAATACCCCGCAGTTGTGTTACAATATTCCTTACACAGCAGGTATTTTTTTATCCCTCGCAAAAGTTCGCGCACATAAAAGGCCTGCTCCCCTGCGCAGATAACATGTGCCTTTTGCCGGGAATACAGACTGGAGTATCGAATTTGAAGCAACTGCGCCGCGTCATCTACATCACGCTTTGCCTGCTCGTCCTGCTGGCGCTCTGCGCATGCAGCGCAACGGATTATTTTAATGCGCCTTCCGCATCGCCCGCACACCAAGCAGACGCTCTGTCCGTGCAGTATTTGGATGTTGGTCAGGGCGATGGCGCTCTGGTTCTGCTGCCGGACGGCAAAACAATGCTCATCGACGGCGGCATCCCCAACGCCTTTGAAGATGCTGTGCAGCCCGCACTGCGGCGCAACGGCATCACCCGCATCGACTATCTCGTCGCCAGTCATCCACATCTCGATCACATCGGCGGCGTTGCGGAGGTGTTGGAGCAGTATGAAGTCGGCGAGGTGTGGATGCCACCGCTCTTTGCAGACCTTTGGTCTTACGATAAAATGAAGCAAGCCATAGAAGACCAAGATATCCCCGTGCGTATCCCCGCACAGCAGCCCATAACGCTGCAAGGCGATGGCTATACCATTACCGCGCAGGCGTTCGATACGCAAGACCTGAACAGCAGCTCCATTATCCTGCACATCGCGTATGGCGATACCACATTCCTGTTCGCGGGTGATCTGCCGCACGAGCTGGAAAATCAGCTTACGGACGATCTTGCCTGTACCGTGCTCAAGGTCTCCCATCACGGCTCTTTGGATTCCAGCCATGCAGAATTTTTAGATATCGTGCAGCCGGACTATGCAGTGCTTTCTCTGGGCGAAAACAACGACTATGGCTATCCCAAGCAACGCACCTTGGAGCGCCTTGAGTCTGCCGGCGCAGAAATTTATCGTACGGATGAAGATGGCGACATCACTGCCCGTTCCGACGGCAAAAGCGTTCGCATGTCCACCGAGCACTAGTCTTGGCAATGGGGATGTCCTCTGATTCCATGATCGTAAAACAGCAAAAAGCCGCGCATGAGGAGGATTGTCGTCCTCCCTCTCGCGGCTTTCCCGTCAACACCAAAAAACGATATTGATTATCACCCTTCACATCTCCCGCGTCGCTACCACATTCACACCCGTTTCCAGTAAGTTCTCTACCAGCACCTCACCCACGTGCACGGGCGATTGTACGCGCACACAATCCATGCGCTTTGCGGCTTCGCGCAGCAGCCGTTTTGGAATGGGATGCTCCGACTTAACCGGCAATCGCGGCAAAAAGCTGCCTTCAATCACCACAGTCGAGGTCAATACGCGCATGGGGTTGGTCAGTTCCTCCCGCCCATAGGCGATGCCTTTTTCGCAGCCTGCGCCTTTAATTTCACCATTTGGCGCAACGCTCAAATGGCAGCCGCGCGGACATGTAATACAAATCAGGTCAGTCATGTCAATTCCTCCAAACGTATCGTCAGCGTGTCTCCCGCACATTTCTCCAGCAGCATGCGCGGCACCGAAATTTTTTCCATTTCGCCCGGTGTCAGGTATTCCCGTTTGAACTTGGCAAGTACTGTTTCGCCATCCAGCACAATGATATTCGCCTTGCAAATGGCACGATTCACGCGGAAGGAAAAGTCCGTGCTTTTCTGAATCTGCTCCAATCGTACTCGCTGCGGTACGGTATATGTGATGCCACCCTCGGCGCGCACCGCCACCGCGTCCTTTTGCTGCGGCTGAAACTGTGCCGCTGCTGCGCCCGCACGCTCACTTTCCAGCGAAACGAAGTCCACCAGATCATGCACATGCACCACATTGCCGCACGCAAAAATGCCGGGGATCGAGGTCTCCATGTTCTCATATACCACAGGTCCGTTGGTGCGCGGATCAATCTCAATGCCCGCCTCGCGCGAAAGCTCGTTTTCGGGAATCAGCCCCACCGACAGCAGCAGCGTGTCACAGTCAAACACCATCTCCGTTCCCGCAATGGGCTTTCGTTGCTCGTCCACCTGCGCCACCACCACTTGCGAAACACGTCCCTCACCACGAATCTGCGTCACAGTATGCGAGAGGTACAGCGGAATGTCATAGTCCTGTAAACACTGCACAATGTTGCGGTTGAGTCCGCCCGGCTGCGGCATCACTTCCACACAAGCCAACACCTGCGCGCCTTCCAGTGTCATACGCCGCGCCATAATCAGCCCAATGTCACCCGACCCCAAAATAACCACGCGGTTACCCGGCATGATGCCTTCCATATTCACATATCGCTGCGCCACACCGGCCGTCAACACCCCCGCCGGACGCGTGCCCGGAATAGCAAGCGCGCCACGCGTGCGTTCGCGGCAGCCCATCGCCAGCACAATCGCGTTTGCGCGGCACCCAAAATACCCATCCACCGTGTTCACCGCATACACCGCGCGCTCCGCCGTCAGCTCCAGCACCATGGTGTCAGATTTCACTTCAATCGCGCGTTGTTCGGTCAGCTCAATGAAGCGCTGCGCATACTCCGGCCCGGTCAATTCCTCTTTAAAATAATGCAGCCCAAACCCGTTGTGAATGCACTGATTGAGAATCCCACCCAATTTGTTGTCTCGTTCCAGCATCAGTACGCGCGTCGCGCCGTTATCGTGCGCAGATACCGCCGCTGCAAGCCCTGCCGGGCCGCCTCCAATGACGATCACATCATATTCCTTCATTGTTCGCAATCCTCCTTGGTATATCGCGTGAACAATTCTGTTCCCGCCTGATTCTGCAAGATTTCCAGCATGGGGATTCCCGCCTCGCGCGACAATATTTCCGCCACGCGCGGCGAACAAAATCCGCCTTGGCAACGCCCCATTCCCGCATTGCAGCGCTTCTTTACGCCGTCAATCGAAACAGGCGGCACCGGTGAATGAATCACATCCACAATTTCGCCCTCTGTGATAGTCTCGCAGCGGCAAATCACGCGCCCATACAGCGGGTTGCGCTGAATTGCCTCCTGCTTCCCTTGCGCTGACAGCGTCTTGAAACACACATGCTCCCGCTTTCCACAGTAATAGATGCGCGTCAACAATCGCAATCCCGCATGACGCAGCAGCTCCACACACATCACTGCTATCGCCGGCGCGCAGGTCAATCCCGGTGATTTGATGCCCGCCAAATTGAAAAAACCCTTTACTTGCGTTTCCTCAATAATGAAGTCGTCTACCTCCGTCTGTGCGCGGTTGCCTGCAAAGTTGCGCACATTCTCGCGGAACTGGATATTTGGCACAGACTTTTGCGCGTGCTCCCGTACAAATTCCAGCCCATCCGCCGTGGTCGCAACGTCGTCGCCATCCTCCACATGCGTGGCATTGGGCCCCACAATCAAATTTCCGTGCACCGTAGGGGAAACCAATACGCCCTTCCCGTCCTGATTGGGGCACTGGAAAATCACGTGGTTTGCCAGCCCGCCCTGATTTTTGTCCAACAGGAAATATTCCCCACGCACCGGCTGTATGGTGAAGGTGTGCGGCGCAATCATGTCATTGACCGCATCCGCGTGTACCCCCGCCGCATTGACGACAAAGCGCGCGGTATAGGACTGCTGCGGCGTATGCACCAAAAAACCGCCTTCGCAGGTCTCGATGCCCGTCACAGGTGATTCGCGCAGGATGCGCGTTCCATTCAGCGTCGCAATTTCTGCCAGCGCAATGCACAGTTCCATCGGATTTACAATGCCGCAACTGGGTGCAAGCAGCGCGCCCACCGCCTCCGGCGCAATGTTTGGTTCCCGCTCCCGCAATTCGTCCCGATCCAAAATACGCAAATCGGGAACACCATTTTGGTTCCCGCGGTCATACAGCTTGCGCACAGTCTGCATTTCCGCTTCCGAAAACGCCACCACCAGCGACCCTACGCGACCAAACGGCACCTGTAAATCCCGACATAGCTGCGGGAATACCGCATTGCCTTCCACATTCAGCTTCGCCATCAGGCTGCCCGGCGCAGGATCGTATCCCGCATGCACAATGCCGCTGTTCGCCTTTGTCGTTTCATCCGAGATATCGTTGTTGCGTTCTAAAACCGCTACTTTCAGGTCATACTTGCTCAGTTCATAGGCGGTCGCCGCGCCGATGATGCCGCACCCGATAATCAAAACATCAAAGTCCATACGCTCATTCCTTTCCATTAAAAAAGCAACATTATCAAGCCCTCGTTTCAGGGCAGATAACATTGCTCACTCACTCATGTTTCGCTAATTCACTTCTATGTTTAGTATACGGGAGCATCCCGCAGATTGCAACCCCCGTACCGGAAAAAAACACAAATTCAAAAAAATATCGCAGCGAACTATTTTATTTTTGTGCCGTAATGTGATAAAATGTACCTTGTGTGTCCGCATTTTTTAAATGTGCTTCACAAATTGGCGTTCATTGGGCTTCTTTCGCCTCTTTTTCAAGCGAAAATGATCCGTGCCTACTTGATTCGGCACATCACTTCCTTGGCAAAAGACGTAAAAGAGCACCCAAACAGCAAAAATGGATTTTCTTTTGCTTCTTTTTTCGAACAGAAATGAGCCGCGCTCGAATTTGATGGGCACATCGCCTTTCTGATAAAAGCCGCAAGAGAGCCACAAAATGGCATAACATGGATTTTCTTTTGCTTCTTTTCTATTTCCAAAAGAAAAGAAGCAAGAAAGGTTAAATATGACAGAAAAAGCACTAAATCAAAACTTCATGAAAATGTTCTTTGCACTCGCCTTGCCGGTAGCGCTGCAAAACGTACTCACCTTCTCAGTCGGCTTGATGGACTCAATCATGGTGGGCGCGCTGGGCGAGGTACAGCTTTCCGCTGTCACAGTCGCAAACCAGCCCTTCTTTTTATACACCATGAGCATCTTTGGGCTTGCCACAGGCGCGTGCGTGCTTATTTCGCAATACTGGGGCAAAAAAGACACGCAGACCATCGAGAAGATATTCGGCATGGTCATCCGCATCGCGTTGTTGATCGGCGCTGCGGTCACCGCAGTTTCGCTGCTCTTCCCCGAGGCGATCATGTCCATCTACACCAACGAAGCGGATGTGATTCGTGAAGGCGCGGTCTATCTGCGCTGGGTCGCTCCATCCTATATGCTCTTTGCAGTGTCCAGCACCTACATCACCTGTATTCGCAGTGTAGAGCGTGTGCGCATCGCAATCGTCGTGTATAGCATTTCGTTTGTGGTTAATGTGTTTTTCAATTATATGTTCATCTTCGGCAAATTTGGCGCTCCGGCGCTGGGCGTTGCAGGCGCAGCCGTCGGCACACTGCTGGCGCGCGCATCAGACTTTTTGATTGTGATGATCTATTCCGCAAAAATCGAAACGCGCGTCAAATTGCATTGGAAAAACCTGCTGCATACGGATAAGCTGCTGTTTCAGGACTTCATTCGCTTTTCCATTCCCGTGCTCATCAATGAAATGCTGTGGGGCGCGGCATTCTCCGCGCATACGGCGGTGCTCGGCCGCATGGGCGTCAACGCAATCGCCACCGCCAGCATCGTCAACAACGTTTCCAACGTAGCATGTGTGCTCATCTATGGCGCAGGCAGCGCAGCGCTGGTTATCACCGGAAAATACATCGGTGCCAAGCAGTACGACCTTGCCCGCAGGGCTGCCCCTAAGCTTATTTGGATGAATCTTGCCATTGCGGCTGTCACCACAGCGGCGGTGTTCTTTTTGCGCGGTCCCATCATCCACATCTATAATCTCACGCCCGAAACCATCGAGATGGCAAATCAGGCGCTGTTAGTGATGTGCCTGATTATCCCGTTCATGTCCGTAAACGTGTCCTGCATCGTGGGGATCTTCCGCGGCAGTGGCGACACCATATTCGCTATGGTGGTGGATATTGTGTTCATCTGGGCGGTCGCGCTGCCGCTGGGCATCTTATTCGGGCCTGTGCTGGGCTTCTCGGTGCCGGTCGTGTTCCTGCTTCTGCGCTGCGACGAAATCATCCGTGCGTTCGCTTGCTTGATTCGCTTAAAGTCCGGCAAATGGCTGCGCAACGTGACACGTGGTCAAGGCGGCAAGCGAGAAAACATTGCGCCAACGACAGATTCAAACATCACGCCTTAATAGCTGATAAAACTGAGATCACAGCAACCAAAGACAATAAATATTCGAGGTGAAACCCATGACAAAATTTCCATCCTTTGAAACAGCAAGAGACGAAATCATAGAAGTCGGCAGACGGATGTATCTAAAAAATTTCGTCGCCTCCAACGATGGCAACATCAGCGTGCGCCTTGCGCCGGATGTGATCGCTACCACACCTACCGGCGTTTCCAAAGGATATATGACGCCGGATATGATCGTTAAAATGACACTGGATGGCGAGGTTCTGAACGCAGACACCTGCCCGTACAAACCCTCTTCCGAGGCAAAAATGCACGTGCGCGCCTACCGTGAGAATCCGGAGATCATGGCGGTCACACATGCGCACCCGCCGGTTTCAACGGCATTTGCCATTGCGGGCATCAGCCTCGACGAAGCGATCCTGCCCGAAGGCGTGGTGCAGCTGGGTACCATTCCGGTCGCCAAATACGCCAACCCCGGCTCACAGGCTGTTCCCGACTCCATCGCTCCCTTCTGCAAGGATTACAACGCCGTTCTGCTGGCAAACCACGGCGCGCTCACCTGGGGGCGCGATGTGTTTGAGGCGTATCATCGCATGGAATCTTTGGAATACTATGCACTCGTGACGATGTACACGCGCAGCATCATCGGTCAGGCACGTGTATTAAGCGGCGATCAAGTCGATCTGCTGCTGCAAACGCGGGAAAACCTCGGCATTCACGCAGGTGGCGTACCTCGCTTTGCGCAGACCGCTACCAATACAGAGGACGTACTGCCCGGTCAGCCCGTAAAATAGTGTAATACCAAAAAAGAGTGCCGCTTATAACGTTGGCACTCTTTTTCGTGTATCCCTTACATGTGGAAGCGCTTCACAAATTCATATTTCAGCGTCCGAATGGCAAAACGAAACAGCCCCAAAACGGTCAGGCCGGAAGCAACCGTACTCAGCACCACCGGCCATGCGATGTGCGTCCAATGCAGCAAATAGAACACCAAAGGCACCATGCCCAGCGCAACAAACAAGATCGCATACATCAAATTGTTGCGCCAGTAGGATTTGTGCTGATAAGAAAAAACGTCCATCACAATAATACCGCCCGCCAAAATGAGCGGCAGCATAACCTCGATCGACCAGCCGCGGAACACGCTTAAATAGTCAAATACCAAGAACAGCCCAAACACGCCTACCATCTGCAACAACACCTTAATACCCGCGTAAAGATCGGAAAAAATCGTCACTCGCACCAAAATCCACGCGTATAGCACAGGCGCCGCCACCAGCAAAAACCACGGTTTGCCTTCCCACGTCAACAAATTGATGATGATGCACAGCCCGATGATGACGAGCGTGCAAAGAGCCAGATAATCTAAAATCAGGCTGCGCCCATCAATATAGCGGCGCTTCGATACCGTAGGATAAAGCCTCTGTGGCGCTGGCTCGTTGCTCAGATGCTTGCCGCAAAGCGGACAGCTTCGCAGCGATGGGTCTACCTTTGCATGGCATATATCACAATAATTCATCGCTTGCCCCATTCGTTCCCCCGCAAAGTCAGTTCCAAACCCAGCTCATCGGTCAAATGCCGGTAAAAGTGTTGCAGCACGCCCGTTTCGGTAATTCCGCGCGAAAAGGTAAATACCATTTTGTCTCGATAAGACACCAGCACGCAGTTGAGCGGGTTCAGCTCACTCACTCCAAGACTGTAATAAACATTTTTGATGCGTTCCTGCATACTGCGCGGGAAGGTAGCCGTGCGCAGGTTAGAAAGCACCATGGTATAGCAACCCTCACCATAATTCCGATATGAGTTTGATACCACGATGTTCTTTACAAACAATGGTACCATGCGGATGAACGGATTTTTTTCATATTTAACATTCTTGTTGATGTTGGCAGAAATGGCCTCCTTGGTCATTCCTTCTTTAATCTGCCGCGAAACCTCCGGCAAAATTGCATCCAACTCCAACTTTCCTTTTACAACGATTCCGACATTCACAAAAGACATAAAATTGCGCAGTGTGGTGGAGGGGAATATCCCGCGCAAATCAATGGGCACAGAAATCACCACCGGTTTTTTACTTTTGGTGTATTCCAGCCCCTGCTGCCTGGCAATACAGCAAATCAGCAGCGCAGTCACATATGCCGTAACCGTCACGCCCTTCTCTTTCACCTTTGCCAAAAAAGCCTTGAGATCCGTTTCCCCATGAATCACAAAAATGCCGCTATCCTGATTTTGCGTACCCATAATATGGTACGCCTGCGGCTGCACCAGCTTGTTGTAGTCACCCTCACTGTCATAATAGGTGACAAAGCTGTTCTCCAGCTCGGATTCCGGCACGATGCCGGCAGGGTCCAGCACCATGCCGTCACGATCCATGTCGTAGCCGCACAGCGCAAAATATTCATAAATCAGCGTCTTTAAAAACTCGATCGCGCCTGCGCCATCCGCCAGCCCATGAAAGCATTCAAAGATCACGGAACGCTGAAAATAGCTGACATGAAACAAAAACCCATTGTCCGAAAGGTCGCTCAGGCGTTTGCAAGGAAAGCCCCGATCTTTTTTCACAACAGGAATCTCTTCATTTGGCTCCAGATAATACCAAAACATACCGCGGCGCAGCTTAACGCCGAAGCTGGGAAAGCGTGGCATGATACGCACCAACGCCTCTTGCAGCAGGTTTTTTGAAACTTCCTCATAAAGCTCCGCAACCAGCCGGAACGTGGTATTGTTATGTGTCGCGGCGATCGCCGGATAGATTTTGGCAGCCGTATCCAGACGAAACCAATCCGAAGGCGGCTGCTGCTTTTTTGTCATTATTTTGTGCCGAACAGGCGGTCGCCTGCGTCACCAAGACCGGGCACGATGTACGCGTGATCATTCAGTCCGCTGTCCATCGCCGCCACATAGATGTCCACATCAGGGTGTGCCTTTTGCACCGCTTTTGCGCCCTCCGGCGAAGCAATGATGCACATAAGTTTGATATTTTTGCAGCCCCGTGTTTTGATCTGCCCAATCGCGTCCACCGCGCTGACTCCCGTCGCCAACATCGGATCAACAATAATCAGCTCGCGTTCTTGCGCATCCGAAGGCAGCTTGCAATAGTATTCCACCGCCTGTAAAGTGCTCGGATCGCGGTAAAGTCCGATATGCCCCACCTTCGCGGAAGGAATCAGGTTCAGCACGCCGTTGACCATTCCAAGTCCTGCACGCAAGATAGGAATGATGCCCAGCGTCTTTCCTGCAATCACATTGGTCTTTGCGCGTGTGATGGGTGTCTCCACCTCAACTTCGCGCAGCGGCAGATCTCGCGTTACTTCGTACGCCATCAACATGGCGATTTCTTCCACTAGCTCACGAAATTCTTTAACGCCCGTATTCTTGTCACGGATCATAGAGACCTTATGCTGCAACAGTGGATGATCCAGAATGTGTAGTTTTCCCATATTGATTCAAACCTCCGAATGATTGTTTTCCCCGTTTTTTCATTGATGCACACAAAATGCGGTGATCGTCTGCAACGCCTTACATTTACATCTTTGCATATGCCCGGCGCCCTCCCATGCAGGCAACCCCGGCATTTTGATTCAGCGGCACATTTGTGCCGGCCAAGCCCTACTCCTGCTCAATGCGCATCACTTTGTCAATACGCCGCTGATGGCGGGCGTCCCCTGAAAAAGGCGTTTTCAGGAAAATGTCAATGATGTCCAGCATCAGCGAGGGGCCGATGCTGCGCGCGCCCAGCGCCATCACATTCGCGTCATTGTGCTCACGTGTCGCATGTGCGGAAAAGGTATCCCCCAGCACCGCGCAACGAATGCCCTGCATTTTGTTTGCCGCCATAGACATCCCGATACCCGTACCGCAAATCAAGATGCCAAAGTCCGCTTCTTGCTTGCGTACAGCATCACAAACGGGAATCGCCACGTCCGGATAGTCCACCGCATCGCCGTCAAAGCACCCGAAATCCAAAAGCTCATGTCCCGACTTTTCTAAAAAGCCGATCACTTCCTGCTTCACCACGTATCCGCCGTGATCGCATCCAAATGCAAGTATCATGTTATGCCCTCCGCTTCACAAAAAATTTAAAGACCGCGCAATCCTGCGCGTTGCTCCGGCTTGTGAAAAAGCCGCGCGGGACTCCTCCCCTGCGGCTGTGTTTTATACTTCCTCTTGCTTGAGTTTTTCTGCCAGCTTGTCTACCGCACCTTTCAGTTGCTCGACGCAAGCGCGGTAATCCTCCAGTTCTTCATCAAAGGGGTCGATCACATCATAGTTGTGGTCGATGGGATCGCCATAAACGCCCGCCACATAACCCAGCAGCGTATGCAGCTTATCCTTGGCATCCGGCGCAATCGCTTCCAACTGCTCAATCTGCTCCTTGCCCATTGCAAGGATGATGTCTGCCCATTTCACCAGTTCAGGAGTGATCTGCTGCGAGCGATGCTTCTCAAGCGAAAGCCCGATCTCCTCCATCACTTGTTGCGCATACGGTGTCGCTTCACTGTCCTCACAGGCAAATGTGCCTGCGGATTTGGTTTTGACACCCGTGGTGCTACTTCGTTCCAGCGCGTCGTCCGTCATTGCTTCCGCAATCGGACTTCTGCACGTGTTGCCGGTACATACAAACAACAAGTTCATTTCGTTTTTTACATCCTCCAATTATACTCATGCACAGCTTTCATAAAGCTGCGTATTATTTCTGCGCGTCGCAGTCCACCAGTGTGTTCCCGCTTGCCTTTGCAATGCGGTTCATCACCGCCAACCCCATCTGCATAGGGTCCGCGTGAAACAGCAACAACTCCAGTCCCTGCTCATCCGCCTCGCGCAGTGCGGCAAACAGGCGCGCTTGCGCACCCTTACCATCCTCGCCCAGCGCAATGATGCGGCGTAGCTCATAATCCGGTGCATAAGCATCCAAACAAAGTATGGCGCACTGCCCGATATCATATCCATCATACATGGAAATGATTCTTTTTTCAATAGCCTTTTTTTCACCTGTAAAGACGATCAGTTTTGCCTTGGGCGCGTAGTGCCTGTATTTCATGCCGGGGGAAGCCACTTTCCCCTGCGCCGCCTCATTTGTCAACAGCGAAGGATGCAGTTTTACCTGCCCAAGCACCTTTTCCAGCATCTGCTGTGTGATGTGTCCGGGTCTCAGAATGATCGGTACCTCACCGGTGCAGTCCAGCACAGTGGATTCTACCCCCACTGCGCAAGCGCCGTCGTCAATGATGAGCGGCACACGCCCGCATAAATCTTCAAATGCATGTCTCGCTTGTGTGGGGCTGGGTTTGCCGGAGGTGTTCGCACTGGGCGCCGCCACCGGAACCCCCGCCCGCGCAATCAGATCGCGCGCAAAGGGATGCGCGGGCATGCGCACCGCAACCGTGCAAAGCCCCGCACTGACATTTTCCGGAATCCGTTCACTTTTCGGTAAAATAATGGAAAGCGGGCCGGGCCAAAACTCCTGCGCCGCCTTACGTGCAAATTCGGGCACCTCTCGCGCAACCATCTCCATCTGGTCCATCTGTGCAATGTGTACAATCAGCGGATTATCCTGCGGTCTGCCCTTGGCAGTAAAAATCTTGCTCACCGCCTGCGTGCGCAGCGCGTTTGCGCCCAGCCCGTACACCGTCTCGGTCGGAAACACCACCAATTCGTCCTGTGCCAGCAGTGCCGCCCCCTCTGCAAGTGCCGCCTCCCGGTCGCGCGCCGCAAAAATCAACTTGGTCGGGATCATGCCTGCTCCTGCAATTTCTTTTGCCGGTCATCCAGCGTCAGCGCGTCAATCATCTCATCCAAATCGCCATCCAAAAAAGCGTCCAGCTTATATAGCGTCAGCCCAATGCGATGGTCTGTCACCCGTCCCTGCGGGAAATTATAGGTGCGCACACGCTCGCTGCGGTCTCCCGTTCCCACTTGGCTTTTCCGATGCTCGGAAAGCTCACTGTCCGCCGCATCTTTCATCATATCATACAAACGTGATGCCAGTACCTTCATTGCCTTCTCTTTGTTTTTAAGCTGCGATTTCTCGTCCTGACACGTTACCACCAACCCCGTTGGCAGGTGGGTGATGCGCACCGCACTATCCGTGGTATTCACGCTTTGCCCGCCATGCCCGCCGGAGCGGAACACATCCACGCGCAAATCGTTCTGGTTGATGTTGACTTCCACTTCCTCCGCCTCCGGCAGCACTGCTACCGTAGCCGCCGAGGTGTGGATGCGCCCGGAAGACTCCGTATCCGGTACACGTTGCACGCGGTGTACGCCGCTTTCATACTTGAGCCGCGCATACGCCCCCTTGCCCGCAATCAGCAGTACGATTTCCTTCACACCGCCCAGTTCCGTCATGTTGGAGGACATCATCTCCACCTGAAAACGGTTGCGCTCCGCATAACGCGTATACATACGCAGCAGGTCGCCGCCAAACAGCGCCGCCTCTTCGCCGCCTGTTCCGGCGCGAATTTCCAGCAACACGTTCTTATCGTCATTCTTGTCTTTCGGAATCAGCAAAAATTTAAGCGTTGTCTCCATTTCCTCACGCTGCGCTTCCAGATCGTTCTGCTCCTCCCGCGCCAATTCCAGCAATTCCGTGTCCGTCTCGCTTTCCAGCATTTCCTGATTCATCGCGATATTGTCCAGCAACGTGCGATACGCTTCGCCCGCCTCCGCCACTTCGGAAAGCGACGCATGTTCTTGCGAAAGCTTTTTGAACTGCTCTTGATTGGTGATGTTTTCCGGCTTTTGCAGCTCGTCTGTCAGAAAATCAAAGCGTTCTTTAATGGTATTGAGTTTATCCAGCATTATAATATCCTTTTCATTTGATTGGGGCGCGTGATTTGATGCAGCTGATAAAGCGCGGTCTTTGCGTGGCGTCCTCGCCACAGCAGATTCCCTGAAATCCTGCCTGCGCCAGCATCTGCGTCACCGCCTTCGCCTGCTCATCTCCAATTTCCAGGATCAGCGCGCCGCACTCGTTCAAATATGCCCCCGCCTCTTGCGCAATGCGCACATAGTGTTCCAGTCCGTTGTGTGCGCAAGTCAACGCCAACTTGGGTTCATAGTCACGCACCTGCGGCTCCAGCGCCGCATAATCCTGTGCGCTGATGTACGGCGGATTGCATACAATCAGGTCGAACGTCCCCGTCACCTGCTCAAAGAGGTCACCGCAAACAAATTCCGCCTGCTGCATGGGAACCAGCGCCGCCGCATTGCGCCGCGCCACATCGAGCGCCGCTTGGCTGATGTCCGCAAAAGTCACCTGCGTAAAGCAGCCCTCCGCCGCCAGTGTCACACCGATGCAGCCACTGCCGCAACACAAATCCAACACGCGACCCGCGCGCTTGCGCTTCAGCGCCTCGGCAACCACATATTCCGTGTCAAAACGCGGGATAAGCACATGCTCGTCAACCACAAACCTGCGCCCGTAAAAAAATTTCTCACCCAGCACATACGCCAGCGGCATTCCCGTTAATCGCCGCGCCGTGCATGCCGCAATCTGCTCCGCTTTCTCGCACGGCTCCTGCGCGCGCAGAATCAGCGCAGAAAACGCGCAGTCATACACATGTGCCAAAATCACCTGCGCCTCTGCATCCCCCTCGCCAAATCGGGAGAGCTGCGTCGCAGTTTCGCGGTATATTTCCCAAATATTACTCATCGAGTATGATGGGCAGCCCCATCTTGGAAGCTTCCTCCTCCTTTGGCGCGTCCACAGGCTCGTCCGTCATCTGCTCTGCATCCGGCTCGGATTCCGTTTCTTCCGCCTTAGGTCTGCGGTCATATTCCGCCGCCAGCGCATCCAGCTCGTCTTGCGAGAGCACACCCTCCGCATTGCGGAAGGAAACCAGCGCCACCTCGATCATATCGTCGTCCGGCTCACGCGTGGAAAATTTTTGCAGCGCCATACCCGGCTTGCGCAGCAGCTCGGTCAGCTTGTTTTCCTTGCGCGCCAGCAGTTTCAAAAATTCATATGAAATTCCCGCCACAACAGGCAGCATCAGCAAGCGAATGCCAATGCGCATCAACGGATTTTCACTCCAGCCCACCAATGAAAACAGCAGAATCGAAATCACAATCACGATCAGCAGAAAGCTGGTGCCGCAACGCGGGTGCAGCCGCGAGCAACTGCGCGCGTTTTCCACCGTAAGCGGCAACTCGTGTTCATAGCAGTTGATCACCTTGTGCTCTGCTCCGTGGTAGGCAAACAAACGTTTGATGTCCTTCATGTTGGCAATGATGGCCATATATGCCAAAAACATCACCAGCCGGATCAGCCCGTCCACCAGATTTTTTAAAATAGGCGATTCAATGTACGGCGTAATCCATCCGGTGATCAGATTAGGCAAAATAAAGAAGATGCCCACCGCCATCACCAGCGCAATCACCACCGCAAAGAAGATTGCCACATCCATCGCGTTCTTGCCCGTTTTTTCCGCAATTTTCTTTTCGAATTTGCTGGGCTCTTCGTCGATGGTCGGGTCATAGAGCTTTGCAGCGTCTGTGATGCTCTTCACCCCTGTTACCAGCATGGCAACGAAGTTGATGATGCCGCGCACAATAGGAACCTTGGTTCCGGGCAACTTTTTGGTTTCGCTCACCTGCGTCGCAATTTCGCCGTCTTCCTTGCGCACGGCAATGGCGGTTTTTGCCTCGGAGCGCATCATCACGCCTTCCAAAACAGCCTGCCCGCCAATGTTTGTTTGCTTCATTTATTTTCTCCTATTCCGGCACATGGACAAAAATCTCCCCCGCTCATCCATTTTAAAAAAACAGACCGCGAAACGCGGTCTGTCATGGTTTCGGAAAAGACCGTCATTTTCAAAAACGTGCCATGAAAATGACCTCCCTGTTTGCCGAATCCGTCGATCAGTCGATTTTGTATCTCTTTTTGAATCTGTCAACACGACCGCCGGTGTCAATCAACTTCTGCTTACCGGTGAAGAAGGGATGGCACTTCGAGCAAATGTCGACTTTCAGCTCATTCTTCACGGAACCGGTTTTGAAGGTTTCACCGCACGCACAGGTGACGGTGCACTCCCCATAATTCGGATGGATGTCTGCTTTCATAATCGTTCTCCTTTCTTCGGCATGCCCCTTCTGCACAAAACGAACAGAAGACATACCTCACTCATGGCATCTGCCAATTCTAATGATACGTATGATATTATATCTGAAAGACGCGCGTGATGCAAACATTATTTTCAAAATGTTCACGAATGCGCACCTGTCAGATCGCTTCTCCTTTTTGCATCAGGTCGCGCAGCGTTACGCCTTCTAAATAATCGTCAATCAGCCGCCCCAGCTCTTCCCACACCGGCAGCGTCTGGCACTGTGATGCGCGCGCGCAATCGTTGGGTGTCTGGCGCAGACATGCCACAGGCGCAAGCGACCCTTCCGTCGCCTTGAGTACGCTGCCCACCGTATATTCGCCGATGGGGCGCGTCAGCTTATATCCGCCGCCCTTGCCGCGCATTCCCTCCACCAATTTGGATTTTGTCAGCGCAGAAATGATGCTTTCCAAATATTTTTCCGAAATCCCCTGCCGGATGGCAACCTCTTTCAGCGGCAGATATGCTCCGCTTTCGTGTTGTGCCAAATCAATCATGACGCGTAATGCGTAGCGCCCTTTGGATGAAATCAACATTGCGTATTCCTCCTTTGACGATCAGTGTCGCCTTTCCCTTTTATTTGTTTTCTTTATTATACTATCAGAGCACTAGGATTTCAAGAGAGACAATGCCACCTGCATCCTGTTCCGTTTTCAAAATCCCTCGCTTGCCCCCTCTTTTTCAGACGCGCTTCCCATGTGCGGAACGCAGCGAGAGACCATTTCTTCGCTGTTTCAAAGGCTTTTCCCACGCAGCGGGCGTACCGTTTGGATTTTCGAACGCCGGCGCATTTTCCCGCATTAAAAAAATCACTCGTCTCCCGGCGTCGCGCACTTGCCCGATCAAAGCAAGTGCGCGCCCGAGTCCATTCAGCAAATGTTTTTCACCAGCGGCTATCTGCAAAAAATCGGCACATCCGATTACGCCGCCCTCAATCAGGTTATTGATAAATAAATCCATTTATGACAGGAGCAGCCTATGAAACGTATCCTTTGCATTTTACTGTTATCGGCAACCTTGTTTGCCGCATCCTGCTCCCCGCCATCCGCCCCGCCGGTGCTGGATACACCTGCGCAAACAACGCAACCCGAAGGAGAAGAAGCTGTGATTACACCCGAAACCGCAAAAGAGCTGATGGACACCGCAACCCCGATCATACTGGATGTCCGCGCGCCGGAAGAATACAACACAGGGCATATCCCCAATGCAACCCTGTTGCCGGATTATGAAATCGCGCAGCGCGCCGCAGAGGTTCTGCCGGACAAAGACGCGCTGATTTTAGTCTACTGCCGCAGCGGGCGCAGAAGCGCGGGAGCCGCGCAAGCGCTTCGTGACCTTGAGTATTCCAATGTCAAGGACTTCGGCGGCATCATCGATTGGCCGTATGAAATCGTGCAGTAACGCGCAAAAAGGTCGCTCTCATTGTGAGGCGACCCTTTCCCTTTGCACACCGCTTGGCGTGGTTGTTGTTTATTCTCCCAGCGGATTGCCGTTTCCATCTACGGTAATGCCCCCGGCAAGAATCAAGATGCCCTCTATGAATCCCCAAATGCCCGCCGCTATGGCAGAAATTCCAAACGTAAACACCCCGCAAACCGCCAATACCAGTTGCCCGATGGCCTTGCCGGTATAGCCCAAATAGAAGTTGTGAATGCCCAATCCGCCCAGAAAAATACCCAGCAGCCCGCCTGCCAGCTTGGATTTCGCTCCGCTTGTTCCGCTCGCCGGTTGTCCTGCCGCACCTGCCTGATATCCCGTCAGCGATGCACCGCATTTCACGCAGATCACAGCCTCTTCCGGCGTTTCATTGCCACAGCAGGGGCAGTGCTTACGTCCTTTCCCACGCGGTACGCCGCATCCTTTACAAATATTCTCGCTTACGTCCATTTCTTTTCCACATTGTCTGCAAAACATAATCTTCATCCTTCTTTCTTGAAATCGCCGATCGCGCGCACCTGAGCTTTGAGAATGCGCCCCTCGTGTCAGATCATCCCGATCTGTTTGATGCTGTCATTCTAGCGGACGATTCTTACGCCGTGCAAGATGTTTTCCTTACGGTTTTCTTACAACGCAGGTTCGGAAATCTGCTCGGTCGCCTCCAGCTTGAAAATCACAGGACGCAGCCCGTCGTTACAACTGCAAATGGCAACACCCGGCTTCCGAATCCAGTCTCCATAGTAGAACAATCCCTGCTCCGCTCCATGGGCAAGCGCAAACACATATTGATACATCGCCTTCCATGCCTCGTCGCACAGCCCTTCCGGCTTTGCAAAATCCGCATAAAAAACTTGTCCCGCCTTCTGCAACGGGCATGCGCCTATGCCCTCCACACCGTATTCCGCCGCCAGTTCCACATCCAGCGTCGTCTTTAACACCGTAATTTTAACCTTTCTCATGCCATCCTCCTTTTCTATCACGCCTATCCTGTCATCCTTGCAAGCAAAGCATTTCCTCCCCCGGCAGTCCGCCCGCAACGCAAATTCAAATCACGCGGACCCCAAGCAGTTGCGCAAGATCAACCGCTTGCATTGAATTGACCGTTGCGCCGCGCAGCTCACGAAAGGTGTCTGAAATCAAAATCCCTTCAATGGAACAATCAGACAAATCAATACCTTTCAACAGCGTCTGGTAAAAGTCCGCGCGCGTGAAGTCAACCCCGCAAAGCTTAATCTTTTTCCATTTCGTTTCGGACAAAAATGCTTCCTTAAAGTTACATTGGCTTACCGAGCAAGCCTCCCATTTGCTCTCGGCAAAGTTAGCATAGTGGAATAGACTGTTGCCAAGCCTGCTCTCTTTCAGATAACTGTGGTGAAAGTTGCCGCCATTCCCCTTACAATCCGTAATCCTGCAATTCCTCCAATAGCTGCCCTCAAAGCAACAATTAGAAAAATCACAGTTCATCCAGCTCGTATCATAGAAATTCGCCTTTGAAAAATCACAGTTTTCAAATCTGCAATTAAAAAACTGCACGTCGGAAAAATCAAATTTTGTAAGATCCTCCTGTTGCAGCACTTCATCCGCAAATTGGCTGCACTCCAGCGCACAATCTTCCATTTTTGCATTATGGATTTGATCGAGTAATGTATTCATATCTGTATCACATATTCCTGTTATTTTGCACGAAAGAAATGGCAAGACCTTCGCCTTGCCATTTCATTTGTTAAAATCCCTGTATCAAGCATGCTTTGATGAACGCATCGATGTCCCCGTCCATCACCGCCTCAATGTTGCCTTTTTCCACACTGGTACGATGATCCTTTGCCATCGTGTACGGACAAAAGACGTACGATCGAATCTGGCTTCCCCACTCGATTTTTTTCTGGTCTCCCTTAATTTTCGAGAGCTCTGCCAGCCGCTCTTCCTCGCGCTTTTCCGCCAGTTTGGATTTGAGCATACGCATCGCGGTCTCTCTGTTTTGCAGCTGCGAACGCTCGTTTTGGCACTGCACCACAATTCCCGTCGGGAAATGTGTAATACGAATCGCCGATGAGGTCTTGTTTACATGCTGTCCGCCCGCTCCGGAGGAACGATATGTGTCCACACGGATATCGTCCGCCGCCACCTCGATGTCGTTCTCGTCATCGGGGATTTCCGGCATCACGTCCAGCGATGCAAAAGAGGTATGCCGCCGCGCATTGGAATCAAAGGGTGAAATGCGCACCAACCGGTGCACGCCCTTCTCACAACGCAAATAGCCATAGGCGTTGTCACCCGCAATCAGCATCGTCACACTCTTGATGCCCGCCTCGTCACCATCGAGGTAATCCAGCACAGTGACGGCAAATCCGTGCCGCTCCGCCCAGCGCGTATACATGCGCATCAGCATTTGTGCCCAGTCCTGCGCCTCAGTGCCGCCCGCACCCGCATGCAGCGATAAAATCGCATTGTTTGCGTCATACATGCCGGACAATAATGTTTGCAAGTGGAAATCCGTCGCCAGCTCCTCAAAGGTTGCCAGTTCTGTGGTCAGCTCTGAAAGCAGCGAATCGTCGTCCTCTTCTTCCTCTGCCATTTCCAGCAGCACCTGCAAATCTTCCAGTTGCGCAGACAGTTTTTCATACTGCGTGATCTTCGCCTTGAGTGGCTTTGCATGCCGCGTGATCTTGTTTGCTTCTTCTACATTGGTCCAGAAGTCCGCAGACTCCATTTGTTCACTTAGCTTCGCGTATTCCGCCTTGAGTGCGGACAAGTCAAAGTGAATCGCCTGCCTCTTTCAAGAGTTGCGCGCCGCTTTGAATTCGTTGTTTGACTTCGTCATTTACGAACAATCTCTTCACATCCTTCATTTTTAAAATATGCCGCACATACGCCATGTTACAGCACCTCCACTATACTATCGCGCGCAACCTGTTGTCAAGCACAGGGAGGCATAACGCCAGGAATCGCGAAAAAAATCGCCGTCTGCCCAAATTGAAAACGTACACAAATATCATCAACTAACGCGGCTTGGCGATCGAACTATGATTTTCTTTTGCAAATACCGCCGAAAGCGTGTATAATATAGACATTGATACAACGTGTCGTTGCAAGCGGAGTGCTTTTTCATTCCCTTGCCACCGTAAAACCGGATGTGTGCGGCGCGTTATTTTTTTCCTGGCTCATCGGATCAGAAAGCGGAGGCAATCAGATGATAAAAATCAATCAACACGTGGTTTATGGTTCCAATGGAATCTGCAAAGTCGTGGATAAGCGTGAGGAATGCTTTGGCGGCGAACCCAAAATGTACTATGTTCTGAGCCCCGTCAGCGACGAGCAGACCACCCTATATCTTCCGGCGGATTCACCGGATGCCGAATTAAGAGTCAAAAACGTGCTCAGCGTGGACGAAGTGCAATCGCTGATTCAGTCCATGCCCACAGAGGAAACTATGTGGATCGAGGACGATCGTACCCGCGGAGAGCGTTACCGCGATATCGTGTCCAAGGGGAATCGTGCCGAACTGGTACGCGTCACCAAAACGTTATACGAACATCAGCAAACGCTGTCCCAATCCGGCAAAAAGCTGCGTGTCGCAGATAAAAATGTGTTGCAGCAAGCAGAAAAAATACTGTTCGATGAGTTTGCGGTCGTGCTTGGCATTGAAAGCGGCGATGTTGCCGAGTTCATTGCTGCGCAGCTTGCAGACGAAACTCCGGAGCCTTAATCTCGCCGTATCTGTAACAATTTCGTTAAAAAAAGCACGGTAACGCCACAACTATGATATGATACCTTCAACGAGCCGTGCCGGCGGTAGCGCATGCGGTACGGCTTCTGATACTCCTGCTGTTCAACAAAAGGAAAGGGAAACCCATGAAAAAGCGTATCTTTATCTTGTTCTTGTGCGTCCTGCTGACGCTTCTCCCGCTTGGCATTGCGCAAGCGGAAACGGAGCCTCCCGTAGCGGAAACCTCCGTCCCAACCGATCCGCCGGCGGAGCCGACTCCCGATCCGACGATCGCGCCCACGCCGGAGCCAACGCCTGTACCGACGATCGCACCCACGCCGGAGCCAACGCCTGTACCGACAATCGCGCCCACGCCGACTCCCGCGCCCACGGTCGCACCCACACCGGAGCCGACTCCGGTGCCTACGCAGGCACCCACGCCGGAGCCTACCCCCATACCCACGCAGGCGCCCGTCATGACGTACGCCAATCTGATTTTCACCGTGACGGATGCGCAGGGAAAAGTATGTGCGGGGTATACCGTAACGGTAGATGAAACATCACTCAAAACCAATGACTCCGGACGTGTCACGTTTCCGGATGTCACGATGGAGCCGCATCATCTGACCATAACCGCGCCGGGTGGCGTAGGCAGCCGTGCCTCTTTAAGCTTCTCCCCTTCCCCCATCACCGGCATGATAACGGGAAATTTGGGTGGCAGCTATGAAATCGGGGTGCGTGCCGAGGCAGGGCAGGTCTTTTTAAATCTACAATTTAACGGCGGCGGCGCACTCAGCGTCAGCTCTGCAAGCGAAGAGGAAGTCAAGCCGGAGGTCGTGGAAACGCACGAACCGGGAACCAAGCCGGAATACGGCAATGGCCGCTTTCGCATTGTAGCACAGTTTTTTGAATCCGATGGAAAAAAAGCATACGGTAGATTGGGCGTGCAGCTTAATCAAGAAGGCGGCGCACCCACGCAAAGCCTGACCAACAGCAGCGGTATGTTCGAGTTTGCTAACGGCAGCTTCGGCAGGTTCCAACTTGCCACCGCAACCTCAGAAGCGCAGCTTGCCGATCCCTTTGTGTGCCAACTGGACATCAGCAAGGGCAACGCCACCGCGCTGTCCAATTCAGCCGGCAACAATTACGAAATCTCCACAACCATGCGCGCCAAAGAGCTTTACTTCAAGTTTGTGCAGGATGGCGATGGATTCCGTCTGGTCGAGGTGTCCGAGGATGTGCCGGGCAGCATTAACACAATGGTGCTGGGTGTCATCGTCTTTGCGGCAATCGTGGTCGGCATCATTTTGCTGATTGTGCTGCTGCGCAAAAAATTCAAAAAAAATGCGCCCCCCAAACCCGCCAAACGCGCGCCACAGGCAGAAGACCCGTTGATGCGCCAGCGCAAGGCACCGCCGCGCGCACCCTTGCAGGAAAACGACAATGCGTCCGTGGTCACGCGCAAACCCACACCACCGCGCAAACCCGCAGGTTCGCGCCAAACAGGCGGCAGTAATAAATTTGACGACCGCAATCGGTTTTAGAGAAAGGAAAGGTGAGCTTGCGTTGCAAGCCCACCTTTCCTTTCATCGCAATCGCTCCTTATTGCAGGGGCACCTTTCCGCCTGATCCATTCACCGCAAAATCCGCGCACGTCAGCGCGCCCCAGCATTTTGCATCTCATTTCCTAAATTTGGCATTGCCGTCCTCGCTCTGCCACTCCGCGGACTCCAACGCAAAAATTGAATTGGTTTCTCAATTCCCTTCCTTCACCATACTCAAGGAAATGCGCTTCTTTTCCACATCCACCGCCAGCACCCATACAGTCACAATATCGCCAACCTGCGCCGCTTCGGAAGGATGCTTGATATAGCGGTCGGACATCTTGGAAATGTGCACCAGTCCGTCCTGATGTACCCCAATGTCCACAAACGCGCCAAAATCGATCACGTTGCGCACCGTGCCCACCAGTTCCATGCCAGGCTTCAAATCTGAAATTTCCATCACATCCTCGCGTAGCTGCGGGCCCGGCAAGCTATCCCGAATGTCCCGCCCCGGCTTCACCAACTCCGCAACAATGTCGCGCAAGGTCGGCACGCCGATTTCGCAGGCCTCCGCCACCTTCTGCTCTCCCGCCCGCTTCACTTGCTCGGGCAATTCGCCAATGCCGCCCGCTTTGATGTCCGCATCGCGGTATCCAAATAATTCCAAAATCCGCTTTGCCGCGTCATAGGATTCGGGGTGCACCGCTGTATTATCCAAAATCTGCTTTCCATCGGGAATGCGCAAAAATCCCGCGCATTGCTCATACGCTTTCGGACCCAGCTTTGATACCTTCTTGATCTGCGCCCGCGTTGTGAATGCGCCGTTTTCCTCTCGATACGCGCAAACGTTACGCGCCGTCGTCGCCGTCAGTCCCGCCACATAAGAAAGCAGCGATGCAGAAGCCGTGTTGATGTTCACCCCCACGCTGTTCACGCAGTCCTCCACCACACCCAGCAGCGCCGCATCCAACTGCTGCATGGGCATATCGTGTTGATATTGACCTACGCCAATCGCCTTTGGGTCAATCTTTACCAGCTCTGCCATGGGGTCTTGCAGTCTGCGCGCGATGGAAACCGCACTGCGCAGCGAAACGTCAAACTCCGGAAACTCCTGCGCACCCAGCTTGGACGCAGAATAAACCGAAGCGCCCGCCTCATTCACAATCAGATAGGAAACTTGCCCGGAAATCTCCTTGAGCAATTCCGCCACAAATAATTCGGACTCCTTGGATGCCGTACCATTCCCAATGGCAATCACCTGCACCCCATGTGCACGAATCAATTCAGTCAACATTTTCTTTGCCTCCGCAGTCTTGTTGTGCGGCGGCGTTGGGTAAATCACATTCGTAGCAAGCACCTTGCCCGTCGCGTCCACCACTGCCAGCTTGCAGCCCGTGCGATATGCCGGATCAAACCCCAGCACCACCTTGCCATGCAGCGGCGGCTGCATCAAGGTCGGCTTCAAATTCTGCCCAAACATCTTAATTGCCTGCGTGTTTGCGCGTTCGGTCAGTTCCCCGCGCACCTCGCGCTCCAGCGACGGGAAAATCAGACGCTTCCAAGCATCCTGCGCCGCCTTACGCACCCAGTCTGCGGTGATGCTCTCCCCTTTGACGGCATATTGCTCCATCACGCGCAGCATACTCTCCCCGTCAATATCAATTTTCACTTTGAGGAATCCCTCTTTTTCGCCGCGATTGATGGCAAGTACACGATGGCTGGGGATCCTCGAAACTGCCTCCGCAAACTCGTAATAAATGCGATAGACCGAATCCTCTTCCTTGGCAGCGGTCGTGCGCACTTCAGCGTGCAGATGCAGGAGTCGGCGTAAGGCACTGCGCAGCTTGGCGTCGTCCGAAATGTCCTCCGCAATGATGTCCATTGCCCCCGCCAGCGCCGCCGCCACATCCGCGACCTCTTTTTCCGGATTCACAAAAGGCGCGGCAAATTCCTCCACACTGCCCTGCCTGCAATCCTGCGCCCGCAGCCTCTCGGCAAGCAGCTCCAAACCACGCTCGCGCGCCATCATCCCACGTGTCCGCCTCTTTTCCTTATAAGGCCGGTAAAGATCCTCCACTTCAGAAAGCGTCTTTGCCTGCTCGATGGCTTGGCGTAATGCCTGCGTCATCTTGCCCTGTTCCTCAATGGTGCTGCTCACCTCCTGCTTGCGCTTTTCCAGATTACGCAGCATGGTCAGCCGTTCGGATATCTCGCGCAACACCTGATCGTCCATCGCTCCCGTCATTTCCTTGCGATATCGCGCAATAAACGGGATGGTGTTGCCATCGTCGATCAACGAAATAATGTTCCCGATGATGTTTGCGGAAACATTGAATTCCTTTGCCAGCATCGTTGCAATTTGCATATAGTCGCCTCGCTTCATCTTTTGTGATATCAGATACTATATCATATTTCGCACTGCAACAAAAGGAAAACCCGCTAGCGCTTTTTCTTCATCCGCACAAGCAGGAAACCCAACGCCACCGCATATAGTGCCGCAAACAAAATCCACTCCATATATAAGGGATACGCCATCACCACAAACCGAAAAATCGCACCTGTCAGCAGACACAGCGGCAGCACCAACAGCAGCGCCGCATCCGCCATGCGCCACCACAACGGCTTTGCACTCCATGGATGCGCACCGATGCAGACCAGCCCCCCTGCGTGTAAGGCAAATCCCGCTAGGTATGCCCATCCATTCTGATATTCATACCGGATCGCAGCCGCGCATACCAGCCCCAGCACCAACAGCGCGGTTCCCGCTAGATTCCACGTTCGTACGCGCTGCATATCCGGCAGTTCCACTTCTTCTTTAAGTAAGTAGTCCGTCGGCACATCAAACAACGCGCTCAACGCAATGATATTTTGCACATCCGGCAGCGCCGTTCCGCTCTCCCATTTAGAAACCGCCTGACGCGTCACATTCAGTTGTTCCGCAAGCTGCTCTTGTGATAATCCATGCTTTTTACGCTGCTCCGCTAATTTTTGATTGAATTGCATCTCTTTCTCCTATCTGCCTGTTCCGGCCTCCGCTCCTTTTGATTCTAGCTGTCTGCAGCAAAAAAGCAATCAACGCTTGGTTGCGTCTGTCAACGTTCGGTTGCATGCGCCATTTTTTAACAAATCGGACACATTTCTCACAAAAAACGCTCACTTGCAAACGGTACATTAAAAGCGAAAGCTATGAAAGGAGTGACCCCTTATGAATTCCCATACATCCCATTCCGCTGATCGATTGCGCATCGGCAAAATGATATTGAATCTGGTTATGACGGTGTTATTCGCACTGCTGATGAAGGTCAGCTTCACCGGTCTGGAAGCACATGAGGTCATCGGTCTCATGGTCGGTTTTTTATTTCTGGTGCACAATCTGCTCAACTATCAATGGATCGCAACCGCGCTGCGCCATCTGCGTCTGCTCAAGCCTGCGGCAAAGCTGCAAGCCATCACTGATTTGATTCTAATTGGCAGCGTCACGCTGATGATGATTGCGGGAGTACGCATTTCCGAGGCGGTGCTCCCACAGTTTGCCGCAGCCGATTCAACCGTGTGGTCCAATCTGCACCACATCGCCGCGTATGTCACGCTGGGTGGCATCGGCGTTCACATTTTTTCTCACGCCGCCTACATCGCCCAGGTATTCCGGCGCATGCGACAGCTTGTGCGCGAAAGCAAGGCACGCTCTTATGCTGCGCGCGGCGCTTCCCTTGGCATGGCAGCTTTTACCATTGCGCTAATCGTGCTGGGCTGTAATAACGACCCCTCCACAGAAAACCCGGTGTATATTGAAAGTTCTGCGCCCGCCGCACAAAGCATCGCAGACCAAGCCGAAATCTCTGACGCATCCGGCTCCACCAACACGGAGGATTCGCAAATTGCTTCTGGGCAAGAGGAATCCCTTTCCCCCGCGCAAGAGGAAGCCGCGCAGCCCGCAGTCTCACTGGAAGAGTTCCTCAGCAGTATGTTTTGCAGCGGCTGTGGCAAGCGCTGCCCCCTGACCAATCTGCGTTGCGGCAAGGGTCAGGCATATTTGGAAGAAGCCACCGCGCAATACGAACAGCAATATGCCGCCGTTTCCACTTCCGTAGAACTGATGAATAATGAAACCAGCCGCGTCGTGGCAGGATAATTCAAAGCGGCAGCCCCAGTATAGCCGGGGCTGCCGAAAGCGTCAAAAAAAGTATTTGTACACGAGCAAGCTGTTAAAAAAGTCGCAAATCAAGGCGCCGGAAATTGCAAAAGGCGAGATTGAATATACGATTCATCGATATTTTCGTTAAGCCAGCCCTCCGCCACCTGCATTCCTTTCAAAGAATCCCGCACGGTAATGCGCTTATGCCTGCGGCACATCGGGCGTTTTTTCACCGGGTGCGCGCACCTTCATCACTGCCCCCGCCACAAAAATACCGGGGATCACAATGCCTGCAATCACATTAACCAAAACATTACCGCTGTTCACCCCAAGGCAGAAAATAGAGCAAATAATCACAAAGATTCCCAAAAACACACAGCCCAGCGCGCGTGCCGGGTCATTCGCATTTCGAAATCCATATATCCCCGCAAACAATTCCAGCAGCGAGCTTCCAATGGAAATCACCGCCGCCCATGACATCATAAAAGAAAGCATGCTGGCAAACTGTCCGCCGGAAAATTCCCGCATCAAATAGCCATTGATCACAAATAACCCAATCCCGAATAAGATTCCGGCAATGCCTGCCAAAACCATAAATACACCGGTCACCTTCAATACTTTCGTGCTGGTATCCATCTCAGCTACCCCCTGTCCCACATTGTGGCAAAAGTCTTTACTATTATTAGTATATGCTCTGCGTCCAAAAAATTCAAATCTTTTTCATAGAATCGATTTTTTTTATATTCTTCCCTCCCCTGCGCCCCGTATTACCTTTCCACTGCAACACAAAATCTCCTGCGAAGGATCGCGTCCAATCTTTTGCTTTTTCATGAAAACGCTCGGAAAAATTGCATTACGATTCAGTTTATGCTATAACTGAAAGTACAAACTCTGTGTTTGCATCGTATCCATTACGACAGGCATAAATCCATACATTGAAGAGGCCAAACTATGATTGTTTCTACGATTGTTTTCCCACACCCTCCCCTCATGCTGCCGGAAATCGGCCATGGTGAAGAGGCGGTGATTGAGCAAACCATAACCGCATGCAAGGATGCGGCGCGCACACTGATGCAGTCTCAACCTGACGTGATTGTTGTGCTGTCTCCCCATACGATTTTATATTCCGATTATTTTCATATTTCCCCCGGTGAAGGCGCGGAAGGCAACTTTACCGCATTTGGCGCACCGGAGGTCTCCTGCTCCATCCGGTATGATACACAATTTGTGCAGGCGTTGATCGAGCAGACCGCAGCCGCAGGGCTCCCCGCAGGCACGGAAGGGCAAAAGGATGCGGCGTTGGATCACGCAACCATGCTGCCGATGATGTTTCTGGCGCAGGAGGGCACATTGCCCCCCGTGGTGCGCGTCGGTATGAGCGGGCTTCCGCTTCTGCAACACTATCAGCTTGGTCAGTGCATTGCGGCAACGCAGCCGGAAAAGCGCGTCGCAATCGTCGCCAGTTCCGATCTTTCCCACCGCCTAAGCGAGGATGGTCAGTATGGCTATTCTCCACAGGGCGAGGCCTTTGATTCACAAATCAGCGATATTCTTTCCGGTGCAGAGTTCGGCAGATTGTTCGACATCACGCCCGAATGTATCCGCGAAGCAGGCGAATGCGGGCTGCGCCCCATTGTGATGATGGCGGGCGCACTGGATGGGCTGTCTGTGGAAGGCTCCCTGCTTTCTTATCAAGCGCCGCTGGGCGTGGGATATGCCGTCGCTGCATACCATGTGGGCGAGCAGGATGCCGAGCGGCACGAATATGCGCAATACACCCGCAGGCTGCTGCAAAAGATGCAGCGCACCCGCAGAAAAGAGGATGCCTATGTGCAGTTGGCGCGCACCGCGCTTGAGCATTACATCCAGACCGGCGAAGCGCTTCCTCTGCCCGACGATCTCCCCGCCGAGCTTTTAGAGACTCGAGCCGCCACCTTTGTTTCACTCAAGTTGCAGGGGGAGCTGCGCGGCTGCATCGGCACACTGGAACCTACGCAAAAAAATGTCGCGCTGGAAATCGTGCGCAACGCCATCAGCGCCGGAACGCAAGACCCGCGCTTTCCTGCCGTGCGGGAGCATGAGCTGCCTGCCATCATATACAGCGTAGATGTCCTGCAAACACCGGAGATCGTCGATTCTCCCGCCGATCTTAATCCGCGCCGCTATGGCGTCATCGTCAGTAAAGGTACGCAGCGCGGCGTATTGCTGCCCAATCTTCCGGGCGTCTTCACCGTTCCGCAGCAAATTGAAATCGCCAAACAAAAGGCAGGCATCCGTTCCGATGCCCCCGTAACGCTGGCACGCTTTAAGGTGGTGAGGCACACATGACCTGTGATCTTTGTCCGCATCGATGCAATATTGCCGAGGGTGCACTGGGGTTATGTCAGGCACGGCGCGCGGTCCGGCGCAGCATCCTTCCGGACACCTACGGCAAAGTTTCCGCACTGCTGCTCGATCCTGTGGAAAAAAAGCCTTTGGCTATGTTTTTCCCCGGAAGGTCGATCCTTTCTGTTGGCAGCTATGGTTGCAACATGCGCTGCGGCTTCTGTCAAAACTACGATATTTCCATGCACATGCCCGCCATGGGGCGCACGCGCTATCTTTCGCCGGAGGAGCTGGCACAGCAGGCGGCCTCCATTCCGCACAACATCGGCATCGCCTTCACATATAACGAGCCGCTCATCGGTCTGGAATATGTGCTGGATTCCGCACATCTTGTGCGCGAACGCGGCATGAAAACCGTAGCCGTGACCAACGGCATGCTAAGTGAACCCTATCACGAAGCGCTGTTTTCCTGCATTGACGCGCTGAATATCGACCTGAAAGGTTTCACAGATTCCTTTTATCGGGAGCTGGGCGGCGATCTGCGCACGGTACTGCGCTTCATCGAAAACGCCTTGCAGCGCTGCCATGTGGAAATCACCACGCTCATCGTTCCCGGTAAAAACGATGATCCCGCACAAATCGGCGCGCTGTGCGCGTGGCTCGCGGCGCACGGTAATGTGCCGCTGCATCTGACGCGATATTTCCCACACTATCAGTGCGAAATGCCCGCCACCCCACTTGCCGTGATGCACGATCTGGCAGCCGAAGCACGCAAACACCTCTCTCATGTATTTTTGGGGAACTGTGGATGATGGAACGTACACCCTCCATTGCTCTGGTTTTGTCCGGCGGCGGCGCAAACGGCGCATATCAAGTTGGCGTGTACTGCGCTATGGAACAATTAGGTTTGCTTCCCTATACCAAATACCTCAGCGGCACCTCCATCGGCGCGCTCAACGCATTGGTATTTTGTTGCACTCCTTCGGCGCAATATTGCGCGGAGGTCTGGCACTCCTTGCGCCTGCCCGCCCTGCTGTCTCCCAAGCGGCACTCCCCCTTCAAGCGAGAAGGGCACGGCTTCTTCTCTTCGCGGCGCTTTCGTGATCTCATCACGCGGCGCTTCAATCTCACGTTGCTGGGTCAGAACACGCGTCACGCATATGTCTGTGCCTATAATCTTGATGATGAGTGCATTGAGTTTTTGTGTCTGAATGATCTGCCCCTGCCGGAACAGCTGGATGCCGCGGTTGCCGCCGCCACGCTGCCCGTCGTGTTTGAGCCCATCCACGTGTGCGGGCATTGGTATTGTGATGCCGGAGCAACGCACGTGCGCGGTCGTGCATGCCTGAACGTACCCGTTGCGCCCGTGCTCGCGCATCATCCGGATGTCATCATCGTCGTCACGTTACACCCGTCCGATACGTTCGAGGTTCCGGCCGATTGCAGCGCCCGCATCATTCACATCGCGCCCTCCCGCCCCATCGAGCCTGCGCGTAATCTGGGAATTTTACACTTCTTTCGCAATTCGCTTGCCGGCAAAATCAAGCTTGGCTATGCAGACGCACTGGAGCTCCTGCGCCCCCTGTCCGGGGAAATTTGCACGCAGGATCCTTCACACCCCTGAAAAACAAATCCTCACGGCCCGCTCTTTGCAGGCATGTCCATTCAAAAGCGCCCTCCCGCATGTTTCACCTGCTCGTAGCACTTTGGCGCGGTTTGTGTTACAATCATTCTGAAAAAATCAGTTCAATCTCAAGGCGGTTTTGTATGCGGACACTTTTTCGGCGGATCATTCTACTCACGGCATTGCTGGTCGTGCTTCCTTTCTCTTGCGGCTATGCGCTTACAGATACGCAGTCCACGGCGATTCAGGCATTGCTGGACGATGCCCGCCGGGTCTCCGGCGTACCGGGGATGTCTGTTGCCATCGTTGACCACGATCAAACCTTCTTCCTCTCTTCCGGCAATGCAAATCGTGAGCAGGCACTGCAGGCAGACGCATCCACCTTGTATGAGTTGGCTTCCGTCAGTAAAGCGTTCACCGGCATGGGTATTCTGCTGCTGGAGGAACGCGGATTGCTCTCCATGCAAGATTCGATTCAAACATATTTACCTTGGCTCACGTTCCAACATCGGGGAACCCCCGTCGACATGAGCCGCGTCACACTCAACCATTTCCTGCATCACACCAGCGGCATCACCAATCAAAAGCACTCCGCCAAAATCCCCGAAGGGAATACGCCGGATATGCTGCAAAAAACCATAGAAGCACTTGTAGATGTCGAATTGGCGTTTCGTCCCGGAGAGCGCTACGAATACGGAACCACCAATTACGATGTACTCGCGTTGGTCATAGAGCAAGTGTCCGGACAAAAATATGAGGACTATATGCAGGAAAATGTGTTTGCCCCGCTGGAACTGCACGATACGTTTCTTGATGCAGACGCAGCAAAAGCGACCGGACGCATGGCGCAGGGCTATCGCACTTCCTTTTTTCTCACAATGCCCTATCACGCGCCGGAGTATGGCGGAAACAAGGCCGCCGGATACATCATGTCCTCCGCGCAGGATATGGCGCGCTGGATGCGTATACAAATGGGAATGATCTCGGTTCCCTCGCTTTTTTCCAATGCCGTCGCGCAGTCCCATCACGGTGATGCCTCTGTCGCCGACACCCACGGCATGCGTTATGCGGCGGGTTGGGAGGTCAATGCCGACCAAAGTTTGATTCGTCATGCCGGCAACAATCCCAACTTCTCGACAAACGTATATCTATATCCACAGGAGCAAATCGGCATTTGCCTGCTGACCAACGGCGCCAACACCAATACAGACTTCGTGGAACAGATCAAAAATATCTTGGATGGTAGCCCGGCGCAGGCTTACGTCATGAGCAGCACACAAATTTTGGATCTCTTCTTTTCCTGCGGCGTCATTCTTCTTTGCCCGCTGACGGTGCTCTTCATCGTGCTGGGCGTGCGCAAACGGCAGGCAGGCGCTTCGCCCCGCCCCAAACGCAAGTCGCTGCCCATTCTGATCCTGCTTGGCGGAGTCATCGCCTTTTGCATCACATTTCCTATGCTTATCGGGTTCAACTGGTCTGTGTTATTGGTCTGGCAGGGATATAGCCCGCTTGCTTTTTTGCTCATCCTTCCCTGTTTCGTCGCATCCATCGCATGGTTCTCGGCCGTCCGGTCGCCGCGCGCCAAGCAATCGTCCTAACATGCGGCAGTGCCATAGGCATTCATCGTCTGTGCCCCGCTGTCCGCGCGCTCTTCTTGTTTGAATATTTTGTTACGTTTTCGCGTTTCGCTTGCAATTCCCACAGCTAACCCATATAATAAAGTACAAAAGTTTTAGCGTAAATTGATTTATGATAGCTGTGGAAGGTTGGAGTAGACGTGTCTTCAGGCAAGGCGCAAAAGCGCAGGCATATCGGCACACACACCAGGCTTTCGCAACGCAGCATGAGGGCGCATTTGCCCAAGATAACCGACTGTGATCAGTCATGTTGCTCCGGGCTTCGATCAACGCCCTGCTGCATTGTTAGCTGCAATGCCCAGCATGCGGGCATTTCTAGTCGGCCTGCCGAAACATCATTTGTTTGATCTTTTGAAGTTTGTGGTTTTTTCGGCATCAATACAAAATTACAAGGTGGATTTTTGTGGTAACAATCATCAAACGGAATCAAAAATTGCTTGGAGTCTTACTTGCAGTGACGGCAGCGTTGCTGTGCTTGTTTGCACTCCCACAAACCGCAGAGGCAATTCCCGCCTTTGAAGAGGCCATCATCATCGCGGACGAGGTCAATATGCGCCTGCGTCCCACGGTGGACTCTCCCTTCGTGCTCAAGCTTACAAACGGAACGCGCGTGGGCGTGTTTTGCGAGGAAGTAGACGGCTGGTATCGCATCATTTACGGCAACTATCGTGGGTATGTCAGCAAAGATTATGTCTTTCTGCCCTCCACGGATATTTTTGTAGGCAATATTCTGGACGACGCAACGCCGGTGCTGCAAAGCCCCTTGGGCGGCGCGCAGGAACTGGCAACGCTGGATGCCGGTGTGGGCGTAACCATCAAAAGCATACAGGGCGACTTTTATTGCGTAGAATATGGTAACACCTCCGCCGAGGAGTCCTTGCCACAGCCCAGTGAAGAAGCCACGGACGAAATCACCACCGAGGACGCACCCATTGAGATAACGACCTCCACGTCTCCCGTTCCGGACTCTTCCGCATCCCCCGCACCCGAGTCCTCCGAGACTCCGGTGGAGGAACTCGCCAACACCGCCACGCCAACCGGTGCGCATGTCGGCTACGTGAAAAAAGCGGAAGTCAAACCCAGTAAATCTAAAAACCCCGCCACCATGCTCAAAGAGGGCATGAAAGGCGCAGAAATCGTAAAGATGCAGCGCGAGCTCAAAAGCCGCGGCTTTTTGGATTCCTCCGCAACGGGCGAATTCGGCAGCAAAACCAAGGCGGCAATCATGCTGTTCCAAGATAAAGCTGGCCTCTCGTCGGATGGCATTGCCGGTGCGCAAACGCTGGAAATGCTGTATGGCGATAACGATATCAAAGTCACTTACGCCGAGCGCATCGGGCTTTCGGGTGGTGTAGGCCTCACGCCTTGGACAAAGATGGACGACATCTTCTACAAAGGCTGCGTGGCAACCGTCACGGACGTAAAAACAGGTATCTCTTGGCAGGAAAAGCGCTTTGGCGGCTGGTTCCACGCAGATTGTGAGCCGCTCACCAAGCAGGATTCCGCCAATATGAAAAAAGCATACGGCGGCTCGTGGAGCTGGGATCGTCGCGCGGTCTGGGTCACCATCGACGGCGTGTCCTATGCCGCATCCATCAACGGCATGCCGCATCTTGGCTATACCATCAAAGATAATAACTTCCCCGGTCATCACTGCATCCATTTCTACAAAAGCAAGGTGCACGAGACATCGCGGGAATGCCCGCGCCATCAGGCGGCGGTGCAGTACGCATATAAATCGGGGAACTAAGCTGCAAGCCCGTTTGGGTGATGTATGCCAATCATGGAGGTCTTTCTTTGAACGGAAAAAAAGTATTGATTTTATGTATCGCCATCGCAGTCACAGCATGTCTGGTTTCAGGTATGTTCGTGTATTACTACATGAAATCTCAGGTTTCAGGCAGCGATATTCGTGTGGGTACGGGCAGCTATCAGGATTTGCAAAAATATTTGGAACTCAGCGATCTGGAAGGTCTCATTCGCAATTATTATTATCAAACGCCGGATGACACTTCCATGACGGCGGGCGCGCTCAAAGGTATGGTAAAATCGCTGGGCGATCCTTATTCCGCCTATTACACCGAGGACGAGTATAAAGATTATAAGCAGGGCACAGACGGTGTGCTGGTTGGCATCAGCGCCGTAGTCGGCCCCTATCAAAATTCGGGCGAGCTAAAGGTCGAAAAAGTCTACAGTGGCGGTCCGGCGGAAACGGCGGGTCTGCTGGAAGGCGATGTCATACTTGCCATTGACGGCGCAACGCTGCGTGATCTGGATTACGATGGCGCAGTCAATCTACTGCAAGGCCCCAGCGGGTCTACGGTGGAGCTTACCGTGCAATCGGGCAACGATACCAAGGTAGTGTCCGTGGCACGTGCAGATGTGAAAACACAGTATGTTTCCTATACCTCTCTGGATGATGACATTGGCTTCATCACCATCAACGAGTTTAAAGGCGAATGTGTCAAAGAATTTCAAGATGCACTCAAATTCCTCAAGGACGAGGATTTAAAAGGTGTGGTCATTGATATTCGCGGCAATCTCGGCGGCAATATGAAAGATGCCATCACCATTGCGGACGAAATCGTGCCCGAAGGGTTGATTACCTATACGTTGGATAAAAACAGCAGCAAGCAGGATTACAAGGCGGATTCTAAATATAACAGCATCCCGCTGAGTGTCCTCGTAGACGGCAACACCACCAGCGCGGCGGAGATGTTTGCAGGCGCAGTGCAAGACAGCGGACGCGGTAGGATCATCGGTACGCAAACCTATGGCAAAGGCGTCGCGCAAACGGTTTACGATATGCCTTATTCCGGTGGCGGCGTGAAGCTGACCACAGCGGAATATTACACCCCCAAAGGCGCCAAGATCAATGGTGTGGGTATCACGCCCGATGAAGTGGTAGAGCTTCCCAACACCGGCGAACCACTGACCGTCGAAACAGACTCTCAGTTGCAAGCGGGCATCGCCGCAGTCAAGGCGCAACTGTAAGGGGGCACATATGAATCGAATCGGCAGCGTCGCCATCATCATTGAAGGCAACAAGCAGAGCATCGAGCAGGTAAATCAGATTCTTTCCGCTTTCTCGCAAGGTATTACCGCGCGTATGGGCGTGCCCAATCACGAGAAAAACATTTTCGTGATTTCGCTGATTGTGGAAATGAGCAATGAAGAGCTTGGCGCGATGACGGGTAAGCTGGGCAATCTACCGGATGTAAGTGTCAAAAGCCTGCTCACCGGCAAAACCTATTAGCCGATCTGGTATGGCAAATGCCGGCTGAATCGAACTGTTTTCGGGCAGACGGCATCTTTTTATGTGTTCGCCGCCTTATTTAAAATGCGCATACGGCACAATCAAACGCTGCTCTGTGGCTATTTAACCGGTATATATTATTTAAAAAAAATTCATGTTTCGCACATCGTGCGTACATACAGAATTGATAAAATTGAAATATCTAAAATTTTTGGAGGAAGAACGAAGAATGAAAAAAATCATCATCATTGCACTGTCCGCAGTGCTCGCTCTCTCGCTTGCGGCATGCAGCGCCGGAGGCGGCAAGTCCGTTGCCACCGTCAACGGTAACAATATCACCGAAGCGCAGGTCGCAACCGAGTTCAACCGTATGTTTGAAATGTATGGCATGACCTACGATTCCCTCAGCGACGATAGCTATTTCACGCCGGAAGACGCGCAGCTTTACAAAAACAGTGTGCTGGATCAGCTCATCAACTCGCAGTTGATTCTGGAATATGCCAAACAAAACAACATCACACTGACCGATCAAGAAAAGCAGGAATCAGCGCAAAGCGCAAAGGAATATATGACCAGCATGCAGTCTATGTTTTCGAGCAATGCGGCCGGCACAGGGGAGGACGGCGCCACCGCCACACCCAACCCACTGGAAGTCAAAAGCCAGTTCGATCAATATTTAAAGCAGATGGGGTACAGCGAAAGTACGCTCACCAAGCTGATCGAAGACAGCACACTGATGAACAAAGTCTACGAAGCTGTCGTAGGCAATGTGCAAGTCACCGAGGCGGATGCCAAGGCAAAGTATGACGAGCTGGTGCAGACCTATACAGATCAGGATCAGCAGGACCCCGCAGCAGCCGTAGATGCTTATCTGAATGGCGAGCAGGAATTTGAAGTTTATGTGCCGGAAAAAGTCAATGACTCCGCAAAATATGTCAAGCACATCCTCATCAAAATTCCGGATGAAGCCGCGCAGGAAATCATGACGTTGCAGCAGGAAGGCACGGAGGAAGCTACTGCCGAGGCAGATGCCAAATTGCAGGAAGCGCTGAAAGGCATTCAAACCAAGGCGGACGAAGTGCTGGCAAAGGTGCAGGCGGGCGAGGATTTTGACACCCTCATCGCAGAGTATGGAGAAGATCCGGGCATGGCGGAAGGCAGTGAAAACGCGGAAAAAGGCTATCTTGTTTCCCCCAGTGCCGGTTTCGTGCCGGAGTTTGTTGACGGTTCGCTTGCGCTGAAAAAGCTTGGCGACACCTCCGGTCTTGTTCCCTCCTCCTATGGCTATCACATCCTGAAATACACGGGAGATTTGACGCCCGGCGCACTGCCCTTTGATGATGTGAAAGAGATGATCATAGAGGCTCTGCAAGCCGAGCAGGAGAGCGAGGCATGGTTCGTCAAGCTGGACGAGTGGAGAAATTCTTCAAAAATCGCGTATGTAGACGCGGCGTATACGCCCACCGAAGCACCCGCTGAGGATGCCACAGCCGACGACACTGCCGATCTGGAGCTGGATGTCGCTCCAGAAGACGAAGCCGATCTGGAAGTCGTAGCGGAGTAAAAAAACCGCAAAATCATTACGCAGTCAAAAGCCACCTGCCTTGTGTCCGTTTTCATGTAACGTGACACACAGCAGGTGGCTTCTTTCTTCTCACTCGTATGTTCCGATTCGCGCATACTCCGCGCCCATCAAAATATGGTCATAACTGCCGTCATCCAGCTGATTGACGGTCAAAGCAAACTCCACATCCTTTTGAAACAGCATTACAACATCGCTTCCTCCAAACAGGAAGCATCCCATCTCGTCCCCCTTTTGCACCTGCGCCCCCACTGTCACATTGCTTTCAAAGTTCACGGAGCCGATTGGCGATGCCCCCACAGGCAACACCGCCACCATGCCATATTCAGGCGTTTCAATCACCACACAGCCACGCGTTTCAATCGTCTGCCAGCCCGGTGCCGTAGATTGCAGCACATAGCTTTCATTTGTCTCATCCCAAACCACCACGCCACCCGGCGCACTATCCCCGGGCAGGATGCGCACCTCTTTGACGATGCCGCTTACGGGAAAATGAAAACGATGATAGTCGTTGATGTCAAGCATCGTGTGCGTCATCGTGCCGCCATAGAATGCCTCTTGATACGCACTGCCTTCCCCCAACAGATTGCCTACGTTTGTAAAACGTGCAGATTTCACCTCCGCACCGGCTTCGCCGGATGCCGCTCCCGTGATGGTGCCATCCTGTTCTATGTTCCAAACACCTTGCGGACGCGCATCCGCCGGCGATACCACCACCGTATCATCCTCCGCCAGCGTGATCGGACGCTGCTGCGGCGAGCTCAGTCGTCGCGCCAAAAATTGATTGCAAGTCTGCCAGTTGAACGGAGCTTCATATGTCTCTGTTCCCAGTCCAAAGCGCTCATCTTGCAGCAATAGCTGGTAATCCTGCTCACTCCACGAATCCGTGGTGTTCAAAAATTGTCCCCATTGCGTGGTAAACGCGATAAACCAACTGCGATACGGCTCTGTATATTGCACTGAATTGTGATAATATCCTTTGCCCGCCAGCGATTCCAGCGGCTGGCTGTTGATAAAGTGCAGATAGCTCAAACTCTGATCCAACGTTTCATACAGCTTGGGATAAGGCAAATCAGGCAATATATTCCACGGCTTTGCCGTACTCGCCCAATCAAGAAAATCATAATATTGTTCCAATGTCTGCGCCGGATTGCTCTGCGGGTCGGGGTTGGCAACCTTCGCCTGGTGAATGGATTCCTCCAGTATACGCTTTAGCTGCGGATTGTAGCGCACCATCAAAATCAACTGCTGCGTAATGGGCGCATGCCGCGTTATTTGCACGTCGTATGAAGATATCCCGCTCACAGGCGGCGGCAGATATCCCGGCGGCATACTGGGCTGCTCCGCCGGCTGTTCCGTCTCGCTCGGTGTCGCACTCTGGTCGATGCCTTGCGCCGGTTGCGCTTCCTGTGTTGGTTGCGCGCTCTCCTGTGCGCTCGGTGCAGGGCTTGCCGATTCCACCGCAAGCGCCGGAGCCGCCAAAGTCCATGCCAAACCCAATGCCGCGACGATCATCCACCCTGTTTTTCTTGTTTTCATGCTGTCGCTCCTTCGTCACTAACTTTAATTTGAATGTAGCATATTTAGCATAACCTGTCAAATCAGGCTCTTCCCCGCCGTTGCTTTTAAGAAATATTTTTCAATTTACTATTGCTTTTAAGCAACACTCGCGCTATACTAATGCTACACAAATGAACACCGCTCACTCAAGGAGGTTTTCCCGATGGATTCAAAATATCTCAGCATACTCATCACACAGGCGATCGGCGATCGCACGCTCAACGGCTTTTGTGGCGAAGCGGGCATCAACGCGGGCAATCTTTCGCGTGTGCTGCGCGGTCAAAAGGCAAGTGCAGACTTGCTCGTCAAAATCGCGCAAAACGCGCAAAACGGCATCACCAAAGAGGGCTTGCTTTGTGCCGCAGGCTATCTGCAACAGCGGACGCATCAGCGCATCCCCATACTCGGCACAGCGGCGGCAGGGCTGCCCATCGCCGCCTACGAGGAAGCGGACGGGTTTGTCGATATGGACGGCTTGCCCGGCAGCCCGGAAGAATATTTTGCTCTGCGTATTCGTGGTAATTCGATGGACGCGGCGCACATGCCCGATCAAAGCATCGTCGTCGTGCACCGTCAAAACACGTTGCAGGACGGCGAAATCGGTGTCTTTTCCGTGGATGGCGAGGCAACGGTCAAGCGCTTCATGCGCGGCGCCAACCATGTCGCCCTCTGCCCCGTCAGCACAGATTCCGGTCACCAGCCCCAAATTTATAACAAGGATGACCACGTAGAGATTTTGGGGCGTGTCATGCGCGCGGTCGTCGCATTCTTTTAATGGAACGCGTGATTTTACACGTCGATATGAATAGCTTCTATGCCAGTGTAGAATGTCTGCTGCATCCCGAATTGCGCGGGAAGCCTGTCGCTGTCTGCGGCGATGCGCAGCTTCGTCACGGCATCATACTCGCCAAAAGCGAGCAGGCAAAGAAGTTCGGCGTGTCCACCGGCGAGCCCATTTGGCAGGCACAGCAAAAATGCCCCGACCTCGTCTGTGTGCAGGCATGTTACAAAAACTATGTGCGGTTTTCCAACCTTTCCCGTAAAATATTCCTGCGTTACACCGGGCGAATGGAGCCGTTTGGTCTGGACGAGGCATGGCTGGATCTCTCCGCGCACAATCGCACTCTAGCAAATGGCACACGCCTTGCAAACGAGCTGCGCGCCACCATCACGCGCGAGCTGGGCATCACCGCCTCCATCGGAGTCAGTTTCAACAAAATTTTTGCCAAACTTGGCTCCGATCTTAAAAAACCGGACGCCACCAGCGTCATCTCCCGCGAAAATTTTCGCTCCGTCGTTTGGCCGCTCCCCGTTTCCGATCTGCTCTATGTCGGTCGCAGCACGCGCAAACGCATGATGCAGAAAAACATTTGCACCATCGGGGATCTTGCCTGCAGTGAGGAAGGTTATCTGCGCCGCGCCTTTGGCAAATGGGGCAGTGTGCTCTGGAGTTATGCCAATGGCTACGATTGCGCGCCCGTAGCAGATGCGGAATATCAGCGGGAAATCAAATCCATCGGTAATTCCACCACCACCCCGCGTGATTTAACCACACCGGAGGAGGTACGCAGCGTGTTGACCGCGCTGTGCGAAAATGTGGCGCAACGGCTCAAGAAATACCACAAACGCGGGCAGTGCGTACAGCTTTCCGTGCGTTTCAATACGCTGGAGCGCCTCAGTCGTCAATGTGTATTGCCCCGCGCAACAGACCTCTCCGTAGACCTGCTGCACGCGGCGGTTGATTTGTTCCGTGCGTCCAACTGTCTGCACACGCCCATTCGCAGCATCGGCGTGCGCACGACGCATCTCTCGGATACCCGCATCCGCCAGTTGGATGTATTCGAGGATTTCAAAAAAATCGAGGCGGAAGCCGCCGTCGAGCAGATTCGTAGTCGCTTTGGTTCCAACGCCATCTTGCGCGGCAATGTCTGGCGCAATCAGGAGCTGTCCGAGTGGGAGGAAGGCAAGCGCAGCGTGTTTCCGCAAAGCAGACTGTAACGCTTGTTTTTGGGACGAAGAACTCAAATAAGGTGAGGAAGACATCATGAGCAAACGATACATCAATGTCATCGCGGAATTCTCCCGCGAAGGAAAAATCATGCCGCTTGCCCTGCGTAGCGAGCTGGGACGCAAATTCGCAATTTCCCGCGTCACCAGCATCATTCCGGCCGCCAGTCAAAAAAGCGGCGGCGCCGGTCTGCGCTACACCTGTTACAGCGGCAGCCGTATGTTTTATTTGTTTTTAGAAGAAGAACGCTGGTTTCTGGAATTGCCGGACGCCTAAGCCATTGCCCCTTGTCAGGCTACATTTTTCCCCAAATAAATTGATTGATATAAAAGGCAAAAATCACCGGATGAAAGTAATAGCCATTGTGTGTGCCGGGCAGCACCTGAAATTGCGGTAATTCAAACAGCTCTGCATTCTTGCGCACCGTTTCCGGCGGGAAAATTTCGTCGTCCAGTCCGCACATCAGCAGCGTCTCTTTGCTGATTTTAGCGCTCGGCAATGCCTGCGCCTCAAAGCCGGCAGCGCACAGCGTATCCGCCACACACGCCTCATCGCAGCTCACAAATCGTCCGTGCGGCACGGTGGACGCAATCCCCTTCAGCCATTTGGGGAATGCCAACTTGGACAGCTCCTTGGATTGGTAGCGCCCCTCCGGTGTAATCAGTTCACGAAAGAATTGTTCCCCCAGGCAGCTGTGGTATGCAGCGCACATGATAATGCTCTTGCTTACCACGTCATCCAGCTTACCGCGTAGCAGTATGCGCAGCAGCGTCATACCGCCTAGGCTGTATCCCCACAGATGCACCCGCGGCGTCGTCTGCTTGCTCTCCACTAGCGCGCGCACCACTTCCTCTTGAAACTGCACCAGTTCGTCGCCGTTTTCAATGGCCGGGCCCTGCGATTGGTTTGCGCCGTAGCCATGCAGCGGCGTGTGTATCACAATCACTCTGCCGCTTCGCAGCAGCGGCATCAAAGGCAGGTAGTTAAAATAATAGGTTGCCGCTCCGGTCAGCAAAATGATATCATCCTGTGCGGAATATGTATTGTCAAATTTCATGCAGACAATCGTTCTGCCCTGCACCTGCACTGTAATACGTTCCATCCAAACCACTTCCCGCGGTATCGTATGCCGCGTCCTGTCTCCTGCAAAATTTTTGGCAGAAACCGATCAAAACAACATATTTCGCCCATCGCACCAAAAAATCGTGTTGAATTGTTATCATTTTAACACAATTTCCTGTACCCTCCAAGATGCAAAGCCACTCAAGCAACAAAAACACCGCCTTGTTTGTCCCAAGGCGGCGCAGTGTATCTATGCGACTTCGCGCCATTGCACATCCACACGGACAGGCGCTATTTCCGAATCACAAATGCCTGCTGAATGCCAAAGTTTCCGCCGGAGTACTTCTTCTCCAATTCATAAAAATCTTTGTTGATGGGGTTGGAATACCCCTCAAAGCTGGTGTAATCTGTCGCCAGCTCGCGCAGCAACCGCGATCCAACATAGTAGACAGACGAAAAGTCCACCCGCTCATACGCATATCCCAGCTCTTGCAAAAACGTCTCCATCCGCGCGATCTTGATGTAGCGGTTGAAGTCATGTTCCACCAGCGGCGGAAGCTGTGCCACCGCGCGCAGCGCGTTCAGCCGGGTCAGCGGCTCCCAAAACGCCTCAGAAAACACCACGGTGCCGCCCTTCTTGCAGACGCGCAAGCACTCGGTAAAAGCCTGCTTTTGCTCCTCCCAGTTGGGCAGATTGATGACCACGCGTGTGGTGTACACCACGTCAAAAGATTCATCGGCAAATTGCAAGGAACGCACATCTCCCTGTGCAAAGCTGAGTTTATCCGCAAATTCGCTGTTTGCGCGGTTTTCCTGCGCATATTCAATCATCTTTTCAGAAAAGTCCACGCCCGTCATGGAGCCAACATTGTGTGCCATGCACTGCATGATAGAGGCAAATCCATTTGCGCAGCCCACGTCCAGCACGTGGTCGCCATCCTTAATGTAGTGGGAAATATTCTCCGTTTCCAGCTTGATCGCGCACTCATCTCCCCATGACACAAAATGCGACAGCTTATATTTTTCGGCATTGCTATCCCAAAAATCTTTGATAAAATTACCCATTCCAACGCTCCATTCTTTCGGCGGCGGCATCGGTGTGCCGCAAGGCGAACTCCCGATTGCCCTTGATATTCCTATTCTTATTATTATATCCGAAAACCACGCAGTTTGTAAAGATGCCAAATCACGCCCAAAAGAACACAGCATTGATTGACATTTTCCTCTTTTGTTTGTAGAATATCACTATATTGATATTAGGCGGATATGAAATTTGAAATTATCGTTTGTAATACCCTGCTATTGCTCGTCCTCCATGCTGGAGGATGTGATTTCGCGTCTGGAACAGTGCTATGCACAAAGGGATCACGAGATCATTTTGGTGAATGATTGTTCTCCGGATGACACATGGGAGAAGATCGAACACCTGTGCGATCAGCACCCGCGTGTCAAAGGCGTAGATCTCGCTAAAAATTTCGGGCAACACTGCGCTATCTTGGCCGGTCTGCACGAGGCGCAGGGCGATATCATCATCTGTTTGGATGACGACGGTCAAACCCCGCCGGAAGAGGCCTACAAACTGATTCAAGCAGTGGAAGCAGATGGCCACGATATTGCCATCGCACGCTATGAAATCAAGCAGCACAGTGCGTTTCGCAATTTCGGCAGCCGTGTCAACGATAAAATGGCTTGTTCACTCATCGGCAAGCCCAAGGATTTGTTCTTGTCCAGTTTTGTCGCATTCAAACGCTTTGTGCGCGATCAAATCTGTCAGTATACCTTCCCCTACCCCTACATCAGCGGGATGCTGCTGCGTACCACCAAAGACATCGTCAACATAGATGTCGATCATCGGGAACGGCAGGAGGGCAACTCCGGCTATACGCTGTCCAAATTGTTGGCGTTGTGGTTCAACGGTTTCACCAACTTTTCCATCAAACCGCTGCGCATTGTCACCTTCCTCGGCGCGATTATCGCGCTCATCGGCTTTATACTGGGCGTCTATTCCATCGTCACCAAAGTCATCAATCCCGCCACGCCGCTCGGCTGGGCGTCCACCTTTACGGCAACGGTGTTCATCGGCGGCTTGATTCTTCTTGTGTTGGGCTTGATCGGCGAATACATCGGGCGCATGTTTATGGGGCTGAATCAGCAGCCACAGTTCGTGGTGCGCCGCAAAAGGAATTCCGACTCGCAACCGTGAACGTCAAAAAGCCGGTATCATGCCGGCTCTTTTTATTCTTTCGTGAGAAATTTTCTGTCTCGTTCTGCCACGCGTCCAAAAAGAAAACCACAAGATATTGAATGCGTGGGTATTACTTCACCACCCTCCTTGTCAATCCCAATCCTCCCTTGTCAAATAAGCGGCGAGCGTTTGCGCAATCACCTGCAACGTAACCACTTGATCCGGAGTGGTCGAGTCATTGCCCTCACAGCAATCGTCATAGCCCAGATACCCCACGATGTGCTGATGCTTGTCATACAGCGCACATTGCAGCACAGAATGGATTGCACACCCCTCTAAAATATCCATCCACTTTTCCTCAGCCTCTATGCGGGAGCGCAGCAAAAAGACGCCATCCGCGCCAAAGCGCGCTGTGTCCTGCCGCGCAAAGTCCGGCACAGTGCAGCCCGCAATGCCTTCCCGATTCCACGCCGCCTGCAATGCGCCATGCAACACCAGATAGCAGCGGCTCACGCCAAAGCAGCTCCCCACCATACTCAGCACATCGCTCAACACCTGCTCGGAATCCTTCGTCTCTTCCAGAATATGCATGGTGTGCGCCGTAAGCACCTGCGCCACCATCGGCAATCGTGCCTGCTCGCTGTCAATTTCTGTATGCCCAAACAAAACGTCCTTTTGATCCATAGATCCATTGTAGAACGTATATGTGTTCTTTCCCTGCAATTTGGAGTCATAGAGCGCGATGTCCGCTTTGCGGAACAGCTCTGCATACTGCTGCCGTCCATCCTGCGCCACAACAATACCAATGCTGGTGGTAAAGCGGAACTCCCGGTCAAACTGCTTTTCCACCTGCGCAAACACGTCGCAAACGTCTCTCGCCCGCTTGATAATCAAATCATGATCAAGGATTCCCTTCATAAAGATGACAAATTCGTCGCCGCCCACGCGCCCGATGATGTCCGTCGGTCGAAAGATGCGCCGCAGATTTTCTGCCGTCTTTTGGATGCACAAGTCGCCGACCGTATGCCCAAAGCTGTCGTTGATGGATTTGAAGTTGTCAATGTCCACCATAAACATCACACCCGCAGCGCCCTTCTGCGAAAGATATTGATCTACCAGCTCCTGCGATGCTTTTTTGTTGTACAACCCCGTCATCGAATCCTTCTGCGCCTTCTCCTGCAAAACCTGCACCACGCGCTTTTCCTCAGAAATGTCCTTTATAAAGGCAATCAAACGAATCGTCCCATTCGTCGGCGAATAATAAATCGAAAGCATTGTGCGCCGCCACACCGGCTCAGCGCCGTCCGTCGCCTGTTCCCGATATTCAAATATCGATTCTTTACGATCCATCATCATGCGGTCGATCAACTTATGCCGATCCAATGTCTGCAAAAAGATTTGCTGATCCTCCGGAACTACGATCTTCTCACAGACCATCTTCACACATTCTTCGTAGGACATGCCCGAAAGAGGCACCTGCTCCGTCAAAATCTGCATTTTGCCGCTCACCATCTTGTTGTTGGTCAAATCTGCTTCCAGCACATTGTCATAATACCCGTCCGCAATAGCACGATAGGTCTTGATGTCTGTCAGCTCCCGTTCCATCTCCAGCTTGATCTGCAACGCGCGATTGTTTTGGCGCAGTTTGTAGAATAAAATCACAATAATGATCAGCAAAATGGTAAGCAGCACCGTCATAACGGCAAACATCACACCCTCGCCGCTCAGTCCCGCATTCGCAAAAGAATCCGTTGTAGATTCAATGAGTATCGTACGCAGCTCCGCCTCACTGATCGAATAAATACACTTGTTGAATACTGAAATCAATTCATCCGGCGTGCCCTGCGCAAATTCAAAATAATAGCGCATCAAAATTCCGGTGTCAAACAATACCGCCAGATCACGATAATGTAGCGCCAACTGCTCCTGCGCCACATAAATATTGCAGATAAACAAATCAGCGTCGCCCCGCTGCACGGCTTCTAACGCCTTCCGGTCATTCTCAGCATACAAAAATGTGCCGGTGGGAAACTGCGTCTTTGCATATTGCACGTTCCCTTGCGATCGCGCGTCCACCACGATCGTAGTGGTTCTCTCCGGGTCATACACAAAGTCCTTGCGCGCAACCATCACCACAGAAGCAGTCAGGAAGCTCTGTGAATTGCGCGAACCCTGCGCTTTGTTTCCTCCTTGATAGTTGGTCATCAAGTCCACTTCGCTCTGCTCTAAAAGCTGCTTGGACTGTTCGAAGGATTCCGTTCCCGTGTATGCAAACTTCAAGCCGGTTTGATCGCTGATGCGCCGCAGTATTTTTGATGTCACGCCCATGGCTTCGCCGGTCTTTGCGCTCATCCCTTCAATGGGAAGCTGATCCGGACCAATGGCAACACGCAGCGTCTTGCTCTGCATCGCCTCAAGGTATGTTCGCTCCTGCTCCGTGAAGGTAGCTTCTTTCTTCGCGCTGTCCATATAATATTTCTCGCGTAATGTCTGCGCCAACGCCGGCTCCTCCACGCGAATCTGCCCCAACGCTTCGTCCAGTTGCTGCGCCAGATCGGTACGCTGCGGATTCACAGCAAAATATAACGGCTGCGGCGATAGACTGCCAATTTCTTTGGTATGCTGCGGATTGATCAGAGTGTCGGATAGTATCACGTCTACCTTCTGATCCTGCAACGCCTGCATCAGCTCCTCCTGTGTCGCGTAGTATCGGGTGGTATAGCGCAATCCCAACTGCTCCATCTTCTGCTCAAAGCATGCTTCCGCGGCGCTGCCCGCATAAATGCCCACCACAAGATCCTGCGCGCTTTCCAGCGTATGCAGCTCATCATTGTTGTACATTGCGAGCACCGTGGTCGCGGTATAAGCATAGTCAAACAAACCATAGCGAAAGCGCGTTTCCCGCTCCGGCGTCTTGTGCAGCGTCCCCAGCAAATCGATTTCGCCGGAGGCAAGCCACTGCAAGCACTGTTCCCATGTTCCCTCTACAAATTCATAGTTCCAGCCGGCATACTTGGCAATGCGTTGCAGATAATCGTAGTTATATCCGGAGTACGCATTCTGCTGCTTGTTGTTGAATCCATCATATAGATTAATTCCTACGCGCACCGTTTCACCGGTCGCAAAACCAGATTGCACAGGTATACATAACAATATCAATACAACAAAAATCACTATGTTTGTCAACTTCCAAACAAGTCGCCGCATTTGGTTCATCTCTTTTCCAAAGACTGATGATTGGCGTGCATCTGCCCGACAGGATATCTTTCTAATAATGTATCAAAAAGTGAGACAAAATGCAATCTACTTCATGAAAAATTCATGCTTTCGGGGCAACTGTTTTTTTATACGAAAAAAGGGCTACCCGTAACGGATAGCCCCTTCCTCAGCCAATCATCGATCAGCCAAATGTGTTACTTCAGATTTTTTCAGCCTGCGTCACCACGCTCTTCATCACGTTCAACGCCTCATCCGGCAGTTTGTTGAAGTCCGTGTCTTTTGCAGCTTCGTCCGAAATCCATTTCACACGATCCTGCATACGCGCAACCAGCTGTGCCTTGTAGGAAGCATCCGCAAACTGCGGCTCAAATCCATCCACTTCCAGATAGCTCACGCCTTCGATCGTGCCAAACGGCTTGAAGGTCGCTTTGCCTTCAACGATCTTCTCCAGACTCCCCAAAGTCGCTTCCTTGGTTACCTTTTTGCCCATGAAGTCGCCGGTGTTGAAGATGTAGCAATCTACGCCCTTCTTCTCAAACAGCGCTTTGAAGCCGTTGTAATCGTCCGCCAGCAAATAGGTGCGGAACGGGTTTGCATAAGGCTCAACCACCAGTGCATCCGGGTCAACGCCGGGAGCCAAACGCTCTGCGCTGGTACGCTTGGTCGCCAATGTCGCGCCCATCGTGGAAGCAAGGATTGCATTATCAATTTTCACAACCGGCGGCAAGGTCGGATCTTTCATCAACCAGATAACCGAGTTTGCCTGCTCTTTGAATACATCGACGCGGTTGGGGCTCCACAGCTTGGATTTCATCGCGCGACCGTTGCCGTTGCGGATGTCCTCCGTTACCAGCACTTTGTGACCCTGATCGTCTACCGTCACGCCGTTGTTCTGCACGGTCACCAGATATTTATTGTCCGCGCTGTCCATCGGATAATCCTGTGTTTTGTCAAAATAGCCCGGCTCCAATGCCACAGAAGCTGTGGTCTCACGATTGATCACGAATGCGTCATCGTGCAGCACCGTAATGTCATATTTGCCGTCATGCGCAGCATGCGTAATGGTGGATTTTCCCGAGCCGGAAAGCCCAAATACGCCCGCTACATAAGAACCGCCGCCCTTGAGGTTGTAGCGCTTCTGTCCGCCGTGGCAGGAAACGAAACCATTGCGGTTCGCAATGCCCCATGCCAGCGTCAGTGTGCCTTTTTTGTGTTCACCGAAGTAACGCATACCCAGCAGGCAAGCGCAGTTGTGTTCCGGATCAAAGAACGCCATACCCATCGGGAAATCCGGATGCGACCACTGCGGGTCAGAGAAGATATAGATATCTCCTTCCGGGATCACAGCAGATTCGTTGTACATGCGGAAATATTCTTCCGTCAACTGCTGGAAGTTATACAGCCAGGAGTACATGATGTTCTCTTCGCCTTCCGGCAGGCACAGATGCGCCTTCACCATGAATTCCGGATCAAGACCGATATACGCCTGTGCGTGGTACAACTGGCGGTTGCGCGCCTGATAGATCGCCTCTTTGATGATGGGGCTGAACTTCGCGGTCGTAACCGGGTTGCCGTAGTAATCATTCATGCCAAGGATGCAGCGCGCCGCAGCAGCACGACCGCCGACATTGCCGTCGTTAAACACGAGCACTTTCGCATCCGCCGGCAGTCCTGTCTTTTCCGGTTCAAACACCGGCAGGTCTGTCACAACGGTTCCGGGGCTGTCACAAGCCATTTTGTACGCTTCCTTCAAAGATTCAACGGGATATACGTTGTTTCCGTAGAAAGCGGTCTCAATGGTTGTGCGGATGTTTGTAAAGCAAACGCCCTCTTTGATTTCACTCCACTTGTGGTACTGTTTTGTTGCCATGTTGGGGGTCCTCCTTAAATAATATATCTAAACTGTTTCAAAAAACAAATTCGATCGCAGTATTTCAATCAGGTCAAATTTTGAACTCCTTGCCCTCTTCTAACATATTCTGCGCCCGTTCCTTTAATTCCTTCTCATTTTTTAAAATTTGTGAAAAAATTAATAATCTTTTTTTCACAGATACACCGATAAAATCCTTTTTCATCAAAAAATAGATCAAATTTGCATCACACGAACATTAAATTTGTCAAAATCACGAGGTTCTCTCATTGCGGCAAGGCGTTCCCTTACGCTTTTTCATTCTCGGGGAAGATCACGCGCGCCAGCATACAAAATTCATCCGGCGAAAGCTCCTGTGCCCGTCGTTTGGGGTCGATGCTGCAGCGTTGTAACGCATCCGGCTGCGCAATCCCCTTTAAATTATTCTGAATGGTCTTGCGCCGCATGGAAAACGCGGCACGCACCACACGCACATAGTCCTCGCGTCGCACATCACAGCGCGGCCGGGATAAGTCCAGCCGAATCATCGCGGAATCCACGTCCGGCGCGGGCAAAAAGCACCCTTTGGGTACAGTAAATAAGTACTCCGGCTCGCAATAATAGTTGCAGGATGCGCTCAACGCGCCATAATCGCTGTCGCCCGGTTTTGCGGCAAGGCGCTGCGCCACCTCTTTTTGCACCATGCACACCATGCTGCGCACCGGCAGCCCGCACTCTAAAAAGCGCAGAATTATCTTGCTGGTAATATAGTAAGGAAGGTTCCCAAACACATGAAAAGACTTGCAGTCAAATTTGTCCTTCCAAATCTGCTCCAAATCTACTTCCAGAATATCGCCCTCAGTCACAGATACGTTGGCAAGGTCGCCCAGCGTCTGCGCATGCAGCGCCAGCAGTCCGCGGTCAATCTCCACGCTCACCACTTTTTCAGCGCGCTCTGCAAGTTTGCGCGTCAGCGCCCCCAGCCCCGTGCCTACTTCCAATACCGGCGCGCCTTCCGGCAGATATGCCGCAATTTTCTCCACGATGTTCGCATCACATAAAAAATTCTGTCCAAATTTTTTCAGCGGCGAAAGCCCGTTGTCTTGCAACAGTCGCGCAATGTCTTTGGGGGATGTAACGTTCATCCGGTCTCCTCATCCAATCATTTCATGTTACAGGAGTACAAGTCCCGTGTTCGTCAGCGTGTTCACACCGTTGATATACGCAAGCCCCGCGCGCTCGCAAAGCTGGCTGACATAAATGCCGCACGCCTCCACCGAAACATTGCGCCGCTCCGGCTGCCGGCATGGCTCATCGGGATAGGTGCACGGCTTACACAGGCTGCATCCGCCCGCGCCCAACACCAGGTAGGGCTTCCCCGCTTGCTCCATTCTGCTGCGCAGTTCGTCCGCAACCTTTGCAAACTGCTCTGCTCCGCGCTGCATGCCCTCAATATCAAAGGAATCCTCTAGCTGGCTCACCAGTTGATACACCCAGCCCTCGGAAAAACTCAAAATCTTCTCGCGCAGCTCCTCCATCGTGCCGCAGGCAGGCGGGCATCCCCAGTTGGTCGCAAAGTTGCCGCATGTATTCATGTCGCACATATCACGCAGCTCCTGCGCAAATACAATGTCTGAAAGCTTCACCGGCGCAACATGCATCGCGCCACACTCTAAAATCAAATCCTTCATCGTTATCCCTTTCATGCCGTCCATTTTGAATGATGCAGCGCCGTCCCCTTAGGATAGCGGCTCAAACCTCTTTTTGTTTCACGCCCTAGCGCGCCTTTGTTTTCCCCATTCACAGCCCACGCCGCCCAAACATCCGCACACACGTTATCCCGCTTCGCGTTCGCCCGTCTCCGGCGTGATTGGTTTTCTTTTGGCTCCGGTTCTATTTTTCATCCACAGCCCGCACTGCGCCGCCCAAACTTCCGCGCGCACATTATCCCGCTTCGCGTTCGCCCGTCTCCGGCGTGATTGGTTTTCTTTTGGTTCCGGTTCTATTTTTCATCCACAGCCCGCACCACGCCGCCCAAACATCCGCACACACGTTATCCCGCTTCGCGTTCGCCCGTTTCCGGCGTGATTGGTTTTCTTTTGGTTCCGGTTCTATTTTTCATCCACAGCCCGC
>CAYVTZ010000005.1:71351-112226 GCA_964454685.1 uncultured Christensenellaceae bacterium
ACCGCGCCGCCCAAACATCCGCTTCACGTTTGCCCGTCTCCGGCTTGATTGGTTTTCTTTTGGTTCTTTTCTTTTTTCTAAAAGAAAAGAACAGCTTTTCCGTCTATATTGTGCATTATACCACATTTTCCCCCGCAAAAAACGTAGAAAACTATGATTTTTGTGAAAATATGATACAATGTATGAGATATACTGATTCAGCGAGGTTCTTACCATGCAGTCACACGAAATTTATTGTTCCTATGGTATGGACGGCTACGCACAGACGATGAAGCTCTTGTGTGCCGCCCGTCCGCCCATCACGCCCGATCTGCGCATCGGCATCAAACCCAATCTAGTGAACGCGCGTCCCGCTGCCGATGGCTCCACCACGCATCCCGAAATTGTGCGTGCCATCATCGATTATTGTAAGCAGCAAGGCGCTCACAATCTGTGTATACTGGAAAGCGCATGGGTGGGCGACAGCGCAAAACGCGCCTTCGAGGTCTGCGGCTATGCCGGTCTTTCGCGCGAAACCGGCGTTCCCCTGTACGATCTGCGCGAAGATACTTACACCACCGCCACCGTGCAAGGCATCCCCATCGAGTTTTCCGATCGCGCACACGCACTGGATTATCTCATCAATGTGCCCGTCATCAAAGGACATTGCCAAACGGATATCACCTGCGCCCTCAAAAACATGAAGGGTTGCATCTCGGATGCTTCCAAACGCGCCTTCCATCGCATGGGGCTGCACAAGCCTATTGCCGCACTCGCCGCATTGCGCACGGCGGAGCTTGTCATCGCAGATGGTCTGTGCGGCGATCTCAATTTTGAGGAAGGCGGCACACCGGTGGAAATGGGTCTCGTTGCGCTCGCGCAGGACTCTCTGCTGCTGGATTGCTATGCCGCACAACTTTTGGGTTATCATCCCGATGAAATTGGTTATCTTAATATCGCCGGAACGATGGGCGTCGGGCGTATGCAGGGGGCACAGATCGTTGCGCTGGATGCACCCCACCCTCTGCCCCGCGCCGCAAAAGACTTGCGCAACCTGCGCGGCAGGATCATAGAGCAAAGCGCTTGCAGCGCCTGTTATGCAGCCTGTGTCCGCGCGCTTTCGCGCAGCGGCTATCGCGGTGTCCTGCACGTAGGGCAGGGGTTTCAAGGCGTCGTACAGGAAGGTCTCGGCGTAGGACGTTGCACCGCAGGATTTTCTCAAAACATCCCCGGCTGCCCACCCACCGCCGCACAAATTTTACAGCATTTGGAACGCTAGAAAGGCATTCACATGGAGATCGAACACATTCTGAGCCAAATGACATTGGAACAAAAAGCACGCTTCTGCTCCGGTTTAGACGCGTGGAACACCGTAGGGTTTGAGGAACTCGGCGTTCCCTCCGTTCTCATGACGGACGGGCCACACGGTCTGCGCAAGCAATACGATATGGACGCAGCCAGCTTTGACGAGGCGCGCCCCGCCACCTGCTTCCCTCCTGCCGCAACCACCGCCTGCTCGTGGGATCGTGCGCTGCTGTACGAAATGGGTCAGGCAATCAGCGAGGAAGCGCGTAGCGAAGGCGTTTCGCTTGTTTTGGGTCCGGGCATTAACATCAAGCGTTCTCCGCTTTGCGGACGCAATTTCGAATATTTTTCTGAAGACCCCTTTTTAAGTGGACAAATGGGTGCAGCGCTTGTCAACGGATTGCAAAGCACCGGTACAGGCGCCTGTCTCAAGCATTTTGCGGCAAACAACTGCGAGCATTTTCGTATGGTCTCCAACTCCATTGTAGACGAACGCGCCCTGCGTGAAATCTATCTGCGTGCATTTGAGATCGCACTGCAAGCCTCCCAGCCCAAAGCCATCATGAGTGCCTACAACCGTTTGAACGGCTCCTATTGCGGAGAAAGCAAACCGCTCATCGACGGTATCTTGCGGCGGGAATGGAAATTCCGGGGTGTTGTGATTTCCGATTGGGGCGCGTGCTACCGCAGACCGGACGGCATTGCGGCCGGCATGGATTTGGATATGCCCTACGGCGGACAGGAGATTACAGACCACATTCTGCAACAGATCAAAAACGGAACATTGCAAACGCAGGACTTGGATGCCTGTGTGCGGCGACTGCTGCGTTTCGTGCAGCAATGCACTGAGGACACCGCCTCTCCGCTTCCCTGCGATTTTACGGCGCATCACGATTTGGCGCGTAAAGCGGCACGGGAAAGCGCAGTGCTGTTGAAAAACCAGGATCAGTTGCTGCCCTTAAAGCCGGATCAACGCATAGCGCTTATCGGCATTTTTGCCGAGCATCCGCGCTACCAAGGCGCAGGCAGCTCTCAAATCAATCCCCTTCAACTGGAAACGCTGCAAGAAGAGTTTGTACGCGCAGGCATTCCGCATACCTACGCACAAGGCTTCCCACTCAAAGGCAGCTCCCCCCAACTTGCGCTGCAAGCGCTGGAGGAAGCGCGCAACGCCGATGTCGCCGTAATCGTTGCCGGATTGCCACCCGCAGACGAGGCGGAAGGGATGGATCGTACACATATGCGATTGCCGGAGGCGCAGATCGAGCTGATTCGCGCCATCGCAAGCGAACGTCCCACCGTAGTCATCTTACAGTGCGGCGCACCGGTAGAGCTTCCCTTCGAGCCGGAAATCGGCGCCCTGCTGCACAGCTATCTGGGCGGCGAGGCAGGCGCAAGCGCGCTTTGCGAGCTGCTCACCGGCAAAGCAAACCCCTGCGGAAAGCTTGCGGAAAGTTACCCGATCAATCTGGAGGACGTGCCCAACTTCAGTTGGTTCAATCTGGAACGCAAAAATGCCGAATACCGTGAAAGCGTCTATGTTGGCTATCGGTATTACACCGCCGCGCAAAAAGAAGTCCGATATCCCTTTGGGTTTGGGCTTTCCTACACGCAATTCAAATACGCGGATTTTTCACTCTCTGCGGAACGTTTTGAGGGCACGCCGCTCACCGCACAGGTCACCGTGACCAATACGGGCGATCGCTTCGGTGGCGAGATTGCGCAGCTTTATGTACAACAGCAGGATAAGCCGTATGCCGAATTGCGCGGCTTTGAAAAGGTTTTTTTGCAGCCCAGCGAAAGCAAAACAATCACCTTTGCGCTAGGCGAGGCAGATTTCAGCTTCTATGACAATGGCTGGAAGCGTTGCCGGCGCGCCATCGTTTCCGTGGGTACCAACTGCTTGGAACAAACGGCAGAGCAGGAAGTCGAGATTGCCGATGGTCGTTCCCTCACCCATGAATATCCTCTCAGCACCGACGGCTTGTGGAGCGATTTTCCCTCCCTGTTCGAGAAAATGCCGCGCATCCAAAGCGACGCCATCACACCGCTCACCATCAATGCCACACTGTGGGATTTAACGCAGTTGCCCATCGGACGGCTGATTTACTCCCTGCTGCTGCGCTACGCAAACAAGCTATTCCCCACCAAGTCTCACGAAGAGCAACAATATCTGATCCAGCTCGCCCAGCAAAATCCCTTCCGCGTTCTGGTCACATTGTCCGCCGGAAAATTCACCTTTGGTATGGCGCGCGGCGCACTGCTCATAGTCAACGGCAAGTTCTTTGTGGGCGCGGCGCAGCTTATGGTGGAGAATCACAAGCGCAAGAAAAATTTACGCCAAAAAGCAAAAAAATCAAAATTTTAATGTTTCAGCATGAAAAAGTGGTGTTATTTATATGGCGTTAGAAGATATTCGTTGTTGCATCTTAGGAATGACATCTTTTCGAGGCAACGGATATCACCTGACGCTTTCCGAATCCCCAACCACAAACGATGAATGGAGATGCCGCCGCAAGGCGGTTTCTTCATGTGTATAACAATATTTTTCGCTTCAAAACAAAAAAACGCTCCCTGTGCGGAACGTTCTCACTTCAGTATCACCGAGCCCTTAATAGCGCCCCAGCGCCAGCTTCTCGCGCTCCGGCAAAAGTGAAATGCCTAACGTGCGCAGATAGTCCACAGAATCACCCAGCTCCAACGTAACGTTGCGCAAATCCAGCGCCGTTTTGGGTCGCATGGCAAACTCACGGGTAAATTCCGCCTCCACGCTGATCACACCATTAAAGTCCGCACGTTTCACCCGATCCATAAAACCGCGCAACGGCAACTCTCCATTGCCCAGTCCTGGAAAATTCCAAACATTGTCCGCGCCGCTGTGGTCCTTCAAATGGATGTACGCCACTTCTTCCATGCAGTGCATCACGTCCTCGGTCGGGTCAACCTTGCCATAGCAGTATGCGTTTGCCGTGTCATAGCAAATCTTCACCAACGGGTGATCCACCGCGCGCACCACACGCGCCATCTCGCGTCCGGTAGGAATCTCCGGCGAAAGTTCCAGACAAAGCACCAGACGATATTCTTCCAAAATCGGCAGCAACGCTCGAATGTAACGCATCACCACGGTCAGCGGCAGCATCCGGTCACGCGAACGTCCGGGGTTGCCTACGCCCGCAATCAAATATTTACAGCGCAGCTTTCCTGCAATGATTGCCAACCGCTCCACTTCTTCCGTGTCTTCAAACCAGTTACAAACCACGCTCATCGCCGTGCACGAGAGCTTTTGGCGATCCAGCAAATTCACTACGTCAAAAAAATCCGCACGTCCGCAGTCCGGCCGAACATGCTGCGTCCAGCCCTGCATCGCAGCAATTTCACAAAATTCAAAACCCGCCTCCGCAATGCCTGCCGCTGCGTGACTCAATGAAAATCCGTGATAGCTGTTTGTTGTAGCCGCGAAAATTGACACTAACTCTTCCCCGATCTCCAAAACTCTGATCTTAGAAAAAAACAAACCAATTCGGTTGTTTTAGTAGAAATCCACTGTTGTTATATTTAATATATCGAATTTATCCACCGTTGTCAATACGGTATGAACATGCTATACACCGGATATGCACAGGATATGCACAGTTACAAACGGCGTGGCATAGGCATTTTTATGACTTTCGCCAGACTTCTCCACCGCCACGCCGCATAAAAATATTTTTTACATTATTATTGAATTTTTACGCCCACGATCTTCTTGCCGCGCGTTCCCACCACCACCGTATCGCCAAATACGGCAGGGGTCGCCTCCACGTTAGCTCCCAAATCGATCCGATCCAGCTGCTTGCCCGTCTTTGCGTCCAGCAAAAACATGCTGCCGCCGCTGTCGCACTGTACAAGATATGCCGTTCCATCCTGCGCATACACCGCCACAGGCGAACTCCACGCGTAGTGCTTCATCGGAAATGTCCAACGCGTTTCCCCCGTCTGCTTGTCCATCGCAACCAGCAAGCCTTCTCGCTTGAAGGGGGTGCGCGCCACCGGCACGATAACCAAATCGGCAATTTCACCTTTTCCCACCACCGGTGTCGCCTGCATCCCGCCGGAAGTGCCGGAAACGGTCATCACTTCAAAATCGTGCTGCCAAATGTACGCTCCCGTCATTGCATTCAGCTTGCTAAAGGATACCTGTCCTTTGCCGCCCTCCTGCTGCCAGTGCAGCGATGGAGCCGTGTACAGCACCTTGTCGCCGTTGGCTTCCACTTCAAAAGCCGGAGTGGCGTTCGTGTCGTCCAAAATGTCCTGCATCCACACAAACTGCATGGTGTTTGCGTCAATGCACATGGCGTTCCCCGCATTGTCTGTCAAAAACAGATAATTCTCCCAAAAAACCGCACTATCTTCCATCCCAAGCCAAAAGGTATCCTCTAGGCTCTGCACTTCACCCGCTTGATTATCGCGTGTGCGCTGCGTGGTGTAGGAAAACTTTGTCACCTCGCTCGGCGCGATTGAAAGGGTACCTGCCGCCGCATCAAATTGCGTATTCAGCTTCATGGAGTAAAGTACGCCGTTCTCGCTGGGATAGTATAATGTGTCCGTGTTCGCATCCACCAAAGCACTGCTGTCAAATGCAGTAAAGACCCGCGTCGCCTGCGCATCCTCCATGCCAAATTCATATAAAATGCTGCCATCCACCAGGCTCACAATAAACGCGCGCGAGGCTCCTTCGCCCGTTCCATCGCCCATCGCATCCCCCGCGCCTACATAAAACAGCGGAATCCCGCGCGGATCAAGCGACCCCGCACCCTTAAAGGGAAATCCCAATGAAATGGCATCCCGCGTTTTACTGCCATCCTCCAGATCAAGGAAATAAATATGCCCGTCCATCGTAGCGTAAATCACTTCTACCAATCCCTGTTTCGCCTTTTTTTCGGGATATAGATTCATGATCTGCCGCGTCGCGTCATCCCAGCGTACCAGCGTGGGCTGCCCCGTCCACCCGCTGCCTGACCATTCCGAGGAGCCTTTGTCCTCCGTCAGATCGCTCTTTGGCATAGAGCCCGTCTCAAAGCTCCAATGGTTCTTTCCAAACTGCCCCGCCGTAATGTTCGGCGTTCCAAACGCGCCGCCGTCACGGTAATGATTGCCGCGGAACGTCACCACACCTTCCAACGCCGTATATGCACTCCCCGCGCCAAATGTTGATGGAGCGCTGCGTGTGTAGGCAGCATCCGCAGTTACACCGTCCACTGTCAGCGTGCGCTGTGCTCCCATCGCGTCCGGCTGTGTCTGCGCAGTCGCGGATGGCTGCGCAGCCGCCGCATCCTGCAAACCCGCCGAATTCCTGCGCACTCCAAGGTCGCCGCCCAGTTGGGCGCCACGCCAGTAAAGGTAAGCGGCACACGCCCCCGCCACTAGCAACAGCAGCACCGCAAATACGATAAGTAAAATTCTTTTCTTCTGCATGATCTCACATCTCCTCTCCCCATCCCGTATTTTTTATTATATCCCCAAACGCTCACTCGTTCAACTTACGAAAACCTTACAAATCAGTAAATATGCTGTTTTTAACCTTTTTCTTCCGGCGCCATACCCAATCCTTCCCCCTTCCGCTTCGCCACGCACCGCCCGCCACTGCGATATGCTGCTGGTTTCCAACGCGTCTGTTTCACTTTTTTTTGCGCAGCAAAAACCCCGCACCTTTCTCCGGTACGGGGTCTTTCCTTGAAAATATTATCCCATTTTGCGAATGTTCAGATTCCCCGATGTCGTGTTCGCTTCAATCTCAAATCCGCCGTTTTGATATACACCGTTTGCCAGCGCAAAGTCACAGTTCACATCACCGGAAATACTGTCAAAATCCACATTAAATCCGCCGTTTTCAGGCAATGTCAAATCAACTTCGCCGGATACTGAGTCCGCATTAATGCTTTTCAACGCCGATGCGTCTCCGCATTGAATTTTGCTGTTTCCGCTGGTGGTGTCCGTTTCAATCTCTTCCGGCTGTGCCAGTGTCGCCTTGATATCGCCGGATACGCTGCCTGCGCCGAAAATCTGTGCAACGCCCTCATACAGCGTCGTGCCGCTTGTCGTGCTCACACGCGCCTCCTGCGCCGTAGCCAGCAATGTAACGTCGCCGGAAACCGTATCCACATCCAGCGATTGCGCCGCAACGTTCTCTCCTTGAATGCGTCCGGAAGTACTGGCAACATACAAGGTGTCCTGCGCCTGTACATTCGTCAGCTGAATGTCGCCCGACATGGTGTCCACATACACATCTACACCCTGCGCTTCTTCTATTGTAATCGTGCCGGATGTACTCGAGACTTCCCACGAGTCCAGCATTTGACGCGGCATCTCTACCCTGACCACAATCTGTTGAAATGGCGTATTCCAATTCCAAAACCAGTTCTGTCGCCGTATTTTGCCGCTCTGCACCGTCAACGTATCGCCGCTCTGCGCCCAGCGCATCTGATCTTCCTTCGCAATCTCGTAGTTGCTCTCTTCCACAATGCGAATTTGGTCGGAATCCACCGCCACAATCTCGATGTCCTCATCTACAAACTCCAGCCGCAGTCGCCTGACACTGTCCGCGTCCATTTCCAGTCCGGTTACCGTCTCGCCGTTCACCAGTTGCGTGTTGCCTTTGCCCATCCATTTGTTAAACGGCAGCCCTCTGAAAGAAAATCCTGCCGACCAACCTCCGGATGCAATTCCCCACACCAGCAATGCCACCAGCAGTAGGATAACCACCACAATTAATATGGTGCCTGTTCTTTTACTCATGTCGTGCCCCTCCCTTACCGGTTCATACGCAGTTTAATCAACTGCTCGATCGCAGCGCCGATGATAAAAATCACCCACGTGATGTACCATGCGTGCGTCGCAAAGCTAATCAGCAAATACGCCGCCACAATCAGCGGCCACAGCACGCCGGAATAAATGTTCTTCTTCTCCACCTTTTGCCCGTTCTCCGCCTTCCATTCCTTGAATTCCTCCACCATGGAGTCGTCCACTTTTTGATACGCAGGCTTGTACATCGCGTTTGCGTACACCTTCACACCCGTTGCAAGCGCAATGCACACCAGCAGCAATACCAGCCCAACCAGCCACATACCGCTTACAGAAAACGCAATGATGAATACAGGGCTGGCAATATACAGCGCCGTTGCCACTGCGTTCAGCGTCGCAGCCTTCTGCTTGGCAACCGGGTTTTCTTCGGGACGCTCATACAGCCCGCCAATCAGTTCATCCACATTGCCTACGCTGCCCTTGACAATCTCAAACGCCTCCTCCGGCGACGCGCCTTTTTCCACCAAATCATGATATTTATCCATCAAGTTGGTGTAGATCTCTTGGCGCAGCTCCACCGTCTGCTTGGTTTTCGGTGCGTCGGCAAATAGCGCTTCCACATATTTGCGCAGTTTTTCTTCCATAATACCCTACCTCTCTTCACTAAATCAGTTGTTCAATCAGTCGTTTGGTCTTTTCCCATTCTTCTTTGTTCGTCTCGTAAAGCGCCTTACCCAGCTTTGTGATTTTATAGTATCTGCGCCGCGCCCCCGTGGTCTCATCGCCCCAATACGATGCAATCATGCCGCCGTTTTCCAGCCTGCGAAATGCAGAGTATAGCGTTGCTTCTTTTAATTCGTATGCACGGTCGGTCGCTTCTTGAATGCTTTTGTTAATTTCATATCCATAGCTGTCCTTCTTAATCAGTTGCGCCAAAATAATGGTATCCGTATGCCCGCGAATCAGGTCTGATGCAATGGACATTGCCTACGCCTCCTCTCTCATGCATTGGCACGTGCCGCCGCAATTTTTCTGCGAAACAATATATTTCGTTCATCGATTTACATACTACACCAATATACCTCGTCTGTCAATGTATATTTTCAAAAAAACTATTTCGCCTACTTTCTTATAGCAATCGTCATTCCCACGCCAAATATCCACGCTCTCTCGTTCCCTGTTTTGTGAATCGCATCAATTCGCATGATTCTCAAAAATCATCTGCTCCTCTGGCACCGTCGGATTTGCGCGCTCAAACATTCGTGTGTCGAAGTATGTTTTTGGTTCCGATCATTTGCTCCCCGCGGCCAATCATGGTAAAATCAAAACAGGCTAAAAAACCTGTTGCTGCGGCAAACGCAACCGGCAGTTGCGAAATTGCCAGCCCACATTGATAGTGTGCCACCATCCTGTTTGATATGCTGAGCACAGCAAAAAATACTTTTGCACATTAAATTTCCGGAGGAACTCATTATGATCTTAGCAGATAAAATACTGGCACTCAGAAAGCAGCACGGCTGGTCGCAGGAGGAACTTGCAGAAAAGTTAAACGTCTCGCGGCAGTCCGTTTCCAAATGGGAGGGCGCGCTCTCCATTCCCGACCTCGGAAAAATTCTGGAAATGGCAAATCTGTTCGGCGTCACCACCGATTACCTCATTAAAGACGAGCTGGAGCATATCGATCCCACCGCCGAAGCAGCCCCTTCCGGCAAGCGCGTCAGCCTGCCGGAAGCGCTGGATTTCCTTTCCAAAACCGTCACGCAGGCGAAGCGGGTGTCCTTGGGTGTGTTGTTGTGCATCCTGTCTCCCAGCCTTCTGATTGTGCTGGTCGGAATGTCAGAGGATCCCGCTTTTCGCATCCCCGAATCCCTCGCCTCCGCGCTGGGTATCGCGGTAATGTTTACGCTCATCGCATGCGGCACTGCGCTCTTTCTGATCAGCGATAAAGCAATGCAGCCCTTTCGCCACTTTAAAACCGGCGAATTTGATCTGGAATACGGCGTATCCGGCATCGTGCGCGAAAAATTCAATGCCTACCAGCAAACGCACACCCGCTCACTGGTTGCCGGCGTCATTTTGTGCATCGTCTGTGCACTGCCGCTGATCATCACGGCATGTCTGGGCGCACCGGACATCGTGCTATGCGCGCTTTCAAGCATGCTGCTCGTTTGTGTGGCTTGCGGCGTGCTGTTGCTTGTTCGCTCCACAACCAGGCAGGAAGGCTTTCAACAACTCTTGCAAGAGGGGGAATTCCATCCCTCCAAGCGCGAAGCAAGAGCCAAAGAAGACAAATTAGGAGCAATCTTTTGGCCCATCGCCACGGGCGTATATTTGCTGCTTAGTTTCCTCACGGGCGCTTGGCATCTTACGTGGGTACTCTGGCCGGTTGCCGCGCTGGTGTTTGCGGGCATATGCGCCGCACTGCGCAAAGCCGAAATAGATTGAGCATCCCCTTTGTTGGAAAGGCGCAGCGCGCCTTTCCTTTTTGGTTGCACTCATGCTACGCCCGCACACACGCTGCCGCAAACGTCCTGTGCCCAAGCCGCAATCCACCGGCTCGCGCGCCGTTCCTTGCCTCCCGCATCCCAATCGCCGCATTCTGCGCGCCCTCTTCCCCCTCTATCTTTTAATTTTTATGGTTGACTTCCACACCCCTCCAACGTATAATATGACATGATACAAGGTTTTTTTTATCTGGCGTAAAACTGGATTGCACATATAGATAGACGTAAATAAAATACCATAAGAGTTTTGTATTCTTTTGGTAGGTGTGTTTTGTGCGCCCATAGCGCCGCAGATGCGCCCCTCAGGGCTGTTCTACAATCGAATATTGAATAGCATAGTATAAAATCAAGGGGGAGAATTGATGAAATCCTATGCGAAAAAGATAAATGAATCTACCGATATTTTTTCCACTCTCGTCAGCTTTATCATCTTAGCCGTTTTGGTGGTTTTTATCCTCATCTCGCCGGTCGAGACCACAAACGCACTGCAAACGGCACGGGTTGCATTGGTTGATTTTTTCGGAGCCTTTATTCTGTTGCTCGTCAACGTGTGTCTGGCTTTCAACATTTACATTGCTTTTTCTAAGTACGGCAATATTAAAATGGGTCAGGAAAAGCCAAAATACGGCATGTTCAGTTGGACGGCAATGGTGTTTTGCGCCGCAATGGGCACCAGCATTCTGTATTGGTCGGCAATCGAATGGGTCTATTATGTGATGTCGCCGCCGCTGGGGCTGGAACCGTTCAGCGTCGCCGCAAGCGAAATCTCCGTTTCTTATAGCTTCTTTCACTGGGGTATCTCCGCATGGAGCGTCTATGTCGTAGGCGTCATCCCGCTCATGTACAACCATTATGTTCGCAAAAAGGACGATCTTTCCCTAAAGGTCATCTGCCGCGGGCTGTTTAACGATAAGAAAACAAGACTCTCAGATGCAACCGAAAAAATCGTCAATGTCATCTTCATTTTCGGCATCTTAGGCGGTCTTACCATTTCCTACGGCACCGGCATTCCTATGCTCGCCAACAATTTAGCCAACGTCTTTGGCATCAGCGAAGGGCTGGTCGTCAACATCATACTCATTCTCATTATCACGCTGATCTTTTCGGTCAGCACCTATATCGGGCTGGAGCGTGGCATGCAGCGCCTTTCGCGTATCACCATGTACGCGTCGCTTGCGCTGATTGTGCTCTTCCTCATTCTGGGCAACACCAAATTCATCGTGGAAAACAGCGTACAGTCTATGGGCATCATGGCGGATAAATTCGCCATCATGAGTACCACGCTGGATACCATAGGCGGCGGCACCTTCCCACAGGATTGGACCTGCTTCTATTGGGCATGGTGGATCGGTCTTGCGCCGTGGATGTGGGTGTTTATCGCCAAGATCTCCGGCGGTCGAAGCCTGAAAGCAGTCATACTAACCGTCATCATCGCCGGCAGCGTCGGCTCATGGGTATTCTTTGGCGCCATCTCCAATTATGGTCTGGGCGCATATCTCGGCGGCAGCTTGGATGTGTTCCAAATCATGGGCAACGCAGGCGCCAATCAAACCATCTCAGATATTGTGCTGTCTCTGCCCGCGGGTACCATTATACTGCTGGTTTGGTTCATCACAGGATTTTTCCTGCTGGTCACCACCATGGATTCCGCGTCCTATACGCTTGCCGCCGCAACCACAAAAGGGCTCAAGCTAAACGCAAATCCTTCCAGCAATCTGCGGCTGTTTTGGGCAATCATGCTCACCATCACACCGCTCTGTCTGCTCTATGCCGGACAGTTTATCGAGGGCGGCGTACCGCTTGGCGGTCTGCAAGCCATGCTCATCATCACGGCATTGCCCGTCTCAGTAATCATCATCGCCGCAATGTATCTTGGTTATAAATGGCTGCGTCAGGACTTTGGTCACATGTCTCGTGAGCAAATCGCGGAGCATTTCAAGCAGGAAAACCCTGCCGATGTCACGCAAGAGGCATGAAGTCAAACCCGTAAAACGCAGCGGGCTTCACAAATAAACCAGCATGGAAAGGGGGATGTTCAATGTTTTCTAAGAAAAGATTCACAAACGATGTAAAGGGCAGCAAGTGTCCGGCTCTACGGAACATTGTTGCCCGCATCTCTGCTTCCAGTCTATACATTTGGAGCAACTTTTCTATTTGGAACATGTACGGCAGAGATCCTTGATTTCTTCTCCACTAACCGCATGACAGCACGAAAGATTCTTTCTTTCAAAACCGCGCTGGGAAGCAGTCGGCTTCATCAGTGATCGGTGCTTTGGCGTAAAAACGCATATAAAGCACGGCGGTGTTCGTTGGCATGATCGGCTTTTTGCAGGAAAACCAGAAAACCATTAGGATGAGATCAAGGAGATTTTTATTATGTTGAATTATGTAACACCCGAAGATATCAAAAAAATGCAGGAAGCAACCATTCAGTTGCTGGAAAAAACAGGCGTGCGCGCAAAATCGCAGCGCTTCTTGGATAAAGCGGCAGAGGTTGGTCTGCGCGTCGAGAAAAAAGACGGCGACGATTTCGGCACCATCTATTTCACCAAGGCACAAATCGATAAAGCGCTGTCCACCGCACCACAGAAATTTTCCATCTATGGTTTGGACGATAAATATGAAATCAAATGGGGCGAACGCCGCGGTTACAGCCACACCTGCGTTGGCACACCCTTTGTAGAAGATTTGGAAACGGGCGTCAGACGCAACACCACTCTGCAAGATTTGGAAGACTATGTCCGCATTGCAGATGCCCTGCCCGCTACGGATATCGTGTCCAGCTTGACTGTGCAGGATATTCCCGAGCACGCAGCAAACGCAATTCAGGTGGGCGCAATGCTGCGCAACACCTATAAACCCCTGCGTATCTGCATCGAGTCCGCACACGAAACCAAAGACGTGGTTGCGGTTCTCTCTGCAGCGGTTGGCGGTCTGGAAGCGCTGCAAAAGAAACCCATCGCTTATCTGGAAGTATCCCCCATCAGCCCGCTGGATTTCGCAAACAATCCGGCAGAAGCACTGCTGGATATCGTGGATTCAGGCTTGCCGCTGGGCGTCATTCCCTGCCCGATGATGGGTGCAACCGGCCCCATGACGCTGATCGGCAGCGTGGTCATGCACAATGCTGAAATCCTTGCCGGTGTGGTCATCGCACAGCTTGTCAAGCCGGGTCATCCCACCATCATGTCCCCCCGCGTTACCTTTATGAATATGAGCACCATCCTCAATCTGTGGGCTGCTCCTGAAATGGGTATCGCAGCGGCAATTTCGGCGCAGCTCATCCGTGAATACGGTCTGCCCAGCACCATCGCCGGCTTCTCCTGTGCCTCCAAAACCACAGACGCGCAGGCTGGCTACGAGGTAATGCTCAACTGCCTGCTGCCCGCATTGGTCGGCGTAGACGTCATCGGCGCATCCGGTTCGCTGGACAACGTGCTCATCGCTTCCTTTGAAAAACTCGTAGTGGACGATGAAATCTGCTCGCTGTACAAACGCGCCATTGACGGCAATGTGGTCAATGAAAACACAATGGCAGTCAGCGTGATTGACGAAGTGGTCAACGGTGAGCGCAACTTCCTCGCGCACGAGCACACCATCGAGCATCTGCGCAGCGAGCTGTGGACGCCCCACATCACCGATCGTATGCCCTATGACACCTGGTCGCGTGAAAAGCAGCCGATCTCTGCAAAAGCAAACAAGATCGCCAAAGACATTCTGGCAAACCACAAGGTTACGTCACTGTCTCCCGAGCGCCTGAAGGCTGTAAACGAAGCAGTCGAAAACGCGATCGCACAAAAATAAGCCACCCTATTGCGCAATCATCCGTCGCTGCGGTGTCGGATGATTGTGCATTCCAAAAAATGAACAGTAAAATCACGAAATAGGCGACGAACGCATCCCAACGAATGTGTTCGCCGCAGAATGGAGAAATTTATGGCAACCAATAAGAATTTAAAAAGATTCCTAATCTTATTCTCATTTGGTGTGGCTTATGGGTTCATGTATGTTATGCCCTACATGAAATCCAGCTTCTACGATCAAATGATCGCGGCAATGGGTGTCAATAACGAACAGCTCGGCGCACTCATGACCTTTTACACCATTGCCCTCACCATTTCCTATCTCCCCGGCGGCTGGATCGCCGATAAGTTCAAGCCCAAGCAGGTGCTGCTCGCATCGGTGTTCGGACAGGCGGTGCTCAGCTTCTTGTTCATGTTCACCTATACCAATTATACGATGGCAGTCATCATTTGGATTTTAATGGCGCTCACAGGAGGCTTTGCATTCTGGCCCGCTCTGATGAAGGGCATCCGAATGCTGGGAGACGATAAGGAACAAGGGCGCATCTTCGGTATTTTTGAAGGTCTAAACGGTCTCGCGTCTCTGCTGCTCAGCTTCATCATGGTAGGCATCATTGCGGCAGTGGGTCAAGCCGATCCCGTCGTCGGGTTTCAGGGCGCGGTCGCATCCATGGGGATTTTGGCAGCCGTCGCAGGCTTCTTGATTCTCTTCCTCTTCGACGATAAGGCAACCTATGGTAAGGCACCCTCTGTCAAAGAGATCAAAGAGCCGGAAGTCAAAAAATTCGACGGCAAGGCTTTTCTGTCCACCTTCAAAATCCCCGGCGTATGGCTGATGTCCGCACTGGTCTGGTGCTTTGTTACAATGCTCGCCGTGTCCAGCTACCTCACGCCGTACAGCACCAATGTGCTGGGTATGTCTGCCGTGGTTGCCGCCAGCATCGCAACATTGCGCACCTACGGTTGCCGCCTGATTGGCGGGCCGCTGGGTGGTGTCGTCGCGGATAAGGCGCTGCATTCCGTGTCAAAGCAGCAGGCAGTTGGCATGGTGCTTGCCATCGTCGCAATCGTCCTGTTCATGGTCATGCCTGCGGGCGCAAATGCAGGAGTCTTGATTGCAATGCTGTTGTTCATGGGTATTGTCACCTTCTTCCTAAAGGGAACTCATTTCTCGGTACAGCCCGAGCTGGCAATCCCTACGCACGTTTCCGCAACCGCTGTTGCAATCGCAACGCTCATCGGTTATCTGCCCGACATTTTCGTGCATACCATGTTCGGCGGCTGGTTGGATACGTATGGTAACAGCGGCTATCAAATGATCTTCATGTATGGCATCATCACCGCTGCGGCCGGAGTCGTTGTCGCACTGGTCTCGGTGTCGCTTTCCAAGAAAATCGCAAAAAGAAAAGCAGCAGAAGCGGCATAATCAACGAAGGATCCGCTTCCTTGTGCATCAGCTGCAGAAAAAGAATTGATAAAAAAATGAACTCCGGCAAAGCGCCGGAGTTCATTTTTTTCAAAGCAACAGTGGAAATCGTAATGCAATCATTCAGGCAAACCATTCGTGATCCTGCTTTACAAAATCGCACATACGATGCTAAACACGGTTATCGAAATTCCGATCAGTAAGGCAACATAATCCGCCACATGAAAATCCCGACGATAATACCAGGTACGCCGCTTGCCTTTCCCGAAAGAGCGCACCTCCATCGCATTGCTGATCGTGTCAATTCTTTGAAAGCTGGACATCACAAGCGGAATCAGTATTTTGGCGGAATTTTTGATCCGCACAAACACGTTTGCTTTTTTAGACAGCACAACGCCCTTCGCCTGTTGTGCCTGACTGATGATGCGATATTCACGCCGCACGTCGGGAATATAACGCATGGATAAGCTGACGGAATAACAAATGCGATAGCTCAGTCCAATCCTGTTTAAGCTGGCAGCCAATTCACTGGGGTCGGTCGTGTAAAAGAACACCATACCGGCAGTGATAATGATGGCAATTTTAAGCGTCAGGTTGATTTGATAGAAAAGCTGCTCGAATGTCAACGCAATATGAGGTCCAAGCTGCACCAAAACAGTTCTGGTGCCAAACAGCTCCGCGCCGTATTCCGGTGCCATCAGGAAAACAAATAAGTTGTTGATGACCAAAAAGGCAACGGCGATCGTAATAAAAAAGCGATGCTCCCGAATGCGAATCCTTGAAATCAGAAACCCGACGAGAGCCACGCCAAACAGCATTGCCAACACAGCGGTGTCAAACGACACCATTGCCGCAATGCTCAGCATAAGCAGCAGCAATGCTTTTGTTGCGCCTGTCAGGCGGTGCATCGGTGTAGAAATCGCACTGCGGCTTGGAAATACACTGTTATAGTTCAACGCATTCCACCTCCCTCAATCGCTTTGCGCAAAACTGTGCAAAAGCAACCGGTGGCAAATTACACCGCATGGCAAGTTCAAACAGCGATGTCCTCTTTAAGCTCGCCGCACGCACCAGCCCGGCATCGCTCAGCAGGGCCGTGCTGCTTCCGTCAAACAGCAAACGCCCTTGCGCCAGCGCAATGCTTCGCTCGGTGTATTCCAATACCAAATGCATGTCATGTGAAATCAAAATAATAGTAATCCCCACCTGATTCAGTTTGGACAAAAACTCCATAAACACCTTATAATGCCTCAGATCTTGCCCCGCCGTGGGTTCATCTAAAATCACGATCTCCGGATTCAATGCCAATACGCTGGCAATGGTTACGCGCTTTTTCTGTCCGTAGCTCAACGCGGAAATCGGCCAGTTACGATACGGGTAAAGATCGCATAGTTCCAGCACACGCTCTGCCTGTTGTTCCATTTCCTCCACAGGCATTCCTCTCATTCTAAGCCCCAGCAGAACTTCCTCTTTCACAATCGCCTCGCTAATCATGTGGTTGGGATCCTGCATGACAAATCCAATTTTTTTTGCGCGCTCCTCAATAGTCTTATCGCGCAAGGATTCCCCGCAAAATAAAATATCCCCGCTCAATTCCTGCTCAAATCCACAAATCAATTTTGCCAGTGTGCTTTTGCCCGCGCCGTTTTCACCCACAATCGCAAGCATTTCGCCACGGTCAACGGTAAACGAAACATCCTCCAGCACATCGCATTCTTGATACGAAAAGCATAAATTCTGCACCGAAAGCTGCGGAACAGCTCCGCTTTTCTCAGCGGATGAATCCTGCTCGCAAAACCAGCGGCGCACCAGATCGACCTGCATCGGCTCCAACACAAGGCGCTCCATACTGCCGGGGTTCATGGCAGGGCTGATCGCACATCCGGCCGCCCGAAGCGCAGCCAGATACAGTGGCTGCCGTATGCCATGCGCCGCCAGCAAGTCACTGCCCAGCATGTCCGACACAGACATGTCCGCAACCACCCTTCCTCCGTCCATTAAAATGATGCGATCCAGTTCTTCACACAAAACATCCTCAAGCCGATGCTCGGAAATCAAAATGGTTGCGTGCTTTTCACGCTTAATCGTTCGGATTAACCCCATCGCGGCTACGCCACCGGCAGGGTCAAGGCTTGCCAGAGGTTCGTCCAGCAACAGCATTTTCACAGGGTACGTGAGAATGCTTCCTAATGCTTCGCGCTGTTTTTGCCCTCCGGAAAGATCATAGGGATATCGGTCTAACAGTTCTTCAATGCCTACAACAGCGGCAGCCTCCCGCACTCTTTTGCGCATTTCCTGCTGGGAAACCTCGTTGTTCTCCATTTGAAATGCCATATCTTCCTCCACCGTCGTTCCAAGAAATTGACAGTCAAGATCCTGCATCACCGTACCAACGCTTTGTGAAAGGCAAAAGATGTCTGCTTCAGCAACGTCTTTCCCATCCACCCGCAATGTGCCCGTTGCCTCTGCGCCAAACGCAAACGGAATCAGACCGTTGATGCAGTTGATGAGCGAGCTTTTACCGCAGGCGGAAGGACCGATGATCGCAACCATTTCGCCCTCATCAATGCGCAGATTGATATTGTTTAGCGTGGGTTGCGTCTGCACATCATATTTCAAAGAATAATTGATGAATTCGATCATTGCCCGCTTCATGGTTTTCGCTCCAAATCTGTCCGGTATTCCAAACGTAGACTGTTTTTCTTAATTTTAGTGTTGGCATACACCGCAAGAACAAGCGTACCCGCAATGTCAACCGTGACCACATCCGAAAGAAAGGAAACAATACCCTGCAACACACATTTGTTCCACGGCTCGCTGTACATCAGCACATCCAAAAGCGGCGCAATACCAATCCAGGTGACACTGCTGACCAAAATTTGCGTACCAATAAAAAGAACGATCTGCTTTGCTCCAAACACGCCATCCTCAATACGGATGTTTCGCCCCAGCAGACCAAATACAAGCCCATATAGCCCGGTAGGCAGAATCCAGCTCCACCAAACACCGTATAAGGTCACATAAACCAGAAAATTCCCAATCAGCCCGACCCAAAATCCGACGCGCGGCCCGTATATCACGGCAAACACTGCCAAAATCACAAATTCCAAGCTCAAGCTTGTTTGTGGAATCGGCGTTGGAATCGCTACAAATCTACCCATGATGAAGAACAAGGCAATCCCAATGCCAATCGCCGCATCTGACCTAAGACTCTTGTGACGCATGCCTCTCCTCCTTAAAAGTCAAAACCAAATAGTTTAGTCCAAAAATATACTGCTTCAGCGCATAAACGCAGTGGCTGCGCTGCTGTAACTCCCCATCCAGAACAGGTTCGAACGCTGCGCCGTCATGCCAAATGTAAAAGGTCTCCTGCATGCCCGGCGTGCAGACACACCGCAGATCCATGATCGTGGCGGCGTGCTGTGGCGGCGTGCTCGTCGCAAGCTGCATCGCATATTCCTCCAATACCCCCCGCGGGCTCCCCACAAACCGCATCCCTGCCATATTGCCACAGGCATCCTCAAAGCGTCGCAGCAGTCCCGCTTCATTCGTTTGATCAATGTTGCCGGACATTTGCAGTTCGCACTCCGATTCTTGCAGCAGCGGAACGTCCAAATACAGGTAGTCGTTCAGGCCTGCCGGTCGCCGTTTGCGAATGCTGTGATAAATCCAGATCGTGAGAATCATGGCAGCCTCGCCAATGGTCAACGATAGCCAAATAGCCGTGATGCCGATGATGTCAACCAGCAAAAATGCGGCAACCAACTGCAAAACGCAACACTCCAAAATTGCGCCCACGGTAGCAAGTACATTGTGCTCGCAAGATTGGTAATATCCAACGATGTTCGAGCCAATTTGATAAAGCAGATACATCAGCGCGCTATATCTGACTCCTTCTGTCGCCATCTGAATCAGCTCCGGGTTCAAATGGTTGAACATCAATACGATCGGTTGCGCAAAAATGCAGATCAAAACGGATGCAACCGCCGTAACCAGCAATCCAATTTTCATCCCCTGTATAAAAGTACGCCGCATTCCGCTGCGGCTTCTTATGCTGTATTGCGTGCTGCAAACCAGACGCATCGATTCCGAAACGCCACCGGGAAGCGCAATCACCAAATCCGAAATGCTAAATACCAGCGCGTATGCACCAACCGCCACAGCGCCGCCAATGCGGTAAAGCAGCATATTTGTAACCGCAATGGCAACCGCATCCGCAATCAGCATACTGCCAAATGCCGCCCCAATCGCAAATATTTTTTTGCTTTCCTGCCTCCCTGCATAAACGCGCGTCAGGCGCAGTTCGCAAGTTTTCTTTCTAAAATGCAATGCACAAATGGCGATCGCAAACAAGCTGCTGACGCCAAGCGCAATCGCCAGCCAAAAAAGATCAAGCTGCATTGGCCCTAAAAACAGATACGAAAACCCAATTTTTGCAGCAGCCATCACAATCACCGCAGCCGAAGCAAGCTTTGCAGACCCGTCTACCCGCACGAACGAAATAAACAGCCGCGCAAGATTAAACGGAATATTGATGAATGTCAAGCCTTTAATATAGGCACCCGCCAGCGGGATCAACTCTTCCCGCGCGCCTAAAAGGGCTGCAATTTGATCGGAAAAGAAGGCCCCCGCCACAACGCTTGCAATTCCAATTAGCAGCGTATACAGCACGCAGAGCGTGTATACCTTCCGGTACGCTTCTCTGTCCGCTTTTCCCTGATGATAGGCCAGTCTTGTTTCTCCGCCTATCTCAACAATTCCGCCCAGCGATGTAATTAAAAACTGAAAAGACAGCCCGATTCCAAACGCAGCCATATTTTCTATGCCCATCATATTCCCGACAAAAATTCCATCCAGAAATACACCGATTACCGGAACCAGGCTCATTAAAACGGATGGTATTAAATAATACCTTACTCCTTTGGTAATTAAATACTGATTCATACCCTCACAATCATTCTGTACAACATGCTGAATTAATCGTAATACGAAATTATACCCCCTGTGGGAATGCTTGTCAACTTCAAACCGCCATATAATTTACATAATCAAATGATGTCCGACACAGAAAAGAAGAGCCGAACGTTACTTCCCGTTCAGCTCTTGTCCATTCCTGCAAATCATCCCCACACCACAGGAATCATGCTCCTGTTTTCGAGCATTGTATTGCGGCACCGGAGCGCTTTCTTATTGCTTCACAATGCTGTGCGTTTGCGTACACCTCTCTCATCGCTCCACATTTGCATCCACAATGCGTTTGCACCCGGAGTATGTCGCAAAGTAATATCCGCCGTAGATCACAAAGATAAATGCCGCGATCCCCAATGACTGCAAAAACACGTCCTGAAATCCGATCGCCATAATCGCGTCCGTCATCACCCTCACACCCACCACCGCGTGCACGATGGCAAGCGCCAGTGGAATGAAGAAGTATAGCGCAATCTGTTTGAGCAGCGAGCGGTGGATCATCTGCCGATCCGCGCCGATCTTATTGAGCAGCTCATACCTCTTTTTGCTGTCCGAGGTGTCGGAAAGCTGTTGCAAAGCAAGCACCGCAGACGCCGCAATCAGAAACACAATGCCCATATAGATGCCCACAAAGATGATGGCCGTGCTCAGTCCGTTCGTCGATTGCGTCACATCCAGCTTGGTCGCAAATTTAATGTTGCTTCCCTCCAAAGCCTCGCGCATCCCCTCAATTTTGCTCTGCATCACCCACGGGTCGGCCGCATAGTTCCCCGAAAACACCTTCAGCCACTTTTGGGTGTTCTCCACCAGTGCGTCCGGCGCCACAATCACCGGCCCGCCATAGGAAAAGTTACTCGTCCACACCCACTCCGGCAGTACCGCCGTCGAGGTCGGTATCAAGGTCTGCCCCGATAGCTGAATGGATTCTTGTATATCCCCTACGACTCCCGTTTCGTCAGCCGCAAACGCCAGCATATATTCGTTGGGAGCCAACACCAGCGGCGCTTCTCCTTTCATCTCGCGCAAACGGTTGTAATCAGAAATTCGAATCGCGTCCGCCTGTTGCTCGGAAACCTTTTGGGCAGCCTCCTCCGATAAATACGGAGAAATCAGCGTTTCAAATTCCCCCAGCAAAACATCCGTTTTGTAGATTGCATATTCATGCGTCTGCGTGTAGTCCGCCTCATCCACACCGTTTGCGGCCAGCATTTCACCCAACGGCTTGTCCGCATCCGTGGTGGTGTAGCTCACATCAAAGGGCGTCATGCCCGCCACATTTCCAAACGCCACCTTATTGAAGGAGGATGCGCTGGATAAAATCACGATGGTTAAAAACAGCATGGTGCAAATAAATGTCATGGATACAAAATTGGTATTCACCTTGCTGCCCAGCTGCCGTGTCGTAAACAGATTCAGCCCCTTAAAGTAACGCTTTTCGTTCGCCTGCGCCGCCCCCAGCATCAGCCGCGAAAGCGACATAAACAGCAGCAACGATCCCGCTACGTTAATAGCAAGCGCCGGAGCAAACAAAATCAGCAGCGAGCTAAGCCCCAGCCCCAGCACGAAGAAGTAAGAACCCGCAATCAAAATGCAGCCCACAATCATCAGCACAATGCTCGTTCCCTTTTTACGCAGCTTGAGTTCCTCGTTTTTGCGGTCTGCGGAAAGCAGGTCCACCAGCTTGGTTCTGGCAACCGAGCGCGACCCCAGCAACATAACCACAATGAAAATCACGCCAAAGTATAGAATGGATTTCATCGTCGCCGCCTGCGAAAACACAAACTGATAGTTCACAATGGGTACGCCAAACAGCTTTGCCACAATGACGGCCAGCCCCTGCGAAAGCAGAATTCCCAGCAGCAGTCCCGTCGCCAACGCCAAAATGCCAATCAGGAACGTCTCAAAAATCAGCATCCCCGCAATCTTACCTTTCGAGGTTCCCAGCAGCATATAGATGCCCAGTTCCTTCTTGCGCCGCTTAATCATGAAGTTGTTTGCATATAAAATCAAGAAGGCAAGCACGCAGGATACAAACGCGGAAACCACGTTGATCATCAAAGTCAATGTACGCATCGCCTGAGATGTGCTCTCTGAAATCTCCATCATCGAGCCTTGCGCCTCAATCGAGTTGAACACATAGAAGATGCAGACCCCCAGCATCAAAGTCAAAAAGTATACCGCGTAGTCCTTGATGCTTTTTTTTACGTTTTTGATTGCAAGCTTAGAGAACATTGTTGCTGTCACCTCCCAAAAGCGTCACAACTTCAATGATGCGCTCAAAAAATTCCTTGCGCGTATCGTTGCCGCGATGCAGCTCGTTAAACAGCTTCCCATCCTTGATAAACAGGATGCGCCCGCAGTAGCTCGCCGTAAATGCATCATGCGTCACCATCAGTATGGTCGCGTCCATCTCAATGTTCAGCGTCTCCAAAGAGTGCAGCAGCATCCGCGCAGATTTGGAATCCAGCGCACCCGTCGGCTCGTCCGCCAAAATCAGCGTAGGATTGGTGATGATGGCGCGCGCACTCGCCACGCGCTGTTTCTCCCCGCCCGAAAGCTGATAGGGATATTGATATAGTACACTTGTGATGTTCAAAAGCTGTGCCACCTGTAAAACGCGCAGCTTAATCTCCCCTGCCTTCACTTGTTGAATGGCAAGCGCAAGCGCAATGTTCTCATACGCTGTTAAGGTGTCCAACAAGTTGAAATCCTGAAAGATGAACCCCAGCTTGTCCCGTCGAAATGCGGATAATGCCTGACGGTTCAGTGTCGTAATGTCCTGCCCGTCAATTTCGATATGTCCCGCCGTCACCGTGTCAATGGTGGAGATGCAGTTCAAAAGCGTCGTCTTGCCGCTGCCTGACGCACCCATAATGCCCACATATTCTCCCTTTTTCACATCAAAGCTGATGCCATCCAGCGCCTTGGTGATGTTCCCCTTATTGCCGTAATATTTTTCAATCGCCTTTACATTTAAAATTGGTTCCATGTTATAACCTCGCTTTTTGTTTCGGTTTACTTCTATCCTAAACCAATCTTAACAAAGGCGCCGTTTCCTTGCCATTTCCGTGGCTTACACTTCCCTTACAAAGTTGTAAGCTTGCGTTTTTCTTCACCACACAAATCATGCTGCACCCAGCAGCGATTTTGCCTCATTTAAAATACATCTCACTCTTGGGAAAGGTAATGCTCACCGTCGTTCCTTCTTCCGATCGCACCGCAATGGATAACCCCAGTTTGTCGCATAACGTCTTGCATAAGTATAATCCCATCCCCGTCGATTTCTGAAATTTACGACCGTTTTCGCCCGTAAACCCCTTCTCAAATACGCGTCCGATGTCCTGTGGCAAAATCCCGATACCGTTGTCTTGCACATGCAGCGTCACGCTCTGCGCTCCCTCCTGCGCCTCCATCAGAATCTGCGTCGCTTGATATTTGATCGAATTGAGCAAAATCTGATCTAGGATAAACCCCAGCCACTTTGCATCCGTATATACAATCATGTCCAGTTCACCCTTTTTCACGCGAATGCGCAGCTCAATCAGCTCTCGTGCCCGCTTCTTGAGCGCATCGTTGATGAGCTCCTCCAGCCGGCATTCTTTGACCACATAATCCTTTTCCACTGCCGTACTGCGCGCATAGTAGAGCACCGTGTCCACCAGCGTTTCAATGCGCTTCAACTCTGCTTCCACGCTGCGCATTTGCGGCGTGTCGTGGTTGGATGCCGCCAAATATGCTCCCGCAATAGGCGTTTTAATCTCGTGCACCCATAGCTCGATATATTCCCGGTATGCCTTCATGTCACCGCGAAAACGCGCCACTTGATCGTTCATCGCCTTGTTTGCGCCGCGTAAAATCTCAGAGAAAATACGGCTGTCGGAAAATCCGCCCTCCTCCGTCATCTCACTGATGAGGTATTTCACATCCAACCCCTCATAAAGCTTGACCAAGTTGTTGTAATAAGCGCTTTTTTTGATATAAAGATACGCAAACGCCACAATGTTTGCCGCACAAAACACCGTCATCACCAGCGTCAGCGCCGCTCCCAGCCCCAGCCACCATAAAAAGACAAATAAAAAACAGCCGACCCCGATTTGCGCCGCCACCAACGCCAGATTATCTCTTAAAAAATGCCTGAGCTTCATACCAGATACCCCTGCCCCCGCCGCGTCACAATGTAATCCGTCAGCCCGATCTCCGCCAGTTTGCCGCGTAACCGCGTCACATTCACCGTCAGCGTGTTATCGTCAATGAATTCGTCCGTCTGCCACAAATCCGCAATTAGGTCGTCCCGCGAGACAATCTTGTCCGCACTGCGCATTAGCTTAGTCAGGATGCGTAATTCATTCTTAGTCAGTTCTATATTGTTGCCGTCGTACATCGCCATACCCTGATCCAAATCCAACGTCAGCCCCGCGTGCTGCAATACAGATGGCGTATCCTGCTTGTACGCGCGCTTGAGCAATGCCTCAATGCGCGCCAGCAAAATCTGCGTGTTATAAGGTTTTGTGACAAAATCATCCGCCCCCAAGTACATACTCATCAGTTCATCCGCGTCGCTGTCACGGCTGGTTACAATGATGATGGGCACATCCGTCTGCTTGCGCAACTCCCGGCACACATGAAATCCGTCAAAATATGGCAAATTCACATCCAGCAAAATCAACTGCGCCTCTGCGCTCACCGCTTGCTCCACCACCCGCTCAAAGTCCTTACATTCGCCGCAGCAATACCCCGCATGCTCCAGCAGCGTCCGCAGTTCCTTGCGTATCCCCGCATCATCCTCAATCAAAAAAATTCGAATCATACTTCGCTCCCCGTCATTCTTAGCCTGCACCATGCACCCACCCAAAAAGCAATGTGCCTAATTTATTATACCATATTCTGCGCGCAAATAAATTCTCAACCATCTTATTCCCTCGCAGGTGAGCGCAGGACATCGACGCCTGCATTATTTCACTCCTTAATTGCGGCTCCCACACCTATAAAAAACAATAAAAGCCCTACCACTAAGGCTTCTCTTCGCCTGTTGGTTGAGCTCGTTCTGCTTGCATACGCTTCACTTCTTCCAAAATCTCTTCATCTAATGTAAGCAAAATACAATCATCACACATCCCAAACGCGTTCACCTCAATCGTTTCTAAGCTGCATTCCTTTGCATGATTGTAAATGCAATAGTCCAATTCACATCTCATAAACGCACCTCCCGCTTGTTTACCATACCTTAAGATACTTTACGTCAATTATATTACACCATCTTAAAGTATACAATATTTACAGGTTAATCATTTTTCCGCGGAGGTCACACATGGGATATAACGAGCTGAAATATCGTCAGAGATTCACCACATCAATCGACAAAAACATACTAAACGCTTTTTTTGAATTGGCTAAAGTAAAAAACCAGCCAAAAAGCTGGCTGATTGACGAAGCCTTGCATGATTTGCTTGTCAAAAACGGTGTCCACGTCCAAAAAGCGGGCGACAAGAAATAATACGACTGCGCCTTTGCGCACCACACTTTTCCCCCACAAAAAAGCGAAGCCCCATTTCTGAGGCTTCGCGTGAGTGTCACAAGTTCAATTCCCGGGCAAACCGTTTCACACTGCCTTTTGTGTCATAATGCCCTTGTCAACGGCTGCTTGTACGTCGTTTCCATGCAATCAACGCAGCTGCAGCACCGCCAGCCGCAATCACCACAATCAGCATCGGCAGCAAATTGCTTTCGTCGCCTGTCTTAGGTGCGGTCTTACCCTGCGTAAATGTCACATGGATGGTGTGATTGCCCTGCACATTGCGGAATGTATATACATTGTTCGCATCCGCACTAGCCGCCTTACCGTCCACCGTCAGCTTCGCCACACGATATCCCGCACTGGGCGTGATATAAAAGCTGAAGTCGCTGCCCGCCGCAACCGATACATTCCCGCTTGCAGAGATGCTTCCGCCCGTACCGGCAGTCGCATTAATGGTGTACATTGCTCCCGGTGCAGACGTCGGATTCGGCCCCGGCGAAGGTGTCGGATTCGGCCCCGGCGAAGGTGTCGGATTTGGTCCCGGCGTAGGCGTAGGATTCGGTCCCGGTGTGGGTGTCGGGCCGCCGCTCCATTGCGCGTACAGTATCAAGTTGTCGGTAACATACTGCAACGATACGTTTGCCGCATACTTGGTACCGGTACCATCCTCTTTGGTGTTCCAACTATTAAACGTCTTACCCTTAGGCGCAACAAACGCATTGTTCGCCGTCCGTGCAGAAGCAGTTTCGTCAATATAATATCTCAAATAAGGCATATCACCGCTGCCGCCGTTTGCGTCATAGCTGATGGTAACCACCTTCACAATCTGATCGCGGATGCTGCTCCAGTTGGCATCTTGCAAATAAGCTTCATAAGAATCCAATAACACCCTGATTTTCCCGGGAACATTAACAAACGAGTTTGTCGCCACAGCTGGCGGCTTTTTGGCGCTTAATAATATGAACGAAGTGTTCCCCGTACAGCCATAGAACGCATTTTCCCCGATCTTCTGAAGCGAACCGGGCAAAGACAAATCGTTTAACGCAACACATCCTTCAAAAGCGCTTGCGCCAATTTCAGTTAGACCTTCCATCAGAAACACTTTCGGTATCTTTGCGCACCCCTTAAAAGCGTTATCAGGTACCACCGAAAGGACAGGCGATAAGGCAACCCTCGAAAACATTTCAGAACAGTTCTCGAATGCCGAAGCCCCCAAACTTTTCAAGTTGGGAGGCCAGTTACTAACCGCACCTAATTTCGTGCAATCTTTAAATGCCTTTGCTCCAATGCTTTCAAGTGTTTCCACAAAAGCGACTGTCATCAAGTTATTGCATCCCTCAAACACAGAATCCGGAATGTTCTTCACACCGCTTTTGAAAGCAATGGCTGTAATGTCGCTCTTCTGAATGGTATTCTGCCACAGTGTCACGCCCTTATCCGTGTAGATGTCTAATTTCTTGCCTGCCCTGTCCCAAACAAAGTGTTTCGCAATATCCCAATATGCCTGCGAATCGTCTCCCGACTCAATGGCAGCTCCCCCCGTAAAGGCAGCACCCGGAATCTTTACCGCAACCTTCGCATTCAGACTTGCCTGCTCCACGGTTCCACTAAGCAGCAGAAAGCCTTCTGCTGTGCCGGCAGTTGCCTCCAGAGTCATGGTAACTGCAACCGGCGCATTCGACTCGCCGGTAGCCAAAACCGTGCCGTTCGCCGCAGCCGAAAATGTATCCCCCTCTATTTTGACGGGTATTTTCTGGTTGCTGTCAATCGGGTCTTTCCAGTTACCGGAAATAACGATATCCCCAAGAATCAGTTTCGCGTTTGCCGCCAGGTTTTTGTCACCGGTTGCATCCGGCTCCGGTGTCGCTTCCGCCACTGGTGCCTCCTGCTCTTCCGGTGTTGACATCACTTGCGCTTCCGGTGCCGGTGTTTGCGCTGCGAGCACTTCGTCAATCTGTGTGGATGCCTCTGCATCCGATTGCGCCACAGCCGCACCCTCATCAACACCAGTCGCCAACACGGTAGCAGGCAGCAAAGTGCACACAAGAAGAACCGCGATTAAAGCGCTAAACACCCTTGCAATATTCTTTTTCATACTTCCTTTTCCTCACTCCACAATATATTCCTAATGTCTCCACAAAGACGTTAATTCATATTTATTATACAAACAAAGCCGTAGGATTGTCAAACATATATGACCATTTTGGTCATATATTTTATAAATCGCAGGAATCATTCGTATTCCTTACATTATTATAATTTTGATTCAAAATTGATGTCACACAAAATTGCTCCGCTCGCATTTCATGTCATTTATGCTCGTTGTAAAATGTGTTTGTATTCCCCGGCGTTTCTGCGTGTAAGATCGCATGGTGAATGATGGTTTCTTCTATTCCGCAAAAATGCGTACACAAAAAAACGAAGCCCCATTTCTAAGGCTTCGCTTCCTTTGTTTCACTCGTGCATCCAAGTCTTGGCCGTTCCGCAGACTGTTCGCACCGCAAATTCATTCACGAAAATCACGGTCGTGCGCTTCCATAAAATCTGCTTACCGCTTCGGCAAATGAATACACTCGCCCAAAGCGTCCGCGCATGCTTCCATAAACGCTTCGCTCATCGTGGGATGCGCATGAATGATGTCCTTGATTTCATATGCCGTCACTTCCATCGCCATCAGCGATGCAGGCTCCGCAATCATCTCCGTCACGCAAGCGCCCATCATGTGCACGCCCAGCACTTCGCCGTATTTCTTATCAATGATAACCTTGATGAAACCGTCCGTTGTGCCGCTCGCCAGCGCTCTGCCGTTCGCCGCAAAGGGGAACCGACCGATGCCGATTGCGTCCTTGCCCAGCTTTTCCATGGCCGTTTTCTCATCCATGCCCACCGATGCCACCTCGGGAATCGTGTATACGCAGGACGGTACAAGGCTCAAATCACAGGTCTCGTTGTGCCCCAGCGCATTCGCCGCCGCCACTTCGCCCATTTTAAACGCGGAGTGTGCCAGCATACTGCGCCCGTTGATGTCGCCCGGCGCATAAATGTTTGCAATGTTGGTGCGCATCTTGTCGTCCACCACCACATAACCACGCTCGGTCGTCACCTTGTCCTTGAGCTTGCCGAGGCAAGTAAGGTCAGGCTTTCTGCCCACCGAAAGCAGCACATTGTCGCACTCGATGATCTTGCCGTCCACCTTAACCGCCAGTCCGCCCGACGTCTTGGAAATCTCCTCCACGCCTTTGCCGGTAATCACGTCGATGCCGTTGCCCTTCATGATCTTCTGCGTCTGCGCGGAAAGCTCTGCATCCAACATCGGCAGAATGCCGGGCATTGCCTCCACAATCGTTACCTTGCTGCCAAATGCGCCAAATGCCGTCGCAATCTCGCAGCCAATCACGCCGCCGCCAATCACCAGCAAACGCTTCGGCAACACCGTCAAGTCCAAAATGCTGTCGCTCGTCAGTACGCCTTCCGTCTCAATGCCCTTGATGGGCACCATGCCCACCACAGACCCGCCGCACAGCAGCACCGATTTCGCGCCATATGTCTCGCCGCCGCACACAATGGTCTTTTCCGTCTCCATCGCCGCTTCGCCGTATACCACGCTCACGCCATGCGATTTCAACAATCCCGCAACACCGCCGGTCAGCTTCTTGACCACGTCGTTTTTGTACGCAACCACCTTGCCCATGTCTACGCCGCATTTTGCGTCGTTGACGATGCCGCGCTTGTGCGCATGGATGATCTCGTGCATCACTTCCGCTGTCTTGATGTACGACTTTGTGGGGATGCAGCCGCGGTTGAGGCAAGTTCCCCCAACCACGGATTTTTCAAATAATACTACCTTGCCGCCCAGCATCGCCGCTTTGATCGCCGCAACATACCCCGCAGGGCCGCCGCCAATGACCGCTACATCAAATTCTTTTAACATAACGCCTCCATCGGATTCTCAATCAATTCTTTCATGCGCAGCTGCAAGTTCGCCGCGCCCGTACCGTCCATGATGCGGTGATCCCACGTCAGGGAAAGCATCATCACTTTTTTCACGACGATCTCGCCTTCCACCAGCGCCAGTTCGTCCTCAATCGCGCATACGCCGAGGATGCCGGATTCCGGCTGGTTGATGATGGGCGTAAAGGAATGAATGCCGTACATACCCACGTTCGAGATGGTGAACGTACCGCCGGACAGTTCATCCGGTTTCAGCGCTCCCGCTCTCGCGCGCTTTGCAAGATCCTTCGCCATAGAAGAGATCTCACCCAGTCCATAACGGTTCGCCTCACGGATCACCGGCACCAGCAGACCTTCGTCCATGCCTACCGCAAAGCCGATGTTCGCGTGTGCCTTCACCACAAATTCGTCGCCGTCAATCTGCGTGCGTGCCAGTTCGCTTTCCGCAACCACGCGCGCCACAATCTTAATCATGAAGTCGTTCACAGAGATTTTCTGCTCGCGTCCTTCGTTCAGTTGCTTGCGCAGTGCCAGCAGCTTGGTCACATCCACCTTCATGTTCTGCGTCACCACAGGACATTGCGTGTGGCTCGCCAGCATACGCTGTGCAATCACCTTGCGCATCCCCTTCACAGGAATGCGAACGTCACCTTCCGCAGTGGGCACCGGTACGCTTGCCAGCACGTCTGCTTTGGTCACTTTGCCCGCATGTCCGCTGCCCGCAACCGCAGACAGGTCCACACCCTGATCGTCCGCAATGCGCTTTGCAAGCGGTGTCGCCAGCACATCGTTCGCCTTGATTTCGCCATGCTTGCCGCTGGGCGCAACCGATCCGAGGTCAATGCCTTTTTCCTTCGCCAATGCCTTTGCATAAGGCGTCGCAATCACGTCGCCGGATGCCACGGAGGCAGCCGCCACAGGCGCGCTTGCCACAGGCGTTGCCGGAGCCGCTTCCACCGCTGCCGGAGCAGCAGCCGCACCACCCGCCGCCGGAGCAGCCGGAGGCACTTCGCCTTCTTTGCCAATCCAACCGATAACTTCCAGCACGGGAATCATCGAATCTTCTTTGCCGTACTGCGCCAAAATCACGCCCGTCGCGGGCGATTCCACTTCCATGGTGATTTTGTCGGTTTCAATTTCCATAATCGGCTCGTCAAATTCCACTTTATCGCCCACACTTTTGAGCCAGCGGATCAACTTACCTTCCTGCATATCCATGCCCGCTTTGGGCATAATGATCTCTGTCATATTCCTTCACCTCAAAGAATTTCGTGTACCGCAGCAATGATCTTTGCCTTGGTGGGAATGATTTCACGTTCCAAAATCGGGTTGAACGGAATCGGTACAGACATCGCGCCCAAACGCTTGATGGGTCCATCCAGATAGTAAAACGCTTCGCTGTCCGCAACCTGTGCCGACACTTCAGCGCCAACCCCAAGGAACTGCACCGCCTCATGCGCGATAATCAGATGTTTGGTCTTTTTCACGGATTCAATCACCGTGTTAATGTCCAGCGGCACGATGCTGCGTAGGTCGATGACTTCCGCACTGATGCCTTCCGCTGCCAAATCTTCCGCCGTCTCCAAACACATGTTCACAATTTTTCCGTATGTCACGATGGTCACATCCGTGCCCTCGCGTTTGATGTCCGCAACGCCCAGCGGAATGGTGTAATCGCCTTCCGGCACTTCACCCTTCGTGCGATAAAGCTGCTTCTGTTCGAGGAACATGACAGGGTTGTTATCGCGGATTGCCGATTTCAGCAAGCCCTTTGCGTCATACGGCGTGGACGGAATCACCACTTTTAAACCGGGCATGTGCGCCAGCACCGCTTCCAAACTCTGGCTGTGCTGTGCCGCCGCGCCCGTGCCGCTGCCGGAGGGCGTGCGCATCACCATCGGTACAGAAACCTTGCCGCCAAACATCGTGCGCAGCTTGGGAGCCTCGTTCACCAGCTCGTCATAGCAGACACACATAAAGTCCGAAAACATCAGTTCCACAATGGGGCGGAATCCTTCCATCGCCGCGCCAATCGCCGCGCCAACAAATCCCTGCTCCGCAATGGGGGTGTCCATGATGCGCTCAGGGCCAAATTCCTCCAGCATACCCTTGGATACACCAAAAGCGCCACAGTATTCCCCAATATCTTCACCCATCATAAACACGGTTTCATCTTTACGCATTTCTTCCGAAATCGCGTCATTGATTGCTTGTGCATAAGTAATTTCAGCCATAAATTCCCTCCTATTCTGCGTACACGTAAGACGTGAGCTGCTCCATCGTCGGTTCGCCCGACGCAAGCGCAAATTCCACCGATGCTTCTACTGCATCCGAAACCTGCTCTTCCACTGCATCCAGTTCCTTTTCCGTAAAGCCGTTTTTCAACAGCTCCGCACGGAAGCGCTTGATGGGGCATTTTTCTTTCCACGCCGCAATCTCTTCCTTGGTGCGGTAAAGGTTTCCGTCGCTCTTTGAGTGACCGGAGATGCGGTATGTGTTTTCCACCACCAGCATCGGGCCGTTTTTCAAAACAGATGCGCGCGCTTTTTTGATGGTCTCGTAAATCGCCAGCACATCATTGCCGTCCACATCCACCGCGTCCATGCCAAAGGGATACGCGCGTTTTTTGATATCCGTATCCTTCATCACCTTGGAAATGTGCGTAGACATACCATATGTGTTGTTCACACAGACAAACAGCACCGGAAGGTTCCACACCGCTGCAAGGTTCATCGCCTCAAAGGTCGCGCCCTCGTTTGCCGTGCCGTCACCAAAGAAAATAGTCACGATGCGGTCTTTCTCTTTGCGCTTTTTGATTGCCAGCGCAACGCCGCCCGCCATAACCGCGCTTGCACCCAGCACACCGTCAGCGCCAAAATAGTGCTTGTCCGGATCTGCAATGTGCATGCTGCCGCCCAAACCGCCGCATACGCCGGTTACCTTCGCCAAAATCTCCGCCATAGTCTGGTTCAAGTCAAGGCCTTTCGCCAGCGCCTGCGCGTGTCCGCGATGCGTACCAAATACAAAGTCGTTTTCCTTGAGCGCCAGAATGGTGCCTGTCGCCGTTGCTTCCTCGCCAATGCCAAGGTGCGTTGTGCCGTGCACCATACCCTTGGAGAACAGAAGCTGCACTTTTTCTTCAAATTTTCTGCCAAGGTACAGTGTGTGCAATACTTCCGTCAGGAACTTTTTACTATACTTCTCTTTCATAGAGCCCTCCTAAGTTTTATTGTTCGATTACCTTTGAGGCCGCTTCCTCGTCCACGGCCAATATGCTGACCAGCCCGCTCTTAAGCGCCGCCTGAATGGCGTCCGCCTTTCGCGCGCCACATGCTACGCCGATCACATTGTCAATGCGCTTCATGCTGTCATATTCAATGCCCATACGTCGTTTGTTGAATTCGTGCGCGCACAGATTACCGCTTGCGTCAATCTGCATCCCGCAAATGTCCGCCACCGCGCCATCCCGCACCAGTTCTTCCAGCAGGGCGTCGCTGATATACCCGGCGCGTACCGAGGAGCTCAGCGTCCGCTGTGAAGACCCTATGCCCACCAGCGCAATGTCTATATGCTGCATCCGCGCAAAGTGTGCAGCCACATCCGTTTCCTGCAACAGCAGCTCCTTGAGTTTCTCGTTTTGTACCAAATATGGCACAAAGGCAAAGTGCGCGTTTCCATTGAGGCTCTCCGCCGCAATTTTGGCGATCTCAAGACCGTTGGTGTCGGCGCTCTGCGCACCCACACCGCCCACAAGCTGTATCACATCCACGTGCATGCTGTCATTCAGCTTGCGAATGGCAAGCGCCACCTTATAGAGTGTCGTACCCCACGCAACGCCCATCAGCATCCCCGTTTTAAGCATGCGCGGCAGATATGCCGCCGTCGCCTGTGCCAGCGCCAGCTTGGTCTCCTGTTCATCCGCCTTGGACGGTACGATGATAACGTCTTTGAGCGCATAACGCCGGAGCAATTCATTGCGCATCTCATAGCCCACCGAGGTTGTCTCGTTGACGTAAAACTCAATAATTTTTTGCTCCACGCACAGCTTTAGCATTCTCGAAATGTTCGAGCGGGAAAGATGCACCGTGTCTGCAATTTCCTGTTGCGTTCTTCCTTCTATGTAATACATTTTTGCGATGCTGACCAGCAGATCACGACGCGCAAATAAATTTGCTTCCTTCATTCACGAACTCCGTTATTGATATGTCAAGAGGTCGGTCACCGTCTTGCGCTTGGGCATCGCAGGTGCCTCGTCCGGCGTACCGATCGCAACCAGCGCCGCAACCTTCTGCCCTTCTGCAATTCCTGCAACCTCGATGATTTTCGCTTCATCAAAAATCCCCATGATTACGCTGCCCAGTCCCTGCTCTTGCGCGGCAAGGCAAAAGGTTTGCGTGGCAATCCCGGCGTCAAACATCTCCCAGCCGTCTTTTTTGCTGGTCGAAAAGGAACCGTCCCGTTCAAATCCGCTGCGTCCGGTAATATATGTGACAATCATCACACCGGGAGCGCCCTTGATGGTGCTGGCATTGTATGCGAAACCCATCACACATTCGTCTGCAATGCGCGAAAGCAGCGCCTTGTCCTCAATCAGGACATAACGCGCAATCTGCGTATTCTTCCAGGATGGTGCATAGGATGCCGCCTGCACCGCAGCCTCAATTTTCTCATGGCTGAGCGGTTCCGGGGTAAACTTGCGCACACTTCTGCGTTCCTGTACCACTTTTCCAAATTCCATGCAAAAAAACTCCTTTCACTTGCTACTCTCATTGTACTAAATTCACATAATTTCGTCAAGTGTGAATCAGATCATTTTTACGCACATTTGTGAATCATGCCTCATGCGCTCATCTAATCTGCCTTAACACATTCTAAATTGCTTAATCGTACCACTTCTCCGCAAACATCGACTGCCGATAATAGCTATCCTTCATCGCGTCATACATGTCACGATAAATCGCATACAAATCATCGTAAAGAGGCACGTTTTTCGCGTTCGGCTCAATGGTTTTCTCGCGCTTGATCCACGCCTCGCACGCTTCCTTCTCTGTGGCAAAAAATCCGGTTCCCACCGCCGCTAGAATCGCCGCTCCCACACAGCCCGCTTCTTCCACATTGGTCGTCACCACCGTGCTGCCAAAGATGTCCGCTTGAATCTGCAACCAAAGATCGCTCTTTGCACCGCCGCCCGATGCGCGAATCTCGTTGAGCGCAATGTTCTTCGCCTTTAATCCTTCAATGGTGTCGCGCAGGCTGAAGGTCACGCCCTCCATCACGCTGCGGCACAACTCCGGCATACCATGCCGATAGGTCAGCCCGGTGAACACGCCCTTTGCGTACGGATCCGGATGCGGCGTGCGCTCTCCATTCAAATATGGCAGGAAAAGCAATCCCTCGCTGCCGCAGCGCGCCTGCTCTGCACAAGCCGTAATCTGCGGATAGTTCAGCTTTTCGCCTTCCGCTTTAAATCCATTCACCACCACATCGCGCAGCCATTTAAAGGAACCACCCGCGCCCAGCGTACACCCAAAGAACGTGTAGGTTTCGGGAATCGCGTGGCAGTACGCCAAAATCACTGCTTCCAAATCATCTTTAATGGGCTTCTGCGTCGCCGCAAACACCACGCCGGATGTACCGATCGTCGCAGAGACCATACCCTCTTCTACAATACCGTTGCCGATCGCGCAGGCTGGCTGGTCTCCCGCGCCCGCCACCACCGGAACACCGGCGTTTAATCCCAGCTCTTTCGCCGCCTGTTCGGTCAATACGCCCGCCACATCGTGCGATTCCAACACACGCTGCGGGAAGATGTGCGTTGGCAAAGCGCAAAGCGCCATCATCTCTTCCGACCATTTGCGTTTTGCAATATCAAACAAATACGATCCGCTCGCATCGGAAACTTCCACCGCAATGTCACCCGTCATGCAAAAGCGTAGGTAGTCTTTGGGAAACAGCACATGCGCAATACGCTCAAACAGGTCGGGCCTGTTCTTTTTGATCCACATCAGCTTGGGACCCCAGTATCCTGTCAGCGGCACATTATGCGTCAAATCAAGCAATTTGGGCATACCAATGTCTGCGCGCAGCACATCCACTTCCGCATAAGCGCGCTGATCCAGCCAAATCAGGCAATTTTCCAGCAGTTCCTTGTTTTTGTCCATCATCACCGCGCCCAGCATCTGCCCCGAAAGCCCGATGCCAGCCACCGTGTCCTTGTGTCCGCGTACTGCTTCGTTCACCGCATATTTACAGGCACTCCACCAGTCCCGCGGATCCTGCTCCACCCACATTTGTTTGGGTGTGATCAGGTCGATCTCCTGATACCCGGTTGCCAAAATCTTGCCGTTTTCATCTACCAGCACCGCCTTGATGCCGCTCGTACCACTATCAATGCCCAAAAAAGTTTTCATATTGCCCCCTTACTACGCTGTATGCGCAAAATGATTTGGTTGTATCGCTATCATATCTTAAATTAGATGTGTGAAAACCGGAACGAACATGCCGCCCCGGTTTTCAAAAAGTCCAATTCCTTAGGATGCTTGCTTCGCAGCAACGGTCGCCGCCTTGCGCAGCACCTTTTTGTTGCTGCCGACGCTGTTTACCAGCACCGCCACAAACAATACGATTCCCGTCACAATCTGCTGGAAGAATGTTTCCACACCCATCATCTTCATGCCGTTTGTCAGGAACATCAGGATCAGTGTGCCAATGACCGCGCCGATCACCGTGCCTTCACCGCCCTTGATGTTGATGCCGCCTAAAATGACTGCCGCAATCACGGAGAATTCCATGCCTGTTCCAATCGTCGGGTCTGCACTGCCCAGGCGTCCCACCATCCACACACCGCAGAACGCCGCAACCGCACCACTCAAGATGAAGTAGGTCATGCGCATCCGGAATACGTTGATGCCGGCATAGTATGCCGCATTTGCGTTGCCGCCGATTGCCGTCGCATATTTGCCCAGCAACGTTTTGCGTTCCAAAAAGACGAACAGTATGATCACGCCAATCACGATGAACAACGCCAGCGGAATTTCGTCAAACAGCTTCATCGAGTTGAATGCCGTGATGGGCTTGACCAGCGGATCGCTGATCGGGATTGCGTTACAAATCACCAGCGCCAGTCCCGCTGTAATGATCCATGTTGCCAGCGTCGCCATGATCGCCGGAATCTTGAGTTTCTCCATAATGAGCGTATTCGCCACACCCACCAAAGCGCCAAACACCATCACCACCGGAATGGCCAGCCATGGGTTCATGCCCCACAGACAGAAATAACCGTAGATCATTGCGGAAAGCGCCATCACGCCGCCAATCGAAAGGTCGATCGCGCCGCTGATGATCACAAACGCCATCGTGCAGGCAAGCAGCAGCTGCGGCAGACTCTGCCGGAACATGCTCATTACATTATACATACTGAAAAACTTACCGTTCTGCGTCGTAAAGAATACACACAGGGCGACCAAAATCACCAACAGTACAAGGTTTTGTTTTGCTGATTTACCAATTTTACTCATTGCTCGAACCCCCCGTTATACTCTGATGCGGCTGCGAATGACGTTGTTCATGACAATCGCAAGAATCAGCACCGCACCGCGTACCACGTTTTGCACATACTCCGTCATGCCCTGCATGTTCATGATGTTGGTCAGCACCGCAATAAACAATGCGCCAATCAGCATGCCGAACACCGTGCCGCGTCCGCCGTTGATATCTGTTCCACCCAGCACCGCTACAATGATGCAGTCCGCTTCCAGTGTCGGGAAAATGCCGCTGTCCGCAGCCGCCAGTCTGGAAGTCAGCACCACACCTGCAAATGCAGCCATCATGCTCGAAAACATAAATACCGTAGAAGTCACCTTCACATCATTGATGCCGGAAAGCCGCGCCGTCGTGATGTTGGAGCCTACCGCATAAACTTTGCTGCCAAATGTCGTCTTGCCTTGGATGATCATGAAGATCACCACCGCGCCAATCGCGTAAACCATAGGCAGCGGAATCGGGCCTACGGTCTGGCCGATCATGCCAATGTCCTGCGGCAGATTGAACACCGCTGCGCCACCCGCGCCAATCAGTGCCACGCCGCGGCAGATGTAGCTGAATGCCAGAGAGATGATGAAGGACGGCAACCGGAATTTCGCAATGGAAAATCCGCAAAACCAGCCGAACGCCATGCCGATCACCACCGACAGCACCGCCGCCAGCATGGTCGGAACGCCATTTAACGCCATCAGTCCAAACAGCACTGCGCCCATCGCGCCTACGCCGCCCACCGAAAGATCCAGATTACCGGAGATCAGCACCAGCGTCACCGCCGCGCCCACCATGATGATGCTGGACGAGTTTACAAATAAGTTCAGGATATTGGTATATCCAAAGAAGATGGCCGGTTGCAGGGCAAAGCCCACAATGCAGGCCGCCACAAAGATCAAAAAGATCGTGAGGTTCTGCACACCGTCCGAGGTGAATTTAATTTTCTTTGTTTGTGTCAGCGTTTTTTCATGATTCATGATTTCCTTCGCCTCCTGTCACAATGTGCATGATTTGCTGTGTTTCCAGTGTTTCGTCATTTTTCATGATCGCCTTGATCTCACCGTCAAACAGCAGCACGATGCGGTCGCACAGCCCCATAATCTCCGGCAGTTCACTGGAGAATACCATAACCGAGCATCCGTCTTTCACCATTTGTCTTATGATGTGATAAATCTCCTGCTTCGCGCCTACGTCCACGCCACGGGTCGGTTCATCCAGCAGTAAAACCTTCGGATGCGCGTTCAGGCATTTTGCCAAAACCACTTTTTGCTGGTTACCACCCGAAAGATACGCCACCGATTGGTTTTCGTTGCGGCAGGCGACCCCGATGGAATCAATATATTGCCGCGCCACTTTCGCCTGCGTCATTTTATTCAAAATGCCTTTGCTCGAAACCGTTTCATAGTTCATCATCGGCACGTTCACCGCAATGCTCAATTCCGTACAAATGCCCTGCGTGCGGCGTTCCTCCGGTACCAGCGCAATGCCGTTTGCAAGCGCCGTACCCGGCTTCTTGAGCGCTACCGTCTTGCCCTCCAGCGCAATCTCACCCAAATATGGGTCTGCGCCGAAGATCGCACGCGCAATCTCGGTCTTGCCCGCGCCAATCAGACCATAAAAGCCCAAAATCTCGCCCTTGCACAGCTCAAAGCTCACATCCTTGAGTTTGTCCGTCGTCAAGTTTTTGACTTCCATCGCCTTCAAAGCAGGGTCTACCTGATTGGGAATGTAGTCCTCCACAATCACCTTGCCGATCATCATTTTGATCAATTCGCCGCGGTTTTCAATTTCGCTTCTCAGTTTCGTTTCAATGTGTTTGCCGTCTCGAAGAACCGTTACATAGTCCGCCAGTTCCATAATCTCTTCCAGACGGTGCGAGATGTATATAATCGTGATCCCCTGCTTCTTCAGATCAGCGATGATCTCAAACAGACGATTAACTTCCTCTTCCGTGAGCGCTGCCGTCGGCTCGTCCATGATAATCAAGTCCGAATCCATCGCAAGCGCTTTTGCCATTTCCACCACTTGACGTTTTGCAACACTGAGTTCTTCAATGTATTGCTTGGGTTCAATGGTGCTGTCAATGCGTTTTAAAACTTCAAATACCTTTTTGTTAGAGCTCTTTTTGATGACGCCAAATTTCGTTTCTTCCAGTCCCAGGCAGATGTTTTCCTCTACGCGCAGCTTTTCCACTACGTTCAGCTCCTGAAACAGACAGCCGATTCCTTGGTTCATCGCGTCTTTCGTACTGGAAGGATTATACTCTTTTCCATTGTACAAAATCGTCCCCGATGTTTTTGGATGTGCCCCCGTAAGAATCTTGATGAGCGTGGACTTACCCGCGCCGTTTTCGCCGACCAAACAATGGCATGAGCCCTTTTTAATGTTGAAACTCACGTCATCCAGAGCTTTTACACCGGTAAAATGCTTTGAAATATTTTTTATTTCCAGAATATGCTCAGACATTTTTACCCCTCCATGATCTCCCGTGACCATAATTACATTCATGCAGGCAAAGCCGCAAGGGGCGCGATGCCCCCTGCGATTCTCCTGCGCTGCTAAAGCAGCTTTTTGTTACATGTTGTTTCCGAAAGTACCAACCAGATCCAGTTCTTTATCAGGCATGTACTGGGTGTTGTACCAGTCCTGCATGTCCTGAACGGAATCCTTAAAGTAGTTGAAGTAGATGTCCGGAACTTTTTCTTCCACGTAAGTGTCGTTGTCCATCTCGCCGTTGATCAGCTTCATCATCATGTCGATCTGCGCGTAAGCGAAGGTCTGCGGCTGCATGCCCAGCACGTACTTCAGGGAAGAAGTCGGGTCAGCAATCTTGTTCAGCTCGCCGTCGCTCGCATCCGTAGAAGCGATGATTTCAGTCTGCGGAACGCCATCAACCGCTTTACCGCGGCCAGCAGCTTCGTATGCAGCAACTACGCCAAGACCATTGGATACGTTGTCGCCATAAACGACGTTGACATCCGGATATTTTGTGATCGCGTCAGAAGTAACCTTCGTTGCTTTTTCCAGGTCTCCGCCAGCATGCTCCCAATAGGTAGCACCCGTCAGGGTTTCGCCTGCGCTGTTTTTGAATCCTCTGTCGTCAGTCGGCAG